>NZ_JBLXXQ010000001.1:0-798899 GCF_048512965.1 Rothia sp. P5764 | reverse complement strand
TCCTGATTCTGGCAGCTTCCCGCTGGTGGGGTTTTCGCTGTGTGATTAGGCGTTTTGTTGGCTTGGCGGGGTTTCCCTCGCCGCGGCGACTGGTAATACTTTACGCAGGTTTTTCACACCGCGCAAATCGAAAAAGAGGAGAGGACGGGCTCAAAGGGGCCCAAAAGGGGCTTTTCCCCACCCCCAGCCTCTCTCTGCAATGATGTTTCACCTAGTCAAAAGCTATCTGTGAGGCAGGTCTATGGTATATATCTATGACCTAGTCCACCAAAATTTCCTACCGCTCTCCCCGTTTTGCCCCTCAACGGCCCTCAGCTTTACTCATTACCTGGATATTCAACTCCACTATCGGCACGGTAGGGAATACAAGCAAACCTCCGCACGTTGTAGGACCTAGACAAGAGCATCACCCTGAGCAAGGAAAACCAATGCCAGCACTCTCATTACTTGACTTCGCGCTCATCTTCCCTGGGGAAGGCCCCTCAAATAGCTTCAAAAGGTCTGTGGCCCTAGCCCAGCAGGCAGAAAAACTAGGCTACGACCGCATCTGGTACGCAGAACACCACAATATGAAGCGCATCGCTTCATCTGCTCCCGCAGTTCTTATTGCCCATGTTGGCGCCCACACCCAGAAAATTAGGCTGGGCGCGGGCGGGGTAATGCTCCCCAACCACTCCCCGCTCACCGTTGCCGAACAGTTCGGCACGCTGGCAGAAATGTACCCCGACCGCATAGACCTGGGTCTGGGACGCGCACCCGGAACCGATATGCGCACCCTCCGTGCGCTAGGCCGCGACCCACGAGATGCCGAACGGTTCCCCCAGGATGTCCAAGAACTCCAGGGCTACCTCACCGGTAAGACACTGGTCCCAGAAGTACATGCAACCCCTGGCGCAGGTACCAATGTTCCCCTCTACATCCTGGGGTCCTCACTCTTCGGTGCCTCTCTAGCGGGCTCTTTAGGTCTGCCCTACGCCTTTGCCTCACACTTTGCACCCACCCAGCTTGAACAGGCCATCAAGGTCTACCGCGATCGCTTCGCCCCCTCAGAGCAGCTCCAGGAGCCCTACGTTATTGCCGCCGCTAACGTCATTGCAGCGGACAGTATGCAAGAAGCCAAAGCCCAGCAGGTTATCGCCCACCGCCAGCGCGTCAAATCAATGATGCGCCTCGATGACCGCGATATGACCGATGAAGAACTCGACCTGCTCGTAGAATCAAGCCAGGGCCAGCAGATTCTGGATATGCTCCGCTACACCGCACTTGGCACAGCACCCGACATCAAGGACTACCTCACCCGCTTTGCCAATATGGTCCAGGCCGATGAAATTATGATCTCTAACCTCTCCCCCAGCACCGAGCAAGCCCACCGGGGCCTAGAGATACTGGCAGAAGCGATGATTAAGGCCTAAATGTCTAAGAAAGCGAGGACGGCCCGGACCCGCCGATTACCGGTATCAGCGGGAAGGTCAAGCTTGTCAAAAATGTTACCCACATGCTTAGCAACGGTAGCTGCCGAAATATAAAGGTCCTGCTCAATCTCTGCGTTGGAGTAACCCCGAGCCATGAGCCTCAGAATCTCTAACTCCCTGGGGGACAGGCGAGCCAGCTTCCCATCAGTCCTGGCAGGCACAGATGCAGAAGCTGCCAGCACCCCGCCACTTTCTGGTGACACCGGTGGAGTTCCCGCACCCAAAAGGTGTTGCACCACATCGGGATCAATGACGGTGCCCCCGTTGGTCACGGTCGTGAGCGTCTGAGCGAACTCCTCAATATCACCCACCCGATCTTTGAGAACATAACCAAGCCCAGCCGCCGAACGCGCAAAAAGTTCCCGCGCATAGGCTGTCGTGATGTACTGCGATAACACCACAATTGGCAAACCAGGGTAAGCCTCACGAAGTTCCAAGGCAGCTTTCAACCCATCGGACGTGTGGGTAGGGGGCATACGCACGTCGGTAATCACGATATCGACCCCCTCACCGGTCTGTGCCGCATGGACGGCGGCCAGCAAAGACGGAGCGTCCTCAACCTCTGCAATAACGGTATGACCCATAGCGCCCAGAACCATCGCCAGCCCCTGACGGAGCAGAGCAGAATCTTCAGCAAGGATAATACGCATGAGCGGCCTTTCAACGGTGTCTCATTCCCAGGGTACAGACCCCGGCTACTTTCTACTGCCCAAGAACCGGCAGGTAAATAATCTACCCACCGGTTCTTTGCTCAATCAGGACCCTAGGCCAGCGGCAAACTGACCGTCAGCCGGGTAGGCCCACCCTGCGGCGAATCAAGCTGAGCATGTCCGCCCAGAGCCGCTGCCCGTTCTACCAGACCAGCCAGGCCGGTGCCACCATCCAGGTTAGCTCCTCCTATGCCGTCATCTTCTAGACTGAGCACAAGCAGGTTCTCAACCACCGCAACCGTTATCGAGATACGCTGTGCCTGTGCGTACTTGAGAGTGTTAGTGACAGCCTCGGTCACCGTGTAGTAGGCGGCCCGCTCAATCTGCTGGGGTAGACGCTCCGGAGCGTCGTAGGTCAGGTGAACCGGAATGAGGGTGTGGCGGGCCAGCTCTTCCAGGGCCGCTTTCAACCCGTAGTCCTCAAGCACCGGTGGGTAGATTCCCCGCACCGTATCGCGCAAGGTGTTCTGAGCGTGGGCAAGCTGAGCTCGGGCTTCGATGACGTGCTCAAACAGCCTGCTAGCCCGCTCGTCCTGGATGCTATCGGCAAGGCCCTTAGCCTCCATCTCCGCCAGACCCAGACGCAGGTTAAGATTCACCAGCTCCTGCTGAACACCATCGTGTAGGTTCCGTTCAATCCGGCGGCGCTCACTTTCAAAAGCGTCAACGATCTTGGTGCGGGAAGCTGCAAGCTGGGCAAGCTGTTTTTGTTGCTCCTCGGGGCGAGGGGAAAGAATCAGTTTGGAGAGGCTGGCACCGGCCGCCGCTAAAAGACCGTTCAGGTAAGCAAAAATGACAAGACCGATAACCATAGCAATGGGGAAAACCCACCATAGCTCAGGAGCTATCTCAGTAAATGGCCCACTCAGTTGTTCTCCTCCGTTAGTTGCCTGTAAACGCTGGAAATCCTGTTCAGAGTACAGACCAAAAATCTGGCCCCAGTCAATATACAAACGGTTGCCGATACCTGTGTAGTAGGTCAGGCTAACGCACACTGCAAGGAAACCAAGCTCTACAAAGAGGAAGAACCACCCAGCAATGAGGCCCCACACAGTGGTCAGGGCAAGCGAGCCAACCTCACGCCAGGTCGCTACCTCTTTTAGGCGGAAAAGTAAACCGTCAAAGAAGTTCTCACCGGGATAGCTCACATGGCCGTCTCGAATCTGGCCGTATCCGCTGACCTTCAAACGCCACCGCTCATAGAGACCAAACCCAATAGCTGCAAAAGGTAGAAGCACAATCCCAATCAGGGAAGCAGTAAGAGTAAAGACCACACCAGAGATAACGCTCTGAGCCAGCAGAGTAGCCAGGGCAATCCAGGGGCCTGCGGAAAACACGTAAAAAGGGCTAGCCATACGCCGCCACAGGCTCCTGACGGATGGTTCCTTGCGCTGAGTATGAGAAATGTTTGTCATACTTCTATTCTTGATGAACAGACAGCACTAAACAGTGGAGCAGACTCTACTCTTGATTCCAGCCCACTCACTCTGTGGTAGAGCCAGCTCTACCGGTGAGAACCTTTTCAGCGCCGATAACACCGCGTAGCAGCTTAGGGTCAATATCCTCACCTTCACGTACGATACTGAGGTGACCGGTCACCTCTAAAATGACGCACTGAACCTGATCAAACTGAGAAATACCAGCTTTACGCAGGGCTGCATAAATCTCTGCCGGCGCCAAATGCGAGCGCTTGAGGTTGCGCACCACAAACTTACCGTGGGCCATGATGACGCGTGGCTTATGGTTGAGGTGGCGGATACCGGTCACCGACTGCACTGCCCCAAAGATAATCTCTAAGAGCATGAGCGTTCCAAGGCCCACCATGCCCGAAGCAAGAGTGGGAGGGTGACCAATGATGACACGACCAGCAACAGCACCAAACATAATGATGATGACCGCATCAAAGCCGTTCCAACCACTAAGAACCCGCACCCCAAAGATGCGGACAAGCACCAAAAAGGTTAAGTAGATACCCACTGCGGATAACATCACGATAGGAATACGCCAAAGCTCAATCCCCAGATACTCATGTAAGGCGGGACCCCAGCCCTGCGGTGGTTCCAACAAGAGAGGACTCCTCCTTTTCGTCTAGCTGGCCTAACGGTAAGTGAGATGGTTATGTTTTTATGCAATAGATCCAGGCACAACAATCACCACTGCCCAAGACTCTTATGCCCTACTCAACGAAAGCTTCAGCCTAGGCAGCCCGCCACAAGAATAAGAGTATTGGTTCCGAAGTAAGTCACATACATTCTCTAACATCTTCTCAGTTTTGGAGTGAACTCGCACCAAGCACAACTGGCCGGTGACCCAGAGCTAAAGATGCCCCTTGCGAATCTTCTGGTGCTACCGTACAGCTGGCTTTCACTCAAAAGACCGGTCGCCCCAAAACCTACACCCACTTTCCTATAACTACCTGAGGTCAACAGTCCTTCTAAGCGGAACCAGTAGTAGAGGGGCAACTGCGCCTAAGGCAATAAACAACCAACCTATTTCAGCTTCAGCCCCGGATATAACAAGCTTTGACACTACAGATGCCAGCACAGCAGCGCAGACAGTCGATGCAATTGACTCACTCAGTACAGAGGCAGTGGCAAGCTCAGCGTCCTTAAGACCATCAGCACGGGGAGGCTTCTCAAATAAAGCATTCATGACATCCAGATAGATAAGCCCTATGCCTAGGCCTGTCATACCAGAACAGCAGGTCAGCATGAGAGCCGCTCCGGTTGGGAGAACCACTAAAAGGTAGCCAATACCAATCAAGCCGGCTGAAAGACAGGCAATACCGAGACTCCCCCGCCAGATAAAATACCTACCAGTTGCAGGTTTAGCGCCGGTGAACATGCCTACAACAGCCCATGCCAGCCCTGAGGACATCAAAGTAGCAGAGATCAGAGAAACCGAATCATCAAACCGCTCCGATATGGCCACAGCAATAATGGAATCTGCACCCAAGTAGATACCTGTCAGCAAGAACTTGAGGAGAACAGCGGAAGGACGGCCCCTTCTGGCAGAAAAAACACCCGCTGGTAGCAAGAGACGTGCAAAAAATAAGGCACCAGCAACACCGCAGGGAAGAGCCAACCAGATACTGTGCTGGGATCCATTAGAGAGCGAAATAGTAAGGACAGAGGTAAAGAGGGCAAGGGAAAGAAGGAGCGTTCTCCCCGCAGACTCGCCCCTGTGCTCCACAACTTGAGAATGTTCACGGAGGCTCACAGCAACCAGCGTTCGCGCCAGCAGAAGCAGCGGCAGGTAAAGAACAAGGGCCCAACGCCAACTAAGAAGCTCGGATATCAAGGCAGCATACAGGGGGCCAACAAGAGAAGAAATTACCCACATGGCAGAGTAACCAGCCAGCACCATCTGGCGCCACCGCGCTTCAAGATGCCTTACGATAGCGGCCAGCGACACTGCCCCTAACAAGCCAGCAGCTAGACCTGAAAAGATACGCCCAGTAGCAAAAACCCAGATATTGGGGGCAAGGGCGCTAGTAACCCCACCAATTACGGTAACCCAGGTGCCGGCAAGAAGTAAGGATGACGCCTTCCAGCGCCCAAGCGCCAGCGGTGCAAGTGGAATAGTTACAAATGAAGCAGCCAATGATGTGGTCGTAATCAGGCCAAAATATTGTTGAGCTTTAAGCTCTGCACCAATTTCGGGAGTCACAAGCGAGAGAACATAAATCTGAATCCCAGCGATCAGCTCAATCAGTAGTAAAGAAACCGATAAGAGCACCGTTCTAGACCGATGCATTGCTTCCCCTCCCTGATTTTGCCCCATGATCGCCTCACCCAATACCGGATCGGTCAAGCCGTCTGGAGACTGAAGTTGACCAGGGATTCTATCTCTAGCCACCAGCCGCCGGCTACCTTATGTATGGGATGCAGTTAGTCTAGCCCCTAAAAGGTTTCAGTACCGGTGTAGGAATCGTGCACCATGTTGGCAAAGCGCGAATAGTGGCCCTGGAAGGCAACCGCAATGGTCTTAGTGGGGCCGTTACGGTGCTTAGCCACAATGACGTCGGCTTCGCCAGCACGAGTGGACTCCTTATCGTAGTAGTCCTCACGGTGAAGCAGAATGACCATATCCGCGTCCTGCTCAATCGAGTTGTGAACGGTAATGCCGTTAGCAACAAAGTTGTGACTCCCCAGGACAGTAGCGTCAAAGACCTCTTCTTCGCCGTCGTATTCAATCCCGGTCACGGTATCCCAGAACAGGTCATTAACCGCCAGCATCTCTAAATCTGCGGCATCAAGGACCGTAGCAACCTTCTCCAGGCGCGAGCCAGACGGCGCACTCTTGTCATAGGAGGAGCCGCAGTACTGTGAGCCCATAGCGGCCTGGAACTCACGGTGGCTCATGCCTTCCTCCGACAGAATCTTTCTCACATCATCCCAAACCTGGACGGGTGCTGTATCACCATTCGTATTGGAAGAGGATCCCCCATCGGTCAGAGCAGCAAGCAGCAAGGCACAGTTCTTAGCCCGCTCCCCGTAGGAAGAGATTTCGCGTAAAAACCTCAGCTGTTCATCGCGCCCAGAAATGTCCAGGCTGTACCCCTGGGGGTATTCGCCCTTGATAGTGCTAGCGCGAACCCGCGAGTTAATGCCAAACCGCAGAAGAAGAAGCGATAGCTGATCCACGAGAGCACGAGAGGTCGAACCGTAGTAGATACGGCCCGCCCGGCCATTCTTATTGAGGGTTACCGAGCCATCAGTAGCCCAAAGATGCTTGATAAACAGAGCAATCTGACGTTTGGGCAGAGCAAAGACCTGCTCCGGGATAAATTTCTCCCAAGAACGCTTATCAAAGAGCCCCAGTTCATCGAGCCACGCAGCCAAGGGATTGCCTTTACCGTGGGTCAGTTTCTCCGGTGACGGTAGACGCAAAGAAGTACAGCGAGCCGCCGGGTGAGTATCACGAACACCGGTAATTCCGAACTGCTTACGGGCTGACTCAGCCACCGCATCAAGGTTTTCCGGATCGATAGAGGCGTAGCGGATAGGCTGGTGGGCAAGCGCTGAACCATCACCAATCATGTGAGCTAGCAGAATAACCTGCTCATCGGTCCACCGGGTACGAACAGACGGGCCGTTAACGTGCCGGGGTACACCGAGCCGGTCACCTACGGATAGTTCTCCCAGCCCCTTCCAGCCGGTGTAGGTGAAGAAGGGGTGGTTGGCAGTAGCGCGGAGAGTCTTACCGGATGCAAGAGTTAGACGATATACAGGCTTCACCCCGGTTGAGAAAACGTGGGTGAGGTGACGCTCCACAAAGCGCATATCGTCACCCAAAGACCAGACAGGGATATCCCGAGCTCCCTGCGCGAAAAGCTCAGCCATGGTTACCTCGGCACCTGTATCTGACCGTAGGATGCGAGTATCTGCCGTCAAACAACCCGACTCACGAAGGTCAGAGACCTGGGGCTTCTTGTCGGGGCGCTGCTCAGAACCACGGTTAAGCTGCGATAGGGCAATCAGGGGAACTTCAAGCTCCTTAGCCATCAGCTTGAGGGCACGCGAGAACTCTGAAACCTCTTGCTGGCGAGATTCCACTTTCTTACCGGAACTCATGAGCTGGAGGTAGTCCAGAACAATCAGTTTGAGGTCGTTCTTCTGCTTGAGACGGCGGGCCTTAGCGCGGATCTCCATAAGGGTCATGTTCGGTGAATCATCAATGAAGAGCGGCGCGGAGTCCATCTTGCCCATAGCCGTTGCAATCTTGGCCCACTGGTCATCGTCCAGTCGGCCCTTACGCAGGTCTGACAGGTTAATACCGGCCTCAGCCGACAGGATCTTCATGGCAATTTCGTTACGCCCCATTTCTAGGGAGAAGAAAACCGTGGTCATCTTGTGCTTAATAGCCGCCGAACGAGCTATATCCAAAGCGAACGTAGAGTTATGTGTCGGCACAAAAGCAGATGATGCCAGGAAAAGGTGGTCGCTGTTATCAACCTCAATGCAACGCACCGGAACAGATTCAACAGGCTCAACAGACACAATGTAACGCCAAGTACGCTTAGCCGTAGGACGGGCATCCCGTTCGCGGTGCATCTGGTTCTTGCGGGACAAGCCAAAAACGGTATCTGAGGTAGAGAAGGTCAGCTTGTACGCGGTTGAACTTTCTGGGGTACGAGCAGCCACTTTCTTGGTCCGCAGGCCGGTGCGATAGCCCAAAGAATGGACGAGTTCCTGCACATCAAGAGCAAGCTGTCTGTTGGTGACAACAAACTGAACACATCCCGCGTTGGTCACTGTCCCATAGCTGTCCAAAAGGCCCGCCAGGAGAGCCCTGCGCTGCAACTCCGATGCGCGAAGGTACGACATAGGAATGTGCTTATTATTCAAAACACCCAGAGTACGCAAACGCCCCTGCACACTCGCCCGAGAACGGTGGCAGCTCAAGCATCGCAAACCGGCAGTACACGGCCTCCCACAGTCAATGCAGGTCGCACGAGACTGTGGAGTAGCAATGAGATTTTTACGCTTACCCCCGCAGGTACGGGAGCATGTGGTGACGTTTCGGTCAGTGTGGGTGAATTCCTTCCCACAAACCTGGCAGTGTTTCGTAAACTCCCGGTTTTCTTGTGGGAGATGAACTGAATAGGTAAGGCCCTGAACCTGGCGGATGTCGTACCCATCAGCTTCAATTCCCTGGAGAACCTCATCATCTGCTGTGGTGATGCGAGCAGAAGCGGCGGCGCCGTCACCCAGCCATACCCCAAGAGTGTATGGGGCAATAGGAAGATCAGCGTCGGGCAGCTGAAGTGCACTGGCATTGGAAATGCAATGGTTAGCGCGGTTATCAGCGGTAGCGCAGCGCACCGTCTCATGAATCTCAGCGGTAGTGCGTACCTTAGCACCTGCCAGCTGCGGCTCATCTACCGCAGGTCCCCCTGCCCCTACCTTGATGCGAGCGCGACGAGAAGCCCGTGTGTGGGTAAGCCACTGGTGCTCAGCATCGGCAATAATGCGGGTTCCGTCGTCAAAGGTCACGGTATAGCAGGGACGGCCGGTCATAACTTCGGTTGCATTGATGACCTTGGTGGGGCGGCCGTCTGCACCGAGAACAAGATCACCGACCCGAATATCACCCATGGTAGTCCAACCTTCCGGGGTGGGAATCGGGGTGTCAAGCGCGAGAGCTTTACCCATAGCAGGGCGGGCCGCCACCACAACCATTTGACCAGGTTGCAAACCAGCAGTAAGTTCATCAAACTCGATGAAGCCGGTGGGAACACCGTGGATACCGCCAGCACGTGAACCGTTAGCTTCGATTTCTTCAACGGTGCTGTTCATGGCTTCGGACAGCGGGACGTAGTCTTCCCTGGTGTTATTAGCCGATACACCATAGATTTCGGCCTGGGCAGCGTTCACCAGGTCTTCCGCTTCACCATCGCCGGAGTAGCCCAGTTGAACAATCTTTGTCCCCGCCTCGACCAGGCGGCGGAGCATAGCCCGTTCTGCCACAATTTCGGCGTAGAAACCGGCGTTAGCCGCTGTGGGCACACTGGCGATAAGGCTGTGCAGGTAGGCTGCCCCACCTACCCTGTTGAGTTCGCCGCGCTTGGTGAGCTCATCGGCTACGGTAATCGCGTCTGCCGGTTCGCCGTGCCCGTAAAGGTTGATAATTGCTTCGTAAATCATCTCGTGGGCAGGCTTGTAGAAGTCTGCGCCGCCACCGATGACCTCAACAACGTCGGCAATAGCGTCCTTGGACAGCATCATGCCTCCCAGAACTGACTGTTCTGCGGTGTCGTCGTGCGGCGGTGTGCGAACAAATTCAGACTGACTCTCAGACAAAGCTGCCCCTTCGGATCAAAAGATGGTGAGCTTCTATCATCTCACTTTAGGGTAGGTGTGTCCTACCCTCTTCGCTCTGAGGCTAGAGGGGCGAAGGCGGTATGTGGAAACATAGTTCACCCCGTGTGATGCAGACAACCATACAGGAGTAGCATGGTACATGAGACCAGACAGGTCTGAGAGGCCGCTGTATCGCGCACCTGAAAGGACTACACGTGGGCAAAAAGAACAAAGGCAAAGAGAATGATGCCAAAGACCTCATCAAGGAACTTAGGCACCTTAGAAAGAGCCACAAGAAACTTCTCAAACGGGTGCAAAAGCTAGAAGAGTCCTTGGCCGCTTACACAGCTTCAGCCGCCCCCACTCCAGAGGCGCCGACTGAGGCAGAATCAACCGACTCGCAAAATACGAGTAAGCCAGCACAGAGCGCCTACCCTGCACCCATGAAGTCCGGCAAGTACAAGAACGGCTACGCCCCTTACACGGTCACTGAGGTAGGCAAACTCACCCCCACCGTTATGCGCCTAGTAGCTGAACCTGCCGGTCAAGCCAGCGCTGAGTCACAGGGCCTGGTGGGTGAGTATATTCGACTTGTGACCGGTAAACAGGGTGAAGCGCTCCCCGAACCTGATCAAGCCAAAAACAAGGTGCGGTGGAACCAGCCCACCAAGAGCACTAAGTACACGGTTCGCTCCTACCAGGAAGAAACCGGGGCGCTTGAAATCAATATCGTTCTCCATGAAGCAGGAGCAGGCACTACCTGGGCGCAGGAGGCAGCGGTGGGGGACCTCATCCACCTTCTGGGCCCAAAGTCCGGCTACGAGATTAGTGACGACTACGATTTCTACCTGCTTGCGGGGGACGAAACCGGACTACCCGGCATGGCTCGGTGGATCGAGTCCATGCCCTACGATGCCCGGGGTGTAGCTTTTATCCAGGTAGCAGGCCCGGATTCACACCAGCAGATTGATGCACCCGAAAACTTTGAGGTGGTTTGGGTCGACTCCACCCTGCCCGGGGCGCTAGCTGATGCCGTTCAGTCTTACCCCCTGCCCCAGGGCGCTATCTTTACCTGGCTTGCAGGAGAGTCGGGTTCTATTCAGCCACTCAGAGCATGGGTACGGCGGGAGCTAGGGGTTCCCAAGGGCCACGGGTATTCAAAAGGCTACTGGAAAAAGAAGTAAAACAACCCAGTAAAATCGTTTATTGACCGGCTTTGATTTCCTCTGGGGGTTCAAGGTAATTACGCGCTATCAGCGCACCTAGCTCCTGCACATAGGGAGCCGGGTCAGCTAGCGACTCTGCCAGCCTTGCCTGGGTATCGGCTGTTACCGAGTAAACAGCGGTGAAACCTGCCCCCTGATATTGTTCTTGACGCAGTTCATTGATACCGCACACCGCAATGGCGGGGATACCCTTTTGGTGCGCCGCGTCAGCAACGCCAGCAGGCCCTTTCCCCTGGAGGGTCTGCTCATCAAATTTGCCTTCCCCGGTGACAACAAGATCTGCGCAAGCAAGCGCATCGTAGAAGCCCGTGAACTCACAGCAGATATCCACGCCGGGGCTCACACTTGCACCAAGAACAGACATGCAGGCAAAGCCCAACCCACCAGCCGCCCCGGCCCCGGGTGCGTGCGCGAATGTTCCACGTGAAACGTTAAGTGATTCTTCAACGAGGACAGCTAGCTTTTCAAGGTTTTGGGCCAGTAAGGGGACTTGCTCCGGGGTGGCTCCCTTCTGTGGCCCATAGACTGCCGCCGCACCATGAGGGCCAACAAGGGGATTGGTAACGTCACTGGCAACAATGATGTTGAGGTCCTGCAAGCGGGCATCTAGCCCGGAGATATCCACGCCTGCTAGTTCCGCTAAGGCACCGCCGCCGGGAGCAAGTTCCCTACCTAGCCGGTCGCAGAAACTTACGCCGAGCGCCTGGAGCATACCCGCTCCCCCATCAGTAGTAGCAGAGCCACCCAGGCCAACAATAGCTGCCTGCGCCCCGTTCTCTACCGCATGTAGCAGCAGCTCTCCCACGCCGTAGGAGGTAGCGTGCCAGGTATCAAGCTGTTCAGAAGTCAGTGAAGCCATACCGCAAGCCTGAGCGACCTCAAGGACGGCGGTATATTCAGCTTCAGAGTAGGCGTAGCGGGCAGTAACTTTCTGACCAGAGAAGGGGCCGGTCACTTGGCACTGCACTTCGGTGTAACCTGCGGCCAGAGCGGCATCGACAGTGCCATCACCACCATCAGCAATAGGGCAATGCACCACGGAATAGTGAGGTGCTACGCTCTGTATCCCCGCAGCCAGCGCTTCGCAGAGCCGTGCACCGCTCAGGGTTCCTTTGAATTTATCAACCGCCAGTAAAACTTTCATGGGTCTATTATGTGCAGATTAAGACGCATTCGATAAGCCACAGAACTCTACAGGCCCTTGAGATACACGGCCGCTTATCTATTGCCTACAGGTAAGCGCTTAAAGCAGTGGTGCCGGGTCCTGCGACCCGGCACCACCATTACACACATTTACACATCGATCAAAGACCCATGCAAAATACACACTTTCTTTCTTGAGGTCCAGAAGAACCGGCCACCTTGCGGCTGTTCTTCCCTTGAACCTGTACTACCAGTATGCTCCAGCGGCCTGAGCGCGATATAGATTGTTTCTGTGGGCGGACTGAGAATATCTGTTCCTCTCTTGCCTCCAGAGCACCGTCGGGTGCAGGGAAGACCACAGATAGGCACAAAAAGTGGCGAGGCCCCCATACTGGTCTCGCCACTCTCCGATGAAAGACAGGTTCAGCATTACCTGACTTTGAAGCACACACACATTCGCTTCTTATAGCCTTTCAAGCTAATACCTCTATATAACCTCACTAGGCTTATGGTGGGTTTTAAGTTACCTGGGAACTAGCTGGGTATTTATGTTTTTTACTGCAAAAACTTCTTCTTAGGCAAAAGAACCAATAATAAAGAACCACAGAACAGGGTTAGCAAGGACCGAAACCACCATCACTGCGATAAAGCCACCGGTGTGCCGCGAAAAGCGGATCAGTCCCACCAGGGCAAGGATAAAAGCTAGGGCTGCAGCTAGAACAGAAAGAACCATAAAACCTAGCAGGGTAGCTAAAACCGTTGAGGGGGGTCCAATGTTGACCGCAAACGCCAACACAAGGGATATCAGTGAAATTACCTCAGTTACGACAGCGGCAATAAAGGTCTGGGTACTCTGAGGGCGCGGGGTAGGTTTAGCCATACCCTCTAGCATGCCAAACCAACCTGGAAAACCCGAATACTACGGACCCACTACACACGCCAGTTTCACCACATTAGCCACAGCTACCCCACAGTGCGCCACAGTGCGCCACAGTGTCAGACCATGCGAAAGCCCCGTTCTCTCCTGACGGGAGAAAACGGGGCTTTTAGGTTGGCCGTAACGGGTAATAAAACGAGTTTATTACTCGGCTACAACATCCAGCTCAACGTTGGCTACAACGTCTTCGTGCAGACGCACGGAAACAGTGTAAACGCCGGTGCGCTTGATAGCGGAACCGAGGTTGATAGCGCGCTTGTCGATTGAACCTGCACCGGCAGCTTCAATAGCTTCAGCTACGTGCTCAGCCTTGACGGTGCCGAAGAGACGGCCGTCAGCGCCAGCCTTGTGAGCGACAACAACGGGCTTTGCCGACAGAGCAGCCGCAGTTGCCTTAGCTTCTTCGAGGTTAGCCTTGGCGCGAGCTACACGAGCTGCACGGATTGACTCAACCTGCTTTTCGCCGCCTACAGTCCAGGTGACTGCAAAGCCACGGGGAAGCAGGTAGTTACGAGCGTAGCCGTCCTTAACGGTAACGACGTCGCCAGCAGCACCGAGACCGGTGACTTCCTGAGTAAGAATGATCTTAGCCATGTTCTTCTACTCTCCTATCGATTTAGCGGCCAGCGCCTGAGTAGGGCAGCAGTGCAACTTCGCGGGCGTTCTTGATTGCCTGAGCAATCTTGCGCTGTTCCTGAACGGTTACGCCAGTAACGCGACGGGCACGGATCTTGCCGCGATCGGAGATGAACTTACGCAGAAGTGCAACGTCCTTGTAGTCGATTACGGTAACGTCTGCAGCCTTCAGCGGGTTCTGCTTGGGTTTGGGCTTACGGATTTCAGCCTTAGCCATCGTGGTGCTCCTTTTTCTCTTGGGAGCCCGCGGCTCTCACCGCGGGATGGATGAATATTTGGTCTTGTTCACAGAAGGACACTTGGTGTGCACCCTCCTCTGCATATGGCAGGTAAGTGCCTGCCAGCACCTTAGAAGGGAGGCTCGTCGTCGGCTCCACTACCCCAGTCATAGTTACCGCCGGACTGCTGGCCCCAAGGGTCAGCGGCTGGAGCCGGTGCCTGCTGGGGAGCTGCCTGAGGAGGAACTGCGGGGCTTGCCTGCGGGGCAGGGGTGCCGTAGCCGCCCTGCTGGCCGCCGTAGCCTGCGCCACCGCCAAAGCCAGCCTGGGGTGCGGCGTTGTAGCCGCCCTGGTTGGCATTGTTGTAGCCGCCACCAAAGCCCTGGTCGCCACCAAAGTTGCCACCTGAGCGCTGGTTACGGGATACGTTAGCGGATGCAAAACGGAGTGAGGGACCGATTTCTTCGATCTCTAGCTCCATTGAAGTGCGACGCTCGCCTTCTTTGGTTTCATACGAGCGGGACTTTAGACGGCCCTGCGCAATAACGCGCATACCCTTTTTGAGGGTTTCAGCGACGTTCTCCGCAGCTTCACGCCATACGCTGGCACGCAGGAAGAGGGTCTCGCCTTCTTTCCACTCGCCTGATGCGCGGTCAAAGTTGCGGGGGGTTGACGCGATCGTGAAGTTAGCTACCGCTGCCCCGTTGGGGGTGAAGCGAAGCTCAGGATCGCCTGTCAGGTTACCGATTACGGTAATGACGGTGTCGCCAGCCATGTGATGCCTCCGGTCGTAGTTATAAGAGTAAGTATTTGAAGTTTTGCACGGGGGTCTGACATTTTAGAAGCCCCTCGCGGGAGGTTAACCTAGTTTTCCTCGCCCCGTTTCAAACATTTACTTGGAGGAGATCTGCTGATCTTCCGGGCGGATGATCTTGGTGCGCATGACGGACTCGTTCAGGTTCAGAACGCGGTCCAGTTCAGCAGCAGTCTCGGGGGTTGAGGTGAAGTTAACAACGGCGTAGATGCCTTCGCTCTTCTTCTGGATTTCGTAAGCGAGCTTACGGCGGCCCCAGATGTCCATCTTCTCGATGGTGCCGTTGTCCTTGGTGACAACTTCGAGGAACTTGGTGAGGGTGGGCTCTACAGCCTTGTCCTCGACCTCGGGGTTGAGGATAACCATCAGTTCGTATGCACGCATGATTAAACCCCTCCTTTGGGCTAAGCGGCTATGGGATTTCCATAGCAGGAGATTACGTACTGTCTGCCCGGGCTCAGGTGTTGGCTGGCACCAGCACAGACTCCACCCACTTTACAGGAGTAGGGAGGGTTTAGGCAGGTTTTTGAGGTTTTAAAGAGTGTTGCCCGCAGCACTGTAGGCGAGCTGTTTCTTAGGGCACCTAAGCCCCAACTCCCAGTGGCTTAGCTCCTGTAGGTGGCCCGGCTCTTCATCAGGGCATTGAGGTAACCTACGCGCACGGGTATGGTGAAGAGATCCCACAGCATGACAATGGCCAAGGGGGCATAAGATATCCAGCCAACAAAAGGAATACCTGCTGTCAGGGCCGCCGCAATGGCATTCCCTACAAGGTAGAAAATCCCCATAAAGGGCTGGCGGAGGTAGAACTTATGGGCACCGAGCCACCACAGGAAGATAAAGAGCAGGTAGGCCACGAGAGTCGATTTGGCCTGGACAATATAAACAGGCTGGCCCTGGGCGTATGAATAGGGGTGCCCAGGGTTATTGATGTAGGTGGGGCTGTAATGCTGAGGTTGTTCAGACATGCTTTCCTGCTTCGAGTCCGCCTAAGAAGTAGCGGCAAATTGTTGGAGAGTCGGTTGGGAGAGAACGTCATCAGAAACAGATTCTTGTAGCTCTTCCCTACTTGTTTTTTTATCTCCCAGACCGACGCTAATATCGGCGTGGTTTCCATCTGAGACTACCTCAGCGTCAATAGTGAATGTGATGATTTCTCGCTGGGCTTTACCGTCTGCTAGGTAGGTCAAATCCATGACAGCCTGATCATGCTCAGAGGCATGCCACAGGCTAGGTTTGGCGGTATCTTGAACCAGGTAAAACGCAGGTCGAGAGACGAGCTTCCACTGCACATCACTGATAGTTACAGTTGAGTCATTCCCATAGATAGCGGAGGTGGGACACCCCACGACATCGAGCCTTCGTGAACTCTCACAGCGACTCAGCCAGGAATCAATGAGTTCATCTGTCTCTCTCCACATGCGGGGGGACGGGCGGACCTCCAAGTTTAGGGGGGATATTTCGCTACTCCCGTCGGGCAGGGGGCTAGTCACAGTGCGCTCTACCGGGGAAAGTACATAATAGGACGTTGAAGGTAACGAGACGGTGTATGCACCGGGCAAGAGAGGAACCAGCCAAGAATAGCCCCCGTCAACCGTAAGACGGCGTGTCTTAGGCAGGCTCAGAGAGTGGCCGTTGACTGTAATTTCTGAAAGATCCACAGGGGTGGTTAACTGCAGATAATTCTGTGCGGAGGTCGCTAGTTTCCAGGTGTCATTGAAGGGGCCGCTTCTGGGCTCCAGTACAAATGGCAGTACAAAATCGTGCTCTTGCCCGTTGGCAAGGGCCCGCACAGTGACTTCAGCACGGTCATCCGGCTCAGGGGCGGAACTCAAAATGGTATAGCTTTCCACCCGTCCTTGAGCGGAGCTGTAGATAGTGTTGGTGAGATAGGTGTATGTGAAGCTTCTGTAGGCTTCCTCGTCCAGACCGTCGATATAATCGCCACGCTGAAGCGCCTGTATATACTGTTCAGCGGCTTCTTCTGGACTATGCGGCAGGGAATAGTAGTTACCCACCGAC
Source organism: Rothia sp. P5764 (assembly GCF_048512965.1). Lineage (NCBI taxonomy): Bacteria > Bacillati > Actinomycetota > Actinomycetes > Micrococcales > Micrococcaceae > Rothia > Rothia sp. P5764. Next base: position 781,916 of record NZ_JBLXXQ010000001.1, on the reverse strand, counting down.
GCAATTACCAGGGCAAGCACCGACACGAACAGGGCTGTTAGGGTCAAACGAATCTTGATGCTACGGGCATCTCTGCGGGTCAGAATACCCGCTGCCCGTTCAGAGAACTCACCTACCTGGCCAGAGAACCGACCAACTTTTTGCACCGAAGCGGAAAAATTTTCACGAAGCTGCTCCCCGTGAGCGTGCAAGACAGAGCGAGCACTTCTCTGCTCTTCATTTTTGTCACGCTCAACCATGCCACCATTGTATGCCGGAGCGCTGGTGTATCTTTGCCTCCGCGATCAATCATTTCAAGATAGAAGAAACATATTTATTCAAGCCACAGGAGTAAGTCGCAAACTAATGGGCGCTGGAGCTCTGCTTATCAGAACTCCACCGCCCACCGGTATGTGTAAGCTACACCTTCCAGGGACAAAAATTATCCACGGGTATCCGAAAAACGGAACCGAAGGTAGCCGAGCAAGGCCGGGATAAAGGCCCAGAGCGCAAACCAGGAGCCAGCCTCCAGGTAGCCCATATCCGCATCAGCTCGCAGATCATAGGTCAAAATTACTCGCCCCAGAGAAGAGGGCAGGTAATTCATCGCATCAGCTACCCATTCCACTTGACCCGAAAAAATGGCCGCAATTATGGGAAGGATGAAGAAAACCACAACGACCATAACAATGCCCGCAGCATTGTTCCGGAAGAGGGTGCCAAAGCCGTACCCCATCCAGGCCATCAACATGAAGTAGATACCGGCAGCTACCCAGTTAAGCATCAGCCCGTTGTTGAACTCTAGGGTATCTTTCACAGAGCTATCAAGAACTGCGTAGCCAACCCAGTAGCCGATGCCCGTAACGACTACACCGAGTACGAAGGAGTAGACAGACAGGACGATAAGTTTTGCCAGGTAGTAACCTGTTCTCCGGGGCACAGCGGTCAAGGCCGCCTGAATTGACCGAGTGGAATATTCAGAACCGATAAAGACCGCCGCAAGAGAAGCAACCAGCATATTGGCAAGGTCAATACCGGAAGAACCCATCGCATATGCCAAATTGGTAATACTTTCGATCCCGGCGTTGGTCTGCTCCATTTGTTCAGACATCTTTGCCAGACTCTCAGCGTCCCGAGCCATTGAGTTAAGGATCGTGGCGTATAGCGGTGCCATTCCAATCATGACCAGAGCGGTCACTAGCGTTATCACCCAGTTGGTAACTAAAGACCGGAACTTGAGCGATTCCGAGCGAATCACGCCCCAAAAGGTGAGTTTTTTACCGGCGAATTGAGAAGGGCTCACCGGAGCCGCAAGAGATGTGTTCGCCATGATTATTTCTTCTCCCCTGTCTCGTTGCTGCTAGTTCCCCAAGGCGTACCCGGAATGTTCTCTGCTTGCACCTGAGCCGATTCAAAGGTGCTTGAGTTGTATTCCACATCATCACGGGTCATATTCATGTAGACCTGCTCCAGCGTGGCAACCTGTGGGGTGAGCTCATGCAGTAACACACCACGGTCACGCGCAAGCTCAGCAAGGTGACGAGAAGCTACCTGCTCCACCATCAGACCGTCCGTGTCAATAACACTAAAAGCATAGCCAGCTTCTTGGAGGGCACCGGCAAAAGCCTCTCTGCTATCGGTGCGAACCAGCACTTTATTCTGATCACCAATGGTGAGGAACTCTTCCATCGAGCAGTTGGCCAGCATGCGGCCACGCCCAATCACAATAAGATCATCGGCTGTTTGAGACATCTCACTCATGAGATGGGAGGAAATCAGGACAGCTCGCCCTTCACTGGCTAGGTGCCGGGCCAGGTTACGCACCCAGATGACGCCTTCCGGGTCAAGACCATTGACGGGCTCATCCAGGATGATGTTTTCAGGGTCGCCCAGCAGAGCGGCGGCAATACCCATGCGTTGGCCCATACCCAGAGAGAAGCCCTTAACCTTCTTCTTGGCTACGGCACTCAGGCCAGTCATTTCGATGACCTCATCAACACGAGTCTTGGGAATACCGTGGGTCAGAGCCAGCGAGCGCAGATGGGCCAGCCCACTTCGACCGGGGTGCATGGCTTTGGCATCGAGTAGGGCACCAAGGCTAGAGAGCGGGCTAGGTAGGGAACGGTAGGGTGAGCCATCTACTAGAGCTTTCCCTTGGGTGGGCTTTTCGAGGCCGACCAGCATGCGCATGGTGGTTGATTTGCCGGCACCGTTGGGGCCCAAAAAGCCGGTAACTTTGCCGTTGGGGACGGTGAAACTTAGGTCATTGACGGCTGTCTTAGAGCCGTAGCGTTTGGTGAGGTTTTTGACCTCTAGCATGGGTGTCCTCTGCAATAGGGGGATTCTTCTTCTCTGAACCTTACAGGGTTTTGGACATACTGATATCCACCCAAAGGATGAATCCTGGAGAATATTTTGGTGGTGGAAGGTGAGAAACGGACAGAGACACCGACAGTGAACAAATTATCTACCAGCTACCTGAACAGGCACTGTGGGAAGATTCTTGGGAAGGGCCGCTTTGGGATCAAGACGCGAGCACAAGCCGTATTCAGATGCTCCCCTCACAAGAGTTTGAAGATGCCCTGTGCCTTGCTCATGCAGTCAGCAGCCTGCTAGCTCATCCACCTCACCCTAGCCAGCTTCTACCCCAGCAGCTAGTTGGTGTAGATAGCCAGATAGCACCAAGCTGGCATTATCTTCAAGCCAATCAGCACATCACGATTTTCCTGCCCTCTGTGGCCCAGCCACCCCAGCAGACCTATCTGTCAGTATGGTTGCCCGGTGCCATGGTGGAAAGCTTTGCCCTCTACCGAAACGAGGAGGGAAAATTCTTCATTGTTGCCCACGAGAAGCTCACTCCAGAGAGCACTTTTATTTCTCTTCAGGAGCTCAACAAACGCCAAACTATCGCTGATATTTTTGGTCACCCCTTGGATCTATCTTTGCTCTGTCAAAACCTGCCCACCATTTTTGCAGATATAGAGCAGGGTTCTACAGGTCGATGATCTCCTAGCTACTATCTATTCAATAGTTCCAAGGCTCAAGCCAATATTTCCAAGGCACAAACTCTAGGGAAAATCGATTAAACCCTATCTTCCGGGCTCTAACTTACTTGCCCTATCCCCTGCTCAGCTGCCCATGCCCGCAGACGCCAAGTAGCTTCTTCTTCGCCCAAGGCACCTTCATCCAAGCGCATATTCAGCAAGAACTTATAGGCCTGCCCCACCAGCGGGCCGGGCTTAATACCTAAAATTGCCATAATCTGCTCGCCGTCCAGGTCCGGGCGCAGAGAGTTCAGCTCTTCCTGCTCGGCAAGTTCAGTGATGCGGCGTTCTAGGTCATCATAGGCCGAGGAGATGCGGTGAGCCTTGCGCCTATTGCGGGTAGTGACATCGGCACGAGTCAAGCGGTGCAGACGTTCCAGCAGTTCTCCCGCATCGCGCACGTAGCGCCGCACAGCAGAGTCTGACCAACCAGCATCGCCGTATCCGTAGAAACGCATATGAAGCTCTACCAGCCGAGCAACAGCCTTGATAGTGTCGTTATCAAACCGCAGTTCCCGCATCCGCTTCTTAGTCAGTTTGGCACCCACTACATCGTGGTGCAAAAAGCTCACAGAGCCGTTCTCTTCAAACTTACGGGTAGCGGGCTTACCGATATCGTGCATGAGAGCAGCAAAACGCAGAATGAAGTCAGGGCCGGGTACCGCACCATCATTATCCGTTTCCTGTGAAGCGGCCTGTTCCATAACGGTTAAGGAATGTTGGTAGACATCCTTATGCCGGTGGTGCTCATCAACTTCTAGCTTAAGGGCCGGGATCTCTGGTAAGACATAGGAAGCCAGGCCTGATTCCACCAGCAAGTCAACACCGCGACGGGGCGCTGTCCCGCAAATAAGCTTGACCAGTTCATCACGTACGCGCTCAGCGGAGATAATAGTGATTCGCTCGGACATATCGGTCATGGCTTCAAAAACCTCAGGAGCAAGGTCAATATCCAGCCGGGAAGCAAACCGGGCGGCACGCATCATACGGAGCGGGTCATCGGAGAAAGAATCCTGAGGGGTGCCAGGTGTTCGAATGATCCCAGCTTCTAAGTCTCGCTGACCGCCAAAAGGATCAACAAGCTCCAAAGACGGCAGGCGCAGGGCCATTGAGTTAATCGTGAAGTCACGCCGGAGGAGGTCATCTACAAGGTCAGTTCCGAAAGCCACGACCGGTTTACGGGAATCAGAATCGTATTTCTCAGCGCGGTAGGTGGTGATTTCGACCATCTCATTGCCCTTACGGATTCCGATGGTCCCGTATTCCTTGCCGATTTCCCAGGTGGCGTCTGCCCACCCTTTGACTACTTCTAAGGTCTGGTCCGGAGTGGCGTTGGTGGTGAAGTCCAGGTCTACCGATGTTTCCCCTAGAAAAAGGTCACGAACGGGCCCTCCCACCAGGGAGAGCTCAAATCCTGCGCGGTTAAATAGCTCGCCCGCCTCAAGGGCCACAGGGTGAATCAAAGAGGTATCAAATACATGCGCCATAACCCTTCAATCGTGCCAGCAAAATGCACAAGTTACCACTCACACCTACCTTTTTAAAACATCGTCCCCGCATATCGGTTAAGGTAGAGACATGACTTTTCCTATTCCACGGGCACCCAAGAGGCGGACTTTTACGCCCCTCGTTGCCATGCCCACGGTCGAGGAGGTCTCCGCAGGCGGTGTGATTGTCGACTTTAACGACCGAAATCTGCCTGTAGCCATCATCGCCCGAGTCAATCGCGGTGGCCGTCTCGAATGGTGCCTACCCAAGGGTCACCCCGAAGGTGATGAATCTAAGGTTCGCGCTGCTGCCCGTGAGATTGAGGAAGAAACTGGCATCTGTGGGGAAGTCATTACTTCTTTGGGTAGCATCGATTACTGGTTCAACGTCTCGGGGAATCGAGTCCATAAGACCGTCCACCACTTTCTGTTCTCCGCAACCGGGGGTGAATTGACTACTGAGAATGATCCCGATCATGAGGCGGTAGATGTCGCCTGGGTCAATATTGATGATTTGGGGCGCAAGCTCTCTTTCCCCAACGAGCGGCGTATCGCTGAAATCGCTCGCGAATACATCATTCACCAGCTTTCCTAGCTCCTGATTAGATAAGGATTCCCGTGGCACGTTCCGGTGCTCTTTCCAGCGCGATTATGGCTGCTGGAACCCTGGTTTCTAGGATTCTAGGGTTTGCCAAAACTTTTCTGATTACCGTTGCCCTTGGTTCTACAACCACTGTGGGCGATATTTTTGAAACCGCTAACACCCTACCAAACCTGATTTATGTTCTGGTGGCCGGCGGTATTTTCAACGCTGTGCTGGTGCCGCAGATTATCAAGGCAGCCAAGCATGATGACGGCGGTTCTGACTATGTTTCCCGCCTGGTAACACTTGCGGTTAGCGGTATAGCAGCTATTACTGCCCTTGTCCTGCTGTGTTCCTGGCCTATTATCCAGGTCATGGGTAGCAGGTGGAGCCCCGAGCAGCAGCACTTCGGTCTTATTTTCGCCTTCTGGTGTCTACCCCAGATTTTCTTCTATGGCCTCTACACAGTTCTAGGCCAGGTCCTGAACGCTCGCGGGGCTTTTGGCTGGTATATGTGGGCACCTGTGCTCAACAATGTGGTTGCTATTGCGGCGCTCATCGTCTTCATCTTCCTTTTTGGGCCCCAGGACGTCACCACTAACCCGCCCTACCATAATCTAGACAGTTGGACCTCAGCTCAGACTCTAGTTCTGGCAGGATCTGCCACCCTAGGTGTGGCTTTACAGTCACTGATTCTTTTTATTCCGCTCCGAAGAATCGGGCTACGGTTACGACCTAAGTTTGGCTGGCGCGGTATTGGACTGGGAACTGCCGCCCATCTGGCAGGTTGGACCCTCGCAACCGGCGTGATTTCTAACCTGGCCTTTATGTATCTGACCAAGGTGGCTGCTGGCGTGGTGGGTTCTCGCGAAGAGTTATTGGCCGCCGGTATCCAGATTCCGGGTGTTCAGGCCCTGAATTATTCGTCCATGCTCTATTCTCTGCCCCACGGTGTCATTGGCCTGTCGATTGCCACGGTGCTCTTCAATCGTATGTCTGCCGCCTCCCAGGAGGATGATCGCAGTACTGTTGCCTCCGCACTCTCTTCGGGTCTTAGGACCGCTTCGATTGCAACTATCTTCTGTGCTGTAGTTCTTGTGGTCTTTGCTGGGCCTGTAGGGATGATTTTCGGTGGCGGCTCCCAACAGTCCGGTGCAGTCATTGGCCAAACCATAGCGATAATCGCCCTTGGTGGGCCTTTCCTCACCGTTGCTTTCATGATGGGCCGTGTCTTCTATTCCCAGGAGGATGCAAAGACCCCCTTCTACGTCCAACTTTTCTCTGCTTTCGTTATTATTGCCCTTGGTTTTACAGCATCGCGACTATCCCCCCAGCACGTTATCTACGGCCTTGCACTAACGTATGCCCTCCAGAATGTTCTGGCGGTCTATCTGAGCCACCGGGTCCTGGTACGCCGTCTAGGTGACTACGATGTGAGAGGTATCGTCCTGACTCACGCTAAAGTTGCGTTTGCATCTCTGGGAGCAGGGGTCTTCGGCGTTGTTGCCCTCTATCTTCTGGGTGGCTATAGCTTTGATGGGTTCGCCTGGGAGTCAAGACTCAGTGCTTTCTTCACGGTGCTGCTGGGGGGCATCGTCATGGCAGTTGCCTACTATGCATTCCTCTTAATTTTCCGAGTCAAAGAATTAGATACCCTAATCAACCCGATTATGAATAAAGTCGGTGTGCTTACTCGCCGTGTCCGTGCTAGCAGGTAGTATCAGATACCAAAGAACCATTCAAACGGGAGGCCCCTTTTGACACCGCAGATTCCTCTTAACACCCTGTTGGGAGATCGCTACAAAGTCACCGCGCATGTTTTGGAAACCGCGGGCGGCGATGCAGTGCTCGATGGCCTAGACCAGGTATTGGGTCGCAAGGTTTCTATAGTTGTTGCCGCGCCCGAACACAATCGTCTTTTGGTTACAAATGCACGCAAATCAACGACTCTGACTCGTTCAGCAGTCCAGGTTCTTGACCTGGGCAACAAAGATGACAGCACCTACCTCATTACCTCCCATTCTCGCCCTGACACTCTCCTCGATGTTCTGCTGACTGAAGGTGAGAGCGGAAATACCGAAGAATTTGGGGAGGAAATTTTCGGTGATACGGGGTCTATGGCGGCCCCCAACACCTATGTGGTTGCTAAAGAAGCCAGCACAGTCGGTGGCGGGGCGATCTCTGCTATCAGGTCTGTGGATGAGGTGGCCGATGAGCCAGCAGAAGAATTTGAAGAGTACGATGCCGAAGAAGATGGCTACTACGAAGCGGACGAACCAACTGACCGTAATGGCGGTGTCTGGATTGTGGGCATCGCAGCTGCCCTCCTGCTTGTGATTGGCGCTGGAGCTGTCTTTGTGACCCTGGGTGGGCTTTCAAAGTCCGGTGAGTCTTCAGAGGCTTCGGGCGAAACAAGCGTTAGCGCCTCTGCTTCAGAAGGAGCAGCATCAGATGGTAAGGCTTCTGCAGCTGGGGAGCCCTCTGCTCCGGCAGAGAAATCTGCTGCCCCAAAGATTGACGGGACTTTTACTCGCTTAGTTCCTTCATCACCGACGCTGATGGCCGAAAGTGATTCTATGCTGGCTCATCTGACCGATAAGAATGAAGCGACGACCTGGACATCCTTGGCTTTTGGTTCGCCCAATTTTGGGGGCCTGGCAGATTCTGTCTACCTCTTGGCTAAGTTAGATGAGGCAACAACAGTTAAGAGCATCACTATCAACCAGGTTTCAGGTACCGGCGGCCAATTCACCATCTATGCCTCTGAAACTGCTTCTGCAGATGGCGGCAAGGAAATTGGATCTGGCAGTTTTGCAGCGAGCGGGGAAACCACTGTACAGCTCAATAAGGACGCCCAGAAGGGCAAAACCAAGTACATCATCATTAAGTTCACTGCGGCGCCTCAGCTGAGCCAGCCCATTGTTGCTGGTTACCCTTACGGTCTTCGTATCGCTGAAATCAGTATCAACTAAACCTTTGCAGCTGCCGGCGGGTGGGTTGGGAATATTACCCACCCACCCGCCGTTATATTGCACAAGCCCTGCAACACATAGATCCTCAAGGAGAAACATGACAGATAACGCTCTTGGCGGCCTTTTCAATGGCTCTGCCGGCCTCAAGGTGAAGGCTCCTGCACAAGCCCCTGAGACCGCGGCAGAGAAGCCCCGAGAAGCCGAGCAGCCCGTTCACAAGGTGATTATTGTGGGTTCTGGCCCCGCAGGTTACACTGCGGCTATTTACACCGCACGAGCTAATCTTCAGCCTCTTCTCTTTGCATCATCGGTATCCCCCGGCGGCGATCTGATGACTACCACTGAGGTCGAGAACTTCCCCGGTTTCATTGAGGGAATCCAGGGCCCTGAGTTGATGACCAATATCGGCGCTCAGGCAGAGCGTTTTGGCGCTGATATCCGCTACGAAGATGTGGCCGAAGTGGAGCTTGAAGGCGATATTAAGAAAGTCATTTTGACTGACGGTTCTGTTCACCTAGCCAAGGCCCTTATTTTCTCTACCGGGTCGGAATACCGCAAGCTGGGCGTTGAGGGTGAAGCACGCCTTTCAGGGCACGGTGTCTCTTGGTGTGCAACCTGTGACGGTTTCTTCTTCAAAGAGAAGGCTCTGGCTGTTATCGGTGGCGGCGATTCCGCTTTGGAAGAGGCTCTCTTCCTGACCAGCTTTGCATCTAAGGTCTATTTGGTCCACCGCCGCGATTCCTTCCGTGCCTCAGAGATTATGACCCAGCGTGCCCTGTCCAACGACAAGATCGAAGTGATCTGGGATTCCGTTGTGAAGTCCATTGACGGCGAAGATAAGGTCTCTGGCCTGACATTGACCAATATTAAGACCGGCCAGGACAGCGCCCTTGATGTTGAAGGTGTTTTTGTTGCCATTGGCTCAGACCCCCGAACTGCGCTAGTACAGGGCAAACTGGAGCTCACCTCCGAAGGCACCATTGCCGTAGATGGTCGTTCTTCCCGCACGTCTATCCCCGGTGTTTTTGCTGCGGGTGACGTTATTGACCCCACCTACCGCCAGGCTATTACAGCCGCAGGATCAGGCTGTGTAGCCGCTATTGATGCACAGCACTACCTGGAATCTCTTTAATTTCCCCCTCAAGATACGCCAACGAAAGGTTATTTCCTATGACTACTCAGGTTACTGATGCAACTTTTGCCGATGAAGTCCTCCGCTCCGATAAGCCCGTTATTGTTGATTTCTGGGCCGAATGGTGTGGCCCCTGCCGTATGGTTGGCCCCGTTATCGACCAGATTGGCGAGGAGTATGGAGACAAGGTCAAGGTGCTTAAGCTCGATGTCGAGAACAACCCTGCTACCGCCATGAAGTACGGCATTACCTCTATTCCCGCAATTTATGTCTTCAAGGACGGCGAGGTCGCCAAGCAGACCGTAGGCGCTAAGCCTAAGGCTGCCCTGGAGCAGGAATTCGAAGAGTTTCTCAAGTAAGGCCTCGATGATGCAGGACCGATTCTGCATCATCAGTACATGCGGGTCGGTGTTTCACGTGAAACACCGACCCGCATGTGTTTATACAGAGTCACAGTAAAGTCATAAAGCATGCCTTGATTTATCAGTAGATACGGGAAAGCTAAAAAGACACTAGATAAATTCCCCGTCGAGACCCATAGGGGAAATCTATTTTAAGATAATTACAGGCAAAACTAGGGTGGACTAACAGATCTGCGTGAAGCTATAAATTTTCCCAAACATAAACTTTTAATATATTTACACACCCTATTACATCTATGTCTAAAAGATAAATATTCAAAATGGGGTGAGGGTAAAAAATATTTTCTATTTTCCAGCAGATGACTCAAGTAGCATGCACCCACAGAAACTCTATTCCCCGTAATAGGCAACCCTGATACACCGTATTTAGTCCAAAAAGTGTAATAAACAACCTATTTTGGTATATATTTATATTTGTTTCATGTGAAACAACCCGTAGGAAATATTCGGTATCTACCTAAAACAAAACCTATTTAACCCCTACTTTCAATTTAGTGAATCAAGGGGTTTTTCAAGATTAAAGAGGAGAGAATTAGCCCCGATATCACCAGATAATTTTTCCACGCCAGGTAAAAACTCCGGTGCTACCACCGAACCGTAATTATCCATAGGTTGCGTCAGAATATCCCTAAAAATACTTTATTTATTAATTTTATTTCTTATTTCACCGCACCGAACTTTATCGATTCCCCATCGCCCAACAACATATTCACCACCAGCGGTTAAAACTAAAAATAAAGTTCCCATGATGAATTCTGGAATGCTCTCCAGCTCGATCCCCTTTTAAATATCCTCTATGACAGTAAAATATTCTAGATGAGGGATAAATATAGAGAAGTCTGATTTTCGGACCATTTTTCGATGCCCTAGAGCCCTAAGCAGATCGGTACTGAGTTACCACTGCGCTAGTGCAGTTAATGCAGTCAAATACACATTACCCTGATTCTGCTTCAAAGGGGCATACCTAGAGGCACCCCATCTCTTTGCCAAAGAACTATCCCTATAGTTCCGGGGTAAGCTGCTCTCAAGATTTGATTCCCTAGCCTGCCGGCTCGCGGTAGAACAGTTTTTTAGGTGACCTCAAGAAAAAATACAGCCTCCAGATTCGCTCCTGAGGCCCTAAAGCCACCTAGAGTAGGTAAATACCTATCTGGCATAAAAATAGCCCCTTAGACGGCCACTGAGGGGTTTCAGCCTCCTCTGGATCCCTTAAAAACATCGAAAGAGGCCCTATCCAGCTCAAAAAGGGTAAGACAGAGCATTCTTCGACCCCTTACCATTTTCCTTGCGCAACTGCCTACTGAAGCGCAAATATTTATAAATGGACGAGCTGTTTCACGTGAAACAGCTCGTCCATTTATGGCTAAGTTAGCACCGCCTAGATCCTTGGCAAACACAGGGCCGGCAAGGAATGCCCACACCAGAACAAACCTACTTTTTGCTTATCTTGGGGTCGATGAGATCAAGGATACGGTTTAGATCATCAACTGAGGCAAATTCAATCGTCATCTTCCCTTTGCGCGCGCCTAGGGAAATTTTGACGTTAGTATCAAGCTTGTCACCAAGGGCATCCGCAAGGTAGTCAAGGCGCTGGGAGTGGTCCTGGACCTTAGTGGTCTTGGGTTCTTGCGGCTTCTTACCCTCAGTACCAGCTGATACAAACTCTTCAACTGCACGAACAGATAGGCCCTCATTCACAATTTTCTGAGCGAGTGTTTCTATCTCGGAGGCTTTTTTTAGCCCTAGAAGAGCCCTAGCATGCCCGGCTGAAATAGTCCCAGCAGCTACCCGCCTCTGGACCAGGGCAGGCAATTTGAGCAGTCGGATGGTATTAGAAATCTGAGGGCGGGAACGTCCGATACGCTGGGCCAGCTGCTCTTGGGTAGTCCCAAACTCTTCAAGAAGCTGCTGGTAAGCAGCCGCTTCTTCAATAGGGTTGAGCTGGGACCTATGCAGGTTTTCCAGCAGAGCATCACGGAGGAGATCTTCATCTTGAGTCTCACGGATAATGGCAGGAATGGTATCGAGACCGGCACGCTGGGTTGCACGCCAACGGCGCTCACCCATAATGAGCTCGTACTTTTCAAGGCCATTTTCGCGGCTGGGACGCACCACGATGGGTTGCAAAACACCGATTTCTTTGATGGAGTGCACGAGCTCTTGCATATCGTGCTCATCAAAATCAGTTCGGGGTTGCTTACGGTTGGGGTGAATATCAGTAACATTGAGGGTCGCAAAGTTTGCACCTGGAACGGGTACTAGGATCTCCGATGCGGCTGCTTCTTTTGCGCTGTCCTCCCCGAAGAAGAAATCTACTGGGCGACGTGACCCTGTAGTGCTCCGCAAGGCAGCTCCCATATCGGCGCGTTTCTCTGGACGTTTTTTCTTGGGTGTTTCACGTGAAACAGACTTAGGCTTCTCGGCATTTTTCCCCGACTTAGTTGCAGGGGCTTTCGAGGTAGAGCTGCGAGTAGACCTAGCAGGCGCCTTATTATCGGGCGTATCTTGGGTAGCTTGTGACTTAGTACCCTCGGGAATAAGAGCACCTAGCCCCCTACCTAACCCACGCTTCTTTTCTGCCATACGGACCTCCATGCCACTTAGGTTTTGTCTCTTGTCCAAGTCTAATGGAGTAAAAGCTCATAGAAAGACACTGGTCTTGCTAGACAGCGAGATTCCAGTGTCTTCTTTTAGCTTTAGAAAAAATATTTATCAGATAAAGATTCTTTACAAGGCGCTAGTCACCCTGGTGGGCAATTTCAACGGCGGCCTTAAGGTAAGCAATTGCACCCGATGACTGCGGATCGTAGCTGATGACGGTCTGCTGGTAGCTTGGTGCCTCAGAGATACGCACCGACCGAGGAATAGCAGCATCGAGAACCTGTTCAGGGAAATGTTCACGCACCTCTTCTGCTACCTGAGCAGAAAGATTGGTTCGACCGTCATACATGGTGAGAAGGATGGTACTAATATGCAGATTTGCATTGAGGTGCTTCTGAATCATAGTGATATTTTTTAGGAGCTGACTCAGCCCTTCCAGCGCATAGTATTCGCACTGAATAGGGATGAGGACTTCACGAGCGGCAACAAAGGCATTAATGGTGAGCAGCCCCAGGCTGGGAGGGCAGTCAATGAAGACATAGTCCAGCCGAGGCTCCCCCGCCATTTCCCGAGCCGCCATATAATCTGAAAGTGCATTCTTGAGCCTGGTTTCACGGGCAACCATAGAAACCAGCTCAATCTCAGCACCTGCAAGATCAATGTTAGAAGGTGCACACCACAGGTTTTCAAGGTCGGGGCACGGCTGGACGATATCCGCCAGCGGTTTATCATCGACCAGTACGTCGTAAATCGATGGAACGTCAATACCGTGATCGATACCCAGTGCTGTCGAGGCATTCCCCTGCGGGTCATTATCAATGACCAAGACATTCATTCCCTTACTTGCAAAGGCGGCAGCAAGATTGACGGCAGTAGATGTTTTGCCAACTCCACCTTTTTGGTTAGAGATGGTAAAGATTCGGGCTTCAGCGGGCCTTCCCAGCTGCTCACCATCAAGTTGCTGCAGTTGTTGCTTAGCGCTGTATGCCTGCTGTGCAATGGGGTTTTGGGTAATGGCTACACTGTCGGTGCGTTCGAGTTTTTCACGTGTTTCACGTGAAACATGGGAACCGCGATCGGGCTTAGCGGTCGCATCTTGAGGTTCTGGGGGTAAGCCAAAATCAGGAATGTTTGAGATAGTGGGCACCGGGTTCTCCCCTGGGTAGGTCTATGTTCTCGTCTGTATAAGACTACCCGCTTCCTGAGGAAACTCTAAAGCTCTACACATAGAGTGCTTTATATAGGTTGTTTTATAAAATTTTATTTTATGTTTCACATGAAACACTCCTTAAAATCTCAATGCCGACACCCCGGTTTTACCATGCACTAGGCAACAAAAAGGTCCGGCAGTTCGCTCAGGACTGCCGGACCTTAGGGAAGAGTGCCAGTTCTAGTGGGTTTTACAAACTAACCCGAACCACTGTGGTGGGTTCTTCTAGCAGGTCTTGACCTGCAATAAGAATCTCGGTTTCCCTCGCTCCATATCGGGTAAGTTTTTTGGATGCTTTAGTAATCTCATCTGCCGCGCTCTTCCCTTTGAGAGCAAGAAGCTGGCCGGTACCGCGCAGAATCGGCAGAGTGATATCCAGAAGCCCTACCAGGGCAGATACGGCACGAGCAGTCACATAGTCTGCTTCCACCTGCCCTACGGCCTGTTCAGCCCGCGAGCGCAGGATGCCTACGTTGTCTAATCCCAGGTCCTCAACTACCTCTGTCAGCCAAATAACTCGGCGCTCCAGAGGCTCAATCAGAGTTATCTGGAGGTCTGGGCGGGCTATAGCCAGACAGAGCCCTGGAAGCCCCGCTCCGGAGCCCACATCCACCACTTTGGCATCCTTCTCAATAAGCTCCTCGATAACTGCGCAGTTGAGCACGTGGCGCTCCCAGAGACGAGGAACCTCACGCGGACCAATCAGACCACGCTCAATACCGCTAGTTGCCAAATGCTCAACGTAGCGTTCGGCAAGGGGGAGGCGGTCGCCAAAGATTTGGTCAGCAGCCACCAGGGAGGGGCCGACCAGTTCAGGTAGCTGGGTATTTTCTTCACTCACGTTTTAGTCCTCTACCGGTGCAATGACGATGTGGCGGCCGGGCCCGGAGCCCTCAGACTCAGAGTAGAGACCGTGGGTTGCCACGATGTCGTGAATCAGTTTGCGCTCGTAGGAGCCAAGGGGCTCCAGGTGGACTTCCTGCCCTGTTTCTTTGACCTGAGCGATAGCTGTTTCGGCCATGGTGAGCAGCGCCTGCTGGCGGCCTGCCCGGAACTCTGCAATATCCAAAATCAGGCGGGTGCGCTGGCCGGTAGTGGCCAGCACAGAGAGGCGCACTAGCTCTTGAAGAGCGTCGAGCACTTCGCCGTTCTTACCCACGAGGGCTTGAAGGTCCTCATTGTTACCGTCTTCAGTGACTACGGAAAGATAGGTGCGGCCGTTACGTACCTCGATATCAATGTCTCCATCGATATCGGCGATATCGAGGAGCTCTTCAAGGTAGTCAGCGGCAATGTCACCTTCGTCTTCAAAGTTGTCTTCTAGCGCGGCATCCGGTGTTTCGGGGGCTTCAGTCATGATGTTTTCTCCTGTAGCTACCGCTAATTTTTCTTTTTATTCTGTTGCTTCTGGCGCTTCTTACTGACAGGCTGCTGGCGCTGCCCGCGGGCTGCGCGTTCACGCTGTTCAGCAAGTTCCTGCTCGTGCTGTTCCTTGGTCTTGCCAACGGGCGGAAGGCCCTTAGCGGCACGGCGTTCGTTGAGTTCGCGTTCAGCCTGAGAACCGGGGGTGGGGTTGTTCTTGATAACCCAGTACTGCTGGCCCAGGGTCCAGAAGTTAGAAACGGTCCAGTAGACCAGCACACCTAGGGGAAAGTTGATACCGGAGATTGCGAAGATTAGAGGCAAAATATAGAGCATAATCTGCTGCTGGCGGTACATGGGGGATTCCTTAGCGGCATCCGACATGTTCTTAGCTGAGAGTTGCTTGGTGATGTAGAACTGGGTTGCACTCATCAGCACTACCATGATTGCGGCCAGGGCAATAGTTGCGGTGTGGTTGCCGTTGCCGGGGTGCGTCATGGTGGAGAAGAGGGGGGCACCAAAGATATAGGCGTCGTTGAATTGTTCGACCTTAACATTGTCAAGGATCAGGATGCCCTGGCCATTAGCTGCCGCCTTAGGGATACCGTTGAGCACCTGAAAAAGGCCGAAGAAGATGGGCATCTGCACGATAATAGGCAGGCAGGATGCTAGCGGGTTAGAGCCCTTTTCCTTGTAAAGCGCCATCTGTTCCTGAGCCAGCGCTTGGCGGGAAAGTTGATCGGTTTTCCCTTTGTATTTGGCCTGGAGCTTAGCAAGCTCAGGTTGCAATTCCTGCATGCCACGCATGGCCTTGATTTGCTTCATAAAAAGCGGGATCGTCAGGGTTCGCATGACAAGGGTGAGGCCGATGATGGCCAATACCCAGGTGACGCCCGATCCGGGGTCCATGCCGATAGCGGTGAAAAGTTCATGAAATGCCCAAAGGACTGCAGAAACAATCCATTTGAAGGGCCAGAGAATGATGTCGAACATGTATCTCTCCCTGGCTCAGCGAGATGTGAGCCGGTTGTGGTGGACAAGCACTAGCACCGAGAAGTTACTGGTGGTGATGGTGCCGGTGTGGATGGTTTAGAAGAATTATCTTAGGTTCCTGGCCGGGCGCAAAAGTGCGTTTGCCGGCCGGAACAGGGTCAAGACCGCCCGTAGCCCAGGGATGGCACCGCAGAATACGGCGAACGGTAAGAGAGAGGCCGCGGATGGCACCGTGGCTTGTAACTGCTTCTAGCCCGTAGGCGGAGCATGTTGGGTAGTACCGGCATACGTTGCCGTAGAGGGGCGAAACGATAGCTCGGTAAATCTTGATAAAAGCGATTAGAAGGTTCTGAGGTAGGACCAGCGCCGCTTGGGTCAGAGAGGTCGGAACCACAAACTCGTGGGGAGCTTTTTCTAGCAAGATGTCCTTGTCGCTAGGGGTGGGTTCCTGGGGGGCGGTGTATCGGGAGGCACTCATGTGTTTTAGAGTTCCTCTCCATGAGGGGCGACGGGGGTAGCGGCAAGGCCATGATTATTGGGATTGCCCCCGAGTTTTTTGAGGTTGGATAGAAGAGCGCTTTCGAGGTCGGAGGCAAGCTCAGCATAGCTAGCTGAGGCCGCGGCCGGTAGGGCTCTGAGCACAATGGAATAGCCCTCGGGATGCTCTGTCAGAAAGTGGGCACTTAGTTCTCGAAGGCGGCGTTTGGTTTTGTTGCGGGTAACGGCGTTACCCACGGCTTTAGAAACGATGAAACCGATAAGGGTTGGTTCTTCGTTTAATTTGGCTGTATATAGAACTAAGTTCCGGCGTCCTGATCGGACGCCGGAACGTGTAGTCTGTGAGAATTGAGCCGAAGCTCTCATCCGGTGCTGCTGTGCCAGCACGTGCTCTCCCCTTTCGGTTCGGTCTGTCTCGGCGGGCTGCGTTAGTACGCTGGCCTGCATGGAGTGAAGGCCGATTGGTTAGGAGATAGTAAAGCCTTATGCTGAGAGGCTTGCGCGGCCCTTTGAACGACGGTTCGCGAGGATAGCGCGGCCTGCGCGGGTGCGCATGCGAAGACGGAAACCGTGCTTCTTGGCGCGGCGGCGATTATTCGGCTGGAAAGTCCGCTTGCTCATCTGGTTACTCCAAAAGTGGTTGGTACGGGGGCCAACCTTTCAACAGTTCTTCGAACAGGTTGACGCTTCTTGCTGATGTGTAGGCCGCCGTTGAGGGCGGGGCATACCTAGTATGGGCATACTCCTAGCACACTTTGACTAATCAACTCTAGAAGACGGGGCTATACAAGGTCAAGCCTAAGGGGCGTAGGTCTTTAATCACAGGCAGTGGAGAGAGGTTAGGCACATCTGTGGATAGCTTGTCGATAAGAATCTCTTAGCGCAGGTTATCCACAGGTCTTCGCAAAAAGTTGTAAGTTGTATTTTTCACGACTTTAAGCTGGCAAACCGCACTTTAATCACATACTGTGGACAGGTACCCCACCAGCAATTCACATCTTATCCACCCTGTGGATAACATGGTGATATTCTCAGGGTATCTATGGGTAAGCTGTGGGTAAGTTTTCTAGTTGCGCGTCTTGTAAGGAGAGCCTGTGGGCGATTATATGGATCCTGAGCTTCAAAAGAAGTGGATGCACTTGGTGACCCTGCTGCGTGCCGATACATCGGTAGCGCAACGCCACCGCGCACATATTGGGCTGGCTCAGCCTCATGCTTTCATGGGCAATGTTCTGCTGATTGCGGTCCCCAGCGAATTTACCCGTGATATTTTCCAGCATGAGCTCAAAGGCTCCCTGCAAGAAGCAATTAGAGCTACTTTTGGGCCCGGTGTGACTGAGGCTTTCATCATTGATACCAGCCTTGTGAAGAAGCCAGAAGTTGCTGCTGAGCCTTCGTCATCGGTAGCGCAGCAACAGGCGACGGCAGTAGTAGATCACTCCCCCACCAGTTTTATTGAACCGGCACAGGCAGAAGCTACCAGCGGGTTTATTGACCGCGGCTCTGAACAGCAAGGAGTAGCCGATGCGCCTTCAGATATCTCTGATGTTCCGGCGGTTGCCGATACAGACAACTACTCTGGGCAGAGTATCTCCCACGATGTTGAGCCTCGTCAGGAAAGCCCCAGAGAATCTAGTACGTGGGACTCAACAGCCCGGCTGAACCCTAAATACACTTTTGATAGCTTTGTGATTGGCCAGTCCAATCGCTTTGCCCATGCGGCCGCCTTCGCTGTCTCGGAGACCCCTGCCTCTGCCTATAACCCACTCTTTATTTACGGTGGTTCGGGGCTGGGTAAGACCCATCTGCTTCACGCCATCGGTCACTATGCCAAGAGTCTCTACCCAGGGCTTCGAGTACGCTACGTGAATTCAGAAGAGTTCACCAACGATTTCATTAACTCGATTCGAGACAAGAACGATACGTCGTTCAAGCAGATTTATCGTAACGTCGATATGCTCCTGATTGACGATATTCAGTTTCTGGCAGGTAAAGATAGCACCCAGGAAGAGTTCTTCCATACTTTCAATGCCCTGCATAACCATCAGAAGCAGGTCGTGATTACATCGGACTTACCGCCCAAGCAGCTCACAGGCTTTGCAGAGCGTATGAGGTCGCGTTTTGAGTGGGGTTTGATTACCGATGTTCAGCCGCCTGAGCTAGAAACGCGTATCGCCATTTTGAGCAAGAAAGCCCAGAATGAGGGGCTCAATGTTCCCGATGATGTCATGGAGTATATTGCCTCGCATATCTCAACCAATATCCGTGAGCTTGAAGGTGCGCTGATTCGTGTGACCGCTTTTGCGTCCTTGCAGCAGCAGGCCGTTGATATGCAACTGGCTGAACAGGTACTCAAGGACCTTTTGCTCGATGATGGTGCCCCCGAGATTACTGCTTCGCAGATTCTTTCTGCTACTGCGGAATACTTTGATGTCACTCTTGAGGATTTACGCTCCAAGTCACGGAGCAGGACTCTGGTCAATGCCCGTCAGATTGCAATGTACCTGTTGAGAGAGCTCACGGACATGTCCCTGCCCCGTATTGGTCAGGAGCTGGGCGACCGTGACCACACCACTGTTATGTACGCCGATCGGAAGATTCGCAATCTGATGGCCGAACGTAGGCCTATTTTCAACCAGGTAACTGAGTTGACGAACCGCATCAAACAGGGTTCCAGGGACGCATCACGCTAGAAATGGGCTTTCAACACCCCTGTGGATAACTTGCTATTGGCGGGGTTTTAATGTGGAGGTTAAGTGCATAGATATTCAAAAGGTGTGCAGTTCATTTTTTGCATAAATATTCATACACTATTCATTCACAGATTGGGCCTTACTTCTACACAATAGCCCCACAGGGAAATCCTTGATTTGCTGGGTTCAAATTGAGTTTTCCACAGTTTTCACAAGGGTTATTAACACTACGACCTTTAAAGAAGAAAAGGCAAATAACAAAAAATTGTCCCGATCCTGTTTCCCCTGGCGAGAGTTCTTGTAATTACATGGCCCTAGCCGGTTGCTTACCCCTTGTAAGAACTCTCTGTAATTACAGAAATTCGCACTCTTTTGGGAACGCTCTTCTGTAGTTTTCGGATCTCTGCCCAAAGCCAAGGCTCAGATAGGGCTAGGGTCATAGGTTCAAGAGGGGATGAGTCCGGTAGACTGAGAGTCTGAATATGCCCGTTATCGCGGGCTTCTACTGTTTTGAGATTTGGAAGGTGCTCCAGTGAAATTTACTGTTGAACGCGACACCCTGGCAGAGGCGGTTAGCTGGACCGCTCGTTCCCTCTCCCCTCGCCCTCCGGTGCCTGTCCTTTCAGGTCTGCTCATCAAGGCAGTTTCAGGTGAAGTATCCATCGCAAGTTTTGACTACGAAACCTCAGCAAAGCTAAATATCGCAGCTGATGTTGCCCAAGAAGGCCAAGCTCTCGTATCGGGCCGCCTGCTTGCTGAGATTTGCCGTTCCCTACCTAAGGCAGACGTTCTCTTTGAACTGCACGAAGGTAAAGTCCATCTCTCATGCGGTTCCTCAAACTTCAACCTCTCATCAATGCCTGTGAACGACTACCCGGAACTACCAGCGCTACCGGCAATCTCAGGCACCGTGGAAGGTACCGAATTCGCTAAAGCAGTGAGCCAGGTATCGGTAGCAGCTTCCAAAGACGACACCCTGCCAATTCTGACCGGTGTTCGCATGGAAATTGAAGGTGATCAGATCACCCTGCTGGCTACCGACCGTTACCGTCTAGCCATGCGTGAACTGACCTGGAACCCCACAGACCCTTCCATCTCAACAGCAACCCTCATCAAAGCTAAAACACTGTCGGAGGTCGCCAAGACACTCGGTGGTGCCGGTGATCTTTCTATTGCTCTCTCTAACAGCCACGAACTTGTAGGCTTTGAATCTGACTCCCGCCGGACGACAAGCCTGCTCGTAGACGGCGAATACCCCAAGATTCGTTCGCTCTTTCCCGAAGTCACCCCGGTACACGCAATTATCCGTACCTCAGATTTGATGGAGGCTGTTCGCCGCGTATCACTGGTAGCCGAACGAAACACCCCTGTTCGTCTTGCTTTCAGCCAGGGCCAGGTAACCCTCGACGCCGGCACAGGCGAAGACGCTCAGGCATCCGAAACCCTGCAGGCACATCTTCACGGTGAAGATATTACGGTTGCCTTCAACCCCAGCTACCTGTCCGAAGGCCTCCATACCTTTGCTTCCAACAAATTTGTGAGGTTCTCTTTCACCGACCCTCGCAAGCCCGTTGTGCTCTCTGAACAGGAAGACTGGCAGGCTGAGGACGAGAAAAACTACCGTTACCTGCTAATGCCTATCCGCCTGCAGAACCAGTAAAGGTTCTTTCTCAGCCCCCCTCTCATAACGTCAAGGAGTACGCGCTGTACATCGACCACCTATCCTTGATGGACTACCGCACCTATCGACTACTGAACCTGCCGCTGACCCCAGGCGTCACCGTTTTTCTTGGCCCTAACGGGGTAGGTAAAACCAACATCATCGAGGCAGTTGACTACACCGCGCAACTTGCCTCTCACCGGGTCAGCCAGGATTCACCGCTCGTACGTGTGGGGGCCCAACGCGCTTACATTCGTACCCGCACCGTTCGGGGCAACCAACAAACGGTCCTCGAATTTGAGATAGCTCCTGGGAAAAGTAATCGGGTGCGTATCAATAGGGCAGCTCCCGTCCGGGCAAGAGAAGCTCTTGGTGTTACAAGAACCGTCCTGTTTTCTCCCGAAGACCTGCAGCTTGTCAAAGGTGAGCCAGTCGGCCGAAGACGCTTTATCGATGACCTAGCAGTTTCTTTGCGCCCAGCTGTGGCCGCATATCGTTCTGAGTACGAGAAAATCTTGCGTCAGCGAAACTCCCTGCTGAAATCTATGCGGGGCCGCCGTGTATCTGTGCAAGAAGATGCGTTCACTCTAGAGGTCTGGAATCAGCAACTAGCTACTAGCGGGGCTTACCTCTTGCAGGCTCGGCTGCGGACCCTTTCGCTGGTGCTTCCCCAGCTTCAGCGTGCCTATGGGCAATTAACTGATGGCTCAAAAAGCGTCAGCATCAACTACGAATCTACTGTCTTCCCTACGATCTCGGGTCAAACCCTCCCCCAGGCAGCTCTCATGGGTGTAGAGGATATAAAACAGGCACTTATCCGTGCCCTGGAACAAAAACGGTCTGAAGAGGTCGAACGAGGAATAACCCTGGTAGGGCCCCATCGTGATGACCTGGCCCTAGAACTCGGCGGGATCCCTGTGAAAGGTTTTGCTTCCCACGGTGAAAGCTGGTCTTATGCTCTAGCCCTTAAACTTGCTGCCTGGTATGTTCACCTTGCAGATAATGATTCGACAGGGGCATCCCCAATTTTGATTCTTGACGATGTTTTTGCTGAGTTAGATATTGCTCGCCGTCACCGTCTGGGCGCGATTGTGGCAGGTGCTGAACAGGTTCTTGTAACCTGTGCTGTAGTGAGCGATATACCCCAGGAGCTAGGACAGATTGTGCTGGTTCGTGTTGACCAGGGCAAAGCAGATGTTGATGAAAGCTTCAACCATCGTATGGACAGTGCGGAATAGTCACCATGAGCAAAGATATTCCTTATACAGAATATGATGCGGATGGTCTAGATGCCCCCGCCGCTCTCTTGAGCCGTATCCGAGCGGCTAAAGAAGCTCGCGGTGAACTGCGGGTTCAGGGCCTAGCCGGCCTAAAAATCATTAAAGATTTCGGTCGGGTGATGAACGCTGAACCCGGTGCAAAAGTCAAACGGTACAACTCCCTATCGACTGCCGGCCAGCTCGGGGGGTACTCCGGGCCTGGGCCCAGTGTCAGGGATCCCCAAAGCCTGGCTGGCCTCTTGGATCGCGTCATGATGGAGCGGGGCTGGAGTACCCCTTTGGCAGTTTCATCGGTCATGGCTCGCTGGGACAAACTGGTGGGACCGCAACTGGCAAGCAAAACTACCCCGGACAGCTTTGATGATGGGGTTATCACCGTCCGTTGCGAATCAACAGCTTGGGCTGTGCAGGTGCGGCACATGAAATACGACATCATTCGCCGCTTTAACAGCGAGCTAGGTGATGAGGTGGTGCGTGATGTCAAAGCCTTCGGCCCCAACGCCCCCTCCTGGAAAAAGGGGCTGCGGGTTGCCCCCGGTGGTCGCGGGCCACGAGATACTTACGGGTAAATTACTGGAAAAATCGCCTCTGGACGGTTTGACCCCTCAAGCTGTGAGAGCCTACAGGCTGAGGGGGTAAAGCACTGGGAAGGCCAAATAAGCGCCTTCTGCGAGCAGATAGCCCTCTAAAACCTTGTAAAGCGGGGAGAAAAAAGCCCCGGTGCGGTAGAATTGGCAGAGAATACGCGCGCCCAGAATAAGCGGGCCTTGATGATCTGTCTGCCTATACTGCCAGCATCTTGTGCCTGACCATTGGGCGCGATACCGACCATGCAAGGAGCCTAATCACCCGTGGCAACTGAAGAAACTTCCCACGAATACGGCGCCGCCGACATCACGGTCCTCGAAGGCCTTGAAGCTGTGCGAAAGCGCCCCGGTATGTACATCGGCTCAACCGGGGAACGCGGCCTGCACCACCTGGTCTATGAAGTCGTCGATAACTCTGTCGACGAAGCTCTGGCCGGATACGCGGACCTCATCGAGGTCGTCATTCAAAAAGACGGCGCAGTTCGAGTCTCCGATAACGGGCGAGGCATTCCCGTAGATGAACATCCCACCGAGAAAAAGCCCACCGTTGAAGTTGTTATGACTATTCTGCACGCGGGCGGTAAGTTTGGTGGCGGCGGCTATGCGGTATCGGGTGGTCTACACGGCGTGGGTATCTCGGTCGTTAACGCTCTCTCAACACGCGTTGAAACCGAAGTGCGCCGCCAGGGCTACAGCTGGCACATCAGCTACGCTAACGGCGGTAAAACCGCTAAGCCCCTGACTCGCGGTGAAGCCACCGACGCTACCGGCACCACGCAGACCTTCTACCCCGACCCCGAAATCTTTGAAACCGTCGATTTTGATTTCGAGACCCTCCGTGCTCGCTTCCAGCAGATGGCCTTCCTCAACAAGGGTCTGACTATCCGTCTGACCGATGAGCGAGAGCTGCACGAAGGTGATGAGGTTGCCGGTGAGGACAAACCCGCTACCCTACCACTCAACCAGGTCGGCCCTAGCGCTGAGGGTTACAAGAGCGTCACCTACATGTACGAGAACGGCCTCTACGACTACGTCAACTTCTTGAACACTTCAAAGAAGCTTGCGACCGTGCACGATGATGTCATCGCCTTTGAAACCGAAGACACCGACCGCATGATGAGCCTGGAAGTTGCTATGCAGTGGACTGCTGCCTACAAGGAGTCGGTCCACACCTATGCCAACACCATCAACACCCACGAGGGTGGTACCCACGAAGAGGGCTTCCGTGCTGCACTGACCACCCTGATTAACCGTTTTGCTCGTGAGAACAAGCTCCTGCGTGAAAAGGACGACAATCTGACCGGTGAGGATGTCCGTGAAGGTCTTACCGCCGTGGTCTCAGTCAAGATTTCTGAACCCCAGTTTGAGGGCCAGACCAAGACTAAGCTGGGTAACTCCGAGGTTAAAGCCTTTGTTCAGCGCGTCATTATGGACCAACTGGGCGACTGGCTGGAACGTAACCCCTCAACCGGTAAAGAGATTGTCCGCAGGGCTATTACCTCTGCCCAGGCGCGTCTGGCGGCCCGTAAGGCGCGTGAAACTACCCGCCGTAAAGGCCTGCTGGAGAGCGGCTCTATGCCGGGTAAGCTCAAGGATTGCTCATCAAAGGACCCCTCGGTATCCGAGATTTATCTGGTGGAAGGTGACTCCGCGGGTGGTTCTGCTGTACGCGGCCGTAACCCCGAGACCCAGGCTATCTTGCCCCTGCGCGGCAAGGTTCTTAACGTTGAGCGCGCTCGCCTTGACCGCGCCCTATCAAACGCTGAGATTCAGTCACTGATTACCGCTTTTGGAACCGGCATCGGTGAGGACTTCAACATTGAGAAGGCTCGCTACCACAAGGTTGTGCTGATGGCCGATGCGGACGTCGATGGCCAGCACATCACTACCCTGCTACTGACCCTGCTCTTCCGCTACATGCGTCCCTTGATTGAGGCAGGCTACGTCTATCTGGCTCAGCCTCCGCTGTACCGGATCAAATGGTCTAATGCTCCGCACGACTACGTCTTCTCGGACGCTGAGCGCGATGTTGCCTTAGAGCGTGGTTATGCCAAGAGCCAGCGCCTGCCCAAGGATAATGGCATTCAGCGTTACAAGGGTCTGGGTGAGATGGACTACACCGAGCTCTGGGATACCACCATGGATCCTGCTCGCCGCACCCTGCTGCAGGTTCGCATGGAAGATGCTGCTGCCGCTGATCAGATTTTCTCCATCTTGATGGGTGAGGACGTCGAAGCCCGTCGAGAGTTTATTCAGCAGAACGCAAAAGACATTCGTTTCCTTGATATCTAAGGCATTTATTCCACAAAGGGAATATATGCAAAATCTGGAATATATAGGTCAAGGACAAAGAAGAGGAACTTATGAGCGACGATAACACCAAGGGCTCAGAACAGCCCCTAGAGGGCCAGCTGCTTGATACCCCAGAGGGGCCCGGCGATAAGGTCGAGGTAGTTGACCTACGCTCCGAAATGGAACGCTCCTACCTGGACTACGCTATGGCGGTCATTATTGGCCGTGCGCTTCCCGATGTGCGCGATGGCCTCAAGCCTGTGCACCGTCGCGTCATTTACGCGATGTATGACGGTGGCTACCGCCCCGAACGCTCCTTCAACAAGTGTGCCCGCGTTGTGGGCGAAGTGATGGGGCAGTACCACCCCCACGGTGACTCCGCTATTTATGACACCCTGGTTCGTCTGATTCAGGACTGGGTCATGCGCTACCCCCTGGCCCTGGGGCAGGGTAACTTTGGTTCACCAGGTAACGACGGTGCGGCAGCTCCCCGTTACACCGAAACCAAGATGGCCCCCATGGCGCTTGAGATGGTACGGGATATCAACGAGGACTCCGTAGATTTCCAGCCCAACTACGACGGTAAGAATCAGGAACCTGTTGTCCTACCCTCCCGCTTTCCCAACCTGCTGGTTAACGGCTCATCGGGTATCGCCGTGGGCATGGCCACCAATATTCCGCCGCATAACCTGCGCGAAGTAGCCGAGGGTGTGCAGTGGTTCTTGCAGAACCCGCAGGCCTCGAACGAAGAGCTTCTTGAGGCGCTGATTGCCCGTATTAAGGGTCCTGACTTCCCCACCGGCGCCACTATCTTGGGTCATAAGGGCATTGAAAATGCCTACCGGACCGGGCGTGGTTCTATCACCATGCGTGCCGTGGTGAACGTCGAAGAAATCCATGGCCGCACCTGCCTCGTCGTCACTGAATTGCCCTACCAGGCCAACCCAGATAACCTGGCTGTCAAAATTGCTGAACTGGTCAAGGATGGCAAAATTACCGGCATCGCTGATCTACGCGATGAAACATCTGGCCGTACCGGTCAGCGACTGGTCATCGTGCTCAAGCGTGATGCGGTGCCCAAGGTTGTGCTGAATAACCTCTATAAGCACACCCAGCTGCAGGAAAACTTCTCGGCTAACATGCTGGCTATCGTGGATGGTGTGCCCCGCACGCTTTCGCTCGATGCCTTCATCCGCCACTGGGTTAACCACCAGATGGAAGTTATCGTTCGCCGTACTCGGTACCGTCTACGCCAGGCTGAGGAAGAAGCGCATATTCTGCGCGGCCTGCTGAAGGCTCTGGATGCCCTGGATGAGGTTATTGCCCTCATTCGTCGTTCACCCACCGCCGATGAAGCACGTACCGGGCTGATGGAATTTCTGGATATTGATGAGGCTCAGGCTCAGGCTATCCTCAACATGCAGCTGCGTCGCCTGGCTGCTCTGGAGCGTCAGAAGATCCAGGATCGTCACGATGAGCTCATGCGCATGATTGACGAGTACAACTCCATCATCGCTTCTGAGGACCGCCAGCGCACTATTATCTCCGAGGAGCTCTCAGAGATTGTTGGCCGTTACGGTGATGAGCGCCGGACCAAGATTCTGATGGGCTACGACGGTGATATGTCGATGGAAGACCTGATCCCCGAAGAGGAAATGGTCGTTACCATTACCCGTGGTGGCTACGTCAAGCGTACCCGGAGCGACCAATACCGGTCCCAGCATCGTGGTGGCAAGGGAATCAAGGGTGCTGCTCTGCGTGGCGACGACGTGGTGGAACACTTCTTTGTGACTTCCACTCACAGCTGGATTCTCTTCTTCACTAACCTGGGGCGTGTGTACCGTACCAAGGCTTACGAGCTGATGGAAGCAGGGCGCGACGCCAAGGGCCAGCATGTTGCTAACCTGTTAGCTTTCCAGCCCGAAGAAACCATAGCAAAGGTCATGGAACTGAAATCCTATGAGGATGCTCCGTACCTGGTGCTTGCCACTAAGCGGGGCCTGGTCAAGAAGACCGCGCTATCTGACTATGACACCAACCGTGCCGCAGGTGTGATTGCGATTAATCTGCGCGAGGGTGATGAGCTGGTCTCTGCCCAGCTGGCAAGCGCTGAGGACGACCTGCTCCTGATCTCTAGGCATGGGCAGTCGCTACGCTTTACTGCCAGCGACGAAGCCTTGCGCCCCATGGGTCGTGCGACATCCGGTGTAACCGGCATGAAGTTCCGTCAAGGCGATGAGCTTTTGTCAGCCAACGTCGTCACCGATGACTCCTTTGTTTTCGTTGTCACCGCTGGTGGTTATGCTAAGCGCACCCAGGTTGATCAGTACCGTGTTCAGGGGCGTGGTGGCTTAGGTATCAAGGTCGCAAAGCTGGCAGAAGACCGTGGTGATCTGGTGGGTGGCCTCATTGTGAGCGAAGAAGATGAGGTCATGGTTGTTATGCAATCGGGCAAGGTGGTTCGTACCGCTGTTGCCGAGGTTCCCGCTAAGGGCCGCGATACCATGGGTGTTATCTTTGCTAAGCCCGGTAAGAATGATGAGATTCTTGAAGTTGCTCGTAACTTTGAACGCAACATTGATGAGGCAGAAGACACCGACGAAAACGGTGCCGAAAGCTCAGAAAATCCGGCAGATGAAGTAACTTTAGAAAATGACACATCACCGGCGGATACTGATGCTGATTCCGCAGAAGCACACGGAGGTAACTAGTGAGTACCAATAGCAAGGGCACAGCCCCGCGCCCCGCACCGCGAACTGGCACTCCGCGTGCCTCGCAGGCTCGAAACCGAGCTGGCGGCACTTCCAGTTCGGCAGGACCTCAGCGTAAGCCGCTGGTTCGTCCCGCCCCTCGGTCTAAGATTCGTCGTGCCCGTCTGGTAGTTGCAAAGGTTGACACCTTCTCCGTTGCTAAGCTGGTCTTCCTACTTTCGGTGGCTGTCGGTATTGTCACGGTTGTTGCAGCTGTGATCCTGTGGCTGGTTATGCAGGCTTCAGGTGCTTTCCAGAGCATTAATGACCTGCTGCAGCTCTTGGGTACTACCGGTGACGCCGTGGATATCTCGGAGTACCTGTCGCTGGGTCAGGTAGCGCTCTACAGCACGATTATCTCGGTTATCAATGTTGTTCTGTTTACTCTGCTGGGCACCCTGTCTGCCATGCTCTACAACGTCGCCGCTAAGCTTGTTGGCGGCGTGGGGGTCACTCTGACTGACGAATAGGTTTGAAAACCTCTCAGTAGCTTTCATGGCGGCTTCTCGCCCCCCTTATCGGGGGGAGGGGAGCCGCCTTGGGTTTATGGGGCAGGTGGCTATTGACCTCAAAAATGGATGTGAGTCAGAACATATCTTTTCGATTTGGCAAGGTTCCAAAATCTGTGTAAAGTTATATTTCGTTCTGATGAACACCAAGGGCGTATAGCTCAGACGGTTAGAGCGCTACACTGATAATGTAGAGGTCCCAGGTTCAATTCCTGGTACGCCCACTCACCTTGGTTGAAAGGTTGGCATGAAGAAATTTATGACAATCACACTGGTTGCAGTTGCTACGGCAATAGCAACAAAGGTAGCCAAGGATTCTCAGGAGAATAAAAAAACTTGGGAAGAAGCTACAGATAAAATTTCATAGGTAGCACCCGATGGGGGCGTGGCGCAATTGGTAGCGCACCTGCTTTGCAAGCAGGGGGTTAGGGGTTCGAGTCCCCTCGCCTCCACTCTTCGGTGATTATAGCAAGAGGGAAACACCCGGTCCCATCCCGAACCCGGAAGTTAAGGCTCTTAGCGCCGATGGTACTGCACTGGCGACGGTGTGGGAGAGTAGGTCATCGCCGAATTAAATGTGATGGAAAGGCTCCGATCAAAAGATCGGGGCCTTTCTTTTGTATTAAGGTCACTCTGTATTACTTCAACTAAGGGTTGAGTTTGGGTAGGGTGGGTGATAAAAGCCACGGGGCTTTAAGGTGAACACTAGGTAAACAAATTTGTGTTGAGGATTGTTGTTGCCAGAGCAGCGTGTGGGTTTGTGCCCTAAAAGCCCTGCTTTGAGATATTGTTTTAAAGAATGATGGCTTTAAAAATTACCTTTGACTAGTAATAACGTAATTCTGACTAGCCTGCGGCCTGCCCTCAC
Source organism: Rothia sp. P5764 (assembly GCF_048512965.1). Taxonomy (NCBI): domain Bacteria; kingdom Bacillati; phylum Actinomycetota; class Actinomycetes; order Micrococcales; family Micrococcaceae; genus Rothia; species Rothia sp. P5764. The sequence goes on along the minus strand of NZ_JBLXXQ010000001.1, from coordinate 752,994 downwards.
GCTCCTGTTTGTATGCGTTTTTTGGGTTTTATGAAACTTAAACAATATTTAAGGCTCTTCTCATCTGGTGGTGGGTTGAAGTTTTCCAAAATCTGCTGAGGCAACAACAATAGATACGTGACTACAGAACTGATCATCCTGGCGATTGTCGTCCTCACAGCTTTGGCTTTCGACTTCACCAACGGATTTCATGACACAGCAAACGCTATGGCATCCTCCATTGCTACCGGTGCGCTCAAGCCCAAAGTAGCTGTGGCTCTCTCAGCTGTCCTTAACCTGGTAGGCGCTTTCCTCTCCATTGAAGTGGCTAAAACCGTGGGGAAAGGCCTGGTAGATCTTAACACCACAGACAATGGGGCAAGCCTCATGCTGATTGTGTTCACCGGTCTGGTGGGCGCTATCTTATGGAACGTTTTCACATGGCTGTTGGGGCTACCATCTAGCTCATCCCATGCCCTCTTTGGCGGTCTCATCGGTGCAACCTTAGCTTCACTTGGCACAGATGGGGTGCTCTGGGAAGGTGTGCTGATGAAGATCATCGTTCCTGCTCTGATGGCTCCGCTGATTGCCGGTGCTGTTGCAGGTATCGGTACCATTCTGGTGTACGCCTCAACCCGCAAGGTATCTGCTAACCGTAAGAAGAAAAACTTCCGTTTCGGTCAGATTTCAGCTGCCTCTCTCATGTCTTTGGCTCACGGTACAAACGACGCTCAGAAGACCATGGGCGTTATCTTCCTAGCTCTGGTTGCTGCCCAGAAAGTTGACCCTAATGCTGAAATTCCTTTCTGGGTTCGTTTTGTCTGCGCCGCCGCTATCGCATTGGGAACCTATCTGGGTGGCTGGCGCATCATTAAGACCTTGGGTAAAGGCATCGTCGATATTGACGGACCCCAGGGGCTTGCAGCTGACGGTTCTTCGGCGGCTATCATTCTGACCTCGTCCCATTTTGGTATGGCGCTTTCGACAACCCACGTAGCGACCGGCTCCATCATTGGTTCGGGCCTGGGGCGTCGCGCAAAGGTACGCTGGTCAACCGCCCGCCGTATGGTGATCGCCTGGATTATTACTCTGCCCGCAGCCGGTGCAGTCGGCGCTATCACCTGGTTTGTCGGTAACTACATCAACCTCTTCACCGATAGTAACTGGGTGGGGGAAGCAACTGTCTTCCTAATCCTGGTTGGTTTCTGCTTCTTAATGTGGGCTCATTCCCGCAAGAGCGCTGTTAGCCACATTGATCTGCATTCGGGTGAAGCAGTCACTGCTCGTGAGGTGCTTAAAGAAACCTTGCCCGCTAGTGGGAAGGCCGGTGCCTAATGTTGATTGTCGATATCTTTCATAAGATTTACCCCGTATTCTTGGCTGGCCTGGTGTTTGGCGCTGGACTCCCTGCCCTGTATGCCTTGGCGGTACGGCTGATGAGCGGTGCCGCCGGTGAAACGGAAGAAGGCGCAGTGCTTGAAACCGAACCGAATTTCCTTGCCCGTACTGCCGCCTATCTGATCTTTGTTGTTTTAGTCCTCGCTGTTATCAGCGGTATCCTATGGATTGCTAAGGACTTCCTCTACGCCTACACCGGCTTTAACTTTTTGGGTGTTGCTGGCTAGCTCAAGGCCTAGCATGCACCCAAGGGAAAAGGGGTTCCTGATTGCAGTCGGTTAGGAACCCCTTTTCGTGGGTGAGTTTTAGGCCCACTCTGCTGTCTCCATGCTTACCCCGTGGGCAGCTGCATTGGATACGATAGCGGCAACGAGCCATTCCGTGAGTCCCGGCTCTTGGGCATCCTAGTGGGCAGTGAATCGTGGACTAGCGCTCTAGCCCTGTGCAATAAGAACATGCTTGGAGTGAGTCACAGGGAGCCGGTGGCTCAGTAGATAAGGGTGTGTTGAACCTTCTCGATATCTTGAGTCGTGTAGAGACGAGCGCTCTCACTACCGCGTCTACTGGGGCGTAGTAGGTGTATTTCACCCCAATAGTGCAGGGTTCGTACTGTTAGTTCCAAAAGCTGGGCCGTTTGGCTGACTGTTCGGTACCGTTTATCTCCCGTGCTCACTAGGCTAGAAGCCTCATGTTCCGTGAGAGCAAGTCATAATAATTTTTCTTCCTAAGGCCTTGGGTCACAAAACCTCAGCAATCTAAAGTTGAGGCTATGACCGAATTCCTCAACCTTCCGCTGAGACGCATTATCGCTAGAGCTGAAGACAAACCTGCCCCAAGCGGTGCTTGGCCCTATAATCTCGCCATCACTCGTCGTGCTCTTGATGGGCTGGATTTTGGTGCGCTGACCGTCATAACGGGTGAAAACGGGGCAGGTAAATCAACCCTGGTGGAATCTATTGCTGAGGCCTACGGGTTACCCCTAGGTGGTGGTGATGCGCAGGTTGCCCGGCCCGGTTATGAAAATTCATCTGCTTTTGGTTTTGCTTTACAGGTAGTGCGCGGGGCTGCGCGGCGGCGTGCCGGTCTTTTCTTGCGGGCAGAAGGCTTGCTTGCACATCTTGAGTACCTGGCAGAGCTGCAATCTGACCGGGCCAAGAAGATGCTCAGGCTCTCTCACGGTGAGAGTACTCAACGGTTTTTGGAATACGCTCAGGAAAACTACGGCCTGTGGATTCTTGATGAACCGGAATCTGGTCTCTCTTTGAACGGTCAGCTCCAGCTCTTGGCGCGAATCCTAGATTTTCTGCAATCTGGAGGTCAGGTTATCCTCTGCACGCACAGCCCCCTGCTGGCTTCGCTTGCCGACTTCCGTGATGAGCAAGTGTGGGAAATAGGGGAGTGGGGCCTGCGCTTGAGGTCCTGGAGGGAACTTGAGATGGTTCGGGACTGGCAGGCTATTTTGCAAGAACCCGGGTGTTACCTTAGGTATTTGGCGGAGAGCTAGCTCAAGAAAAATAAAAATAGTGTGGTGCAACTAACCGCTCATTTGATAGGCTGGTGTTGCGCGTGTAAAAAACGTGTAGTAGAGTAGAAGCATAACACCACGGGGGCGTGGCGCAATTGGTAGCGCACCTGCTTTGCAAGCAGGGGGTTAGGGGTTCGAGTCCCCTCGCCTCCACTCTTCGGTGATTATAGCAAGAGGGAAACACCCGGTCCCATCCCGAACCCGGAAGTTAAGGCTCTTAGCGCCGATGGTACTGCACTGGCGACGGTGTGGGAGAGTAGGTCATCGCCGATTTAAATTTAGTTCAAAGAAACCCTAGGCTGAAAAGCCTAGGGTTTCTTTTTGTCTTCAGATGAGACCTAGCCCATGAACAGCACCTCAAGGGTGCTAGCCCGCCAGATTTCCCCCTCACCTGCCCTGCGTCGCATGTTCCTGGTAGAGCTTTGCGCCCGGCCCCACCAATTTTCACAGAAAGGGGGGCCTGTCTCTTATAGAGACAGGCCCCCCTTCTTTAACTCAAGGCAGGAAAGGTTAGGCCGCAGGGGTCTTCCAGGGATCCTCGACAGGGCGTGAAGCCTTGTAGGCAGCAACGCCAGCAACAAGGCCAGCAACCAGCAGGCCAAAGACCAATAGGCCCTTGCCGCCACTCTTAGCAGCCTTCTTCTGTTCCTTAGCATAAGACTTAGCGGCCTTAGCGGCAGACTTTTGAGCTTTTTTCAGGGCTTTCTTATCGCCGGTCACCTTGGTTGCTAGAGTTTCAACCGCAGCCGGTGCCTCTACATCCGAAATCTTACCGGCCACAGTTGAGGCAACGCCGGCTGCTTTGATTCGAGCCTGAGCTACAGCACCTTCTACCGCAGGTGTTACATCGTTCACCTTTGACTGAATTTTATCGGCAAGGCTGCCTTGAATCTTTTCAGCCTTCTGTACGCCATCCTGGGCAACCGAGCGAGCGTTCTTGCCGAGCTGGTGTGCTTTTTTGCCGGTCAACTTCTCGGCACGACTGAACTTTTTCTCCGCTAGAGCAGTCAATTTATCTGCCTTCTTACCGGACTTCTTAGTAGCCTTCGCCAGCAGCTTCTCTGCCTGCTTCTGGGCCTTCTTAGCCTTGCTCTTCTTACATAGTTCCATGGTCTCTCCTTAGAGTCTTAACCTGCTTGCAGTTTTGCCTTCCCGGCTCAACTAAATGAACTAGCAGGTTTTACTAGTATCTCATTATCAGCTTACTTTCTATCATTCAAAATAGGGTTTGGATACCTCAAAAAACACCCGTGTTTCTCTACTCGCTGAAGTTGAGCCGCTTTCGCTTAGTGCAAAAGCACAGCGAATAGCTAGCGGGTATTGAACACCCCGTGCAAGAATAGGGACATGACTGCAACTGCAAAAGCAACAATTCACACCAACCACGGTGACATCGTCGTTAACCTCTTCGGTAACCACGCACCGGTAACCGTCAAAAACTTCATCGGCCTGTCCGATGGTAGCCAGGAATGGCGCCACCCCCGCACCGGCGAAGCACAGAACGGCCCCCTCTACAAGGACGTTATCTTCCACCGCATTATCCGCGACTTCATGATCCAGGGTGGCGACCCCCTCGGCCAGGGTATCGGTGGACCCGGCTATCAGTTCAAGGACGAGATCCACCCTGAACTCTCCTTCAACAAGCCCTACCTGCTCGCTATGGCTAACGCAGGCCCCGGCACCAACGGCTCACAGTTCTTCATCACCACCGTTGAAACCCCCTGGCTCAACGGCCGCCACACCATCTTCGGTGAGGTTGCAGATGAGGACTCCAAGAAGGTCGTTGATGCGATTGAAGGTGTTCCTACTGGCGCCATGGACCGCCCTGTTGAAGACGTCGTCATTTCTTCCATCGACATCGAAGAGCTCTAAATCTCCGTAAAGATTTACTCCAGGCCCGCCCGAACTCTGGGCGGGCCTTTCTGCACTCTGCGCTTATGAGGAGTACATAGAGAAAGGAAGGCCCCGTGAGCCAACAGACAGGCGGTTACGGGTATAAGGATGAACAGGTTTCGGTGTGCCCACGCCACCCTGATCAGATAACCTATGTACGATGTGGGCGGTGTGGCAGACTGGCCTGCGGCAAATGTCAGGTGCCCTTAGAAGTTGGCATGATCTGCGTGGACTGTATGACTGCCGCTCAAGCTACCGCACCTAAAATTCGGTATGCCCGCACCATGCCCATCGTTACTTACATCCTTATCGCTCTCAACTGCCTGGTGTGGGTCCTCCAAATACTCTTCCGCCAGGTCACCCTATTCGGCATTTACAACCCCCTCTACGTGGAATATACGGGACAGTGGTACCGCCTGCTGACCTCAGGCTTTCTGCACTCCACCAGCAACATCACCCATCTTTTGCTCAATATGCTGACCCTCTACCTCTTTGGGCAGGCCCTGGAACCGTTACTGGGACGGTGGAAATTCTTGGCAACCTACCTGCTCTCCATTATTGGAGGGTCCCTGGCGGTGCATCTGATTGCCCAGATGATGGGCACCATGGACACCAGTACGCTGGGCGCATCGGGTGGCGTTTTTGGGCTCTTTGGAGCCTTCTTTGCCCTCTCTCGCGCTCGCAAACAGAGCACCAATGGCATTGTCCTCTTAGTTGTTCTCAACTTTGCCTTTGGTTTCTTTGCTTCTGGTATTTCGTGGGAAGCCCACCTAGGCGGGCTGATTACAGGTGCCGCGGTAGCTACCCTCTTAGACCGTATCCCAACACCTCGGGGTAAGCGACTCAGCCGCTAGTGGGCAGATCAACAAAATGACAAGAACAGTGGGGCGGGTGGCCTATAGCTAGCCAGCCCCACTGTACTTAAACCAGGGTTCCACACAGTTTATCCACAGCTGTTAATAACTACATAGATGTAATTCCACAGATGTTAAAAAACTGTGTATAGCGGAACCGAGCTGATGGAGATCTTGAAATTACATGGATGTAAGAGATTTCCCCAAATTTATCCCCACCTGTGGATAAAGCCTGTGTGGGTAAATAAGCGAATAAAACCCTACGGAATCGCCCCTCCCCAATAAAAAAGCGCCACAGGTACAACCTGTGACGCCCAAGAAGAAACTAACTTAGTCTTTCTTGAAAGAATCTGCAATCCCGGAGAAGGTTTCCTTGACCTTGTCAATACCGTCGCTTACGGCTTGCTTGGCGTCTTCAACCTTGTCCTGTGCCTGAGCTTTGACCTGATCGGTCTTGCCTTCTGCCTCGAGGTGGTCATTACCTGTCAGCTTTCCGCCAGCTTCCTTAGCTTTACCAGCTAGGTTGTCTAGACCGTTTTCAAATTTCTCTTCTGCAGCCATGAGAGGCTCCTTTCATCTATATCCAGAGACGGATAGAACCTTTATAAGGTGATACTTGGGTATTGTTTTGTGGGGTAAACCCAAGCTTTACTTGTTGAATTTCTCGCCCAATTTATTGGCAACATCGGATGCAACGTCCTTGGCCTTCTGAGCAAGGTCGTCGTTGACAACTTCCTTACCGGCCTTTTCATTGACGACGTCCTGCGCCTTCTCGAGGTTCTCGTTGATGGCGTTATTGAGGTCAAAACCCATTTGTTGTTCCTTATGTGAGGTATATACCAGGACGGCAGGAAAGCCATCCCTGAAGCCCAGTTTATGCACTCTCACTGTGAAAAGAAACCCGCCAGGCTGTAGATATGCTGAGATAGTCAGTCCGGCATTCAAGGAGCTGTGCAATACTTTGAGAGGCTGAGAAGAAGTCCTAAAGATCTCTATCGGCAGGGAAGCCTGCTACCATCGGCAAGAACTCAGGCTCATCATAGCCCCCTTGAGCGTAAGCAAGAGCAACCTGCTGGGCGGCCTGCTGTATATGCGCGGCATCCATGAGGGCCATAACAGCGCCACCAAAGCCACCACCCACCAGTCGGGCACCTAAAGCCCCGGCCTTCAAACAGGTCTCTACCGCCACATTAATTTCGGGGCGCGAGACCCGTAGCTCATCGCGCATGGAAACAAAGCTTTCAGTGAAGAGATGGCCCAGCTCAACCCAATCGGTGTGCCCACTCGCAGCTTTAGCTTTTAGAAGATAGGCAGATCGCTCAACCAGCGTCATGTCGTGAAGAGTGTGGCGCACCCAGCCACGGGGGAAATCTAGGGGCTGCCCACTTTCTTCCAGGGCAACCAGTGCGCGGTTGACTGTCTCGTCAATAATATTGAGACGACGCTGTTTGGCCTCGCGCTCGCTGAGGCCGGCGCAGGATAGGTCCTTGGGAAGCGCATTGCGTAGATAGTCGAGCCCCATAGCTTGGGTGACAGCCTCGTTGGCCGCCCGCCGAGCGGCAAACTTTCCACCTGTGAGCTCGTGGGGAGTGTTGGTATTAATAACCAGCCAGGCTAGACCTGCCTTATTCACATCGACCTCTAGCGGTTCAATGGAGAAATCCCTGAAGTTAATGACAAGCGCTTGGCCCGGTGTGGAACGAAGCGAAGCGGTCTGATCCAACCCTCCTGTGCGGGCACCTGCGACCTCGTTCTCAGCTCTGATACAGACCTGCGCCAGGCGCGCCCTGAGCTGGTCATTACCGGGACCTCGATCAGAGGGAAGAGCCTCGGTGGAGTCACAATCAGCTCGTAGAGGGCACGAAAGATCAAGGAGGGCGAGCGCTGTTGAACATTCAATAGCAGCTGATGATGAGAGCCCCCCGCCCACGGGAACCTGCGATGAAATCAGGAGGTCGGCACCAAACTGGTGTGGCAGAGCGATATCTTTGCCGCCTTCCCTATTCATAGCCCAGGCTACTCCGGCAACATAGGTGAACCAGCCCTTAATAGTTCCGGGAGCGATCTCACGAATGACAACAGTGCGGTCATCGCCTGGCATCTGGAGAGATGCAGCCCGCAGAACTCCATCGGTGCGGAGTTTACCTGCAACATAGGTGCGGTAGGGCAGAGGCATGGGCATGCAGGAGCCGCCCAAAAAGTCGATGTATTCCCCCAAGAGATTGAGTCGACCTGGAGCTGACCACACACCGTCTGGTTCCTCCCCATACTTATCGATGAAAGCGGTGCGAGCGGCCTCCACCTGGGCTTCATGGTCGGGCAGAGTTGACCACAGGGGTTCTACACGGAAAGTCACGATACTTATCTTTTCTACAGGCTTCAGGAGCCGGTTGTCGTTCTAGCTACATGTAAAACGTATGAAGCTACTACTTTATTTCTTGTCGAAGGTATCGCAGGCTAATACCCCGGTGGAGTTGAGGGACTGACTGTGAAACCTTTAATCAGGTGTTCCAGGGCAGATATATAGCTTGCCGGGGGATCTGAGGCAGGAGCGGCACCTGTGAGTAGTGCTCTGGTCTGCTCTTCCTCAATCAGGCTGAGAGCCAGATGGAGCAAAGAACTCGCGGCAAGGCCCGCAGAGGATCCGCAGAGGGGTTTAAATTCGCTTTCCAGAATATCTAAAAGATCAAGATGCCCCGGCCCTTGCTCCTGGGGATGCAGTGCAATAGCCAGACGGATTACCTCGGCAGATTCCTTGACCGGCATAAGTTGGGTGTACAGTTCACCGCAGATAATGTCCAACCTACCTGTGCCTGCTCTACCCTGCCTAGATGAGGCGACCAGAACTCTGTGCAACATGCGAGATGCGAGATGAGTAAGGAGCTCCTGCTTATTTTTGACGTGGTAGTAAAGGGCACCCGGTGCGACCCCCAGCTCGGTTGCCAACCTGCGCATAGACAGGTCGGCTAGCCCAAACTGGCGGAGTACTTCAAAAGCTGTATCAAGAATCTTTTCACGGGTTAATGCCACCCCCTCATTGTGTCCTACTTTGAGTTTTCAGAACAGTTAGGCGCTGACCCGGCAGGGCGAAACTGGCGGTAGGGGAGTACATTGGGGAGCATGACTCTTAACTTCTCAGACCTAACCCGCCGCGTCCGGGCGGGGCAGAAGGTCACCGCCGAGGACATCAGCGACGTTCTCACCGCTAGCGCTGCGGCTACCTTCGCCCTCATGGAATTCGCGGCGGAACTACGACAACAGCACTTTGGGACGCTGATGACAGTGACTAACCTGCCGGGGGTAGCGGCAGACGTAAAAGCGGGGGTTCGGTTAGAAATTACCGCACCGCTTGACCCTACAACACTCGTTGCTCTACTTATCGACGAGGGTGAAACACGTAAGGCTCTGGAACTTGATTTTGTGGCAGGGGACAGTGCTCTGCTCCCTATGGAAGCGCTGCGCATTATTGCTGCCGCCCGTATTGCGGATCCTGCTCGTAGTCTTCACCTGGGTTCCAGCAGAGAGGCAACGCTCCGTTCCCTACAGCCCCTTGCTGTGGGTGCGATTGATTCCCTGGTGCTCAACGACAGTCTCGAGGAACCTCGCCTGGTTTTTGAGGACCTCAAACTTATTGTGGGCGCAGGGCTCACTATTGAAGGTGCCGGAGAGCGTGACCTGGTCGCCGAATATGTGGATTACCTGAGTCAGCACGGTGTTGCCGGTGCAGAAACCTACGCTCAGATCGCCCTGAGCGGTTCCGATAAGACAGGTGGGTGCGGTGGCAACTGCGCTTGCGGTAGTGGCGGGTGCGGGTCCTAAAGCAGGCTCAGGCAGGAGAAGTGAAAAAGTCATAGGTGCCCAAAAGTTGAACACTGTTCAAAAACAGTGTTCACTGGTTGCATGACTGACTTTTCTGCTCTTGCCGACAGGGCCCTAGCTGGCCAGCCTGCGACTCGCGACGAAGCGCTCGCCATGCTGACAGCTACCGATGCCCAGACCTTTGCTCTCGTGGATGCGGCTTCGCGCCTGCGCCGTCACTACTTTGGCAACACCGTCAAGGTCAACTACCTGGTCAACCTCAAATCGGGCCTCTGCCCCGAAGACTGCACCTACTGCTCCCAGCGTCTGGGCTCAGAAGCCGACGTGCTCAAATACACCTGGATTAAGGCTGATGAAGCCGTCAAGCAGGCCGGCTACGGTATTGCCGGTGGGGCATCACGTGTGTGCATGGTGGCCTCCGGTAAAGGTCCCACCGATCGTGATGTTGAGCGGGTGGCAGCAATGGTAGAAGACCTCAAAGAAGAACACCCTCAGGTGGAGGTCTGCGCCTGTCTGGGTATCCTCAAAGACGGCCAGGCTGACCGCCTTAAAACTGCCGGGGTAGATGCCTACAATCACAATCTCAACACCAGCGAAGACCACTACGCCGATATCTGCACCACCCACACCTTCCAGGACCGGCTAGATACCGTCGCAAAAGCCCAAAACGCCGGCCTTTCTGCCTGCTCTGGCCTGATTGTGGGTATGGGTGAGACTAATGAACAGCTCGTTGATGCCATCTTTTCCCTCAAAGAACTTGAGGGGGACTCAATCCCGGTGAACTTCCTGATGCCTTTTGAAGGAACCCCGCTGGCAGGAACCTGGGAGTTGACCCCCATGCGGTGCTTACGGATTCTCGCCACGGTCCGCATGGTTGCCCCGGAAAAAGAACTGCGCATGGCCGGGGGGCGTGAAATGCACCTGCGCACTCTACAGCCACTGGCCCTGCATGTGGTGAACTCTCTCTTCTTGGGCGACTACCTCACCTCCACCGGACAGTCAGCCCTCGATGACCTCAAAATGATTCGTGACGGCGGGTTCCTTGTTCTTGGTGCTGAAGACCGTGACCTGGTTTCAGAACACGAAGACTACCTGCGTGCCCATGGAGTAGATCTAGCCCAAGAGTCCGGTACAGCTCTTGCTCCCTGCGGCGCCTCTGGTGGGTGCGGAGGTTGCTCATCCAGTGCTTGCGGTGGGCACGAACCTGCCAAGGCCCAGGAAGGCCCCATCTTTTCCCCCCAGATTCGCCGACGAGGCGTAGGGACGGATGCCACCCCCAACTTCTAGGGTGATTCAGGATGCCGAGAGGTAGATACTCAAGAAATTCTGAGGATTATCCCCTACCATGGGGTAGGTAACCACTCGATAGGCGCTAGGTCTACACCAGGTGTAACTGGACGCTTGTCGCCCTACCCCTAAATATTCTTCCTATAGAATATAGGCATTAAGTAAACCAAAGAATTAGGACCCATGGACCCCAAAGATCTTTCACCGGCATACCTGACTTCCCTTGCGTCTCTGCTTGTAGGAGCTTTACTGGTGAGTGTCAGCTCATCTTTGCTCGCGGTGCTGGGTTGGGTTTTGCTTCTGGCTGGCTTGGGCCTCAATGTCTTCTCTACCTTGGTCATGATTCAGCGTTCCAAGGGCGGACCTCTTCCTGCTCTGCTGACGGGTGGGGAAGGCCAGAAGGAAGCTGAGAGCCTAGGAGAGGTATCAGATACGCAGATTGATGAAGCGGAACCCGTAACTGAGTCTCACGAGATCCTTCCTTCCAACCCTGCGGCAACCTCCGATGAGCGTATCTTCCGCCCCCGCCCCCCTCGTCCGCACGTTCACTAAAGCTCTACCGGCAGATAGGTTATACCTCAGTTCATGGATACAAAATTTCTTTTCTCGCCTGCCTACCTGGTTTCGGTGACAGCTCTCGTTGTGGGAGCTATCCTAAGCGGAACCTCGCTTATGATTGTTGGCTGGATTATTTTTATTGTGGGTCTTGCCCTTAACGCTATGGCTCTAGTTGTTCTTGCCAACCGTGAACAGCTCTATAAGGCACAGAGAGTGGGAGCAGCACCCAAGGGTAAGGCTGGTAAATCCAGCTAAGTTATACCTGGCTGAGGGTGCCAATAGCAGCTTCACATAAGAGAGGGGTTGTACCGTCTTGATGGCTGGTGTGAACCCTTATCTGTAGAAGGTACAAATGACCTATAAGCTATTGCGGGTCCTGAGTTTTGCTCTGTGATGTGATGTTGTTCCGGACAGTTCGCGAAAAAAGTGAAACCGCAAGGGCTATTGAAGGGTCAAGTGCGCTGAAAACTGTGCGCTGTACCTCTCTGGTATATATAGGAGCTGCCTGGCGGTAGACCTGCTGGCCCAAGGGCGTAATTACTATACCTTTACCTCGACGGTCCTGAAGCACAGGCATCTTTGAGACCCACCCTTGCCGCTCAAGAGCTTCAATTTGGTAGGTGAGACGAGAAGCTGAAACGCTGGTAGTTCGCGCAAGATCGCGCATGCGTATAAGCGTTCCTGCGGTGGGAGAGACGCTATTGGCCTCCATGAGAGTTGCCAGAATCTTGTAGTCGGACAGCTTAATTTTTGCTTCTTTTTTGAGGCAACGATCAAGATGGAGATTGAGAGTTGCCAGAGTCTCCGTCAAGTTCCTCCAGAGGCCTTCCTGATCTTTAATGGAACTAGCTGATGGGGTAGATATGGTCACAAAACCTCCTCGCATAAGTCTTGTGAGAGAGTAGATGCGGGGGCGGCTGGAAAAACCCCTACAGGTTTAGCCTAACTCTCGGTTTACCTGTATGGAATACTTGCCTTAAATATTAAGCTACTTTAAGGGAAATATTGGCTTGACCAGCATCTATGTTTATTTTCTGATTCTTTTATGGAGAAGAAAAAATAGACAGATGAACCAGCGTGCATCTTGTTCTCACGCCATGCTGAAAACCCTACCCCTTGCTGGCTTGAGCTATGAGATGCTGTACTGATCCCGGGCAAGCCGGGCAATGTGAATCGTCAGGTAGGTGAGTTCATCGTCGGTCAGTGGCTGGTTAAGGTGCATTTCTAGTACCAGGCGCACCTTGCGGGCACAGGCAAAAGCGCGGGGGTGAGCCTCTCTCATGCTGTCCAAGAGGAGCGGGAGGCTAGGGGAAGAATCCGGAGGCTGGTGCTGAGAGGCTCTCACGAACAAGTATCGAAGATGAGTAACAAAGCGCGCCGCACTCATGAGCGAACGATCAACGGGGCCACCAAAGCCTGCACCAATAACTTCAAAAATCTGGGCAAAAACCTCGGTCATGCGGTAAGTGCTGCCCATATCCTCAGAAGCGAACTGAGAATTAACCAGGTGCATAGCCAGAGGAATAGACTCAATATCGGGCAGCTCAATGCCCATACGGTCTTTAACCAGCTCAAGGGCACGACGTCCAAATCGGACCTCTTGGGGATACAGCTGCGACACCTCAACAGCGAGCGGATAATCGACAGTTAGGCCTTCTTTGGCGCGAATAACCGCATAGTTGATATGGTCAGCTACCGGCACAATAAAAGAATGAGAAATGCTGATACCTTCAGCCTTAACTAGAGACTCCAAATCGGTTGTAATACCCAAAATCTCTGATGGTATTTTTGCCAGAGACCATGACAAACTCTCATCAGACATCCCTGATTCAGGAACAAAAGTCTGTTCAATCAAAGTGGGGTCAACCATGTCCCCCTTGCGCTTGCCGAAAGCAAGACCCTTGCCAATAACAACAATCTGCTCACCGGAATAGGTCTGGGTGAGCGCAACATTGTTATTGTAGATACGAGCAATGCGCACACTGACCCCCCATCTTTATTGCAGAAAGTACCGTATCCCTACCATTCTACCGGTCTGCGGTGCTGAGGTCCCACTCTTTTGTGGACCTCTTGCCCGAAACTGTATAAGCTATAGCTTTCGCTTTCAACAAGAATTGATAACCGCCAGAAATGAACACTACTTCTCGATCATCATTTTCTCCTGCAGGTGTCTTGGTGACAGCCTTGATGCTGTTTTCCATGTTCTTTGGAGCAGGTAACCTTATTTTCCCCGCAATGCTAGGCGCAGAGGCGGGAACCAACTTTACCCCTGCAATAATTGGATTCCTGGCTACTGGTGTGCTGATGCCCATTCTTGCGGTGATTGCTCTTGCTGTGACAGGTCTTGACCTTCATGACCTTGCAAGCCGCGGCGGGCGTATCTTTGCCCTGATCTTCCCACCCCTGGTCTACCTTTCCATTGGTGCTCTCTACGCCCTGCCTCGCACCGGCACCGTAAGTTACGCCATCGCTGTAGAACCTTACTTTGGCGCCCAAGGCATACTACCCACCCTGATTTTCTCCGCGATCTTCTTTGGGATCTCCTATGTGCTGGCCATGAACCCCAGCGGAATTGTTGACGCTCTGGGTAAGTACCTCACTCCAGCACTTGTGGCTTTATTGGTAGCACTCTTTGTGATGGGTTTTTTAACCCTGCGTGAGCCAGCGGCAACTCCCACCGAAGACTACGCCAGCGGCGCCCTTGCTACAGGCTTTGTCAGCGGCTACATGACCATGGACTCCCTAGCTGCCCTTGCTTTCGGGATTATCGTAATTGCCTCCCTACGAGAAAAAGGAATCACAGCCCGCGGTGACCTGCTCCGCGGTGTTGCTCTGGCCGGTATTATCGCGGGTCTACTCCTAGGGCTGGTCTACCTGGGCCTGGGATACATTGGCGGTCATATTAAGGATGGGCAGGGATTCAAGGACGGTGCGGCCCTGCTGACCGAAGCTGCTCACCAGACTATGGGTAGCGCTGGGGCCCTCGTCTTTGGCCTAATTGTACTTCTTGCCTGCCTGACCACCTCTGTTGGGCTTATCGGTGCGACCAGCTCCTTCTTTAACAAGCTGATTCCCGCAGTGTCTTACCGAGCCTGGGCTATCATCTTCACCCTGATTGCCTTTGCCTTGGCTTCCTTTGGCCTCGAAGGGTTGATGAGCTTTGCCATTCCCATCATCACCACCCTGTACCCTCCGGCTCTCACCCTGGTGATTCTTGCGCTGGTAGAAGCAGGTATTAAGGCGCCCTGGATGAACTTTACCCACCGCTTTGCACTGATCATCTCGGTACTGTGGGCGCTGTGCATGACGCTCTCCTCCCAGGGAATTGGGTCTTCGCTCATTGAATCTCTCATCGGCTGGGCACCGGGCCATTCCTACCAGCTTGGTTGGATTGTACCTACCTTGGTTGCGGCTCTGGTTGGTTTTGTTCTCGATACGACGCGGAAACCCCGTAACAGCTAGATTGAGCGCAGTCAGCTGGGACCTGAAAGCATAGAAAAAGGGAGCCTTGCCTCGCACCTTAAGTGCGGGACAAGGCCCCCTTTCTTCTTAATAAAAGAGGCTCGCGCTGAGGGGAACCACAACCATCAACGCGAGCCCGCTCAACGAGTTGCAAGGCTTAACCCTCCAACTCAAACTCAGGAGACCCCGGCAAGGCCACCAAAATCTTCTTCAAAAATAAACAAGTAACAGCTTGCAACAGACTCTACCCGATGGGAGATTGGAAAGAAACAGGTCTTGATGATGGAAATTTAAAGAAGATGATCCAAGGCTTTGAGGGTCAATTTTACCGCCGGTGACCCCTCCTCAGGATGAGCGAACAAGGTGATAGTCTGGGCGGGTGAAACCTAGCCCCTCAGATGCTTTCCTGGTCTTTTGTGGTGGTGGTGTCGGAGCCATTATCAGGGTGGCTCTTACCGCCCTATTCCCCGATTCTGCAGTAGACCCCCTGACTACAGACCCCCTGAACATGTTCCCGGTAACTATGCTTGCCATCAACTGTGCCGGTGCCCTCATTCTGGGAGTACTGACCGGCTTCTTGAACTCTCGTTCAGGGGGACCCTGGGTAAGGTCAGCACGTCTAACTTTAGGCACCGGTGTGCTGGGTGGATTTACTAGCTACTCATCTTTTGCCTTGGCTCTCGCTCAGCTTGGGGCAGCCGGGCAGTACATAGATGCTCTGATTTATCTGGTGCTCTCACTGTTTGGAGGCTATCTGATGGCTTGGTCAGGGTTACGCTGGGGTAAAGTGCTCGGTGGAAGAGAGCACAAGGAAAACTACTTTCAGAAGGGCAGGGGCCCGCGATGATTGCCTTGCTTATTTTCTGTGCTGGTGGACTTGGAGCGGCCTTACGTTTTGTGGTCGATAGCTATTTTAAGGCTTATCTCTGCACCCGGCTCCCGCTGGGGGTCTTCTTTATTAATGTGACCGGATCCCTGTTCTTAGGCCTGCTGACCGGGGTGATAACCCAGAATCAGGCTTCTGATCTTTCAGAAGGTCTTGGACTGGTCTTGGGCGCTGGTTTTCTTGGCGGCTACACGACTTTTTCTACTGCCCTTCTTGAAGCAGTCACCCACCCCGGTAAGGCTGGACCCTTGATTCTTGTCCTGCTACAAGCTGTGTGCGCAACCTTGGCAGCTGCCCTGGGGCTTATTGTAGGGGGATCCCTAGCCCTTTGAGGGGCAGTTATCAGGTGAAGGCCTAGCCCATGAAGGGAACAATAAAATTGACCTCTTATACAAGGGGTTAGAATAAAGGCCCCCGATTCCTACACCCCTGGACTATGCGCTACTACCTTAACTACTCTCTACCTGTGATTCAGCAGGCTATCTGGCTGTGGCTTATATTAGCTCTTGTTGCTCTTCCCCTGACCTGGTGGGGCAGTCGCCACCTTGCTACCCGTGCCCTCGTGCAACGGCTGGGGCGTACCTCAATAGTCCTGTTCTACGCCACCGGAGTGGTCGCCTACACCCTACTTCCGCTGCCGGATCGGGACACCTTTGTCTGCCCGGCGGGATGGGGCAATACCTACCCCCGCTTCTTCCTGGGATGGAGCCTACAGTTTGCCCTGCGGGAACACGGTAGTCTGCTCGAAGCCCTTTTTTCCACCTATATCCTGCAGATGCTCCTCAACATCTTGCTCTTTATCCCCTTTGGGATCTTTGCCTACCTGTTCTGGAAAGCCCATTTTCGTACCGTACTACTGGCCGCCTTTGGGGTCTCCTTGGTTATTGAGTTGACCCAGCTCACCGGGCTCTGGGGATACTACGGGTGTGCGATCCGCACTTTCGATGCCGAGGACCTTTTCAATAACACCCTGGGTGCTGTGCTGGGCTGGACTTTTGTGGTGGCTTGGCAGTGCCGTGGCTACCTGTTGGAGACACTAAAGCGTCTTTTTGCTCCCTAAATGCGGGAATCTGCGCTTGTGAATCCGGGCTAGATTCTTAGTAGGTGGAAATAAATTATGGGTTTTCAATCACATTATCTTGGGTAAATCGCAGGAAATCGCTTAAGTGTTAGAGCACTTTTACCCCTAAGGTCTTGCCCCAACAAACCCACTCATTCACACTTAAACGCAACCGAAACAATTATTTGGGTGAAGACACCGGATAGCACCGGCCCCACGCCCCAGACCGTGCGGAGAACCTGTGAATACCATCAGCCCCTACCTCGCTGAATTCCTTGGCACCATGATCATGGTAACCATCGGTTGTGGTGTCATCGCCACCGTAGAGCTACGCCGCTCAAAAGGCCACGGTGACAACTTCTTCACCATCGCTTTCGGCTGGGGCTTCGCAGTAGCATTTGGTGTGTACGCCTCCCACCACTATTCCGGCGGCCACCTGAACCCCGCCGTTTCTATCGGGCTAGCTGCCTACGGCGAATTTGAGTGGGCCAAGGTGCCCGGCTACATCCTGGCCCAGGTGCTGGGTGCCATGGCTGGTGCCTTTATCGTCTTCCTCAACTACCTACCTCACTGGAAAGCCACCGCTGACCGCAAAATCAAGCTGGGTGTCTTCGCCACCGTTCCCGCCATTCACAACTACTTCACCAACGCTCTCTCCGAGATTATCGGTACCTTCATGCTGGTCTTCTCAGCCCTCTATGTGGGCGTGAACTTTAGCCCTGCCCTCGAAGGCTCCGCTCTGACGCTAAACCTCAACGACGTACTCAAGCCCCTTGCCTTCGGCTTCATGGTTACCGTACTGGTCATCGGCCTGGGCGGTCAGACCGGCTACGCACTCAACCCTGCCCGTGACTTGGGCCCCCGCCTCATGCACACCCTGCTCCCTATCCATGGCAAGGGCCGATCACGCTGGTTCTACGCCTGGGTGCCAATCGCTGCACCTATCTCCGGTGGCATAATGGGCGGCTCCTTCTTCAAGCTCTACTACGACGGTCAGTTCTCTATCTTCCAGATCATCTCAACCGTTCTGGTGGTAGCCGTACTTGGGTTTGGGCTATGGGCTAACACCCACATGTACCGCTCCAAGTCTGCTGAAATCCTGCCCCAGGTAGAAGACACCGCCGCAACCGCCGCATCAGCTGCCGCAACCTATGTACCCACCGGCCAGATTCCCGTGGTCGACAAGAAGCACTTCTGGGAGTAAGACCCACATACAGCCCTTTGCGCCTACCCCGTCCACCTCAAGCTCCTGCTTACAGCAAGTCAGCAGGAAATAGACCCGGGGTAGGCACTTTTGTTACGGTGCCTCTAGGCAGACTATCGGCAGGGTATCTACACTGGGCTTATGGTTGCCAGCTATCACTTTGTGCCCTACCCCCTAGCTCCCGGACTGCACCCCGTTCTGGCAGGGATCCTCACGGTTCCTGTCATCGAAACTCACCCCGGGGAACCTGGCACCATCATCTATGTGCAAGGGGAAATTGAACAAGACCCTTACCACCCGCCGGGCCGTTCTGAGATGAGCGTGACCTATAGGCCCGAGACATCTGCCGGCATCACAATTCGGGCTACCTACACGCAGAGAACAAAGACCTGGGATATGAGCCTAGTGACTTTGCCTGTGATGGGGCAGCCCGGCTGTCCTTTGCTTAAAGAGGTGAGCCCTGGGGTCTTTGAAGGCAAACTCCCCGGGGACGACGAAACGGGACGAGAAACCCGGGCACTGACCGCTTTTATGGGTGCCGTGCGCGCCCTCATCGAAAGAGAATGTGGCCCTGATCCTTACCCGGCGGCAGAGATACTCGCACAAACTGCTGGGTTCTCACCCTCAGCTACCTCAACAGGCTGACCCTCTACCTGCGAAGTAACGGAGACTGGGCCATGCTCTGGGAATCACTTGACCGCAGAGCACCTTTGCACGAGGAAGTGGGTATAGGGGACCCTGCTACACCCACCGTCTCTTCTCGCTACCAAGAAGCCCCGTACCAGCGGTGGATAGCTCTGGGTAAAGAACTCCAGAGCCGGGTAGCAACCGAGCTAGGAGAGAGCTACACCGTGGAAACCATCTACAGGCTAGACACCGCTGAAGACCTAGGAGACCTGCTCAGTAGGTAATAGCAACTCAACCTTGCAGTTTGGAAGAACCTATTGATAGGTTCTTACTGGGCGCTGGTTGCCCATGCCAAAACCTTCTCCATAAAGCGCTCGCAGGCCTCAATCTGGGCTAGCTCAATCCATTCGTTAGGAGTATGCGCCTGTGCAATATCACCAGGTCCGCACACCACAGCCTGCACACCGCCATAGAGGGCAAACTGGCCAGCTTCGGTACCGTAGGTAACCTTAAGAGCTTCCCGCGACCCCTCACGCCCTGCCCAGTCATTAGCCAGACCAATAATCTCAGCATCACCCGCAGTGCCCAGCGCAGGAACAACAGCCAAAAGCTCGTGCTCAATACCCACCGCCGTCTCAAACTCACCGGCAGAAACACCCGCCAATTTCTCCGCATCACGGGCACGCGACTTAAGGGCTGGTAGCAAATCGTCGGCTATCTTAGCCTCAAGCTGGGCTATCACTTCATCGGTCGTCATCTGAGGTACCGTGCGAAAGTCGTACTCCAAGACCACATGCTCACCCACAATGTTGTACTGGATACCCCCACGCGCAAAATTCACTCCGCCAGTGGACGACGGAACAATAAAACCCTCGTCAAAGGGGCCGTGCTCCCGCCAGCCTGCCGCTAGCTGCTCAAAGAAAGTAATGAACTCTGCCGCAGGAGCTAGAGCATTAACCCCGTGGGGGGCTAGTGATGCGTGCTTAGCGACACCGGTAAAAGTCACCCGGCCCCGGTGGGCGCCCTTATGGGCCGAAATGACCTGCATCATGGATGGCTCACCGATTACTGCGAAATCGGGTTTTACCCCGCGCTCGCGGAATTCTCGGATCATGGACGGTGCTCCTACACAACCAATTTCTTCATCATAAGAGAAGGCGCAGTGTAGGGGACGGGTGAGCTGGGCTTGGGCGATGCGGGGGAGTAGCCAGAGAATAACCCCGATAAAAGACTTCATATCCGATACTCCCCGGCCATAAAGCTTGCCATCGACTACGCGCGGTGAAAAAGGGGCAGTAACTGTCCAGGCCTGACCCTCAACCGGAACCACATCGGTGTGCCCCGAGAGCACCAATCCGCCACTAGTAGATCCATCGCTGGCCGGAATGGTGACAAAAAGGTTGGTGCGCTGGCCGTCATCGCTGTGTGTTAAATAGGGGGTGAAACCATACTTCTCAAATTCTGCGGAGATGAGGTCGATGACTGCCCGATTACTGGTCTGGCTAATGGATTCGGTGCGAATAAGCTTTTCGATCCAGGGCAGGCTGGCAGGTGTAGACACTGGTGTCCTTTCAGGGGATTAAGCTGATTTCCAGCTTACTCCCGCAGAGGACTCTAAGAGTGAATATGCCAAATAAAGCATGTTATTTCTATTCTCCGATGGAGGAGGACCTAAAAGGATAAGAGAATATACCTGAGGGTGAAAATCCTAGTCCTTGGCTTAGCCTAAGACCTGGTAAAGCAATAAATTAGGGTTCGTGACCCCCTCGGTGCATAATAGGAGGAATGAAAACACATGGCGCGCATCATATTGTGGTGATGGGGGTCAGTGGCACCGGGAAAACCAGTGTCGCCCACGCTCTGCGTGATGAGCTGGGCTGGGAATTCATCGAAGGAGATGACTTGCACCCAGAATCCAACATCCGCAAAATGAGCGCAGGAATACCCCTCAACGACTCTGACCGAGGCCCTTGGCTAGAGAAAATTGCCTCCTGGATTCAGGAAGCAGATAAACGAAAAGCTAAGACCCTGGTCACCTGCTCGGCCCTTAAGCGCGCCTACCGCGATGTACTCCGAGAAGCATCACCGGGACTTGTGTTTCTGCATCTCACCGGCGATAAAGACCTAATCGCTGAGCGTATGAAGAGGCGCACAGGCCACTTTATGCCGCTTTCACTACTTGAGTCACAGCTAGCTACCCTAGAACCTCTCCAAGAGGATGAAAAGGGTGTAGCTGTAGATATCTCAGGGGAGATGCCCCAGGTCCTTGAGAGAGCTTATGCAGCTCTAGGCCTTAGCCTGACCTAGCCCGTAACCACATCATCTTATCCATCAGGAAAGTAGTTCCTCATGCCCCTCCCCGACGACTGGAGTCAGAGCCTGACCGCAGGCCCGCTTCTAGCTATAGCCGCCGGTGCAATTTTGCTCCTGCTACTTCTCATCATCAAACTGAAACTACATGCCTTTCCCTCCCTGATCATTGTCAGCCTCCTGACCGCAGTAGCCACAGGCATACCGATTACCAGTGTTGTACCGGTCATGCTCAGTGGCTTTGGGTCTACACTTGCCTCCGTAGCCCTGCTGGTGGGACTGGGCGCAATGCTGGGTGCTCTGATTCAGTACTCAGGTGGCGCCCAGGTGCTAGCCAATAAGCTGATCACAGTTTTTGGTGAGAAGAGGGCTCCTATTGCCCTTGGTGTCGCTTCAATGCTCTTTGGCTTCCCCATCTTCTTTGATGCCGGGCTGGTTGTCATGCTACCCATCGTCTTCTCAGTAGCTCGCTGGGTCGGAGGTTCCTTGCTCTACTACGGTATTCCCGTTGTAGGTGCCTTCTCGGTTATGCACGTCTTTGTTCCACCCCACCCTGGGCCGGTATCTGCCGCAGCATTCTTTGAAACAAATGTAGGAACCCTACTACTTGTCTCACTCCTGATCGCAGTCCCAACCTGGTACCTGGCAGTCTACCTTTTTAGCAAGCTGGTAGCCCAGAGAATTAACCTACCGGTTCCGTCACTTCTGGGGTACGAAGAAACTCAGGAAGATCCTACCAACCCGCCCTCTTTTGGAACGGTTCTTTTTGTTCTGCTCCTACCTATGGCCCTTATTTTTTTCAATACGGGCCTCAACACCCTTGCCACCGGCGGTGTCCTACCTGAAGGTTCAGCCAACCAAACCTGGTTCCAGGTCCTACGGCTCTTAGGAGAGACTCCCGTTGCCCTGCTCATCACCTGCCTAGTTGCCATGTACCTGCTAGGCTTCAAGCGTCAGGACCAGGCAGCCGGACTACAAAAGATTATGGACGGCGCCCTGCCCGCTGTCTGTTCGGTTATTCTGATTACCGGTGCCGGCGGTATGTTCGGTGGGGTCCTGCGCTCCTCAGGGATTGGTAATGCCCTAGCTGATGTACTGGGTGATTTAGGGGTTCCGCTGATTTTTGCAGGCTTCATGATTGCGGCCATCTTACGTGTAGCTCAAGGCTCAGCCACCGTAGCTCTGACTACCGCTGCTGGCCTGATTGCCCCCGGTGTTCTAGCAGCTAACTACAACTCAATTCAGCTAGCCGCCCTGGTCGTCTCAGTTGCCGCCGGTTCTGTAGTGCTCTCCCACTTCAATGATTCAGGTTTCTGGCTGGTCAGTCGCTTCTTCCGCATGGATGAAAAAACTACGCTCAAAACCTGGACCGTCATGGAAACCCTGATCGGCATAACTGGTTTTGCCGGTGCCCTGGCAGTTTTTGGAGCCGCAAGCCTACTCTAGAGCCTGACTCCCTGAGAAAGGTCAGATGACCTCAGAGGCCGCCCCTTCTGTTGAGGGGGCGGCCTCTGAGCTCTCTATGAGTTATTACTTCTTCTTATTGAGCTGGGCAGCCTGTGCACCAAACTTCTCTAGAAGCTCAGGCATGTCCATGGGGGCGGTGACAACCTCCACAAAGACCAGCTTGTCGCGGGTTTCACGAGCAAGGTGGCAGGCCTCGTCAAATTCACGAATAGTGGCGGCTCGAAGAATAACAGTGTTGTCTTCTCTTCCCCCAAAGGCACCGGGAATCTTTGACCAGTCATAGGCCGTGATGTCGTTGTAGGAGGCGGTGACACCGTGGATTGAACGTTCAATGGTGTAGCCATCATTGTTAATCAGGAAGATAACCGGGTTGATCTCTTCACGGATAATTGTGCCAATCTCTTGGATCGTGAGCTGGGCAGAGCCATCGCCCACCATCAGTACACCGCGGGATCCCTGGTCAGCCATAGCCGCTCCCAAGAGAGCCGGAATGGAATAGCCGATCGACCCCCATAGTGGCATGCCAATAAAACGTGAGTCCTTGGGGAACTTGCGGGTAGCCATACCAAAGAAGGAGGTGCCCATATCGACTACCACGGTGTTCTTAGAATCCAGGTTGGAGGAAAGAACCTTCCAGAGGGCGTCCTGGGTGAGTGCCTCATCGGTAATCTGGGGGAGTGGCTCCTGGGTGGTGGTTGCCTCAAAGTCGGTACCACTGAGCCCCAGTTCCAGCGCGACTTCCTTCACGATGGTCAGCGACCTGGCCATGGTCAGTGGCGCATAGTGGCGGCCCGCGATACTGGTGCTCTCAGCCGCAACATTGATTACCCGGCTAAAGTCAATGGAATGCGAGTAGATGCCGGTGGTGGTATCGGTAAGCTCTACACCAGCGCAAATAAGAACCTCGGCATCCTCAACTACGGCACGTGTCGGCTCGGCAGAAAGCCCACCCACATAGATACCCGCAAAATTAGGTTCCGTCTCATCGAGAACAGCCTTACCCCACATGAGTGATGCGAAGGGGAAGCCGGTTTCGGTCACCAGGTCCCGCACCTCAGCTACGGCACCTAGCCTCTCGGTCATAATATCGGCAAGTACAGTAACCTTCTTACCCTGCATAAAATCAGCTACTGCCTTGCGGAAAGCCTGTTCAATATCGGGTGAGGAAACCTTGCTGTCTACCTCAAGTGGCTGTGCCGGTGGGGTGGTAGGCATAGTGGATACATCAACAGGGAGCATCAGGTAGCCGGGCTTGCGCTGAATGACGGCGCTTCGGATCACACTGTCAATGTCACTGGCTGCAGTGGCAGGGTGGATAGCGGCTACAGCGGCAGAAACCTCCGAGGCCATACGCATGAAATGCTTAAAATCCCCATCACCTAAGGTGTGGTGCATACGCAGGTGGGAGTTCTGCGCGGCAAGGCTAGGGGCACCCACAATATGGATGACGGGGACGTTTTCTGCGAAAGAACCGGCAGTTGCGTTAATAGCGGACAGTTCACCTACGCCGTAGGTGGTAACTAGTGCACCCAGACCCTTAACACGGGCGTACCCGTCTGCGGCATAGCCAGCGTTCAGTTCGTTGGCGTTGCCCACCCAATCTAGCTTCTCATGGGCCAGAACATCGTCCAGGAAAAAGAGGTTAAAGTCCCCCGGGACGCCAAAGACCTTATCGACCCCTAGCTCAGCCAAGCGATCGAGAATATAGCGGCCTACGGTATAAGTCATCGTCGACTCCTTCTCTAGTACATCATGCAGGTTATTAGCACCTGCCACAGTCATCTAACAGTTTAATCGCTCCTGCAAGACCCCCCGAGCCGGTTTGCGCTTACTCTTGGTCTGAGGGTGCACAAATGGGTGTTTAATAGAAGATCCGCCTGTATGTGAGGGGCTCTAGGGGGGCTTATGCGGTGATTGTTGCGGTTTCGGTAAGAAGGGGATGAGAGTAAGGTCCTGAGGTGTAGCGGGTACGGAAGAAAGATAGTGTGCAGGAGACTAGCCCGCCCTAGCTCTGAGCTTGCCCGGTACTTGCCGTGATTTCTGCAGGTTTAAGCCCGGGATTAACAAGGCTCAAGAATAATATGTCTAAAATAGGAGATACTTTTGATCCGAACCCATAGAGCTCATGGGTTGAGTTATACCGGATATTTTATCCCCGAAAGGTAGTGGGACTGGTGAGCTGGTCTGTTCTTGTGCTTCCGGTTGTTATCTGTGTGGCGCTTCTTGTTCTACCGGGGCTATTCCTTGTCCTAGCGACAGGCCAGAAGGGGCTAGATGCCCTAGCCCTCTCCCTGCCTGTATCGGTGGCCACTATTGGGCTAAGCGCCATAGTTGCACCCCTGTTGGGGATCAGGTGGTCTATAGCTGTTCCCTGCCTGAGCGGGCTCATATTAGCCCTCCTTACCTACCCGCTGATGCGGTTGCTGCAGAGATATAGGTGGTGGGATACCCCCCTGCCCCTCACGGCAGGTAGCCCATCCACACTGAGCCAGTCACAATGGTGGGGGCCTCAAAGTATTTATTCTGTCCTAGGATTTTTTCTAGGGGTTGCCCTCCTGGGCCGCGGTATCCTGGGTGCTCTCGGTAGCCCAGATGCTATTGGGCAGTCCTTTGATGAGCTCTTTCATCTTAATGCGGTCCGGTATATCGCTGAAGAGGGCAATGCCTCGTCCTTCTTTGTCGGGACCATGACTATTGATGCCGACTCATCCTTTTACCCGGCTGCCTGGCATGCTATCCCTGCCTTGGCCCTTGGAGCGGCTCAAGATTCTGTTCGGGCGGCAGTCAATAGCATGGCTTTAACGGTTGGTGCTTTTGTCTGGCCTATCAGTACTCTCTACATGGTGCGCCATATCCTGAGGAACAACCCGGTATCGCTGGTGGGAACAGGGGCTATTTCGGCATCTTTTATAGCCTTCCCTTTTCTTCTCATGCGCTGGGGGATTCTCTATCCCAATAGTTTGGGAATTGCGCTTATTCCTGTGGGTATCGGTCTAGCTGCCCAGATTTTTAGACTTGCGCATTTGAGGACCCTAGCTAGTGTTCAGGGAATTTTCCTGGGAATTTTCGTTTGCCTGGGCATAGGCTTAGCCCACCCTAACGCGGCACTTACTTTGCTGGTTCTTTGCCTACCTATGGTTGTGGTTCGCATGTATCTACAGGTGCGCGCTGCCTTCAGAGGGCAGCTGGGTTGGCTACCTACCAGCTTCCAGTTGCTGGCGCTCTTTTCCTGCATCCTGGTCTTAGGTGTGCTGTGGGTACTGGTGCGCCCAGATATTGAGGCCGGACGTCACTGGGTACCTGAACTAACAGCCTCGCAGGCTGTGGGGGAGGGCCTGGTCAACGGAGTCATGAATACCGGTGCCCTCTGGGCTGTCAGCCTTTTGATGATTGTCGGTATATTTGTAACGGTTGCCCAAAGGGATAAAAAACTGTGGATTCTGGGTAGCTGGCTAGTAGCTATGTTTTTTCTGGTAGCTATCCGGCACCTAGATTACGATGAAGGCCGGTACGAAATTACCGGTGTCTGGTACCAGGATGCCTACAGGGTTGCTGCTTTTACACCCGTTGTAGCCCTACCCTTGGCCGCCTGTGGCTTATCTGCAATGAGTCAGAAATTGGTTGATTCTTTCTCCCCAATCCTACGGGGGCGGGTGAAGGAAGGAGTTCTATGGGCCGCTCTTATCTTGGTCTTTCTGGCTCCCCTCACCTACTGGACCCAGAATGCAGTAGGTTATACAGAATATCTTCAGAAACTTAAGAAGTACTATACGGTGACCGACTCGAGTTACCGGGTCTCCAATGACGAAATCGCTCTCTTACAAGAAATCAAGGGGATTTTGCCCCCAGGGTCCACCATTGTGGTGAACCCAGAGGATGGAGGGGCCTATGCTTATGCCATATCTGGCTATGAGGTCACCTCTAAGCATATACTTGCGGATGTTACGGAGGATGAGAGGACGCTTAAGCTCCATTTTGATGAGGCGGCTACCGACCCTGACGTCTGCCCGGCCATGCGACGGGAAAACGCCTTCTACGCCTTGGATTTCACACCTCCTCCTGGTCAACAAAAGGCAAGTGGCTTCGACCGCCTGGGGGAGGACCTCCCCGGCTACACTCAGATTGACCGTGTGGGGGCTGTCGGCTTATACCGGGCTGACCTCTGCATGTAGCCGCCGAGCTAGGGTTTTTGAGGTTGCCCCAAAAGAGGTAGGCTAAACCTTTGCGCACATCCTGCGCAGAAAGTGTTCTAAGCTGGGTGATTGAGAGACTCAGCTTGGTTTAGGGCCTACCGGCGGTGGACTGGGGAAGGGGCTCGGCCGGACTATAATTGAGGCTAGGTGCCATAAACAAGGCCCTAATTGATATTTTTGTGAGGAGAACTCCACGCCCATGCCTGCGGAACCCCTAAGAGGTAGTCTGAGTACCCTCATCATTATGCCCGCCTGGAATGAGCAAGACGTTATTGGTCGAACTATTGCAGAGCTCTACGCCGTAAAACCGCAGGCTGATCTTTTGGTTGTTAACGATGGTTCAACAGATAGAACAGCGCAGGTAGCCCGGGAGGCCGGCGCCCTGGTGCTGGACCTGCCCTATAACATGGGCGTGGGAGGTGCTATGCGTGCAGGTTACCGTTACGCCCAGCGGATGGGCTATGACGTTGCCCTGCAAATGGACTCTGATGGCCAGCACCCCCCAGAGTACATCGACACTCTAGTAGAAGCCCTTGAGGGAGCGGATATAGTCATTGGATCGCGTTTTGCCGGGTCAGATAGTTACAGTGTGCAGGGGCCCCGTAAATGGGCCATGCACCTGCTGTCCTTTCTTTTCACGCAGATATCGGGTGAGAAATTTACGGACGTCACCAGCGGTTTTCGTGCCGTGAATAAAAGGGGAATTGACCAGTATTGCGACTTCTTCCCAGCGGAATATTTGGGCGACACCATTGACTCCACAGTTATGGCCATACGAGCTGGCTGTAAAGTGATTCAAGTCCCAGTTGAGATGCGAGAACGTCAAGGAGGCAAACCCTCATCCGGACCTCTTAAATCAGCTGTCTACCTGATGCGCTCTTTTTTCGCCTTTGGTATATCCATGACCCGTAAAAAAACAGAAAGCGGGAAGTAGTCGTGCCATCTAACATATTTTTCCTGATCCTGGCCATTCTCATATTCGCTATGGTCTTTGCCCAAGTCCGCAATCAAAAGATGAAGGAAAAGTACGCCGCGCTGTGGCTGCTGGTCTCGGCAACCATCATTATCTTAGCTATCTTCCCACACCTTTTGGAGGCCCTGGCACAGTTAGCCGGGGTTGTTATGCCTGTTAATCTGCTCTTTATGTTAGCGATTATCATGCTCATAGGGGTCTGCTTACACCTAACATTAGACCTATCTCGTTTGGGGGAAGACACCAGAAGGCTGGCCGAAGAGGTAGCAATCTTACGGTCCCAGCTGGAAAAGCCAGATCATAGACCGGGGCCAGCTGCTATCTTGAAGGACCAGCCGAGCCAGGCAGCAAACCATAAGAGGAAATAGCTAGGGTATGAATATTGCTTTTGTCATTAATAATTACCCTCCCAAGGTGGGCGGGCTAGAACAGCATGTCTCTGCCCTAGCCGCTGAACTTAAAGACTTAGGCCACCAGGTGACGGTACTTACTTTAGGGGCCAAATCCCACTTCGCGGTAGAGGAAGGTATCAGGGTTTACCGGCTCAAAGAGTATCTTACCGTGGATGGAATTTTAGGTTTTCCCTCACCGCTGGGGATCCTGAAAATTGCCCGTCTGCTCAAAAGCGAAAAAATAGATATCATCTCGGTTCACACTAGGTTTTTTAGTATGAGCTGGATAGGAGCCGCCTTAGGGAAAATCCTGGGAATCCCCGTTCTGCATACTGAACACGGTTCAGGTTTTGTAGCTTCGGAAAAAGCTTTAATTCGCACTGCCAGCCGACTCGTTGATCGGACCTTGGGTGTTTTGACCCTGCGAGCGGCTTCACGGGTTATTGGGGTGTCAGAACCCTCCTGTGATTTTATTAAAAGACTTGCCGGGGTGGAGGCTGAGGTTTTCTATAACGTTTCTCCACTTCCTGCCCTAGCCCCTGAAGATGTAATTTTTGATCGTAAAAAGTTGGTCTTTCTGGCCCGGCTTGTGGAGGTTAAGGGTTGGAGAACCTTCCTTGAGGCGGTTGAGCTCCTAGCAGCTGATGACCCGGGGGTCAGAGCTCTTGTTTTAGGGGCGGGTCCCGACCTTGAAAAGGCTCGTGCTTATGCTAGTGAGCTGGGTATAGCTGACCGCGTAGATTTTAAGGGGTTTGTGGATCATTCCACGGTAGCCCGGGAGCTGGCCGGTGCTACCTTGGTCAACCCGACTGTTGCCGCTGAGGGCTTCCAGACCACCATTATTGATGCATACGTTTCACAGGCTGCCATTGTTACCTTCGATGTTTCTAGCGCCCGCGTACTTCAGGAATCCGGTGTTCGAGTTCGCATCGTGACTGACCGCGGGGCAGAAGAGCTGGCAGCTGCTATTGCCGCACAAATCGCAGAGCACGACGCTCAACCCCGCCCCATTCAGAGCCTAGAGCAGTGGGGGTGGCCTAGCCAGGCTAAAAAATACGAAAATATCCTCACAAGCTTAGTGAAATAGTCACCTCTGATAAGGAGTGGTTGCCTATGAAACCCGCGCCTGAACTTTCCGTAGTGATTCGAGGCGGCGATATTAATGACTGGCTATGCAAAACAGTTGAGTCTACCCTCAACAGTCAGGGCCTTAACCTTGAAATTATTTTGGTCCTCAATAGCCCAGATGTCCCATTAAAGGGTGAAGCCCTTGAGTCTCAGGAAAGAGCCTACAGCTGGCTTCAGGACCCACGACTGACTGTGCTTAGGTACGACCGCTACATCGGTGTTTCAAACGCTATGAGAGTTGGTTGTGAAAATGCTCGGGCGGATTTCATCGCTAACGTGGATGGCGATGATCTGGTGGATTCAACCAAATTCCGCACCCAACTGGACTATCTGGCTACCCATCCTCAGTGTGTTCTTGTGGGTACCGGTGGACGCCTAATCGACGGTACCGGTCAGGTTACCGGCCATTTTAAAATCCCTCTCGGTGATGATGTGCGCCGAAGTATGCTTCTGCTGAATCCCATACCTCACTCTTCTATCGTTATGCGCGCCCAGGCCTATAAGGAGGTCGGCGGATACCGTCAGGACCTGGAACAGTTCGAGGACTATGATCTCTTCTTGCGGCTAGCCAGATTAGGCGCTGTAGCCACTCTGCCTGGGCCTGGTATCAGCTACCGTGTGCACTCGGAAAATATCAGTAAGGGTGCAGGTGCCCGGGGTAGACATATCAAGGTAGTGGCTCAGGGACGCCGTCAGCTGGCTAAGGTGCTGGGTGTTCCACAGTTCCTTGCTCTGCCCCAGCACTTTATCTGGCGAGCTGTTCAGTTTATCCGGGTAGCTGGCCTTATCCGACCTTTGCACGAGTACTTTAAATTTTTGTAGGTAAGGTCTACTGCCTAGAACGGAAGAGGGCCTGCATTCCAGCAAGATGCACCGCTGCACCTACCAGCGGGCTAGATATGAGGGCAAGCAAGGTTCTGGCCTCTAGCCCCAAAGGGAAGATGAGGCAGACCAAAGCGGTGAGAAGGGTGGCGACCCACCCGAGCAGGTAAATACGGTGTGCCCCCATAGCCAGGGCCGCCGTCCCTGAGAGGGTAGTAAGAGCTAACAGGGCTGCTGCGAAGGTTAAGGCGGCCAAGAAGGGGCCAGTCAGTTGCCCAGCGTACTGTGTATAAATCAGATCGAAGAGCAAGGGGCCGATGAGCCAGGCCGCTAAGGCACCCACCACTCCCAGGCCGACTAAGCCCGCTAGGGGTTTAGCTAAAATCCTTGCGGGGCTTTGACTTTGGGTGATGAAGTAGGAGACCGCCACACCCTGAAAAGCCTGAAGAGGGAGCATAATGGGGGCTCTAGTGATGGATATACCCAGAATGATTGCCGCCATCAGGGTAGCTTCTTTTGCTGAGCTGGTGGAACTGGTGGCTTCAAGAAATACGGGGAAGCCCGTAGACATGGCGGCCATAGCCAGAGCCGTTCCCACCGCCAGCATCATGCTGATATAGGTAGTCCTTAGGTTACCGCTCAGGCGAATCGTGAGTGTGGAGCGAATCTGCGGTGAGAAAAGGATAAAGAAGATCCACAAAAAAGCGGTAGCTAAAAAGGACAGCTGGAAGCCTAGCGGACCTGCTCCGGTCACCGATGCAAGGTAGGTGCACAGCAAACAGAAGATACCGCCGGTAGCGATCAGAAGAGCATATTCGGTCCAGGCTCGGATCCCAGCGGCTGCACCGATAAAGTAAACGTGGCAGGCGTAAACGGTGGTGGTCAAGGCGATCAGGAGGGCTGATCGAAGGTCCTTAGCCGGAAGCACCGTCCCTAACCATACGGGAGTGAGGGCGAGGAAAACCAGGGAGCAGGTGACACCAACGAGCACTGCAGCTAGAAGGGGGTTATAGGTTGGTGAGCTACTGGAGTGCTGGTTTTTGAGACCTGTCCCAGCCCGGTCTTGCTGGGCAAGCCCCAGGAGCCTGGCTGATTCCTGTTGGACACCCAGAAGTGTTGCAAAGACAAGGGAGGTAAGGGACCAGAAAACGAGGAAGTCCTTGCCCTCCTGAGGTCCCAGGGAGCGGGTTGCAAGCCAGGTGACAATAAAAGTGGAGACGGCGCTAATAACTGATGAGCCGGTGATAAAAAGAGACTGCCCCTTGCTGATGACAGGTTGCTTGGATAAATCCTGCTTCACGAGCCCTCCAGTTTGATTCCTCATAGCCTTTAGTCCCTCTAGTCTAGTGGTGGTGAGGCTGTCGCCCGGTGCCGTATCATGGTTCTGTGACCAATCCTTCCTCCCCCAAGCCTGACCAAGGTGCAGCCGTCCTGTCGGTAGTGGTTCCTGCTTACAACGAAAGCGAAGGTATCAGAACATTCCATGAGATGCTACTGATACCGGCGCTTGACGAGATGCGCGAGGAGCTGAGCCGATTGGGGCAGGTCCCCTATGAAGTGGTTTACGTGAATGATGGTAGCTCTGACAGTACATTAGCTGAACTCCACGCTCTCGCAGACCAAAAAGAGAACATAAGGGTCGTTAACCTCTCGCGTAATTTTGGTAAAGAAATTGCCACAACTGCTGGTATTGAAGCAGCTACCGGTCAGGCTGTGGTGATGATGGACGCAGACGGACAGCACCCGCCTGCCTATCTACCAGAGTTCATAAGGCTCTGGCAGGGTGGGGCCCAGGTCGTTGTAGGGGTTCGCTCTAACGATGCTGGCGGCTTCTTTAAAACCCAAGGTTCCCGCTACTTTTACCGCATCCTCAACTCAATTTCTGATAGCCAAACTGTGCCTCGGTCTACTGACTATCGCTTACTTGATCGGGGTGTGGTCGATGAGTTCCTCCGCCTAGGTGAGCGTAAACGCATCACTCGGGGGCTCATTGATTGGCTAGGTTTTAGGCGAGAGTACATTGAGTTTGAGGCTCCAGAGCGTCTGGCTGGCGAAGCCACCTATGATATGCGCAAACTGGTAGGTCTTGCACTTAATAGCTTTACCACGATGAGCATTAAACCGCTCTTTATTTTTGGCTATCTAGGGGTCATGATTACCCTGGTAGCATTCATCACCGGTATTTCCATTATCGTGCAACAGTTTATGATGGGTGACCCGCTGGGGTGGGACATTACTGGGTCAGCTATGGTGGGCATCCTGGTGGCCTTTCTCGTAGGTATCTTGTTGATAGCTCAGGGGATTCTCGCGGTGTATATGTCACATATCTACGTGCAGGCTCAAGGGCGGCCTCTCTATGTGGTTGATCGTTCCTCATCACGCAATCTGGCAAGGTAAACCATGCTCGGTTTAATCCGTAAAAATCAGACCTTGGTGCGTTACGTTCTAGTGGGCGGAGTCGGCGTACTATTTGAGCTTGCGGTCATCTTCGTGATGATCCGGGTATTCACTGCAAGTGATAGTCTCGCGGTCACCGCGAGCTACTGGCTCGGCGTTATTTTCTCTTTCTTACTGCAGAAATTTTTTGCGTTTGAGAATAAGGACGTTCGTGCTAAAACCGTGAGCTACCAAACCGCTGCGTTTGCAGTTCTGCTTGGGTTTAATTACCTCTTTACCTTGGTTTTTGTGCATTTTACGGCCGAGTTTTTAGGGATCTATCTTTCCCGTATGGTTGCACTAGCCATTACAACCGGCTGGAACTTCTTTGTCTATAAATTAATTATCTTTAGAAAGCCAAGCCATGTCTCATAGCTCTCATACCCGCGCTGCAACTAGTAGGCTTTCAAGGGTAGCGGCTACGATACTTGCTGCTGCCGCTCTTGTGGCGTTTGGAACCTTTACCTACTTTGCCACTCAGGCAAGTATCATTGCCGATGACTTTAGCTACTTTCATGCCTATGAGCAGGCGGGTAATCCTATAAGTTATGTCACCCACCACTATATGACCCATAATGGGCGGTTGGGGCAGGCCGCCTTCTTTGCCTTTGCCTACGCAGTCTTTGGTCAGGCCTCCTTGCAGATTGTGCCTGTTTTTATGCTGGTCATGATCGTTTCTTTGGTGGCTTATATGGTGCGCCGTCTAGTGGCGCTGACTGTGGCGCCGCTAGTTGTCTCCCATAGCGTAGCTGCTCTCTTCACCGTAGGCGCTTTGATACTCACCCCGAGTATGTTTGATTCCTTCCTCTGGCTTACCTCAAGCACCGTATATCTGGGTGGCCTTACCTTTACACTGTTGGCCTTTTCTCTGGCGCTGTCGATGAGTTTCAAAGACGTGCGGCTACCGGGTATTTTAGTGTTGTTCCTGGTGACGTTGTGGGCGGGTATGTTCACTGAGCCCCTAACTGTCTGCACCGGTCTTACCGGGTTTGTCATACTCTTGAGTGGAGTTTTTACGGGTAAGGGGGCCTTGCGCCGTCTTGGCCTTCCCCTGTGGCTGGGCTCAATTGTAGCCTTTGCGCTCATTTATTTTTCCCCGGGTACAGCAGCTCGCCGTGAGTACTATGGGACTGATATTTCTATTGGAGAGATTCTTAAGAGTCTCCCCGCGAACTTCCGCCTCTTCACAGAGCACTCGCAAGAGTGGGGGTATCTACTTGTTGTGGCCGCAGCTTTAGCTGTTTATGGTTTTGCTTCAACCCAGTGGCACGAAAACCTCAAGTTCAGAAAACTACTAATGGTTACCGTACTGGTATTTCTCATTTATTTTGTGGGCCAAATTTTTGTTGCCCGAACAGGTAGCCCCGAGATTGCACTAAGAACCTTTACAAACCCCACTTTCGCTCTAGCAAGCTGCTGTGCCCTGGTTGTACTTGCGTTGGTTCGACTCCTAGCACCTCGGAAGGAACAACAATCGGTGGTGCTGGTGTTGCCTTGCATTCTTCTGGGCCTTTCATTAATTTCGGCGGTGACGTATGTTCAAACTGTCTCTCAGGCACTTACCATGCGCGCTACTCAACTTGAGGTACGCGCTCAATCTGTAGCCGACCAACTGGCATCTGGAGACGCCTATTCGCCGGTTGAGCTAAAGCCACTCAATACTCCCTTGGTGAGTGAGGCTGTTGATCTTAACTACAGCGATGTGCCCCAGATTGAATGGGTCCTTGATGCGATTAGCACCTGGTACGGGGTAGAAACTGAGCGGGTAGTCATTGGACAGGAGCCGCAAGGCTACTGCCTGCCTGCAAGCCCTATCGTCAAGTCGTGGATGACATGCAATATGCCTTAGGGGTCCGTGAATACTATTTTTGCAACGGCTAATAGCGGGGTGTGATAGGATTCCTCAGTTATTGGCTTGAGATTTGATAGAAAACTTGGGATATCCGATACGGCCTGGCCTAGCAGATAGTGTTAAGAGATGAATCAGAGACCGCGTAGACAGCATAAGCCCCTCGGTAGCTTGGTGGAACAACCTAAATTCAGGCCAGAAGTGCAGGGCCTGCGTTCTTTGGCTGTGCTCCTGGTTGTCATGTACCATGTCTGGTTTGGCAGAGTCTCAGGCGGTGTGGATGTCTTTCTTTTCATCTCTGCCTTCCTGCTGTCTCTTTCCTCTCTGCGCAAAATTCAAGAGGGTCAGCCCCTAAAAATTCTTAGCTACTGGCTCCATGTCTTTCAGCGCTTGCTCCCGGCTGCCGCAACGGTGATTGTTGCCACCCTGCTGGCAAGCTACTTTGTTATTGTTCCCTCACGCTGGGCCTCCATACTGGCGGATGCCAAAGCTTCCATCTTCTATTACCTTAACTGGCGACTGGCCTTCAACGCCGTGGACTACTACGCCCAGGACGCCACCCTCAAGACACCATTCCAGCACTTCTGGTCGCTCTCCATGCAGGGACAAATTTTTATTCTCTGGCCCCTGCTTTTTGCTCTGGTAGCTTTCCTGGTCGGTTATCTACGCCTTAAAGTCTTACCGACAGCCCTCTTTGTCTTTGGTCCTATCTTTGTTCTCTCTTTGACTTTCTCTATCTTGGAGACCGGTTCGAACCAGGGCTTTGCCTACTTCGATACTCGGACCCGCCTGTGGGAGTTCGCTGCGGGCACTCTGTTGGCTATTGTTCTTCTTTCATGGCGCGTGCCCCAATTCATTAAAGTCCCGATGGGTTGGGCTGGCGTGATTGGCCTTGTCACTTGTGGATGGCTTTTACCTGTTCAGCAGGCCTTTCCCGGCTACCTAGCTCTCTGGCCCCTGCTCTCCGGTGCTTTCGTGATTGCGGCCGGGCAGACCGGCTCACCTTTTGGAGCAGATAGGTTGCTATCCGCTAAGCCCTTTCAAAAAATGGGTGCTATCTCCTACTGCCTCTACCTGGTGCATTGGCCGCTACTGATTCTTTATACTTCCTGGGCCCGAAAACCTCAGGCAGGCTGGTTTGACGGTGCTCTCATTATCCTGATCTCCCTGGTCCTTGCCTGGTTGCTTCATAAGGGTGTTGAAAGGCCGCTGAGAGCCTGGGAGAAAAAGTCAGGTGCTACTCCCTTTACTTCCCCTGCTGGAGCAGCAGATAGGCACCAGATGCCCTGGTCTAGTGTGGTCCGGGTAAGTGTAACCCGTCTGATTCGCCCGGCCTCATTAATTCTTCTTTGCTTGGCACTAGCGGGAGGCCTGGTGTTTGGCGGGCAGAAGTGGCTTGAGGCGAAATCGGTTCAGTGGGCCTCAAATGAACAGTACGCCGGGAGTGAGCGATTCCCTGGCGCCCTCGCTAAAAACGTAAACCAGAGGTACACGGACCCGGCTATCCCAATGACTACAGACGGCCAGCTCCCCCCCTTTGGTGAAAGTTGTTTGGATTACCCCGGTATTGATAACGAGTATCTCGATTCAGGCGTTGAGACCAGCATCTGCCGCATGAAACTATACGGAGACCTGGATGCTCCTCTGACCGTGGTGGTCGGAGACTCCCATGCCCACCACCTGGTCTACCCCCTGATGGAGGGTATCGCCCGGGCAACGAACACTAACCTCATCTTGCTCTTCCGCCCGGGTTGCCGTTTCTCGCTCACCTCAGACCCTGCTGAGCCAGGATCATGCCAGGACTACAACCAGATTGTCTACCAGCAGTTGCTGGAATTGCACCCTGATAATGTGGCTTTGGTTTCTACCCGCACCTCCAGAGAATCCAATGAAGAAATTTTTACACCCAACTTGGAGCCAGCACTTGCTGGGCTCACCTCTGAGGGGATTAACGTCATAGGCGTCCGGGACAACCCCCGTTGGACAGAGAATAAGTTTGAGTGTGCACAATCTAACCGGCAGAACCCCGCCTCATGTGGCGCTCCCCGGCAAGACAAGATGGCTGCGACCGACCCCAGCATCGACATCATGAATCGTTATGATCACACCTACAGAGTCGATGTCACCGACGGTTTATGCCCGGATAACTATTGCAACTCCATTGTGGGCAACATCATTGTTTACATGGATGATAACCACCTGAATTGGTCCTTTTCTCAAACTTTGGTTGAGGAAGCAGACCGAGAGCTACGTGAACAGGGCTGGGATCCCTACGATTTACAGATTCCTTCCTCACAAGAACTGATACCCGCACCGTAATCGGCCCGTTACCTGACGGCAGGCTGAGAAAGTGCTAGCTCTCAAAGTGACCCCGTGTGAAGACGCCCGGGGTCGGGCTCCTTATGCCTCTGACCGGTCTCACTAAAATCTAGAGGTAGTAGTGTTGCGGTTCACTCCCACCCCCAAGCGGACTAAGATTAAATGACGCGCACCACCCCGCGCACCGATATCACAAAGAAGTGACATCCTCACCAGCGAAAGGCAAATTCTTGCGCACGAACGAACGCTCAGCCCTCTGGTCCGGCACCAATGACTGGATCAACGATTACTACCGTCACAGCTCAGCAGACGAGCTTGAAGGGCTGACCGACCAACAACTCACTGACCTTGCCCAAGCACACCGGTCCCTAGCTGCCGTCCGCGCACCGGGCCAGGCTATCGTCTCTCTCCAGAACGACGACAGCGGCAGCACCCTCTACATCGTGGTCGATGACACCAGCTTCCTCGTCTCCTCCATCACCGCCCAGATCGCAGCCCACTGGGGCGGTATCTCAGGCCTGGTTCACCCCACCTTCCTGGTAGAACGTAACGGTGCAGGTGAACTGGTCAACCTCACCGGCCCCGGCCTCAAACAGCCTGTAGCCAGCGGTGACACCGTCTCCATGCCCATCATCAGAGACGCTACCAGCGGCAATATGGGGGCAGGGGCAACCGTCGAATCCTGGATCTCCGTCCGACTGACCACCCGCGTCGATGATGCCGCCACCGGGCAGTTGGAAGAAGAAATCCGCTCCGTCCTGACCGACGTACACCGCGCTGCCCGTGACAACGAAGCTATGGCTAGCCGTGTTCTAGATATCGCTGATAAGCTCAACGAGCTTTCCGGGGTCACCCTCGGCGGGGCCGAACACTACACCGGCACCATCAATTCCGATGCCGACCCCATGACCCGGGTGGAAGCCGCCCAAGAATTCCTGCGCTGGCTCACCAGAGGAAACTTCCTCTTCATGGGCATCAAAGAACGTGACCTGACCGGCCACTCCGGCGAAGTGCTCCTGACGGACCGCCCAGGCTCCGGCCTAGGCATCCTGGCCACTACGGGGGAAGGCGACCCCATCGTCCTCACCGGCCTGGGCCTAGAAAACGCCCGGAATCCGCGCCCCCTCTACATCACCAAAGCCAACTCCCGCTCCACCGTGCACCGCCACGAATACCTGGACTACATTGGGGTACGCGACTTTGACCGGTCCGGCAAGATTGTGGGCGAATACGTCATTCTGGGCCTGTTCTCCCGCCAGGCCTACTCGCTACCGGCAGTAGAAACCCCGCTGGTGCGTGAACGCATCGCCATTATGCGCCGACACCTGGGCTACCAGCCCGGCTCACACTCCGATAAGACCCTGGCTGGCATTATCGAAGACTACCCCCGCCTAGAACTGCTCCACGCCGACCTGGAAGAACTCACCGACACCTTCCGTGGCATTATGGGCCTAGAAGAACGCCGTACCACCCGCCTCTTCCTGCGCTCCGATACCTTTGGCCGGTTCGTTTCAGCCACCGTCTTCCTGCCCCGCGACCGCTACAACACCCAGGTTCGCCAGCGGCTCGAAGCGGTCTTCTATGAGTTCATCGACGTAGAGAGCCTAGACTTTGAGGTCTACCTCTCCACCTCATCGCTGGCCCGTATTTTCTTCCGCCTGCGCCTGGCAACCCCCAACGTCATTCCCAGCCTGGATGCACGGGAAATTGAACGCCGCCTACAGGCCACCACCCGCTCCTGGGGTGAAGCAACCGCCGCCGCCGTTGAAGGCGCTGTCCTTGGCCAAAAGCAAGACCCCGAAGCTAGCCGCCTGGCCGCATCCGCCTGGTCAGAAGCGGTACCCATGACCTACCGCGCCGACTACGAGGTTGAAAACGCGGTCGAAGACATGGCCATCTTTGAGTCCCTCAGTCAGGAACAGCCCGCCGCCGCCCGCATCGATGAACGCAAGGGCCGCACCCGCATCAAGACCTACCTGGCCTCGGCGCACACCCTGACCGAGCTACTGCCGGTCATGCAGAACATGGGCCTGGTCGTCATTGACCAAAAACCCTACGAAATCACCCCTGCTGACGGACGAGTATTCTCCCTCTACGACTTCGGCGTAGAACTACCCCAAGGGGTCGATATCCAGGCAGTTGCAGGGCTCTACCAGGATGCCCTCAACGCCTACCTGCTGGGCAAGCGCGAATCTGACAGCCTGGACCGCCTCATCCTCATTGAAGAACTCACCTGGGAACAGGTCGCTATCCTGCGTGCCTACACCCACTACCTGGTCCAGCTGGGCCAGGTCTACTCCGCAGAGTTCATGTCCGACACCCTGCTGGGTTACCCTGCGGCCACCCGCCTGCTTGCCCGCTACTTCGCGGTCAGCTTCGACCCCGACGCCAGCTACAGCCCAGCAGAGGAACGAGAAGCCAAGCGCGAACAGGTCTGGGCCGAACTTACCACCGCCCTGGATGCTATCCCCACCCTCGATGTGGACCGCTTCATGCGCTCACTTGCCACCGTCATGAAGGCAACCCTGCGCACCAATGCCTACCTGGACCGCCCCGCCCTCGCTTTCAAGGTGGCACCCGGCCAGATTGACTTTGCGCCCCTACCCCGGCCCACCTTCGAAATCTTCGTCTACTCACCGCGCGTTGAGGGCGTTCACCTGCGCTTTGGCCCCGTAGCCCGCGGTGGCCTGCGCTGGTCCGACCGCCGTGAAGACTTCCGCACCGAGGTCCTGGGCCTGGTCAAGGCGCAGATGGTCAAAAACGCGGTCATTATCCCCACCGGCGCTAAGGGCGGCTTCTACCCCAAGCAGCTACCCAACCCCGCACTTGACCGCGACGCCTGGATCACGGAGGGCCGCGAATCCTACAAGGTCTTCATCGCCTCCCTGCTCGATGTCACCGACAACCTCTCTATCGAGGCCGACGGCACCGAAACCGTAGTACACAACCCCCGCGTCCTGGCCCGTGACGGCGACGACTACTACCTGGTCGTTGCGGCCGATAAGGGCACCGCCTCCTTCTCCGATACCGCCAACGCCATTAGCGCCGAATACGGCTTCTGGCTGGGCGATGCCTTTGCTTCCGGCGGTTCGGTAGGCTACGACCACAAGGCTATGGGCATCACCGCACGCGGCGCCTGGGAATCCGTCAAGCGGCACTTTGCCGAACTCGGTATCGACTGCCAGACCCAGGAGTTCACCGCCGTAGGTATCGGCGATATGAGCGGGGACGTCTTTGGCAACGGCCTGATGCGCTCACGCGCCACCCGCCTGGTTGCGGCCTTTGACCACCGGGATATCTTCCTGGACCCCTCACCGCAGGCTGACGTCTCCTTTGAGGAACGTGTTCGCCTCTACAACCTGCCCCGCTCGTCCTGGCAGGACTACAATCCCGAGCTGATTTCTGAGGGCGGCGGTGTCTACTCTCGCGGCGCTAAGTCCATTCCCATCTCTCCCCAGGTGCGTGAGGTTCTGGGGCTGGGCGAGGATATTACCCAGCTCTCACCGCCCGAACTGCTCTCCGCCATTCTTAAGGCCCCGGTTGATCTGCTCTACAACGGCGGCATCGGTACCTATGTGAAGGCTTCCAGTGAGAACCACGCGGCCGCGGGTGATAAGGCCAACGACGCTATCCGCGTGGACGGCCGCGACCTGCGAGCTAAGATTGTGGGCGAGGGCGGCAACCTGGGCTTCACTCAGCTAGGTCGCATTGAGGCCGCACGCGCAGGCGTCCTGCTCAATACCGATGCTATCGATAACTCAGCCGGTGTGGAAACCTCTGACCGCGAGGTTAATATCAAGATTCTGGTGGACCGCCTGGTGGCTGCCGGTGAGCTTGCCGCTGAGGAACGCGCGGCTTTCATTGAAGCCCAGCGTGAGGATGTTGGTGCCCAGGTTCTGCTGACCAACCAGGAGCAGAATGTGCTTTTGCAGGCTGAGCGCCACGGCACCGCCCCCGGTATTGAGGTCTATATCCGACTGATTCACGACCTGGAAGAGAAGGCCGGGCTGAACCGTGCTGTCGAGTTCCTGCCTACCGATGAGGAAATTCGCAGCCGCTACGAGGCGACCGGTGAGATGCTCAACGGCCCGGAACTGGCTGTGCTGGCGGCCTACGTCAAGATTCACCTGACCGCCGAGTTGGAGAAGACTGACCTGGCCGATGACCCCTACCTGGCCCGTATTTTGACCGACTACTTCCCGCCTGCCCTGGTGGAGCGTTTTGGGGAACATCTGGCTTCGCACCCGCTGCGTCAGCAGATTATTTGTACCCGTGTCGCCAATGAGATGGTGAACCTGGGTGGCATTACCCACGTCTTCCGGGCTGTGGAAGAAACCGGGGTGGGGGTTGATGCGATTGCCCGCGCCTTCTATGTTTCCCGTGAAACATTTGGCATTGGCAACTCTGCACGGTTGCATCGTGAGCTTCCTGCTTCAACTCCCTTGGAGGGGTGGCTGGCTGTTATCCGTGACTGGCAGCGCGTATTGGACCGCCTAGCCCGTTGGTTTGCCGCTGAACGCTCGGTGGTGGTGGGCACCCCCATTGCTGACATGATTGAGCGCTTCAAGCCCGTTGCCGAACTCATCCCCTCACTCAATGACTACTTTGCAGACGACACACGAGCCAGAGTACGCGCTATGCGTAACCAGGCAGAGGCCTGGAACCTACCCGAAGAGCTCACAGTCAACTGGATTCGCGAGTTTGAAGCATTTGCTCTTATGGACGTGGTACGTGCGGCAGAAGACCACAACCTGTCCACCGAGCAAATGGCCCGCGTCTACTACTCGGTCTATGACCGCTTCCAGGTAGATATGCTCCTGACCACTATCTCGACTCTGCCCCGTGCAGACCGGTGGGAGACTCTGGCTCGCTCATCACTG
Organism: Rothia sp. P5764; assembly: GCF_048512965.1. Lineage (NCBI taxonomy): Bacteria > Bacillati > Actinomycetota > Actinomycetes > Micrococcales > Micrococcaceae > Rothia > Rothia sp. P5764. The sequence continues at coordinate 711,673 of NZ_JBLXXQ010000001.1, read as the reverse complement.
CGCGATGACCTCTACGAGATTGCCGCTAAGCTGGCCCTGCGTGTGCTCCAGGAAACCGGCCAGGGCGTAGTAGCGGGCACCGAGAACGGCGATCTTGCCGTAGCCCGCTGGGTAGAGAAGCACCCGGTTCGTATGGGCCGTGTGGACACCATGCTGGCTGAGATTCAGCAGGCTGCCCCCGGCGCCGACGGCCGCCCCCGCCTGGCGGTACTTCAGGTAGCCCTGCGTACCCTGCGCGGTGCCGTGAGCTAGACGGAAGATCTCCTCACTGCAAGGCGAAATAGCTAGTAGACAGCGGCCCCGGGGAATGTCCCCCCCCCCGGGGCCGCTACTTTCTGACAGGGGCTCAGCTAGGCGGCGTAGAGCTCATCAATGACCTGACCGAAGCGCTTAGAAAGCGCTGTGCGCCTGAGCTTCTGCGTGGGGGTTATCAGCTCCGGGTCCTGATCATCTAGCTCAATGACCTTAAAACGGCGGACCTGCTCACTGCGGGCCACCAGGGAATTAGCATCTTCAACCAGCTTCTGGATAGCCTGAGCGCAAGCCGCCTGAGGTAGTGCCCGGCCATCTTCGCTGGGCACTATCAGGGCAACAAGGTAGGGTCTCTTATCTCCTATCATGATCGCGTGTTCCACCAGTGGGCTGGCGGTAACCGCCTCCTCCCAGGTAAAAGGCGATATGGACTTGCCGCCGGCTGTTGTAATTTCATCTTTGAGTCGCCCGCGAATGGTCAGGTAGCCGTCCGCGTCTAGGGAACCCAGGTCACCGGTTCTCAGGTAGCCGTCTTCGGTAAAAGCCAGCTGATCCCAAGAACTATCTGTGTAGCCCGAAATCACACCGATGCCCCGCGCTAAGACCTCCCCTTCCTCGCTAATGCGGATCTCTGCGCCGGGCAGGGGTAAACCTACCGTCCCTGAGCGGATAGCACCTGGCCTGTTACCAGCCAGTGGGGCGGTAGTCTCGGTCAGGCCGTAGCCCTCCACCACCGGAACTTTCATGCCCGCAAAAAGTAGTGATAGCTCACGAGCTAGGGGAGCGCCGCCTGAGAGTATCCATTCAATTTTTCCTCCCAGCAAGGAACGCACCCTGCTAAAGAAGAGTGCATCGTATGCGGCCCTAGCGAAAAGAAGCGGCCGACCGGGGCGTAGCCCCTGCTCCTGCGCTCGGGCTACAGCCAGGGCGGTTCGCTCGGCGGCCTGCCACACCCTGCCCAGGTGCTTAGCCTGCGCCTGCTTGGACACCGCATCGCCTACCTTCTCTAAGACGCGCGGAACCACCACTAAGAAGGTGGGCTGGGTATGCGGTAGCTGCGAAATCAGCTCCTTGGGGTTTGAAAGGTGGGCGATCCGCATCCCCTTGACCAGGCACACCAGCTGTAAGCCTCGCGCCAGAACATGAGCCAGTGGCAGGAAAATAACCGTCCTGCCCTGTTCATGAACAATCTCCGAGTAGGCAGCTGCAACGTTGAGAACCTGCCCCATCATATTCAGGTGGCTAATTTTTACGCCCTTGGGCGCCCCACTGGTCCCCGAGGTGTAGACCAGGGTAACGATATCTGCGGGCCTCAGCTGAGCTCGGCGCTGGTCCACCTGCACCTGTTCAAGGCCCCGCCCTGCCTCCTCCAGATCGGCCAGACAGGGGTAGGAAAGCGAGCTTTCCCAGCACCAGATGGCAAGTTCCAGCCCGCGTTCTTCCCCTGCCTGAGTCAGGGTATCGGCATGCCCCTGCGACCCGGCAAAAGCGGCCACCACGCCGGCATCGGCCAGAATATCGCCCACCTGTTGGGGTGAGCTCGTGTCGTAGATGGGCACCACCTGGGCACCTGCATAGATCAGGGCGCAGTCAGCTACAGCCCACTCATAAACGGTGGGTGAGAAAAGAGCAACGCGGTCGCCCAAACCTATGCCCTGGGCTATTAGACCCGCCGCAACCGCCCGAACCTGCCGGTGAAACTCTGCTGTTGTGACATGCTTCCAGCGCTCAATGGCACCTGTAGACCCTCGCACCGGCAGATCAAAAGCAATGTGCTCAGGGTTCTGTGAAAGCCGTTCCTCTAAAACGTCACTGAGGTTACGGTACTTCTGCTCAGGATCAACCATCAAAGCTGATGAGACCGATGTCCGCTTTCTCACTAGTTCTTACCCTTAAGGCCCGGAATCAGCACAGGGGTGTTCCGCTTGTACTCCTCATAGGCCTCCTGGCCGCCCCAGCGTTCATCGGCACGAGCCTCCAGCTTGGGGATACCACTGACCTTAGTAAGAAGAAGAACCACCACAACAGGCGACAAGATAGTTACCCACTGCCAGCCCACCAGCAGGGGAGCAGCGGTCACCAAAACACCCACCCAAACCAGAATCTCGCCCAGATAGTTAGGATGACGCGACACCGACCAGACCCCGCTTTGGATAAAGTCACCACGGTGGGCGGGGTCAGCCTTAAAGCGGCTCTTCTGGACATCGGCGGTTATCTCAAGAGCCATACCTACCAGCCACACCAGTACACCCAGATAGCTTACCCAGCCCAGCTCAGCATGGCGGCCTGAGGTAATGACCGCCCAGGCTGCACTCGCTGTTACCGCAACCCACAGCCCCTGCAAAGTCCAGGCGATAAAAAAGCGTACGGGGTCGGTTTTAATGTCGTCAAAGCGGCCGTCGCCCCCGCTGCGCATGACCCGAACCAGGAGGAAGAGGGACAGGCGGAGCGACCAGAGAATAACCATGGCCCCCAGCAGCCAGGCAAGAGGGCTCAGAGAGGAGGCAGCAAGCATCACAAAGAGGGTTCCTCCCACAAAGCCCACACCACCGGCAGCATCATAGAACTTCTCGGTCTTTAGGGCGTAGGCGGGGATGAAAAAGAGCCACTGAATCAGGTAGGACAGCACCACGGCGCTCGCAAAGAGCGGGAACCCACCCGCTAAGGTCTCACCCCGGTAGCTACCGCCGCTAGCTACCAGAGCAGAAATCAGGATGACTACCCCAAGTACGCTGACCAGTGCTTTTAATTTTTGAGACATATTTCCCTTACCTTTTCGCACCCGCTAGCTTGAGCGGTCCAGGGGTTATAAATATAGTTGCTGTTTTGAGTGCCCCGCACCCCCCAGCTCAGAGCTGGTTCAGGCTGGTTTTACCGGAACCCACACCTGCATCTGAAAGTCTTGAGACGAGGGGTCACCCGGTCCGTAGGCTTCAAAGACTGGGCCGTTGGCCTTAAAACCAGCTTGGGGCAAGAAAGTCCCCATGAGGTGATCTACACCTGCCATAGTACTCATGGGCACAGCACCCTGAACAGTGGTCACAGCAAAATCACCGCCATCCACCTTAAGGGCATTAAGCCCTAGAGCTTGAGCGGTCTCTAGGTTCTCCACCAGAATTCCCGCCATGTAGTCGAACTCGCCTGCGCCATTCATGCCCACAATGACACCCATGGAATGAACCTCTGGCATGGTAACACCGCGCTTCTGGACGTGGTCGGTCAGCTTCTTCCAGAGTTCACCGATTCCAGCCCCCTGCTTGACGGTCTGGCGGAACCCCGCAATAAAGAACTCGTCCTTGTGCTCTACCCGCGCACCAATCATCGCCACTCCTTAGAAAATAAAATCAGCACTATTCTAGTGCCCAGCACCCAACGGCCGGTCAGCTGCCGCACCCGCATCCGCCGCACCCGCAGGTGGACTGCGACTCCACCAGGGGGTCACCGTCATCGGGCAGGCCCTGCCCGAAATCGCCGCCCATGAGGTTGCGGCGCCCGCCGATGTCGGGGCCACCCGTTGGTTTTTGAGTGACCCCCGCAAGGACGGCCGCAAAGCCAGCTGGCTCAAGGGTAGGTGTGCTTGCCGGAGCTTGGGCACCACCGGTCCCGCAGGCCGCAGCCGCTGCGTTCACCTTGGGTTGTTTGACCTCAGAAAAGTGCGAGAAACGGCGCATCTGCTCAGCAGTGGGGTACATGTAAGACACCTTGACTAGGCCCTCCACCAGCAGGATGGGTAGGACCGCTTCCCCAGCCATAGCAATCTGATCCGCTACCGGCTCACAGTCCCTAAAAGCGGAGGGGTAAGAGTCCGTGGAGTAGACGGCGATATCAAGACCGGCATCCAGGAGCTCCTGCGCCTGGCGCAAAAAATCCTGCCGGGCGCTATCGCCCGGGTCGTCAGGGTTTTGGCCGGGCGCTGGAATGAAAACTTCTAGAGCGGTGGTGCCGATGGTGTCCTTGGCGATACGGGCCACGGGTACTCCTTTGACGGGGTGTGCAAGGGTGCTAGCTCTTCTCCCAGCAGATATGAGAAGAAGTTAGACCCTAGCCTACGCCCAGATAGTGCCCCCGCGCCTCTAGTTACCTAGCTGCCGGTAAAGAATTTGCGCAGGGCGGAACGCAGGTTACCTTCGGGCTGCTTATCCTCACGCTGGGCTGTTACCTCACTCGGGGAGGCTGAGGTGAGTGACAGTTTCTTACCGCGCCTATCACGGGTGGGCATGGGGCTGGTGTCTGCCGCACGGTATTCCTCGCGCTGTTCCTTGGTGCCAAAGGCCAGGGTGCCAATAGCAGTGGCGATATTCTTCTGCTCCGGCGAAATCGGTGCGTAGGTCTTGCCGGGGTTAGTGTTGTCGGCGCTGACCTCCGAAGCCTCAGACTGAACGGTTTCTGCCCGCTCCGGCTCATTGTCGGGTTGGGCGCCGTTGGCTTGTTCTTCTTGCCACTCGGCGCTGGGTGCCTTAGGGCTATCAGCCTCGGTCCCCTCAACATTGGTAGAGTACTCAGGCTCGTCGGCTTTGCTGGTTGCACCCGCCTGCTTACCTGAATCGGTAGCGGACCCGGCGGTAGCTTCAGTATCTGCTACGGGAGAGGATGCCTCGGTGGGGGCTTGACTAGAGAAGAGAGCGCTGGCATCTTCTGCGACCTTGGCCTCTCCAGGAGTAGCATCTTCTAGCGGCCCAGAAGTCTCCGCCTGCCCTGCTGTGCTCTGCTCGACGGTTTCAGCGTCGGTTTCACCCTCAGCAGGAGCCGGGTCAGCCAGCTCTTGGAGTGCCTGCCGGTAGTGGGACTCAGCCGGAAACCCTGCCCAGCCTAAGAGCGAGGGGAAGGCGATAGGGTCTACGGTGCCAACCCAGGCAACGGTTTGCCCAAACGGGCTTTCGTTCTGAGAAGTGCCCTGGGGAGCTTGGGCTCCTTGGTCGCCTCCAACCTCACCTACCACAAACTGGGCCAGTGAACTTGCAACCTGCACAGGGACGGAGGCCTCGCCAATAGGGCGCGCAATAATCTGACCGATAACACCGGCAGAACCTGGAGCCAGGTCGATGGCGTACAGGTGGCTATCGCTGTGGGCTATCTCGATCCACAGGCGGTGGTTCAATACAGCCTGCACGGTACCATCGTGGGTGGCCGGGGCCTTCCAGGGGGCACTGTCGAGGCTTGAAGCCCCGAAGTCAGCCTGTGGACTAGAGGCCAGCACATCGCGCCCCTGCGCCTGTGCAACCACACCTTCACGCACCAAAGCCCTGTAGAACTTGAGTTCGGGAGAAAAAGAAAAACCGCGTTCTCTTTCTTCGTTGGCAATCTCTTGGGGAGAATAGCCCGAAGTATGCCCACGGTCCATCAAAGCCGCGCGTAATTGCAGGCCATCAGCGGTGATAATCTGCTGGGGCTGAGCGGCCGGTGCCGGCTGGGAATCAGCGCTAGCAAGGGGTACCTGCTTGACGATCACCTGCCCGCCAGGGCTGCTATTGATGCGGACGGTGAAGGAGCCTGAAAAATCTTCAGACCGGGCTATATCAAGGGCGGCAACTGTAACCGCTTGGGCGTAGTCGGTTGGAACCGGCCTATCAGCGCCCCCGGTCACAGAGGTGCGGACGGTATCGACAGCGCCCTCGTGCACTCTCAGGCGAAGCTCAAGAGGTAGCTGGTGTGCATCCGTGTACCACTGGGTCATCTGAGCAAGAGCTAAAAGGTGCGAGGGGAGCTCGGAGTGCGAATCAAAACTCATGGTCACTATTTTTGCACGTTTCCAGGGGGCTATGACCCGGATGACCGGTGGCTAGGGGAGATTACTTTTTGCCGTTCACCCCACAAACTTTAATAACGAAACATGACCCGCCCGTCGGCATGTGAGGCAGGCTACCTGCCTAGCAGGGGAGGGCGTAAGATGGATAGGACAGCCGCGAGACATTAGACACACAGTCACTGAAAGGTGAAAACCCTCATGACCCTGGATACACAGGAACTTTTGGCAAAGGTCCCCACCGGCCTACTTATCGGTGGGCAATGGCGTGAGGCCTCCGACGGCGGAACCTTCGACGTTGAAAACCCCGCCACCGGCCAACACCTCGCCACCCTAGCATCAGCGACCGAAGCCGACGCGCTCGCCGCCCTCGACGCCGCCTGCGCCGCTGAACGCGGTACCCGAGGCAACGGCTGGGCCGCCAGCTCCCCGCGCGAACGCGCCGAAATTCTCCGCCGCGCCTTCGAGCTCGTTACTGAACGCGCCCAAGAATTTGCCACCCTCATGACCCTAGAAATGGGTAAGCCCTACGCCGAAGCCCTGGGAGAAGTCACCTACGGTGCCGAATTCCTGCGCTGGTTTGCCGAGGAAACCCCCCGCCACTACGGGCGCACCCTCACCGCCCCCGAAGGGCACCTGCGCATGATCACCCGCCACAAGCCGGTTGGCCCCTGCCTGCTCATTACCCCCTGGAACTTCCCCCTGGCCATGGGCACCCGCAAGGTAGCCCCCGCCATCGCCGCAGGCTGCACCATGGTGCTCAAGCCAGCCCGCCTAACCCCGCTCACCAGCCAATACCTGGCCCAAACCCTCATGGACGCCGGCCTGCCCGCAGGTGTACTCAACGTGGTTTCCTCCAAGTCGGCGGCAGCTATCTCCGAGCCCATCATGAGCGATTCGCGCCTGCGCAAGGTCTCCTTCACCGGCTCCACCCCGGTGGGTAAGCAACTCCTTAAAAAGGCCGCTGAGAACGTCCTACGTACCTCTATGGAACTGGGCGGCAACGCCCCCTTCATCGTTTTTGAGGACGCCGACATCGACCAGGCGGTTGCCGGGGCTATGGCCGCCAAGATGCGCAACATCGGTGAGGCCTGCACCGCCGCTAACCGCTTCATCGTCCACGAATCCCTGGCCGAAGAGTTCTCCCAGAAGTTTGCCCAGAAAATGAGCGAACTGGTGGTGGGCAATGGCCTGGATGAGGGCGTGACCTGCGGCCCGCTCATTGAGCAGAAGGCCCAGGACTCCATGGTTGCCCTGGTTGAAGATGCTGTCGCCAAGGGTGCCCGCGTGCTCACCGGCGGTAAGAAGGGGGAGGGCGCCGGCTACTTCTTCCAGCCCACCGTGCTAGTTGATGTGCCCCTGGACGCTCGCGTAGCCCGCGAAGAAATCTTTGGGCCCATCGCCCCCATCTTTACCTTCAGCAAGGAACACGAAGCCTACGCCCTGGCCAACGACACCGAATACGGCCTGGCCTCCTACGTCTTTACCGAAAACATCGACCGCCTCTACCGGGCTTCTGACCACCTAGAGTTCGGCATCATGGGCTTCAACGCCGGTGTCGTCTCTAACGCGGCGGCCCCCTTTGGTGGTGTCAAACAGTCCGGTATGGGCCGTGAAGGCGCGGCAGAAGGCATTGACGAGTACTCCTCCATTCAGTACATCGGCATGCGTAACCCCTACACCAGCTAGCTACCCTGCGCCGCCGGTCCCCACCGGCGGACACCCAACTTTTCTGTAATTACAAAACTTTTTAAGGAAAACCATGGCTGAGATTACCTACCGCCTGCCTCAAGAAATCAAGCTAAACGGTCCCGTCCCCGGCCCCCGCTCAGCAGAACTGGCCGCCCGTCGCAGCGCCAACGTACCCGGTAGCGTGGCCTCCACCCTGCCTGTCTACACCGCAGACTCAGACGGTGGTGTGATCGTCGATGTGGACGGTAACTCCTTTGCCGACCTGGGCTCCGGTATTGCCGTGACCTCCGTGGGCGCTTCGGCCCCCAAGGTTGTGGCCGCCGTCCAAGAAGCGGTCAGCCACTTCACCCACACCTGCTTCATGGTCACCCCCTATGAGGGCTACGTGGCTGTTGCCGAGAAACTCAATAAGCTCACCCCCGGCGACTTCGACAAGCGTACCGTGCTCTTCAACTCCGGCGCTGAGGCCGTAGAAAACGCCGTCAAGATCGCTCGCGCCGCCACAGGGCGCAACGCCGTAGTGGTCTTTGACCACGCCTACCACGGGCGCACCAACCTGACCATGGCACTGACCGCCAAGGCCGCACCCTACAAGAAGGGCTTTGGCCCCTTTGCGCCCGAGGTCTACCGCGCACCCATGAGTTACCCCTACCGCGATGGCAACGTCGGCGGTAAGGAAGCTGCCGCCAAGGTCATCGACATGATCGAAAAGCAGATTGGCTCCGAGTATGTGGCCGCAATTCTGATTGAACCCGTACAGGGCGAGGGCGGCTTCATCGTACCCGCCGAGGGCTTCCTGCCCGAGCTCGTCACCTGGGCCCGCGAAAAGGGCATCGTCTTTATCGCTGACGAAGTACAGGCTGGCTTCTGCCGCACCGGTAGCTGGTTCGCCTGCGACCACGAAGGTATCGAACCTGACCTGATCACCACAGCTAAGGGTATTGCCGGTGGTATGCCCCTCTCTGCTGTCACCGGCCGCGCCGAACTCTTCGACAAAGTGCAGCCCGGCGGTTTGGGCGGCACCTACGGTGGTAACCCCGTGGCCTGCGCCGCAGCCCTGGCCACTATCGACACCATGGAAGAGTGGGATCTTTCTGCCCGCGCCCGCCACATTGAAGAAATCGCCCGCCAGAAGCTGGCCCCCCTGGTTGAAGAGCTGGACATCGTGGGTGAAATCCGTGGCCGTGGCGCTATGTTCGCCGTGGAGTTCGTGGCAGATTCCGACTCCAAGGAACCCCACGCCACCGCCGCTAAAGAGATTGCCGCCGCCTGCGCTGAGCGCGGTGTACTCATTCTGACCTGTGGCACCTACGGTAACGTGGTGCGCCTGCTGCCGCCGCTGACCATCGGTGATGAACTGCTGGGCCAGGCCCTGGATATCTTCGTCGAAGAAATCCGCAAGGTCGCCGGCTAATACCCAGCGATAGGCAGGGCGGGTGTCCCCGGCAATCGGCTGGCTGGCATGAATCGTCTGCGAGCTGGTTAGTCGGCCTAGGAGCGCCTAGCCGCATCAACCCTAAGAGACACAAAAGGAATATGATCCATGAGTAACTACCGCGTAGAGGACCCCACCACCGGGCAGATCCTCGAAACTTTCCCCACTCTCACCGACCAGCAAGCCATCCAGGCTGTAGAGCGCGCCCACGCCGCCTACCTGACTTGGCGCAAGACCAGCCTGGAGGATCGTGCGGCCATTGTGCGCCGGATCGGTCAGCTCTTTGAAGAGCGCAAGCAGGAGTTAGCAGAAATCATCTGCACCGAAACCGGTAAGTCCCTGCCCGAAGCCCTTGAAGAGGCTGAGTTCTCCGCCGCGATCTTCACCTACTATGCAGATATCGCTCCTGACCAGCTCAAGGACGAGCCGATCCCCTCCCAGACCGAAGGCTCTGAGGCCTACATTCAGCGTCGCCCCCTGGGCGCCCTGCTGGGAATCATGCCCTGGAACTTCCCCTACTACCAGGTGGCCCGCTTTGCCGCGCCCAACCTGATGCTGGGTAACACCATCGTGCTCAAGCACGCCGAAATTTGTGCCCGCTCCGCCCAGGCTATCGAACAGTTGATGCTGGACGCTGGTCTACCAGCTGGCACCTACCTGAACGTCTTTGCTAGCCACCAGCAGATTGAAACCATCATTGAGCACCCCCACATTCAGGGTGTTTCCCTGACCGGCTCAGAGCGCGCCGGATCCATTATTGCCGGCATTGCAGGACGCAACCTCAAGAAGGCCGTTCTGGAACTGGGCGGATCTGACCCCTACATTGTGCTTGATACCGACGATGTGAAGGCCGCCGCGGCAACCGCCTGGGGCTACCGCATGTACAACGCCGGTCAGGCCTGCAACTCCAATAAGCGCCTGATCGTCATGGAGGACATCTATGACGAGTTCGTAGCTGAACTGGTTGCCTTGGCCCAGGCTATGAAGCCCGGCAAGCCGACCGAATCTGACGATACTACCTACATGGCCCTCTCCTCACGGTCTGCCGCTGAGGGGCTCAAGAAGCAACTGGATGAGGCCGTGGCCGCCGGTGCCACCCTGCACGCTGGTGGTGAACTACTCGATGACACCAGCGCCTACTTCTCCCCAGCTGTCCTCACCGATGTTCCTGTGGGTTCTGAGGTCTACTACCAGGAACTTTTTGGCCCTGTTGCTACCGTCTATAGGGTCAGCAGTGATGAGGAAGCCCTGGTTCTGGCTAATGATAGCCAGTACGGCCTGGGTGGTGCGGTCTTCTCCCAGGACCGGGAGCGTGCCGAGAAGCTGGCCCGTCAGCTGGATGTGGGCATGGCCAATGTGAACACTCCTGCCGGGGAGGGAGCTGAGATTCCCTTCGGAGGGGTGAAGAACTCCGGTTATGGCCGTGAGCTGGGCCCCTACGGCATGGACGAGTTTGTCAACAAGCGCCTCTACTTCGTGCAGAAGTAAGAGCCATACGGTCAAGCCTGTCTTCACCCTCTGATAGAGAAGGTGAGGGCAGGCTTCACTTATTGGTGTCGGCTGATATAAATTTTTCTACAGCTATTTATTAGATTCACCAGGCAGTAAAAAGTCATGAGTGGGACGATGATGTGGATATTCTTGCCCACCCCTGGAGGTCAGAAAAATTATTATGAGTATTGAGGACACTAAAAAAATTAAGAAGAGCATGGATGATGCTAGGGCGTTTAGAGCTTCCCTGGATTCTTCTGGTGTTGTAAACATAGGTTTGTAGGGTAAAACGGTGGGCAACTGCGGTAGCTGAGATACCACCTATGCCTACCAGTGGGGCCTTCAGGAAGAGTGATGGTATGGGCTTTAGGGAGGTCTTCATGGGGCATAACTTTCTGTTTGGAATCTAGATTTTCTAGATTTAGGAGGTTGTTCCCGGCTTGATGTGAAGAAAGTCTAATTAAGTGGTTCTCTGGTAGCGGACCAATTTATGGTGTTCCATACTTTTACTTTCTTATCTCAAGAGATTAGGGGTGCTACCTGCCTGCGGACCCTCTTGCCCGGTGCGTTTCGCTCGCAAGGGCGATTCGCGCCCCGGCCTTGCCGCGGACTCCGTTCGCTCCTGGGTGTTACGCACCCGCTCACTTCATCGAGCCGGTAAGCGAGGGCGGTTCTAAGCGGATGATCAGAGAAATTTTCTACTCTTGACTTGCCCGTGTCCAAACCAGTACATTTAGAAGCGCAGAACCCCTCTACACAGGTAGAACAAGGGGTTCTAGCTGTTTAAAGGATCTATATCAGGTGTATTTAAAATAATTGGTTTTCTAGCCACATCTCTTACCGATAAGTACTGTTCATACCATCGATGCGCAAAAGAATGTTTGGGTATTTGGGCGATACTGGCGTTTGCACACCAGGCTATGTGGTCTGCCATCTGCATGAACTGTGATGTCTTAGAGTCCAGGTAAATAGGATCTTTGATAATGTTCCGTTCGGAACGAGGTAGGCTACGGTGAGTATCACGATACGAGGTGTCGCTTCCATCGCCATCCATATAGATAATCCCTAGAGAATGTCTAGATGCAAGCTCTTGATCAATCTTTTGGATAAGCCACTTGTAGACTTTCTGACGGTTAACCGCCAGGTTCTCGGGCTTGCCTGTAGTGCCTGGTGGCACCTGCCAAGAAATATAACAGTGTCTCAGGTCATATGGGTGTGTCTTGTGTGTAGTCTAGTGGGAAAGTGATTCTTGGTGATACCACCTGCCCATAAGGAGAAACTCATGGCTCACCCTCCTGCCAACAGCCCCCAAGCATCAACACCCAACGGGCCAGCCCCCGGTATCTCGGGGGATACCACCGTCCACAAGCTCAAGCCCCGCCACGTCACCATGATTACCCTGGGTGGCATCATCGGGGCTTCACTCTTTGTGGGCTCCGGCAACGTTATTCGGTCCGTGGGGCCGGCTGCTATCCTTTCCTACCTCATGGGTGGTCTACTGGTCTTCCTGGCTATGCGGATGCTGGGTGAAATGGCCGCCGCCCGCCCCTCCATCGGCTCCTTCATGGAATACGCCAGGGTGGGCCTAGGCAACTGGGCGGCCTACCTGGTGGGCTGGCTCTACTGGTACTTCTGGGTAGGGGTGTTGGCCTACGAGGCGGTGCTCGGTGGTGAAACCCTGGCCACCTGGTTCCCCGGCCTGCCCGCCTGGGGGGCCTCCCTGGCCCTGCTTGCAATCTTTGTGGGCACCAACCTCATTTCGGTACGTACTTTCGGTGAAGTCGAGTTCTGGCTGGCCTCCATTAAGGTGCTCGCTATTGTGGTCTTCCTGGGGGCAGGCACCCTCTACGCCCTGGGCCTGTGGCCAGATGCCACCCTGAGCGTGAGCAACCTCTGGGCCCACGGCGGGTTCGCCCCGCACGGCTACGGTATCGCCCTCACCGGTGTTGCCCTGGTGATTTTCTCCTACTTTGGCACCGAAATTGCGGTGATGGCCGCCGCTGAATCTGAGGACCCGGCTAAGGGGATTAGGCAGGCTACCTCCACTATTATCTGGCGCATCCTGCTCTTCTTTGTTGGGGCTATTGCGGTGATCTGCATGGTCATTGCCTGGGATGAGCTACCTGAACCCACCAACGTCGCAGCCGCGCCCTTCACCCAGGTCTTTGAACGCCTGGGGATTCCCGCCGCGTCGGTCATCATGCAGTTGGTTATCTTTACCGCCGTGGTGTCGGTCCTGAACTCTGGTCTCTACTCGGCATCGCGTATGGCCGCTGCGCTCGCCCAGCAGGGCTTCGGCCCGGCCCTCCTAGCCCGTAGGTCAAGTAGGGGAGTGCCGGTCTACGCGCTCTTTGCCTCCACCGTGGGTGGTGTGATTGCTTCCTTGGTGAACTTTGTGGCTCCTGACTCCGGTATTTTTGAGTTCATCATGAACTCCGCTGGCCTGGTGGCGCTCTTTGTCTATGTCTTTATTGCCTTGACCCAGTGGAACCTGCGCCGCACAATGACCCCGGAGCAGGTGGCCGACCTCAAGCTGAAGGTCTGGCTCTTCCCCTGGCTGAATATCGTCCTGATTGGCGGGGTGCTCTTTGTTCTGGTGGTCATGATGGGTAGTGAATCGGGGCGCACCCAGGTGTACACCTCGCTAGTAGTCACTGTTGCCATGCTTGCCCTGTGGCCGCTGGCCCGCAAGAAGGCCCTGAATGACTAACTGCCTGCGCAGGCACGGCAAGTTACCTTGCCCGGGTGCACACCTGGGGTAGCCTAAGGTGAGATGGATCAGGTAATAGAAAGGTGGCCTTGGTGCTTCTCATGCTGGTAGGGGGCCTGCTCATTGGCCTACTCATGGGCGCCCTGGGCGGCGGCGGCGCTATCTTGGCCGTGCCCCTGCTGGTCTACGGGGCTGGAATGGCACCAGCTTCTGCCACCCTGGCATCACTCGTTATCGTCAGCCTGGGTTCTATTACCGGAATCGCCACGCACGCTCGCGCCGTTCGGTGGCGGCAGGGCATTACCTTTGGTGCCCTGGGTATAGCCGGTGCCTCTGTGGGGCGGATGCTATCTGTAGGGGTAGACGGCAGCGCCCTGCTCCTGGCCTTCTCCGCACTCCTAGTAGTGGTGGCAAGCCTCATGGTGACCAAGGCCCTCAGGGCTACACCCGCACGCCCCTCCCACCCCGCTCACACCACCCATCTAGCACCCGGTCGGCTTGCTCGCCTCATCGGTGCCGCTAGCGGGGTAGGTTTTCTGACTGGCTTCTTTGGTGTGGGCGGAGGTTTTGCTATTGTCCCCGCCCTCACCCTGATTCTGGGGCTGGGAATGGGGGCGGCTGTGGGTACCTCCCTGCTGGTCATCCTCATTAACAGCCTTATCACTCTCGCCCTGAGCGCCAGCCACCTGGCGACCCTTGACTGGGCGCTACTGCTTCCCCTACTGCTGACCACCGTGGCAGGAGTACTTGCTGGCGGCTGGGTGGGTAAACGTGTCTCCCGCAGGGCTCTCCAGCTTTCCTTCGCAGGCTTCCTCTACCTTATTTCCATATATATCGCTGTCAGTACCCTCACTCAGTTGGCCGCATCAAGGTAAGGACAGCACACGACGGCTATCCCCACCGACCTCCCCGCACAGATTGATGTGCCCCAGTTCGCCGAGAAAATCAAGGCCGACGACGGTGCCCTGCTTCTTGATGTTCGCACCGGCGCAGAATATGAAGGTGCCCACGTCCCCGGGAGTGTCAATGTGCCCCTGGCTCTTATTGAGCAGCACCCCGAGGAGCTCAGTAGCTTCATCGACAACGAAGCTATTATTATTTGCCGCTCCGGTGCCCGTGCCCAGCGTGCCCAGAAACTCTTGGCAGGGGTGGGCGTTACCCACACCAGCGTCCTGGTCGGAGGTATTGAAGCCTGGAAGAAGGCAGAGCAGGCTGTCAATGTTGGCCCAGCACGCTGGGATCTAGAACGCCAGGTTCGACTGGTTGCCGGGTCCTTGGTGGCTGGAAGTGTGGCTGCTAGCACGGTCTTTCCCCGCGCTAAATACCTGGCTGGTGCGGTAGGCGGTGGACTGACCTTTGCGGCAGTGAGCAACAGTTGCGCTATGGGCTCTTTGCTTTCGCGTCTGCCCTATAACAAGAGTGGGGAAGTAAGCCTGAAAGAGGCCAAGCGCAGGCTAGCTGCTGCCCGTGCAACCGGGAAAGCATAAATTTTCGAATGCCCTTAAGGACTTAAAGATTTGAGGCTTATTCACATGTTAGTCTAGGGAGACGCTCACCACAGGCAAGCCGGCTGGGGCTGGTATGAATCGCCCTTATAGGTGCAAGAATCAGGCCAGAAGGTGAGCTTGCCTGTGATGAGCGCCGAACAGTTATACGGGACTTTTGGATAAGCCTCTGAGCGACTGGCAAAAAACTTATCGAGATAGCAAGAAACTCATGAGAAAAGAATATTTGGGGCGCAAGAAAAATAAATATTTAATATCCACCCTTCTTACATCAACAATTTGGATAATCACCTTACCTCTCTGGCTATTTTGTAATTATGTGGTTTTATTCAGAACGGGTTCAATCGATTTTTTCTGTGAAAAACAAGGTATATATTCGGACAATACTACGGGGAGCATTCCGTTCGACTTGAAAGCCTATACATGCGGCGGGTATCGTGATGTTTTTAGTAATTTCGATATTGTATTTTATTATTTAACTTCAATAATTATAATCATCGGATTTTTACTATCTATATATTTATTTTTAATGTATGAAAAATATAAGAGAGAAGCATGGATTTATCGTGGATAACTAGTGATCCTGTCTAGGTAAAAATTGAGGTACTGTTAGTATTCTTTTAATTATCCAAGGGTAAATAATTTTCTACAGCATCTTTTCTCTTGCCGAGGTGGAGTCCAGTCTGATATCGGAGCGCACCCAGGCAGGACTTGCTGCCATGAAAGCAAAGAACGGAGGTAAGAAAAGGGGCCGGGCAGGGTCGTCCTGCAAAGTTATCTGCTACGCAGAGGGGGCAGTTGGTGCGGATGCGTTCGGAGGTCAACCCACAGACCGGGCGGGTGTGGAGTTTGCGGGAGCTGGCTGATTTTTTTCGGGGTGGGAGTATCCACCGTAGCTCGCGCACTCGAACACTCTAGGGGGTAAGTGCACAAAGAAAAAGCTAAAGGTCCCACCCTGTATGCACCGCTAGAAATGCCTGAAGAGCAAAGAAAACGGTAGTCCTCGGCACCTGCTTTAGGCTAGGGAGAGGAACATTTTTTCAAGTTCCTGGGGGCTGAGTTCCGGGTTATCGGACGCTAGGCACTGCTGAAGGCCGCAGGCCACCACCGCAAAGCTGGCCCGGTCTACCGCCTTGGATGCGGCGGCCAGCTGGGTAACAATTTTCTGGCAGTCATCGCCCTCTTGGAGCATACGAATAACACCGTTGAGCTGGCCTTGGGCACGCTTAAGACGGTTGATGACGGGCTTCATCTCATCGGGATCGAGTTTCACAGCTTCTCTACTTTCGTGTTTGGGTGGTCCCTACAGAAAAATTATACCCCCCGGGGTTTATCGTATTTTGAGAGCTACACCGCTTTTCCCTGGCATACCTACTCACGGCAGGCATACTGCAAAAGCACCGCCCCTCCCACCTAGAACCAGGGGAGAGGGGCGGCTATTTTTAAGGCGGACTACTGGCAGGTGCCACCTATGAGTTGGCGCGGGTCAGTGCAGCGGCCACATCCGCCAGCAGAGCCGGGACGTCGTCCTGATCCATGACGACTTCTATAAAGACCAGCCTGTCACGGGTTTGGTGGGTGAGCTTGGCAGCCTCGACCAGCTCACGGGCGGTAGAGACCTTGAGCATGAGTACATCGTCCTCCTGTGCGCCCAAAGCCGCCGGAATCAGCTGCCAGTTGTAGGTGCGGATATCGTTGTAGGGCTGGGTGGCTCCGTGGATAGCACGCTCCACCGTGTAACCCTTGTTATTAATGAGCACCACCACCGGGTTAATTTTCTGCTCCAGCATGGTACCGATTTCCTGGAAGGTCAGCTGGGCTGAGCCGTCACCAATGAGCAGAACCCCGCGTGCTGAACGGTCAGCTATAGCCGCCCCCAACATAGCCGGTAGGGTGTAGCCAATAGAGCCCCACAGGGGTTGGCCAATAAACATTGAGTTCTCGGGGAAGCGGCGCGAAGCCATACCGAAGAAAGAGGTGCCCTGGTCGGCCACCACAATATTGCCCGGTGAAAGTTTCTGAGACAGCAGAGACCAGAGAACATCCTGGGTGAGCGGCTCATCCCAGGCGATTACTCCCTGGTTTTCTTCCTCGGCCCAGGGCAGGAGCTCCTTGGGCTGGGCTCCCACCTCAAGGGCAACCTCCCGCACCACATCGAGAGCGGCAGCCAGGGTCAGCGGGGCATAGGTGCGCCGACCAATCTTGGCGGTCTGCGCCCCCAAAAAGACAGTATTCTCGGGGAGCTTCTGCGAGAAACCAGCCGTGGTGGTATCGGTAAAAGTGACACCGGCGCAAATCAGGGCCTCGGCCTGCTCCACAGCATCCTTTGCCCGCGCATCAGAAACAAGGCCGGCATAAATGCCCGCAAAGGCAGGCTTGGACTCATCAACCAGGGTCTTACCCCACATGAGGGTGGCGTAGGGTAGGCCGGTGGTGGCAAGGAGCTGGGCCAGCTGTTCCTGCGCCCCCATGCGGTGAACCAGTAGGTCCGCTAGAACGGTGGTCTTTTTACCTGCAAGCGCTGTGGCAAGATCTGCCCGGAAGGACTCTAAAGCACCGGGGGATGAGAGCGCCTGGGGCAGCTCCAGCGGTGCCTGGGGCGGTGCCACCTCAACCCGGGCCACATCGGTAGCTAGCAGAATATAACCGGGCCGCTTTTGAATCATCATCTCACGCAGGACGCGGTCAATCTCACCGGTCGCGGTGGCGTGTTCCAGGTTAGCCACAGCGCAGGAAACCTCGGAGGCCATGCGGATAAAGTGGGTGAAATCGCCGTCTCCCAGGGTGTGATGCATGGTCAGGTGGGCGGCCTGAGCATCTTTAGAGGGCGCACCCACAATGTGCAGGACGGGCACATGCTCGGCGTAGGAACCCGCCGTGGCGTTGATAGCCGAGAGCTCACCCACCCCGTAGGTGGTCACCAGGGCACCAATACCGTTAACACGGGCATAGCCGTCGGCGGCGTAGCCGGCATTGAGCTCGTTAGCGTTGCCCACCCATGCCAGGGTCTTGTGGGCAACCACATGGTCCAAGAATTGGAGGTTAAAGTCGCCGGGAACACCGAAAATATCGGTAACCCCCAGCTCAACAAGTCGGTCAAGGAGGTAGTCGCTGACGGTGTAGGTCAAAGGTCGGGCCTTTCTCTGGGGGTAACCACATAATGTTGTTAGCATCACGTTTGTCTCTCTCTATGATAGGGCCGGATGCTAGCTTGAATAAACTGCCCCTAGCCCCAGCGTCACAGGGGCGTAAGAAACCTTCTCGCCTGCCGGTGGGCGTAGACTGACCCTATGAAAGAGCAGGATATTCTTGGGCACCCCTACACAGCCGAAAGCCTTGACCTGGGCGCTGATTCCGAAGGCCCGCTGGTGGCCACTCTGGTTCACCGGCCCGCCGATTCTGGCCCCACCCCGTCAGCGGGTGCTGTGCTCTATGTACACGGCTTTGTGGACTACTTCTTCCAGCGGGAACTAGGGGACTGGTGGGCAGCCCGTGGCTACGACTTCTACGCCCTTGACCTACGAAAGTACGGACGTTCCCTGCGCACCGGCCAGACTCCCTTCTACACCGAGGACATCACCGACTACTTTGCAGAACTGGACACCGCCTGGGAACTAATAACCAGCCGTGACGGGCACCAGCAGGTGGTGCTCATGGGGCACTCCACCGGTGGGCTCATCACCAGCCTGTGGGCGGGGCAGACCGCCCCGCCAGAACTTACCGCCCTGATCCTCAACTCGCCCTGGTTGGATCACTTTGAAGGGCCGGTTGCCCAGGCCGGTTTGACCGCCCTGGCCGCTACCGCCGCCCGCCTGAACCCGCGCACCGTCCTCAAAAAGCCCGCACCCGACCCCTACGCCCGTTCCCTGCACCACAGCACCGGCGGTACCTGGGACTTCAAGACCGCCTGGAAGACCCTCAACTTCCCGCCCATCTACGCAGGCTGGCTCACCGCTATCCGGCGCGCCCAGGCTAAGCTCCACCGGGGTACCGGCATCACAGCCCCGGTGCTGGTACTGACCTCAGCCCGCTCCGGGCGGCTGAGCGCACCGGGCCAGAAACATGACTTTGACGCAGTACTCTCTGTTCAGCAAATCCGCCGCTGGGCCCTAGAACTGGGCAGCGATGTCACCAGTAAAGTCATTGACGGTGCTACCCACGATGTTTTTCTCTCCGCCCAACCCGCCCGCAGTCAAGCTTACGAACTTATGGGCCGGTTTATGCGGCGGCTGGCAGTGGACTAAGAGGGCGCTAGAGCTGTCTAGCCCTCCGCAGGCTGGGTGGGGGCTATGCTCTCTACCTGCCAGCTAGTTGCCGGGCTGGGGTCTTTGCCGCAGGAGGCCGGCCGGGCAGGTAGCTCTACCTCATGGGCGGTAACTAGCCATGCCCGCCCGTCCCGGTGGGTCACGCGTGCGCTCTGGACGATCCCCTCTGCCGGTGTGCTTACCCGTTCGGGGCTGAGGTCATTGATTCGCGGCTTCTCGCCCTCTTGGGCAAGGTAGGAGCGCACTGCAACTTCCGCTACCTGCTCGATAGGGGTGTGGGCTGAGCGTCCCCTTAGGCCCGCTAAAGCAAGCTGCTCAGACCGGATGCCAGAGGCGAGAGTTAAGGCCTGCTCAAAAGTGAGCCGCCCATAGGTGTAGCCACTGGGTAGGGTGAGGGCAACCGGGCCAAAACGGTGGCCTCCGGTGTGGGAGCACTCCCATACCTGCACCCCGGTGCTCTGCTCCTGGAGGAAAGCCGCCAAGGGGCGCCCCAGTAAGGCACAGCACCGGTCGCGCTTAGAATGGGTGCATATCAGCACCAGGGTTTCACGTGAAACAACTAGTCCGGGTATAGTTTCTGGCTTTTCCAGGGGGAGCGTCAGCAGGTCTGCCACATCTGAAACCTCAAAAGTATAAAGCACGGCAGGCTCAAAGCCCCGACCTCCTACCCGGGCAAGGTAGGCCCTGCGGGACTCCCCACTAGCCATAAGTACCTGGCCCTCCCGTCCCGGCTTACGCACCAGAAGCAGGCGGGCCCCCAGTTGCTCCATGCGCGCCGACAGCTCAGTGGAGAGAGGCTGGCCAAATGCTGACCCATCCAGAATATCTCGCCCCCAGCCACCCGGGTGCTCCACAAGAACCCAGGTAGTTACCTGGGCCGCTGTGCCGGGAAGAGCCTCATCGCGAGGTAGAGAGCAGGAACCCGCTGGAAGCTCCGCCTGCTTTCTAACTGTAGAAGAAGTAAAAGCCATACCATCCAGTCTAGGGCCGGTAACAGTGCTCTGCCCATGGGGCCTCTGAGGCGCTACCCCTTGGCTTCATGCAATGCTCTTAGCTGCTACAGACCCGGCCCCTGCTTTTATTGAGGTGGCCTGGTGACTACCCTAGAAGACATGACTCAACCCACCGGCGCCGGAGCGGTGCCCCCACCCGCGGCAGAAGAAGCACAGGCACCCGTGCGACTTGACGCCTGGCTGTGGGCCGTCCGCATCTTTAAGACGCGCTCGCTGGCCTCCAGCGAAGTAAAGGCCGCCCACATTCGGCTTAATGGGGCCCACACCAAGCCCTCCCAAAAGGTGCGCCCCGGAGACACCGTCACCGTGCGTTACCCTGGCTGGGAGCGCACACTGGTGGTACGTAAAACCCTGTCCAAACGGGTCGGCGCACCCGTAGCTGTTACCTGCTACGAGGACATCTCTGCCCCCAAGCCCGCCTACCTGACCAGCGGAACCCTACCCCGGCGCGAACGCGGCGCGGGCAGACCCACTAAAACTGAACGTCGCGCCCTCAATAAGCTGCGCGGCTACGAGAAAGCGTAAGTGCTCACGGCCTCCACTCTCCGCCTGATCCGGTGAGATTCTCAGCACAGCCGCCTACCTGAGTAAGTTCTGTCTGGGCCCTGCTGTGCGGGGTAACGGGCTGGCCGATGAGCTCATGGAGCGGGTTAAAAGACCAGGCTCCTGCCGCCGGGATAGAGGGCATCTATTGAGCTACCCACCAGGAGAATTACCGGGCTCAGAAGTTCTAGGAGAAGATGGGCTACACCATCGTGGGAACCCGCCAGTTCTAGCTAACCCCCGGTGTGCTGGTGCAGGACTTCGCCTACTACCTCCCACTGATAGAAAAACACCCTTCGCAGGTTGGTGTTGTACGATGTTCTGCGCCCCACCCATCTCACGTCTTTTGGTGGGGTTGGAGGACACCGTGAAATTTGAGGTTCGCCCACCCCTGCCAGCGGAGGCAAGGGCCTGGGAGCAGCTGCGTATTGCCTCGTGGCGAGAAGCCTACGCCGGCGACTTTACCCCCGAGGTCTTTAAGGCTCAGGAGAGCCAGCTAGAAGCCCGTGCCGAGGGCTTTGCCCAGTGGCTCGAATCCACCGCTGGTACCGGTGAGGACGTACAGCCCCAGTTGGGCCAGCGCCGCCGTGCCCTAGTGGCTGTGCGATCAGCGGAAACTGTAGCGGCACCACAGACTAGCCCCGCAGATCTAGGGGGTCTGTTGGGCCTAGCCTTTGCCACCCGCATACCCTATGAGGTGCAGAAACTTGAGATGCTCTACCTGCACCCACAGGCTTTCGGCACCGGTATCGCCCACGCCCTGCTCAGCCGGGTCCTTGACCCCGGTCCCGCCGAGCTAGAAGTACTGACCACTAACGCCCGCGCAATCCGCTTCTACGAAAAAGAGGGATTTGTGCAGGTGCGAACCGATAGGTTTGCCGGACGTAAAACCTACATTATGGCCCGCCCCTAGCTACCCTTGGAACTGCCCAGAGCCTACCTGGTGGAGGGCTCAGCCTAAGAGCTAGGCTAGAAGCTATGCCAAACGCAGCTCAAACCAGACCAGCAGACCGGGGGAGTACCCCCTCCCTGAATCGTCAGATTCTTGCCCTTGCCCTACCTGCCTTCGGCGCACTCATTGCTGAGCCGCTCTTGGTGCTTGCAGACTCAGCTATCGTAGGCCACCTGGGGAGCGCCCAACTTGCGGGCCTGACCTTGGGCTCCACAGTCCTTCAAACCCTGGTGGGCTTCATGGTCTTCCTGGCCTACTCCACCACGCCCGCCGTCGCCCGCGCAGTCGGTGCAGGTGACACCGGCCGCGCCTTTGCCGCTACCCGCAACAGCCTATGGGTAGCCGCTGGCCTGGGAGTATTCTTTGCTCTGCTTCTAGCCCTCCTTGCTCACCCCCTACTCAAAGCCCTGGGCGGTGAGGGCCAGGTACTTACCTACGGCAACGCCTACCTGCTGCCCTCTTTGGCCGGTCTGCCCGGCATGCTCATCGTTCTGGCCGCAACAGGTGCCCTGCGCGGCTTCCAAGACACCAAAACCCCGCTCTACGTCGCCATAGCCGGGGCCGCCCTCAACGTGCTGCTGAGCTGGGTTCTGGTCTATCCTGTGGGCTGGGGCGTGGCCGGTTCAGCGGCCGCAACCGCTCTCACACAATGGGCTATGGCCCTGGTACTCACCGCCTCAGTGCTGGCCCGCACTCGCGGGCAAGAACAGGGCTGGGCACCCGACAGGGCTGGACTGGGGGCCGTCTTTAAGGTCGGTGCCTGGTTGATGGTTCGCGCCGCCTGCATGCGCGTTGCCCTGCTTGCCACCGTCTTCGTGGTCACCGCCCAGGGTGAGAAAAACCTGGCCGCCTACCAGCTCACCATGGCCTTCTTCAACCTACTGGCCTTCGCCCTAGACTCCCTTGCCATTGCCGCCCAAGCCCTCCTGGGTCAAGAGATGGGCACCCAAAACCTGACCACACCCCAGGGCCGTGCCGCCGTCACCCAGCTGAAAAACCGGCTGGTCCGCTGGAGCGTCCTCTTCGGGCTAGTGACCGCCCTAGCCTGCCCCGCCGTAGGGTTCGGTGCGGCCTGGATCTTTAGCTCCGACCCGCAGGTCCAGCACCTCTTTGCTCTCTCCCTGCTGGTACTGGGAGCAGGCCAGCCCCTGGCGGCCTACGTCTTTATTCTGGACGGGGTTCTCATCGGTGCCCAGGATGTGCGCTACCTGGGCCTGGCGGCCTTCTTCACCCTGGCCGCCTACCTGCCGGTGCTGGTGGGCCTCTACCTGTGGTGGGCCGGTAGTTCCTTCCCCGCCGGGGCCACCGCCGCCTACCTGCTCCTCTGGTGCGCCTACGCCCTCTGGTACATGGGCGCTCGCGCCACTACGCTCTGGTGGAGGGCCCGCACCGGCGTCTGGATCCGTTAGCCAGTTTCACCCGGATGCGCGAGCAGCCCGTGTAGCTGGAAGGAAAGCCCGCAGGTTACTGGCCGTCCTGCGTCAGTAGCCCCTCGATAAGACCCTCTACCCGGTGGCCCTGCCCGGTGGTCTGGAGTAAATCAAGGCAGGCATCTAAGGCGGCGGTGGCTGACTCGACCAGCCCCACCCCCTGAAAGAGCTCCCTGGCCCGCTGATAGGCGCTGACAGCGCCCTCAACTCCGCCCCGCTCACGGGCATACTCAGCAACCAGCACGAGCAGACGTGCCGAACGCTCGGGGAAACCCAGCTCAGCATAAGCATCGGCCGCCGCGACCAAGCCCGCCTGAACCTGCTGAGGGTCAGATGTTCCCGCCGCCGCATCCAGCCGCGCAACCAGCTCCTGGGCTAGTAGATAAACCAGGAGGTCAGGGCGCGGTAAGGCACTCATGCCGGTGCCGCTGGGTCGGGCTTCACTGCCCTCCTGAGCAGGAACCAGGGCGCTCTCTACCCGGTCAAGGGCAACTTGGGCAGCAGGCAGCACCGCGCCGTAATCCCCCAGAATCTCAGCCACTGGTGCCCACTGGCGTATCGTCTCTACCAGAAGCGCGGGGTGCGCATCACCGGCTACCAGCAGATCAAAAGCCTGGCTCAAGAGGGCGGCAGCTTCAGCTTCACGGCCCACTAGCTTGGTGCAGATAGCGGCCTCAGCCCGTGCCTGCCCCGCCGCCGCAAGCTGACCGGCACCCTCATAGCTAATGGCCTGTTCCAAGTAGGCCTGGGCGGCTCGGTCGTAGCTGCCCTCCGCCAGTAGGCCATCTGCACTCTCACCTGCGGCGGCAGTATCCGGCGACATCAAACCTGCCTGTGCAGAGTCAGTGTAAGAAACAGGCTCACCGGCAGATTCCCCCTTAGGCCCTAAGGGGGCGCTCGCGGCCTGCCCCTCCGGAAGAATCAAGGGGGTGAGAACAGATTTTAGTTCGGCATCTGCCAGTGATTCACTAAAACATGTGTTACCCGCCCGCCGGTCAAAAGCCGCAACCAGGGGTAGGGATTGGGCCAGGGCCCAGTCGTAGAGCTCACCCAGGGTAGCGCGAGACACCTCTGCTGACTGACCTCCCTGGCTCCCGGCAGAAGATGCGGGGGTAAAACCGCTCAAGCCGGTGGGCATCTGTCCCTTCTCCTGGCGGGCCCAGGCCAGACCGGCTACCAGGTAGCGCAAGAAGTTACGGTTATCGCCGGGGTCGCCACCCAGGGCCAGCGCCCGTTTGCCGTGTTTTTTCAGCAGAGCAAAGGCGCGCTCTAACTGTTGGCCGCGCGCTAAAATCTCAAACTCTACACCCACATCGTCGGGGTCATAGTGCTGGCTGTTGGCCTGGGCACGCAAAAGCTCCCGCCCGGCCTCCTCGCCCCTGCCCAGGTGAAGCAGGGCCAGGGCAAGCTGGCGGTGGGAGGACGCCGGTTCGCGGTTGCACAAATCTTCGGTCGGGGCACCGAGCGCAACAGCCTGCTCAAACTCCCCGGCGGCCATATGGTCCCGCAGATTGCTCCCGTGGCGGCAGGAGCCGCAATCCATCTCGTCCTCACCGTGGGAGAGCCAGCGGGCCTGCCAGGTTTGGGCGGCTTCGTCATCGCCAATGTGGGCGGCCCACATGTGTTCGGCACGGTCGGCGGCGCTATCGCCCAGCCCGGCTAGGCGGTAGCGTTTACGCATCTCATCAAGGAGCTGGCGGGCCTGCTCCTTGGAAATCTGCGGGTAGGCGGTCAGGTCGCCGGTGACCCACTTGAACTGCCAAAAGAGGGCCTTGGCGGTTTCGTCGTCAAAGTATTCGGGGTGGCTGTCCCACAGCCGTAAGAGCTTAGAGAAGACCGCAAAAGAGGCGGGGGTTGGCTGGCCAAAGACATAGGCCTCCACCAGGGTTAGGAGGGCCTGCGGTAGAACCTGCTCCGGCCCCTCGTTCTCAAGGGTGCGGGCAATGTACTCTGCGGCGGCGGTGCGCGCGCTCCCATAGGGTAGCGTGCGGGTGTGAGCTATCTTCTGGGTGGCTTCGTGGATGGACCACACGGTGTTTCTCCCTGGTGAAAACTAGGTGTTGGGGCGCAGAGCGGCTTCAAGAAGCTGGGCCAGGCTGTCGCTGAGCAGGGTGGTTTCACTGCCGCGCAGGCCCTCACCCGCCAGCATGAGTGCCGAGAGGTAGAGGGTGTTAATGCCGGGCTCAAAGGAGGGGTGATGCGGCTGGTGCAGTAGCCGCTGGACGTTCTCGTTGGCGTCGTTGAGCACCAGGGTGCGGCTGGGCTCGGTGGACTGACCTGCTAGGGAGCCAAGAAGATCGCCCCACAGCCCATCAGCCTGCTTGGCTTCTTGGGTGAGGTCGCGGCGGCGTTCGGCGTCGGCATCGCGCAGCAGAACTGCCGGTACGCTGGCCGGTTCAAAGACCCGCAGGGTGGCCCCGCAGTCTTGGGGGGATAGTACAGCGCGGGCGAGTTCCAGGGCTGGCATCACGTCAAACTCCCGCTCCATCTCCACAGAGGAAAGGGTTTGGGTCACGTCCTGGCTGGTGAGTTCGGTGACCTGCCAGCCGGGGCGGTCAGCCAGCTTAGCTAGCAGGTCTGAGTCGTAGACGTAGCCGCCGTTGACCACCCATAGGCCTTGGGCGCGGGCCACGGGAGCTATACGGCGGTAGGCCTCGGTGGTGGGAGTGTAGAGAATCTGCCCGGCGGCATCGGTGACCTCGGTGAGGGTGGCAAGCCCCTGGGATGTTTCAAAGGGGAGGGAGCGGGCAACCACATCGAGCATGTCGTCGCTGGCAAGGGCAACAGCGCGTAGGGCTAGGTTGTGGGTCTGCACAAAGCGGTCGCGCAGGGCACTTGGCTCTGCCAGAGCTTGCGTAATCCAGGTTTTGAGCTGGTCCCCGATTGCTTCGCGGGTGAGCAGGAGTACCTCGTCCTCGCGCAACTGTTCGCGGGAGGCGGTGGGGGTCAGCCCCTCAGAATTGACGACCGCCCGCACAAAGAAGGCCCAGTCGGGTAGGAGCGAGTCCTCACGGGAGGCTACCAGCATGTTCTTGACGTAGACCCGGTGGCGGCCAGAACCCGGTGAGACGGCCTGGGGGAGTATGTAGGCGACCCCGCTGGTGCCGGTGGCCGGTACCTCTAGGTCGATCGTGGCAAGTGGGGTGATGCCCAGGGTTTTTTCTGCATAGGTAGCTAGGGCCATGGTGCGTTCATGCTGGTTGGGGGCTTCTTCGCTGGCGCTGTTGTTTCCCAAGGTGCGGGCGGGTGCCCACGGGGGGCGGGGGTGGGAGATTCTGCGCGGTAGGCGGCGTGAGCCAGCTTTAACGACCACGGATACGTCGATGGGGAGCATGTCGGCGTAGTCGGTTGCCAGGGTTAGCACAGTTTCTTGAGCAACCCAGTGGGCGGCATCGCGGCGGGCTTTCAGGCGGATAAGGGTGCCCACTTCGGGGGCCTGCTCCGGCGCTAGCTCGGTAACCTCAAAGGTGCCGTCGGCATGGCCCAGCCAGCGGACCGGGGCCTGCCCAGCGGTGGCAGAACGTGACGTGATATCAACCGTGTCAGCAATCAAGAAGCAGGCCAGTAAACCAATACCGAACTGGCCTAGGTACTCGGCTCGGCCTTCGTTAAAGACGTCGTCACGCTTGGAGGTGCGCCCAATAGTTGCTAAAAATTCTTCGGCCTGTTCCGCGGTCAGCCCAATCCCGGTGTCGGTGATGGTGATACCTGTGCCCTCTTCCCAGGGTTCTAGAAGCACCCGGGCGGGGGCATCGGGGTCAGTCTCGCGGCGGGCGGTAATGGCATCGACACCGTTCTGGATTGCCTCGCGTAGGTAGACCTGCGGGCCTGAATAAAGGTTTTTGGAGAGCAGTTCAACCAGGCCGCCCAAATCCACTTTAAAGCGCTGTGACATGCTTTTATTCCCCTTCCGTTATGGGTTCAAAGGCGCCTTCTACTTCGGTCAGGAACTCCTGGGCCGAGCGGCTAGCTTCACGCAGGTAGAGGTCGATCTGCTCATCGGTGGCCCCGGCGGTGACGGGCAGGGTGAAGTCCGCTGGCAGGAGCGCGAAGTCCTGGCCGTCTTCACCCAGAATGGCCGGGTAAGCAGTGGGATAGGGGCGGTGCTGGTTCCATTGGTGGGCAAACATGCTCAGGTGGGGTAGGGAGCTGGTGGGTAAGGACTGCCGCCAGGTGGTACGTACCGTCAGCCGGTCAGGGGTGAGCAGGTAGAGCAGATAGCCGGCAGGGTAGTAGGTGATGGGGGTGCCGTCCGCTTCAAGCTCGTGGGGGATTTCAAGACGCCGCAGTGCTTGCCCCAGTCGAGTGCTTGTGAGCGGTGCAGGGGTAGCAGGTGCTGGCTGGACGCTATCAAAGAAGCCCAAGGGTGCTCTTTCTTTTTGCTGGCGGGCGGTGAGGCTGATAGCCACAGGCCCGTTTATGTGGTCTGTAGGGGGGCGCTGGCACCTCTCTATCCTACAAGTTTTGGGGTCTATCTTTTAATGGTCTTGAGGATAGGTTCCAGACCTTGCCGGCTGGGGTAGCTCCAGACCAGTATTTAGTGGGGCGGGTGCCGGGTTTCCGTCTGTGGTCTAGGCTAGAACTAGCTAAATCTACCTCAAGGAGCCCCGTGGCTGACACCGCACTTTCTGCCCTCGACCGGCAATCGGTTCGAAAGACCCTTACTTCCCCCAAGCTACTCAAAACCGAAGTCCTCGCCGGGCTTGTCGTTGCCCTAGCCCTCATCCCAGAAGCCATTGCTTTCTCTATCATTGCCGGGGTAGACCCCAGGCTAGGGCTTTTTGCCTCCTTCACCATGGCAGTCACAACTGCACTGCTTGGCGGGCGACCAGCCATGATTTCAGCAGCCACTGGCGCTATCGCACTGGTGATTGCCCCGCTGGTTGCCAGTCACGGCACCGACTACTTTATTGCCACCGTTATCCTGGCCGGATTTTTCCAGGTTCTTTTGGCTGTGGCGGGTATTGCTAAGCTCATGCGCTTTATTCCCCGGCAGGTCATGGTCGGTTTTGTGAACGCCCTGGCTATCCTCATTTTCATGTCTCAGGTTCCCGAACTTTTGGGTGTTCCCTGGGCGGTTTATCCTCTGGTTGCCCTGGGTCTTCTGCTGGTGTTCGGGCTTCCCCGCCTCACCCAGGCTGTCCCTGCGCCCCTGGTCGCTATCGTCCTCATTACCGCTATTACCGTAGTAGCTGGAATTAAGGTGCCTACTGTGGGCGATAAGGGCGAGATGCCACAGGCCCTGCCCACGCTCTTTATCCCCCAGGTTCCCCTCAACGTGGAAACTTTCAGCATCATGGCCCCCTACGCCCTGGCTATGGCTATCGTGGGTATCTTGGAGTCGCTGATGACAGCCAAGCTGGTGGACGATATTACCGATACCCCTTCCAATAAGACCCGCGAATCTTGGGCCCAAGGTGTAGCCAATATCGTCACGGGCTTGACCGGCGGTATGGGCGGCTGCGCCATGATTGGGCAGACCATGATCAACGTCAAGGCCTCGGGTGCCCGCACCCGTATTTCTACTTTCCTGGCCGGTGTTTTCTTGCTGGCGCTGGTGCTCCTGCTGGGTGATGTGGTGGCGCTGATCCCTATGGCCGCACTGGTAGCTGTCATGATTTTTGTGTCGATTGCGACCTTTGATTGGCACAGCATCACCCCGCGTACCCTGCGAATCATGCCCAAGAGTGAGCTGGTAGTCATGCTGGTGACGGTGGCTACCACAGTGGCTACCCACAACCTGGCAATCGGTGTGGTGCTGGGCGTGCTGACCGCTACGGTTCTCTTTGCGCGCAGGGTTTCTCACCTGGTGACGGTAAACCGGCAGATGGCACCCCTGGACGGGGTGGAGGCCGTGACCTACCGGGTGGAAGGGGCGCTGTTCTTTGCTTCCTCGAATGACCTCTACTACCAGTTCCAGTACGCGCAGGACCCGCAGACCGTGGTCATTGATTTGAGTGGCTCCCACATTTGGGATGCCTCCACGGTAAGCGCCCTGGACAGTATTACAGCCAAGTATGAGCGACTGGGTAAAACCGTACAGATTCAGGGTTTGAACCCTGCCAGCCAGGACTTCCAGGACCGGCTGAGCGGCCAGTTAGGAGCAGGTCACTAGGAAGTGGCATTGCCCCCAGCATGTCCCCGTACTCCTACCTGATTCTCAACCGGTGCCGTGCCAGCCAGCTGGCTTGGGGGGCTGGCGTTAAGGGCGCTGGGCCGGGCGCGGCACCGGGTATTTAGGTTGGGTGCTATTGACTTAGCCCGCAGCCCCCGCGAGTTCCGGTGCAGGAGCGTTCTTGCGGGCACGTTCTGCTTCCCTGCGGTCTTCCCGGCGGTGGCGAATCCAGATGCTAGCTGCGGTACCGCTAAGAGCCAGGATGAACCAGCCTGCCAGCCAGGCAAGGCCGGTAGAGATTCCAATTGAACCACCAGCAATGAGTGAGCGGAAGGCTTCCAGGGCGTGGGTGAGCGGTAGCCAGGGGTGCAGGGCCTGCAAGAAGCCCGGGGCTGTTTCAATCGGGTAGGTGCCGCCTGCTGCGCCAATCTGAATAACTGTCAGCATGAGCGAGATAAAGCGACCCGGTGCATCGAGCAGGGCAATGAGTGCCTGGTTGATAGCCAGGAAGGTGATGGAGGTCAGCACCGCAAAACCCATCAGGCCCCAGAAGTTAGCTGTCTTAATATCTACCAGGCTGTGAATGATGATAGTCATCACTGACCCCTGGACGATACCCATGAGGATAACCGGCACCATGGCTCCTCGGAGGGTTGCCAGGCCGGAATGTCCACGTCGAGCGAACTTAGCTGAGATAGCTGGGTACATCATGAAGTAAGCAATGGCACCTACCCATAGACCAAGAGTCATGAAATAGGGGGCTAGGCCGTGTCCGTAGGTGGAGACCTCGTTGATGCGGGTTTTGTCAATGGCTACGGGGTCGCTGGTCACTGCGCTCAGATCCTCAGCTTGCCCGTCAGTATAGCTAGGTACCTTGTCCACCGCGTCACTGAGCGAGGTGGAGAGGGTAGAACTTCCCTTCTTGAGTTCCCCGAGACCTTGTGAAAGCTGGCTGGCTCCGTCTACGGCCTTACCGGCCCCTGCATCAAGGTCAGCGGCCCCGCCGTTGAGCTGGTTGGCTCCCTGGTTGAGCGAGGACGTGCCTTGCGCCAGGGTGAAGGTGCCGTCTTTGAGCTGGTTGGCTCCCTGGTTGAGTGAGGACGTGCCTTGCGCCAGGGTGAAGGTGCCGTCTTTGAGCTGGTTGGCTCCCTGGTTGAGTGAGGACGTGCCTTGCGCCAGGGTGAAGGTGCCGTCTTTGAGCTGGTTGGCTCCCTGGTTGAGTGAGGACGTGCCTTGCGCCAGGGTGGATGCGCCAGCCTCTAAGGAGGAGGTGCCATCTGCCAAGCTGGTGGCTCCGGTAGCAAGTGATGAGGTCCCGTCATGGAGGTTATGGGCACCGGTAGCAAGTGATGAGGTGCCATCTGCCAGTGCGGCTGCCCCGTCATTAGCCTGGGATACTGCACCGGCTAGAGCTCCGAGATTTTTGCTGAGGGCTCCGACTGAGCTATCTAGCTCCTGGGCACCCTGTGAGAGAGCGCTGGCACCCTCTGCTAGGGTGGTGGCTCCGGTAGCGGTTTGGCTAGCTCCGGTTTTTAAGCTATTTGCTCCACCGGCTAGTTTGGTTAGCCCGCTGTTTTCATCGCCGACCAGTGCCTGGGTGCCCGCAGCTAGGGTGTTTGCCCCGGAATCCAGCGCCTTAGTTCCTGCTGAGAGTTTACCGGCCCCGGTGTTGAGCTCTTGGAGGGCAGCTCGCTTCTGTTCGTCTGTGAGCTTGTCCCAATTATCTAGTAGGGATTGGGTGCCCGCAGCTAGGGTGGTGGCTCCGGTGGTGAGCTCGTCGGTAGCGCCGGCTAGGTTGGTTGCTCCGGTGGCCAGGTCTTGTGCCCCGCCCAGGGCTTTATCTGCTCCTTGGGAGAGCGCTTCAGCCCCAGAGCTCACCTGATTAGTAGCTTCTTTGAGCTCTTGTGCCCCAGCAGCTAGGTTGGATGCGCCTGTTGTAAGTGAACCGGTGGCATCGGTCAGGGCGGGAAGTTTTTCGGGTAGGGTGGCTACACTCTCGTTGAGTTGGGTCAGGCCCTTAGAGAGGCTAGAAGCCCCTGCCTTGACCTGGTCCGCACCGGTTGCCAGGGAAGATGCCCCACCATTGACCCGGTCTGCACCCTTGGCTAGGGATGATGCTCCCTCGTTAACCTGGCTGGTGCCCTGCGCCAGGGTGGATGCTCCTTGGTCAACCTTGCTGGTGCCCTGAGCTAGGGATGATGCGCCTTGGGAGAGGGATGAGGCGCCTTGGTCAACCTTGCTGGCGCCGTTAGCTAGGGATGATGCGCCTTGGGAGAGGGATGAGGCGCCTTGGTCAACCTTGCTGGTGCCGTTAGCTAGGGATGATGCGCCTTGGGAGAGGGATGATGCGCCTTGGTCAACCTTGCTGGCGCCCTGAGCTAGGGATGATGCGCCTTGGGAGAGGGATGATGCGCCTTGGTCAACCTTGCTGGCGCCCTGAGCTAGGGATGAGGTCCCGCTGGCTAGTGAGTCTGTTCCTGATTTTAGGTCGGTGAGCCCTACGACTAGCTCCTTACTGCCCTGGGCTGCTGAGCTTGAGCCGTCTGCCAGTTTTTGGGCACCGTCGGAAGCTTCCCCCAGGGAGTCGTGGATATTGGTGAAGCCCGCGTAAATCTTGCTCAAGTATTCTGTGGATACCTTATGGGCCAGTGCGTCGGTAACTGCTGTCCCAAGTGAGCTAGCGATATTGCCGGAGATGATGTTAGAGCCGTCGTTGGTGGCAATATCTAGTTTGGCTTTGCGGGCTGCATCTGAAGAGTTTTCGGACAGGGATGAGACGTTGGCTGAGAAGTCAGCTGGAATGGTCAAAACTGCCTGAACCCGACCGTTTTCGAGCTCGCTCCGTGCTTGGTCAGCATCCATGACTGACCAGTCAAAATTACTGGTGCTGTCCTTAGTAAGTAGTTCTTGGGTGAGGTCGTCACCGAGGGTCAGTTCTTGGCCTGTGCGTGTGGTGGCAGCCTTGTCCTGATTGACGATAGCGGCCGGTACGGCATCGATGGTACCGGTGGGGTCGTAGTTAGCCCAGGTGAGAATACCTGCGTAGATGGAAGGAATAATAATAACTGCCAGGAGTACCAGGTATTTCATAGGGCCTGATGTGCGCTTTAGGGCGGGGTGTTTGGTTCGTGTTGAAGGCACCGGGTTCACCTACTTTCTTTTTAAGGTTGGGGAGAGGGGAAAACTAAGGGGGGTTAGCTGGTAGCCGCTTGGATCATGGCGGACAGGCGCTGGCCCATGGCCTGGGCGGTGTTGGGGCCGGTGAAGTCTGTTCTGAGCCAGCGCACTGTTAACCAGGCGGCCCCGGCGGCGATAAACTGGGCGTAGTCACTGGTGAGAGGCCTATTTGTGGTCTTGGGTTGTTCGGTAGCAGAGCCTCGGAGCAGGAGTCTATGGGTCAGGAAGGTAACGAGCTCTTCGACCAGAGATGAGTTGCCGGAGGTGTCTAAGACATTGCGGAAGAAGACTGCATCTGCTTGGAGTGCGGTGAGCAGGCTGGTGCTAGCTGCGCTTGTGATGAGGGTGCTTGGGTCGGTGGGGTCTGCCTCGGGGAGCGAGTTGAGGGCGGTATCTAGCTTTTCCAGCGCGGCAGTGTGAATGAGCGTGTTGATGTCTGAGAAGTATTGGTAGAAGGTGGGGCGGCTGACTCCTGCGGCCTTAACCAGGTCGGTGATATTAAGGCTTGCTGGTTCTGGGGTGTTCAGAGCCTTGATGGTGGCCTCGACAAGGGCTGTGCGACTACGGGCGGGGCGGGGGTCTAGGGTCACGGGCTTCTCTCCACAGTATTTTTCTTACAGATGTAAAGTTTACGCCTGTGAGGGAAATCAGCAAGGGGCTGGGGTGTGATATAGGACAGTTTCTGTGAGCCAGGGGTGCTCAATACTGCAACCGCTACCTCAAATGCCCGCCCCTGAAGTCTTCCTTTTCGTTGGGTAGGTAGAGTACTGGCAAGCCTGTTTCTTGCCTGGCTCGTTAGCGCCCGCACGGGAATTCACGTTAGCCCTAGCCAGCTTAGCTGGTGCGCCTTGAGTTTCAGCCAACAGGCTGGCCGGTTACCCGCTAGCGGAGACCCGGTAGATTAGAACTATGAGCACATTCACCCGCTACGCCCTCACCGCAACCACCACCCTTGTCGCAGGCGCTTGCGTCACTACCGCTCTCGCCGGCTACCGGCAAGCCCGTAAACCTTTAGCTAAAGGGCTCAGCTTGGAGGGTCGGAGTCATCCCTCGGGTTACACCCAGCTTTTGGCTGACCTGACCTACCAGCAAGAGGGTACTACTGTTTCGGAGCAGTCCATCTTTGCCGCCCTTGAGGGCCTGATCGAGCGTGCCCAAGACTTCCTGGTCTTAGACCTCTTCCTCTTCAACTCTGACTACGACCGTACCCGTGGGCCAGAGGGTGGCTACCCGCGGCTTGCTGAGCGGGTGACTAGGGCCCTGGTTAACAAGCGGGCACAGGCACCTGAACTGCCTATCATTTTTATTACCGACCCCATTAATACTTTCTACGGTAGCTACTCCCTACCTCACCTGGAGCAGCTAGCTGATGCTGGGGTGCAGGTGGTGATGACCGATCTAGATGCTCTGGCTGACTCCAACCCGATCTACTCGGCTTTCTATCGCACCTTCCTGGCCCGTCTGCCCGAACTTCCTGCAGGGTTGCCTAACGTCTTGGCTCCTGGGCGTCCTAGGGTGAGCCCTAACGCCTATGCTCGTCTCTTCAATTTCAAAGCCAATCACCGCAAGCTGGCGCTTAGTGAGCGAGAGGCCCTTGTCAGCTCAGCTAATCCCCATGACGCTTCGGCCCCTAACTCTAACCTAGGTTTGCTGGTGACGGGCCCCGTTCTGGCCGATATTTTAGCCAGTGAACGCGCTATTTATACCCTCTCGGGTGGGCAGGGTGAGGTCTTTGACAGGTTCGAGCAGGTGCTCACCCAAGGCCTGCGCGACAGGAGCGGCCAAAGCTCAGAAGACCATGAGCCGGTGAGAGTTCAACTGGTCACCGAAGGAGCTATCCGGCGGGTAGCCTGCCAGATGGTGCGAGCAGTAGAGCCCGGTGGAGAGATTTGTCTGGGAATGTTTTATCTTGCTGAGAGATCAGTGGTGCGGGAGCTCAAAGCTGCCGCTCAGCGCGGAGTTCAGGTGCAGGCCCTGCTTGATCTGAACCTTGATGCTTTTGGGCGTAAGAAGACGGGGCTGCCGGCCCTGCCTGTAGCCCGCGAACTGCAAGGCGCTGGGGTGCAGGTGCGGTGGTATGCCACCAGTGGGGAGCAGTTTCACCCTAAGTACTTAGCGACCTACCGAAAGGGGGAGGGCGGCGGTATCTTCGAGCTGCTGGCTGGATCGGGTAATTTTACCCGCCGAAATATTTGTAATTACAACCTGGAGACTGACCTGAGGTTGGTGGCACCTATCGATGCCCATTTGGCTCAGGAGTTTACTGCCTATTGGTCACTGATGTGGAGGAATGAGCCGGTTGCTGGCAGGCCAGCTCTCTTGAGTCTGCCCTATGAAGGGCGTGAGGAGCCTGGGGCCTTGCGCTCTGCCTTGCACAAGCTGGTTTATCGCTTTCAGGAGGCTACCGGTCTGGGTACCTTCTAGAGACTTCTTAAGCTGAACTGCGTGGAATAAAAGAATTTTTGCGTTTGGTGGACGGCTGGGGCCTAGTAATTGCACAACTACTTTAGGCAAGGAATGCCAAGATGGTGCAGTTGCTCAAGAAGAGCGCGACAAGCGATAAGACCACCAGCCCACACCCCAGTCTGGGTCATACCTGCATCTTCGCTGCGGGCCAACTGCCGGTGCAAGAGCTGAGAGTGAGTGGTGGGTAGATACCGGGTGGCTATTCCGAGGGTTAGACCAAGCAGAGAGTAAGCCCAAGGGCTATGGAGGCAGTTGCCCCAGAGAGGATGAGGCCAAAGAGGAGAGCCGGACCACCAGCGGAGAGGGTGGATTTGAGATTGACTGCCGTGCCCAGAGCGGCCATGGCTACTGCCAAAATAAAAGTGGTGAAGGTATTGAGTCCAGCAAGGAGCGGGCCAAGGGGCTGATCCAAGCCGCTCCACGCCAGCACTGACCTGAGCACGATAGCCACGATAAACCCCACCACAAAGAGGGGCAGTAGGGGTGGTCTGTGACTCTTAGCCTGCGAGGTCTTCCTCTGGGCCTGCCTACTCTGGCCATAACCTACCAGAGCCACAATAGGGGCCAAAAGAACTACCCGGCCCAGCTTGCTTACCGTAGCAATATCGGTCACCTCTGGGCTAATAAAGCCCCCCGCCGCTACTACCTGCCCCACCTCATGAATAGAAGCACCTAACCATACCCCAGCCTGCAGAGGTGTAAGGGGCAAAAAACCAACCAGGGCCGGTAAGGCAAACATAGTCAAAGTGCCGCAGAGGGTAATGACAGCCAAGGCCGTGAGGGCCGCGTTATCCACTGTTTCATCGTCTGGGTCTTGGGCTTTTGGGGGTAGGGCCGCCGAGATACCGGCAATTGCCGAAGCGCCACAGATTGCAGTGCCGGTGGTGGTCAGAAGGGCGGTAGTGGGGGCCAAAGCAAGGTAGCGCCTCAAGATGATAGCCACCAGGTAGGTCCCTGCAGCTGTCAGAAGTATGGTCAGTAGGGCCCCGAACCCCAGTGAAAATACATCTGGCAGAGACAGACGAAGACCCAGGAGGACAACGCCCAGCCGTAACAGGCTCTTGGAGGCAAAGGTCAAGCCAGCCTGAGCATTTTGGGGTAAGAGGCCCATATTGCGGGCAGCTATTCCCAGAACTATGGCCAGAAGTAGGGTGCTGACCAGCTTGAGACCGGGCATAAGGGTCAGAAGGTAGGCAACTAGGGCTAGGCCCACCGCTAGGACTAGCCCCGGTAGGAGCTTAGGGAGGGACGCTAGGCCAGCGCGAGGGGTGGCTCTGCGGTGGATTGTGGGGTCTGGCAAGCTCATGCTTTTAGTTTAGACTGCCTTGAGCCCTCTGAGTTGGCCTGCAGAATGAAATCCCTCCCCTTTCCTTAGCTACTCTTGACACCCCTAGAACCTCAACCCTTTTATTCCGGGGAGTGCCCCGGTAAGGGCTAGGCGGTGGTAAGTTCCAGTAAACGGCGGTGGACTGTGGTGTCCCCGGTCAGCTCGGGGTGGAAGGAGATGCCCAGTAGTTTGCCCTCTTGGACGCCTACTATTTTCTTGCGGTAGGTGGCTAGGACTTCTACCTCGGGGCCTGTTCGTGTAATCGCAGGTGCACGGATAAAGGCTGCCCTCAGCGGGGTTTCTTGCTGGCACCAGGCAAGCTCAGCTTCCGCCGAATCGATCTGGGAGCCAAAAGCATTACGGGCAACGGTGACATCGAGCAGACCCAGGGTTTGCTGGTCAGCGGCTGTGCCCTCAAGGTTTTTGGCCAGAAGGATCAGCCCGGCGCAGGTGCCCAGGGTGGGCAGGCCAGCGCCGATAGCGTCAATGAGGGGTTGGCGTAGGCCAAAGATACGGGTGAGCCTGTCGATAGTGGTTGATTCCCCACCGGGTAGTACCAGGGCATCGCACCTTTGCAGTTCCTCCGGTTTTTTGACCAGCAGAGTGTTCACCCCCAGCGTCTCTAGGAGCTTGACGTGCTCGGCCACTCCGCCCTGGAGGGCCAGAACACCAACGGTTAAAGTCATGGATTCCCTTTCGCTACCCCGGCAAAGTAATAGATGCTAGGGGTGGGGCGTAGTTACCCCACCCCCTAGGCTTACCAGCCGCGTTCTGCCAGGCGGTGCGGTGCGGGCAGGTCGGCAACGTTGATGCCGACCATGGCTTCACCTAGGCCACGTGAGGCTGCGGTAACCTGCTCGGGGTCATTGTAAAAGGCGGTGGCTTTCACGATTGCCTTGGCGCGGGCTTCTGGTTTGCCGGATTTGAAGATGCCCGAACCCACAAAGACACCGTCTGCTCCTAGTTGCATCATCATGGCAGCATCGGCTGGGGTGGCAACGCCGCCTGCAGTAAAGAGGACTACGGGGAGCTTGCCGGTGCGGGCTACTTCAAGGACCAGCTCGTAGGGTGCGGCCAGTTCTTTGGCCTTGACGTAGAGCAAGTCGGGGGACGTGGCCTGCAGAGCCTGAAGCTCAGCGATCTGGGTCTTGATGGTGCGAATGTGTTTGGTGGCTTCGGAGACATCCCCTGTGCCTGCTTCACCCTTGGAGCGGATCATGGCTGCACCTTCGGTGATGCGGCGCAGTGCCTCGCCTAAGTTGGTGGCGCCACAGACAAAAGGAACCTTAAAGGTGTGTTTGTCAATGTGGTTGACGTAGTCGGCGGGGGAGAGCACCTCAGACTCGTCAATGTAATCGACCTTGAGGTGCTCTAGGATCTGGGCTTCGACGAAGTGCCCGATACGGGCTTTAGCCATGACGGGGATTGAGACAGCATCGATAATGCCCTCAATCATATCGGGGTCACTCATGCGGGCAACACCGCCCTGGGCGCGAATGTCGGCGGGCACGCGTTCAAGGGCCATGACGGCAACAGCGCCAGCATCTTCAGCGATTTTGGCCTGTTCGGGGGTGACAACGTCCATGATGACGCCGCCTTTGAGCATGTCGGCCAGGCCGCGCTTAACAAGGGGTGAGCCGGTGTTTGCGGTCTCGGTTGTTTTTTCAGTCATGGTGACCAGTCTGCGCCCAGATCTGGTCTAGGGAAAGGTCCAGACAAACACATTCTTTTTAGACCAGATAGTTTAAGGCCTGGGTTTACCCCAGGCCTGGATTTTCTGCCCCTCTCAAACTCCAGGCCAGGCACTTAGTCTCTGGGGGTGAGACTGGAGTGCCTGGCCTGGGAGGGGTTCGCTGTAAACCTGGGAACTTTTTAGGCTTCGGGGCGGTAGAAGTACTGATCTGGTGATTTCATGCTTTGCTGGCCGTTAACGGTGGCGGTGTACTTATAACGGTACTTAACCCTCAAAGTGCTCCAGTCACGATCATCTTGGCCGGTTGCAACAAAGAGGTAGCTTGGGAAGGGCGTGGTGCCCTTCCTGGCTTCCAGACTTCCCTGGTAGTAGGAGGTGTAAGCGTATTCTGTAATACCTTGACGTGTGACCACGTTACCCTGGGTGTAGTCGCGGGTAGGGGTGGCCCAGCCATTGGACTCTACGCTAGTGAACTGCAGATTATCTTCTGGTAGCCAATAGGTCACCGCTACGTTGGTGATGATATCTGTAGGAATGGTGAAGTAAACAGCTACGCTGTAAGGATTTCGCTCATCGAAGGTAGTCAGCCAGTAGCGCTTACTGCCGTCGTAGTGAGCGTCCTGACCTGAATTGTGGTAAGCGTGACCGTTGCCGCTGACAGCGGGCTGCTTCTCTCGGGTAGAAGCGGCATAGGCCGGGATGCTGGCGGATGCTAGGACCATGGGTGCGGACCAGGCCAAAGCCCGGCGGCTAACATGAGGGGTGGGGGAGGACATCTTTACCTGCTTAGAGATATTTAGGATGGTTTAAGGTGTTTGGCCCATGCTATCAGCTCCTTCTGGTTCGGGTAATGGAGATAGGCATCTCTCGGTGAGATGTTGGCAACAAATAATAAATTATTCTTTGCATCTGTAATGCCTAATAGGAGCCATATTTACAGATATAGCAAACAGGGCTGGGGGCTCAGAATCCTGCCGAGTTCGTATCCGTAGCCTGGGAATAAGGGCAGGCCCCTTAAGAGACCCCCCAGCACCTCACTGGGCCCAGGGGGAAGGAGCCCAGGAAGTGTCATCTTCTGACCCTTTAGCACCTATTCCAGGTTCGCTGAGCGGCTATCTCCTAGGGTTCCTATCTGCCGATACACTAGAGAAGGGAAGAGCAGAAGGGGGGCACATGGCTCAATACTCAGGGGATAAATACCTCCCCCTTAGCCTGAGCAGGGGCACAGGGCTCTCCTTACACACCCAGATCGCTGAGCAGATCCGCGCGCTGATTGTCTCTGGCCGCCTCAGGGCCGGTGACCACCTGCCATCTAGCAGGACGCTAGCCCACCAGTTAGAGGTTTCACGGGGCACAGTGGTCTTTGCCTATGAACAGCTGACCGGTGAGGGGTACCTGTCAAGTAATCGTGGCGGAACGCGGGTCTCACGCACACTACTGGCTCACTGGCCCCAAGATCCTGCTCAACCCTCCGGCGCCGGCCAAGAATACCTCATCCCAGGGCCAGCTAGCGTCCAAGTCCAGCAGCCAGAAACAAGCCCCCCTCAGGGCAACTTTTTTGACCTGAGGCCCGGTCAACCCGATACCTCCCTGCTGGCCAGCGCCAGCTGGCGAGCGGCCTGGCGAACCGCCGTGGCAGCCCCTCTGAGCAGCCACCCCCCGGCTGGGTCGCTAGCCCTACGCTCAGAGTTGGCAGAGCACCTGAGGCTCATACGGGCCACCTACAGGGACCCAGAGGAGCTACTGATCACCGCTGGTGCCAGGGAGGGTTTTCGCCTGCTTCTTACGGCTCTGCGTGCTCGGCAGCGTAAGCGCCCCTTGAGGGTGGCAGTGGAAAATCCCGGTTACCCTAACTTGCGTAAAATCCCCCAAACCTTTGGGCACCAGATCATCCCTATACCGGTTGATTCCTGCGGTCTGATTCCGGACTGCTTACCTGTCGGTAAAGATCGCCCGGATCTAGTCTTGCTGGCACCTAACCACCAGTACCCCTTGGGCACCTCCATGCCGGTGAGCCGTCGCCTGGATTTACTTGCCTGGTCTGCGGAGCAGCAAGTGCTCCTCGTGGAGGACGATTATGATTCTGAACTGCGCTACCGAGGTGACCCTCTGCCCACCCTGGCCGCTCTTGACCGTTCCCCCCTGCTATCTTCCCAACTAGTTTCTGGTAGGCAGAGCCAGCAGGGTCGAGTCCTTACCCTAGGTTCCTTTTCTAAGCTGCTAGCTCCCGGTCTTAAGCTGGGTTACCTTCTAGCACCCCCGCAGCTAGCTCAAGAATTACTGGATCTTCGGGATACTCTGGGTAACCCCGTGCCCTGCCTGGTTCAAGATGCTCTAGCTCATTTTCTGGCCCGGGGCGGGCTGCGAAGCCATACTGCCCGGATGAGTAGGGTCTACCGACGGAGGCGGGAGCTTGTTCGTGAGGCTCTAGGGCAGATTCCCGGAGTGAAGTTGGTTCTGATGGAAGGTGGTTTGCACGCCATGCTGATCCTGCCGGGGCAGGGAGGGCTCACTGAGACCTGTGCCTTGGAGCGAGCCCGTGAGGTGGGGGTAGTTCTGGCCCCTCTGAGCGACTACTGGTCCCAGGAAAGTGAGCTGTCCCCTGGCTCTCCCCTGGGGTTAGAGCACTCGCAAGGGCTAGTTTTAGGGTTTGGTGCCCTTAAGGACCAGGACCTTGCTCTTGCTCTAGAGCGCCTGCGTTTTATCTTGATGCGCCCTTCAGCCTAAGAGAGCCTGTTGATGTCTTCAGAGATTTACCCTGGCCTGTCGGCCCTTCTGCTCAGCCCCAGAGAGCTACTCATCCCCTGGATGGGAATATCTTCGTAGCTAAGCCTGTGCTATCTTCCAAGCCACAGGGTCGAGGGAGGGCGGTAGACTAAGAGGGTGATTGAGGAACCTAAGAACAAATCTGAGCTCCACCCCACCGACCGGCTACTGGCCGGGGCACTTGCAAGCCCTACCCTGGTTCAGGCCCTGGTCTTCCTGGTCTTTGGGCTGGTTACCGTTTTTTGGCAGGCCCCGACCCTGACGGTCATTACTATAATGCTGGCGCTCTACCTGCTGGGCTATGCGGGAGCCTCCTACCTGACGGCGCGTGCGCTTGCTCCTGCCGGGGACAGGGTTTCTGCCCAGGGGTTTACTTCAATAGCCTTAGTTCAAGCCGCCGGTGGCGCTCTGATGCTTCTGGCGCCGCGCGGGGAGTTCTGGCTCACCCTCATAGGGGCCCTGGTTCTTGGCCTGACCGGTGTTCTTAAAGTTCTAGCCGGTATGCGCTCTCAAGAGTGGAACCCTGCCGCCCGCGACTGGCAGCTGGAAGGCCTGATCATCACTCTGTCTGCGGCCGCCCTACCGGTGGTCTCAGAGATCGGAGACAAGGCCATTATGGGAACCGCCGGTGGCGGTGCCCTGCTAGCAGGTGTTTTTGTGCTGATCGGGGCGCTTACTCTGCGCGCTCAGGCAAACAAACCCCAGGAGCCCTAGCAGGGCTACCTGTGACCCTAGCGGTGGCGGGGCGCATAAAACCCTTGGCCACCCCGTAGACTGGTGGGACTACCAATTCAGGAGGAAGAAGTCTGTGGCTCAGAAGAGTGAACCAACCCGGTCAGGGTTTAAGGCGCAGGTGACCGGCCCGCTCATTATCGCGGCGGTACTAGCAGCTGTTGCCTTTGCCTGCACCTTTATTTTTGCTACCGGCGGTACGGCCAACCGGCCTCAGTTCGTTTTGGCGCTGACCATCGGCGGTGCTGTTTTTGTGGTCACCCTGGTCATGTGCGCCACCCTTATCTTGGTGGAAAAACCCAATGACCCCTCCTTGGGCCAAGGTACCGGTGTTAACCGTTCCTCCGCCAAGCTCTACGCCGAGGCACGCGCCCGCCGTGAAGCCGAAGCCAAACGCCGAGAAGCTGAGGAAAAAGAACGCCTGGCCCAGCGTATCGACGAGGCCAACAAAAAGAACTAGCCCTACCTGCCGGTCAGAGGCAGATAGGGCCAGTCGCTAGTGGAAGGCACTAAGTGCATATTTTCAGCTGGCGCTAGATCCTAGGATTCCTGAGCGGCAGAACCTAGATCGTGGGCTACCTTACGGCTGGTGCGGTAGGCGGTTTCAATGGCTCCGTCTACTACCACACCTCGCCAGCCGCGAGCATAGTCGGACCCAGCAAAGTAGATGCGGCCCATATCCTGTTCGAAATGGTGCCAGCCATCGGTAAATTGCCCCTTCTTCAAGGTGGCCCAGGCTTGTCCGCTCCAGGGGTCATCGACCCAGTCATGACCAGTGCAGTCGATAGCTTCAAGGTCGGGGCGCCACTGGTTGAGGATTTCTTGGGCATCCTCAAGGCTGTTGAGGTCTACCTGGCTGTGATCGGAGCCAAAACCAACGCAAATGGTGGTGCCGTCGTCCAGAAAGAACTCGCTGCGGAAGACATTAATCTTTGCGGGGCTAGGGGCGTAGCCCAGAATCTTATGATGGCCCTTGATTTTAATCCAAATCTTGCAACCGGTGGAGTTCCACTTCTGCTGGATTAGAGAAGGAATTTTACCCGGTAGCTCAGGTGAAAAAGTCAGGTTGCCTAGCGCCCCCAGCGGGACGGTAACTACGACGGCATCCGCCTCGACCAGCCGGCCATCTTCTAGGGTTAAGCGCACCTGCTGGTCGCTATGCTCCACCTTTTTGACCGGGGTCTCTAAATGGATAGGGCAGGTGAGGTCTTGAGCAATAGCCTGGTAGATACCTTGCATACCATTGGTCAGTTTAAAACGGAGGGTCTGTTCATCCATAAGGGAGAGACGGTGGTCGCTCAGAGCCGCCCACTGCTTAGCCATCAGTGATGACCCCTGGTGGGGGTTGCCGATGTAACCAGCAGACCAGTAGGCGTTACACAGATCCTTCTCTTCCTGGCTGAAATCTCCCTCTTCGAGAGGGTCAAGAACACTGTCTTGATCCGCCTTGAGGAAGGCTTCTTGCAACTGCTCTGAGGCCTTTGAATCGGGCCTCAGGATGGCCAGGGGGTCTTGGGGGTTGGGGAAGAAGTCACGAGAACCTTCAAAGATTTTTGCCTGTGGCCTAGCAAGGCGGGCATCCATCTGACTTTCAGTACCTGAAATGACCTGCCCTTGGCTGACCCAGTAGGCATCGCAGTCTGAGGGGCTGGGGTAGATGGTCTGCTGGTAGCGGGTAATCTCAGCCCAAATATGGGGTTGCATCCAGTGGACCCAGGTGGCACCTAGTTCCAGGTCTTGACCCATGCGGTTTTCCGTCCAGGCTCTGCCCCCGATGCGGTTCCGGGCTTCAAAAACTTCTACCTGGTAGCCCAGGGTTTGAAGTTCTCGGGCGGTCACTAGGCCGGCGAAGCCAGCTCCAATTACTGCTACTTTTTGTGTGGTCATGGTGGGGACCTTCTTTCTGTGGCACCTCAGTAGCCTGAGCCTCATGAGGGCTGGCTACCGGGGTCTGTTGATTCCTGATGGTCAAGGTGGCGGATGGCCTGGTAGACATCGGGCCTGCGGTGTTTGAGGTAGTGGCCCCAGGCCAAACCCAGCACCCCGGAGCCCATGATGACTGCTGGCATGACATAGACCAGGGGGGAGCCGTCTTGGGAGCCGATCATGATGTCAAAGTTCCAGAGAATGAGGAAGGCAACTACCGCAAGGGCCAGCGCTGAGACTCCGGGGGCTATGAGGCGCACCCAGAGGGAATGGTCGGCTGGATTGCGGGCGAACCAGCAGATGACTGCTACTGAGGTGATGGTCAGTAGAAAGACCAGCCCAAAGGCTGCCGCGTTGGTGAACCAGGTAAAGAGGGTCAGTACCGGGTAGAGCTCCCCGTGCTCAGAGTTCTGGCCCAGGACGGCAAAGATCAGCAGGACCAGTAGGGCTAGGACGGTCTGTAGAGCTGACCCGTAGAGGGGGGAACCTGATGTGCTCGCCCGCCCTAGTAGGCCTGGCAGCACGCGTGACCTGCCCAGGGAGAAGAAATAGCGGGCAGCAGCATTATGGAAGGCCAGCAGGGCGGCAAAGAGACTGGTGATGAAGAGAGCGTTAGCGGTGTGTGCCAGGGCGGGTGAGCGTTCAGCCAGCCAGACAAAAACCAGATCTGGCCCGTATTCCTGAGCCTGAGCGATGATGGCGCTTGGCCCTACTCCCATGGCAAAAGCCCATGCCGTGCCAGCGTAGAAGAGGGCAATGAGGGTCACTGCAATGTAGGTTGCTCTAGCAACAGTTCGTTTGCGGTCTTTGACCTCTTCTGAATAGATAGCCCCGGATTCAAAGCCCATAAAGGCGGCAATGCTAAAGGCTAAGAGAACTCCGATGCCGGTGGTGAAAAAATCCTGTGGCTCGATGGTCTGGCTAGAGATCCCCTCGGGTGGCTCTGTGAGGGCGAGGGCGCTGACGATGATAACTACCAGGAACTCGAGGGCTACTAATAGTCCCAGGATTTTTGCTGACAGGTCAATGCTGGCAACTCCGAGCAAACCTACACAGACCCAGCCCAGCAGGGCCGCGACCCACCAGGAGATGTGGATGCCAAAGAGGGTGCTGAGAAAGGCGGCCAGGGAGAAGCCAAAGAGCCCGTAGAGGCCGCACTGCATGAGGTTATAGGAGACC
Organism: Rothia sp. P5764; assembly: GCF_048512965.1. Lineage (NCBI taxonomy): Bacteria > Bacillati > Actinomycetota > Actinomycetes > Micrococcales > Micrococcaceae > Rothia > Rothia sp. P5764. Next base: position 667,261 of record NZ_JBLXXQ010000001.1, on the reverse strand, counting down.
AGCGCCAAGATGGCAGCGGCGATTCCCTGGCGGTTACCCAGCCCTTCGGTGATGTAGGCGTAGAAGGCCCCCGCGTTGGAAATAGAGCGGCTCATGGCCACGTAGCCTACGGTGAAGAGCAAGATGATGAGCCCGATGGCTAGATAGCCCAGGGGCACCCCCAGAATCCCTGCAACAGCAAAGTTGGTGGGGACTCCACCGGCTAGCACGGTCAGTGGTGCCGAGGCCGCAATAATCATGAAGACCAGGGCCGTGGTTCCTATGCCCGGTCGGGTCCGCTGAAGGTTCTGGGGCACTGGGGGCCTCCCATCTGTGAGTAGTCTTACTGGAAGACTCCGTTGAAGTAGTCGCTGATGCCCTGCAGGTCATTGAGGGGTAGCACTGCGGCCACGTACTGGTCGGGGCGCACGATGATGACAGCACCATCGCGGCTAATAGCGCGTTGCTCAAAGATATCTTCTTCTGGCAGGCGGCAGTAGATGTTCTCCCAGTACTCCACCTGGTGCTGGCCAACTAGCGGGCGGAAGGCTGCTGGTACATCGGTGACCTCAAACTCGGTGTGGACCTGTTGGTAAATCACCAGGGGCTCAATGAGCGCGTCAAAGTCTTGGCCCTGGGCCCGGAACTTCACGAAAGGTGATTGGGGGTCCGAAACGAGGAAGTCGCTCAGGGTTCGTACCGCAGAATCTTCTGCGGCGGGGTGGGCTGCATCTGCAAAGACGTAGAGCCGGTAGCGACCGTCGGCAGTGGCCTCGTGGCCCAGGTGCCGGGGGTAGGAATTCTCCCGCCGATTGACCCGGGCCGAGCGGAAACGCTTACCCACCGGGAAGCCTTCAGCCAGGTGCTGGTGCTCGGTGCCACCGGTCAGTAAAGAGGGCTTATAGCAGGTCATAAAGCCGGCCGGGAACTCGGCTGTCTTGACGTAGAACTCTTCGAGGTATTCGGGGCTGGGGAGGTCTTCGGGTTTGGTGGCCATGAGGGTTGACCACTCTTTGTCAAAGTTGATCAGGTCCTGGGCGACTTCCTGGCGTTCTTCCGAGTAGGTTTCGAGCAGGGCTTGGGGGGCCCGGCCGCTGAGGACATGCCCCAGCTTCCAGGCGATGTTAAAGCCATCTTGCATGGAGACGTTCATGCCCTGGCCTGCTTTGGCGGAGTGGGTGTGGCAGGCATCGCCGGTGATGAAAACCCGCGGGTGGGTTTCTTCTGTGCTGCGGTCATCGAAGTGATCTGTCAGCCGGTGGCCTACTTCGTAGACCGAGTGCCAGGCAACCTCTTTAACGTCGATGCTATAGGGGTGGTAGATGGCGTTGGCGCGGTCAATGATCTCTTCGATGGGGGTGGAACGTACAGCGTGGTTATCATCTGCTGGCACTTCGCCAAGGTCTACATAGACCCGGGCCAGGTGCCCACCCTCTCGGGGGATATGCAGAATAGATCCCTGGGCTGAGCTGATAGCGCACTTCATGCGCCAATCGGGAAAGTCAGTATTGACGATGACGTCCATGACGCCCCAGGCGTGGTTGGCGGCGTCCCCGGTCAGCTTGCGGCCGATGGCCTTGCGCACAGCTGAGCGGGCTCCATCGCAGCCGATGATGTATTTGGTGCGCACGCTAAACTCCTGCCCCTGCTGGGGGCCAGCGCTGTGGCACAGGCGGACTTCTAGGGGGTATTCCTGGCTTTCGTCGGTGCTCAGCCCCAGAAATTCAATGCCGTAGTCGGGGGTGATTCTGCCGGGGGAGTTGCGGGCGTATTCTGCGAAGTAGTCCAGCACCCTGGCCTGATTAACGATTAGGTGGGGGAATTCGCTGATGTCGTGGGGGTCATCGACGGGGCGGGCACCGCGAATAATGTTTTGGGGGTTTTGGGGGTCCGGCTTCCAGAAGCTCATTTCGGTGATGTGGTAGGCCTCCCGGATGACCTCTTCGGCAAAACGGAAGGCCTGGAAGGTTTCGACCGAGCGGGCCTGGATGCCGTCGGCTTGCCCGAGTTCTAGGCGGCCTTCACGGCGTTCGATGATGCGGGTATTGACGGTGGGGAATTGGGAGAGTTGGGCTGCGGCGATCATGCCGGCAGGGCCTGAGCCGACGATGAGCACATCCATTGTTTCTGGCAGGTCGCTGGGGCGGTCGATGCCGTAGCCAGCAGCTTCTTGGATGCGCGGATCGCGGGAAATATAACCGTTGTGGTGGAAGTGCATACTGCTCCTTACGGTGTGTTGGGGTACGTCCTTGTACGCCTTAGTTTGGGTGTGTTGGAAGACCCAAGCCCCCAGGGGTGTGATGTCGGTAACTAATTTGAATCATATACGATACCAGACCGGGCAACAAGGGATAGGTGCTCTTTTTGCTGAGGGAGTGCTGGCCCAGGCCCGAGGGGGCTGCCCTTACTGGCTGTGCTGGCCTACCCTGATCCAGGAACAGCCTTCTAGGCTCTGGTGACTAAACTTTTACAGGGCCTTTCTAAGGGCCTATTCCGTGGGGTGTAGGCCAGAAAGTTTCTTTTTGATGAGTTCAAGGAGGGCCTGGGGGTTCTTGTTGCAGCCCTGGAGTTCCTGGGAGGTAACTAAAATACGGGACTCTTCCCCGCAGATGTAGGCGATAGCGGGTGCCTGCTCATCTGGTATCAGGGTTTTGAGCTGGGGGGTGCCTTGGTTGAGGTGCAGGGTTCTCAGGGGCAGTGGTAGGGTCTGGCAGGCTTCTTTCCACTCTTTCTTGCCCAGGGGATTGTAGCCGTGGGTGATGTCGCAGAGGGCGCAACCTTGGCGCCCGCTGACTTTCCTCAGGATGTAGGATAATTCTCCTTTGATTCCGGCATCGGCTGCATAGACTCCGATGAGGTATGGCTCCTTCATCATTTTTCCTTTCAAGCACAGAAGCGCCGAGGCTTTTGCTTTGTTGTGTGGAGGGGACTAGCTTGCCTGCTTGAAGGCTAGCTACCCTCCCCCTTGTTGTGACGCTGATTACTTGCTAATGTGTGAAAATAATATACGATTTTCGGTGAAATACCAGAGCTCGAGGAGGAGACTCTATGGCAGATCAGCCCACACCCCTACCCGCAGCCCCCGGCAAGATCATCGCTGTGCACCTGGCCTACGAATCCCGAGCCGCCCAGCGAGGCCGCCGGCCCTCCACCCCCTCCTACTTCTTCAAACCCACCAGCTCCCTGACCGGATCAGGTGAAGTAGCCCGCCCCCAAGGCACCGACTTACTGGCTTTCGAGGGCGAAATCGCCCTGATTGTAGGAAAGGAAGCCCGCTGGGTCAGCCAGAGCCAGGCCTGGGACCACATCTCCCATATCACCGCAGCTAACGACCTAGGAATCTACGACTACCGGGCCGCCGATAAGGGCTCCAACGTGCGCTCCAAAGGCCGTGACGGTTACACACCGGTAGGGCCTAACTACATTGATGCTTCTACCGTCCAACCTGACCAGCTACGTGTGCGCACCTGGGTCAACGGCCAACTCCGCCAGGAAAGCGGAACCACCGACCAAGACCTAATCTTCCCCCTGGCCCAGTTCGTGGCAGACCTATCCCAGCATATGACCCTAGAGCCCGGCGACATTATTCTCACCGGCACCCCGGCAGGTTCCTCGGTGCTGGTTCCCGGCGACCTAGTCGAGGTGGAGGTAGATGCCCCCACTGCCCCCGGTTCCCCCACCAGCGGCAAGCTCTCCACCCGCGTTATCGAAGGGGAGGGGAACTTTGACCCGGATCTGGGCAACCTGCCTGCCACCACCGAAACCCAGGTTGAAGAAGCCTGGGGCTCCCGCCAGGAAGCAGGCCTACCAGAGAAGCCGGCCCTCAGCCAGGAAACCCGCGCCCTGCTCCAGGAGCTACCCACCGCTGGCCTCTCGGCCCAGCTCCGAGCCCGCGGCCTCAACAACGTTGTGATTGAAGGGGTCTACCCCCAGACCCCCGGAACCAAGCTGGTAGGTACCGCCAAAACCCTGCGCTTTGTCCCTAACCGTGAGGACCTCTTCAAGAGCCACGGTGGCGGCTACAACGCTCAGAAACGCTGTTTTGACAGTGTCCAAGCCGGGGAAGTCATCGTCATTGAGGCACGGGGAAGCTCCCAGTCAGGCACCCTGGGCGACATCCTAGCCCTGCGGGCCCAGCACCGGGGAGCTGCCGGTGTTGTGACAGACGGCGGTGTACGCGACTACGCAGAAGTCCAAAGGATCGGCCTGCCCGTCTTTAGCCAGGGCCCCCACCCGGCTGTCCTGGGCCGCCGCCACGTCCCTTGGGAATCAGATGTTGCCATAGCCTGCGGAAACGCCACCGTCTTACCGGGAGACGTCATCGTAGGTGATGATGACGGGGTTATCGTGATCCCCCTAGATCTGGTCGATGAGGTAGCCGCCGCCGCCCAGGCTAAGGAAGAAGAAGACGCCTGGGTAGCCCAGCGCGTAGCCCAAGGCAACCCCGTGGATGGGCTCTTCCCGCCCACCGGACAGTGGAAGGAAGCCTACCAGGCCTTCGTCCAGTCCCAGCAGGGAAGCGAATAGCCCTGTGAGCCACCAGAGAAGAGCTAGGCTGTCCAAAGCGGAGAGCGCCTACCAATGGATCCGAGAGAAAATAGTCGGCCAAGAGTTCGCCCCGGGCCACAGGCTCACCCTCTCGAGTCTGGCCGCTGAATTAGAGATGTCAGTGGTCCCGGTGCGTGAAGCTATCCGCCGCCTTGAAGCCGAAGGCCTAGCCACCTTCGAGCGGAACGTAGGTGCCCGGGTTGCCATGGTTGACCAGTCCGCCTACACCCACAGTATGCAGGTGCTGGGCCTCTTAGAGGGGCGGGCTACAGCCCACTCAGCACCCCACCTGAGTGCCCAGAAACTCGAACAGGCACGGGAACTGAACACCCAGATGGAGGCCCTCCTTGAAGACTTTGACCCCAAAGCCTTTACCGAACTCAACTACCGCTTCCACCAGATCCTTTGCTCAGCCTGCCCCAACGACAGGCTCCTCGAGCTAGTTGCCATTGAGTGGGACCGCCTCAGCCATCTGAGAGAATCAACCTTCTCTTTTGTACCCGCTAGAGCCCAGGAGTCTGTCAGCGAGCACAATCGCATGCTGAGCCTCATCGAATCCGGGGCCAAGGAACAAGAGATTGAGGCCGTTGCCCGCCAGCACCGTCAAGCGACCCTCTCCAGCTACCTCAAGAGCACCCACTAAAAATTTTTCATTCTTCAGATTCAACACCACCAAGGAGTTAGCCCGTGAGCACACCCAACACCACCCTCCCCGCAGGTCTACCCGACCGAATCCAGCACTACATCAACGGTCAGTTCGTTGACTCCCTAGACGGCGAAACCTTCGACGTACTCAACCCCGTGACCAACCAGCCCTATATCCAGGCCGCCAGCGGTAAGAAAGAGGACATCGAGGCCGCCGTAGCTGCCGCCCGCCAAGCCTTCACCAGCGGCCCCTGGCCCACCATGCTGCCACGCGAGCGCGCCCGGGTGCTCATGAAAATCGCTGACATTGTGGAATCCCGTGAAGAAACCCTAGCCCAGATGGAGTCCTTCGACTCCGGCCTACCCATCACCCAGGCCAAGGGCCAGGCTCGCCGTGCCGCCGAGAACTTCCGTTTCTTCGCCGACCTGATCGTGGCCCAAACCGACGACTCCTTCAAAGTGCCGGGCCGCCAGATCAACTACGTCAACCGCAAGCCCATCGGTGTCGCCGGCCTGATCACCCCCTGGAACACCCCCTTCATGCTGGAATCCTGGAAGCTAGCCCCCGCCCTGGCCACCGGTAACTGCGTGGTCCTCAAACCCGCCGAATTTACCCCCCTCTCAGCCTCCCTCTGGGCAGGAATCTTTGAGGAAGCCGGCCTGCCGGCAGGTGTCTTCAACCTGGTCAACGGCTTCGGTGAAAGCGCCGGAGACGCCCTGGTTAAACACCCGGACGTTCCCCTGATCTCATTCACCGGCGAATCCAAGACCGGCCAGATCATCTTCGCCAATGCCGCCCCCTACCTCAAGGGCCTGTCTATGGAGCTGGGCGGTAAGTCACCGGCCGTTGTCTTTGAGGACGCTGACCTAGAGACCGCCATTAACGCCACCATCTTCGGGGTTTTCTCCCTCAACGGCGAGCGCTGCACCGCAGGCTCCCGCATCCTGGTCCAGCGCAGTATCTACCATGAGTTCGTGGAACGCTACGCCGCCCAGGCCAAGCGCGTCAAAGTAGGCCTACCCTCAGATCCGGCCACCGAAGTCGGTGCCCTGGTCCACCCCGAACACTACGAGAAGGTCATGTCCTACATCGAGATCGGCAAGAGTGAAGGCCGCCTGGTCGCCGGTGGCTCCCGCCCCGAAGGGTTTGATCAAGGCAACTTTGTGGAGCCTACCGTCTTTGCCGACGTAGCCCCCGATGCCCGCATCTTCCAAGAAGAAATCTTCGGCCCCGTCGTTGCCATCACCCCCTTCGACACTGATGAAGAAGCCCTAGAGCTGGCTAACAACACCAAGTATGGCCTGGCCGCCTACATCTGGACCTCCAACCTACAGCGGGCCCACAACTTCTCCCAGGCAGTAGAGGCAGGCATGGTCTGGCTCAACTCCAACAACGTCCGCGACCTACGCACCCCCTTCGGCGGTGTTAAGGCCTCCGGCCTGGGCCATGAGGGTGGCTACCGCTCCATCGACTTCTACACCGACCAGCAGGCCGTACACATCAACCTGGGCGAGGTCCACAACCCCGTCTTCGGTAAAGCCAACTAAGCCAGTTAGCACCGGTGCCCGGTAGCCTGGCGAGGATGCCAAGCCACCGGGCCTAAGAAAAGAAAGCATAACCATGTCACCCAATTTTGTTGATTACCCCGTTATTACACCCGATGAGAACGCCCCCGATATCGTCCGCTGCGCCTCCATGGAGCTGGTGGTCACCGACCTGGAACGCTCCCGCGACTTCTACGTCGATGTCCTGGGCCTTGTCGTCACCGAAGAGGACGAGAACACCATCTACCTGCGCTCTCTAGAAGAGTTCATCCACCACAACCTGATCCTGCGCAAGGGAGAAACCCCGGCTGTTGCCGCTTTCTCCTACCGGGTCCGCACCCCAGAGGACCTGGATAAGGCCGAAAAGTTCTATGAATCCCGCGGCTGTGAGGTCCGCAGGAAGAAAGAAGGCTTCGTCAAAGGCCTGGGCGATTCCGTACGCGTCCTTGACCCCCTGGGCTTCCCCTACGAGTTCTTCTACGATGTTGAACACGTCGAGCGCCTGGCCTGGCGTTACGAACTGCACACCCCCGGTGCCCTCGTCCGCCTGGACCACTTCAACCAGGTCACCCCGGACGTGCCCCGGGCTATCTCCTACATGGAAGATCTAGGTTTCCGCGTCACCGAAGACATTCAGGACCAGGCCGGCACTGCCTACGCCGCCTGGATGCGCCGCAAACCCACCGTGCACGATACCGCCATGACCGGCGGTGACGGCCCCCGCATGCACCATGTGGCCTTCGCAACCCACGAGAAGCACAACATTATCGCTATCTGCGATAAGCTCGGTGCCCTACGCCTGTCCGATCACATTGAGCGCGGCCCCGGCCGCCACGGTGTCTCCAACGCCTACTACCTCTACCTGCGCGACCCGGACGGTCACCGCGTTGAGATTTACACCCAGGACTACTACACCGGTGACCCCGACAACCCCCGCGTGACCTGGGACGTCCACGATAACCAGCGCCGTGACTGGTGGGGCACCCCGGTCGTGCCCTCCTGGTACACCGATGCCTCCCGCGTCCTCGACTTGGACGGCAACCTGGTGCCCCTGGTAGAACGCACCGATGATTCTGAACTGGAACAAACCATCGGCGCAGACGGCTTCTCTTACACCCGCTCAGATGAGGGTGAGGAATCCATGCCTGACTGGAAGAAGGGTGAATACAAGCTGGGCCACCAGCTCTAAAGACCGAAAATACAATAAGTTCGGTGCTTGAGGGATATGCTCTAGCCAACTAAGCCTCTTGGGACTCGCGCGGAGCGCTCGTCCCAATTCACGCCAGACCCAGCCAGTTGGCGGTGAGCATATCTCTCAAGCGCCTCTCGCAGTATTGAAAGCTAGCTATGCTCACTGAAGAACAACTCACACAGATTGCCGATGACCTGGCCCAGGCCGAAAAGAACCGCACCATGATCCCGCGCCTGACCGCCAGCTACCCCGAGATGACCGTGGAAGATTCCTACGCGGTGCAACAGATGTGGCGCGCTCGCGGTGAAGCCGCCGGTCGTAGGCTGGTGGGCCGCAAAATTGGGTTGACCTCCAAGGTCATGCAGGAGGCCACCGGCATTACCGAACCGGACTACGGTGTTATCTTCGCCGACCAGGTTTATGAGAATGGGTCGGTTATTGAGCACGCCCAGTATTCCAATGTGCGGATTGAGGTGGAGCTGGCCTTCGTCCTCAAAGAAGACCTGGCCGGCCCCCACGCCACCATCTTTGACGTTCTGCGTGCCACCGAGTACGTGGTTCCTGCCCTAGAGATCTTGAGCTCTCGCATTGAGATGGAGGGCCGCACCATTGTAGATACCATCAGTGATAACGCGGCCCTGGGTGCCATGGTCTACGGAGGCAACCCGGTAGACCCGGCCTCCGTCGATTTGCGCTGGATTTCGGCTTTGCTCTACCGCAACGAGCAGATTGAGGACACCGGGGTAGCAGCCGCCGTACTCAACCACCCGGCCAATGGGGTTGCCTGGTTAGCCAATAAGCTGGCCGCCCACGGGGACAGTTTGAAGGTCGGTGAGATAATTCTGGCAGGCTCCTTCACCAAGCCCATGTGGGTGCACCCCGGCGATACCGTGCACGCCGACTACGGGGATTTGGGGGCAATCACATGTCGCTTCATCTAAATCCGCCTTTTGCTCAGACCCTGCGGGACTTGGGCCGCCCAGCGGTCGGCATGTGGGTCTGTTCCGGGTCGCCGGTGGCCGCCGAGATTTGCGCCGGTTCGGGCATGGACTGGCTCCTGGTGGACGCCGAACACGGGGTTGTGAGCCTAGAGACCGTCCAGGAGCTTTTGCAGGTGGCGGCGGCCTACCCGGTGCAGAGTGTGGTGCGCCTGCCCTCCCTGGACGTGGTTGCTATCAAGCAGTTCTTGGACGCTGGTGCCCAAAACCTGCTGATCCCTATGGTCGATGATGCGGCTGCCGCTGAACTGGCGGTGGCCGCCACCCGCTACCCGCCTGCCGGTGTGCGCGGGGTGGGTTCTGCCCTGTCCCGGTCGGCCCGCTGGGGTGGGGTAGCTGGCTACCTGACCGAGGCTGAGAAGTACATTTCGCTTTGTGTGCAGATTGAGTCTGCTACCGCTGTTGAGAACGCGGCAGAGATTTGTGCGGTGGAGGGCCTAGCCGGGGTCTTTGTGGGGCCTTCTGATTTGGCGGCCTCTATGGGGCTGTTGGGCCAGCAGAATCACCCGGACGTGGTGGCTGCGGTGAAGCGGGTAATCGGGACGGCTCGGGAGGCCGGCCTGCCTGTGGGCGTGAACGCTTTTGACCCGCAGATAGCGCAGGACTATCTGGATGCTGGTGCTGACTTTATTCTGGTAGCCGCCGATGTGCAGTTACTTGCCCTGGAGTCTAAGAAGCTGGCGGCTCGCTTCATCAGCGGTTATTCTGCCGGCTCTCAGCCTGCCGGGGGCGGCACGGACGTGGGCTACTAGCCCCACCCTCATCGAGATGCGCGGGTTTCCTTCTAGATGCGCGAGGAACCCGCGCGCTTGGAAGGAAACCGCGCATGTCCCAGCCCAAGGCACACTGGGTATTTCAGGTATACCCGAAATTAACCGTCAAAACAGTTGTAATTTCGGGTATAGTCGAAATATGGCTGAACTGTTTGCGCGTGACCGATACCTTGAATTCCTGACAAACATTGACGACCCCGCCCTCGTCCGCATCATCACGGGAGTACGTCGCTGCGGTAAATCAGCCCTCCTCAGTATGTACCGAAGCTACCTCATCGCCCAAGGTGTAGGCCCCTCACAAATCCTCACCATCAACTTTGAGGATATGGCCTACGATCACCTGCGTAATGCTCAGTCCTTTCACGACCACGTCCTGGACGCCATCAATAACAGCGAGATCCGCTACCTCCATATTGACGAGGTCCAAGAACTCAGTGACTGGGCCCGGGTCATTAACTCACTGCGAACCCGGGAGAACCTAGAAATATGCGTTACCGGCTCGAACGCCTCCCTGTTCGTCTCAGAATCAATGACCTACCTCGCGGGCCGCTACATTGAAATCCCCATGTACCCGCTGTCGCTTGCAGAGTTCACTCGCTTCCGCCAAAAAATTGGGGTGACCTACACGGGGGTTGAGCAGGCCTACCAGCAGTGGCTTCGCTGGGGCGCTTTTCCCGCTTCGGCAATAACGCACGATGAGGAAACCGTCAGGCAGCTCAACAGCGGCCTTTTTGACTCAATCTTTACGCGCGATATTGCCTTGCGGGGGCAGATTAGGGATACAGAGACTTTTCTGCGTGTTGCCCGTTTTGTCTTCGACAACGCAGGTTCTGAGCTCTCAACTCTCTCTATTGTGAAACAGCTCAGGGTCCAGGGACGCGGTGCGTCGTCAGAGCTGGTGGACCGCTACCTGCAACTCATGGTGGATGCACACCTGCTGTACCGGTGCCGCCGGTATGACACCCAGGGTAAGCAATGGTTGCGGACTAGCGGGAAGATGTATTTCGTGGACCCTGGCCTGCGTAATTCTCTTCTGGGGTCACGCGACTTTAACCGGGGCCGGGACCTAGAGAATATGGTGTTTTTGGAGTTGAAGCGGCGCGGCTTTGAGGTGATGACTGGCCAGGTGCCCGGTGGCGAGATTGATTTTGTGGCGCGCCGTGATGGGCACGCTCTCTACCTTCAGGTGGCTCTTTCTACCGATTCTGAACAGACTTTAGCCCGTGAGCTGGCTCCTTTTGATCGCCTTCCGGCGGGGGCTCATTGTCTTTTGCTGACAGGCGATAGATTCGCCCCAGCAACGGGTGAGGTGAAGTGGCGGGACGTGTTTGATGTGCTAGCGGGTGCTCCCCTGTAGCGGGCAACCCCTCATCGAGATGCGCGGTTTCCTTCCAGATGCGCGAGGAACCCGCTCGCTTGGAAGGAAACCACGCATGTCCCAGCCCAGGTGGCCTTACTTCCCCCTAAAGACCGGCTTGCGTTTCTCGGTGAAGGCGGCGAAGCCTTCGGCGTAGTCGGCGGAGGCGCACAAGTCGCCTTGGGCGCGGTTCTCGGTTTGAATTAAGTATTGACTTTGTTTTTTGAATAGTTAGTGATTGAAAATCACAGTAGTACAAAAACAATCTCTTTCGAAGAAGGTGCAATGATGTATTAGACGATAAATATTTTCTTATTTCACTGAGGGTTATTCAAATGTAAGATTGAAAGGTAATTGCAGTGAAGCTAGCTACTAAAATTAACCCTCTTTCTTGGTTCAGTACTGCTTGCTTGGTTTGTATAACTTTCTTTTCATACCTACTAGCGGAAATCCTAGTTACTGATAGAGAATTTGTTCAGGCTGTTGTTGCCCCACAATCTCCTGGGTACTATCCTGGGGTCCCTACTGGAATCGGTTGCATGGGATATACAGAGCGTGTGCATAAGAGTGGTGGAATGGCTTCTGTGCATTCAGGCGTTAAAGGTTGTGGCCAAAGCGTTGAGTTTATGGCTGCTGGTGCAGAGATTATGAAAAAGGGTTGGGGGTATGGCACCGGAGGTCATTCCATGCTAAGGAGGGTAAGAATATAAGAAAAATTGATGTTAATTCAAAGCGGGTTTGTGGGTCTTCTTCTATGCAGACTTATAGGGGCAATGGGTATCATAGGGTTGTATATCAAGGAAAAACATATATTCAGCGCACATCAAGTGATATTGAAACAAGGTTTGACTGCAATGCGTAAGTTTTTCGGGTTTCTGACGGTGCTACCCCTCTTGACTCTGTTCTCTTGCGGCGGCGGGTTTAGCGACTACCATGAGGCCCCTCTGGTGGCAGAGGAAGAGTTCCAAGAAGACATACCAGAGTTAAGCGTGAACGGTGAACCTCTTGTGCCTTTCTACTACGAATGGCACTCAGCGAGCCTGAGCGAAACAAAAGAGCTCGTGCAGGATAAGCAACTCATTCCTGTTCTTGGTTCTGCCGGTGAGTCCAACACTGTGAGAATCACCTTTGATGCTGAACCCGTGTTCGCTGAGATTAATATCTTTCGAGGGAAGGCTGAGGACGTTGACCTCGATGGGGATCCTGACCAGCTCATTGAGGTAACCCCGGATATGGTGCAGGCTACCGACGAAGGCTACCTACTAGAACATAAGCTGGCAGAGCCCGGGCCGCAGGTAGTCACCATGACCTACCAGTTCCACACACCGCCCGGTTACGAGCAAGAGGGCATGACCAATATCGTCGCCTGGATTGTTGAGATCTCCTAGAGCCACCTTTCTCACTGGCAGGTGCCGGAGCAGGTGCTTGCCACCCTCATCGAGATGCGCGGGTTTCCTTCTAGATGTGCGAGGAACCCGCTCGCTTGGAAGGAAACCACGCATGTCCCAGCCCAGGTGGCCTTACTTCCCCCTAAAGACCGGCTTGCGTTTCTCGGTGAAGGCGGCGAAGCCTTCGGCGTAGTCGGTGGAGGCGCACAAGTCGCCTTGGGCGCGGTTCTCGGCTTCCACGGACTCCCAGAGGCCCACCCGCGCGTCGCGCACCTGCGCCACCAACTGCTTAGAGGCCAGGAAAGCCCCCGTAGCACCGGCGGCCACCTGCGCCACCTTGGCGCGGGTAAAGTCCAGCAACTCATCGGCGGGCACCACCCGGCTAAAGAGCCCAGCGGCCACAGCCTCAGCACCGGACATTAAATCGGCGGTATAAATCAGATCTAGGGCCCGGTGAGCACCCAGACGTTCCACAAAGAGAGCATGGCCGCCAGAGTCCAAGGTGGCCCCCAGCTTGGCGAAAGGCGAGCCAATCTTGGCAGTATCAGCCACATAGACCACGTCCGTAGCAATGGCCAGGCCCAGGCCAACACCCAGGCAGGGGCCTTGAACCGCCGCGAAAGTGGGGGCGGGGAAGGCACTCATCTTCTTCAAGAGCGGGCTAACCTTACCGGCCAGGTAGTCGTAGGCATCATCCTCGGCAGGAACCAACCCGGCAATGTCCCTCCCGGCGCAAAAGCCGCGCCCCTCCCCGCGTAAGAGCAGGGCGCGCACACCGGCTGTAGCGGCCTCATCGTAGGCAGCCGACAGGTCAGCTAGGGCCGCCTCGTTCAGGGCGTTCATCTTAGCCGGGGCCTTCAAAACCACCTCTGCAATACCGCTCTCTACAGTCAGCTCAATCATGCTCATGGTTACCCCTCCTAGGCGTCAAAGTCCACGCTGACAGCATCGGAGCAGGGGCGGGACTGGCAGGTGAGAATATAGCCGGCATCTACCTCGTCCTTTTCCAGGGCGTAGTTTTCGTCCATATCCACCTGGCCGCTTATGACCTTAGCCCGACAGGTGCCGCAGACACCGCCGGCGCAGGCGAAGGGAACATCCGGGCGTACCCGCAAGGCTGCATTCAAAAGGGTCTCATGGGCTGAAACAGGGGACTCCACAGAAGCTGAGGTTCCATCCAGAGTGAAAGAAATGGAGTAGTTTTTACCGTCCGGGTCTGTTTCCACGGAACGGCCCTGCTGGCCAGCAGGTTTCTCTGGCTTACCGGTGGTGAACAGCTCAAAACGTACCTTGTCCTGATCCACTCCACGCTCGGCCAGGGTGTCCCGGCAGAGCTGGACCAGTTCGAAAGGCCCGCAGAGGAACCATTCATCGGCCCTGTCTACCTGGATGACGTGATCGAGTAGGGCCTGGAGCTTCTCATCGTCAATACGGCCGCTCATGAGCGGGTTGATGCGCTGTTCGCGGGAGAGCACATGGTGAACCGCGAAGCGGGTGGGGTAGCGGTCTTTGAGGTCCCCGATTTCTTCGGCAAACATGACATCCAGGGCGGACTTGTTGGCGTAAACCAGGTCAAAGGTGCTGGCTTGGCTGGCCGAAAGTACAGCCCGGGCGATAGCCATGATGGGGGTGATGCCGGAGCCAGCGGCAAAGGCTACCAGGTGTTGCCCCCCGTTGGCATCCGCCTCCTGAGCTATGTGCTGGGGGTCGTTAAGGCTGGTGACGGTGCTCTGAGAAACAAAGGCCCCCTGGGGGTTCATGACGTCGATGATCTGCCCTGGGGTGAGGGTGTCATTGGCCCAGTTAGAAAAAAGACCGCCGAAGTCCCTTTTGATGGCGACCTTAATTTCACCGGGGGTAGGCTCGGCGCAGATGGAGTAGGAGCGGCGAACCTCTTGCCCATCAATCTGTGCGCGCAGGGCTACATATTGGCCGGGTAGGTAGTTGTAGTCTTCTACCAGGTCATCGGGCACGGAGAAGGTCACTTCAACGGAGTCCTTGGTGAGTTTGCGTACCCCGGCAACGGTCAAGCTGTTAAAGCTGGCTCGGCGGCGGGTGGGTGTCTCGGTCATAGCGGGTGCAGTCCTTAGTGAATCTTGAAGTAGTCAAAGGGCTCGCAGCAGGCGGTGCACTGGTAGAGAGCCTTACAGGAAGTGGAGCCAAAGCGGGTGAGTTCTTTGGTAGCTAGGGAGTGGCAGCGGGGGCACTTGACCGCCAGCCCCAGGGTCACCGGCCCCGCGGCGGCTTGCCCGCTGGGTGGGGCAATACCGTACTCAGCCAGGCGGTCTTTACCTGCCTGACTCATCCAGTCGGTGCTCCAGGCCGGGGAGAGTACCAGCTCCACCTGCGGTATCTGCTGGCCGTGATCTGTGAAGACCTGGCGGATGCTGGCGGTAATACTTTCCATGGCCGGGCACCCGGAGTAGGTGGGAGTGATGACGACTATCGGCTGGCCGTCCTTGCCGTAGCGGGCCGCTCGTAGGATGCCCAGGTCGGCTATGGAGAGTACCGGGATTTCGGGGTCAGCTACCTTGGCGGCTAGCTCCCACAGGGTAGCGTCAGAGCCGGCGGGCGCCGGGACGGCACTTTCGGCCTCCCGGGGTGGGGCTGCGTAGCCGGAGTCCTGGTCAAAGCCGAAGCTGAAGTCAATTCCGGCGCTAGCGGCTTGGCTAGCGTGTGTCATCGGGGCACCTCCTTGTGCGTGTGGTCAGCTAGCGGGGCGGTAGGGCCGGGAGCACCGGGGTGCTCCCGGTTTTTACCAGGTGGCGCCGGGGTGGGCGCGGGCCAGTACCTGCATCTCTGCCAGGATGTGCCCGCGGTGTTCGCTCATGACTCCGGAGCGGTCGCCGCCGCGAGCCTGATCAAGGTTGGGCACCTCTAGCTGAGCTTCACCGATGATGGTGTGCAGGCGCTCTTGGAACCTTTGGCGCAGGCTTGAGGGGGCCACCGCGATACCCGCTAGTTGGTCTACCGGGTCAAAGTCGTAGAAGAGCTCATCAATGTAGGGCCACATGTAGTAGAGGCCCTCCTGCATACGGCGGTTTGACTCCTGGGTGCCCATGCCCAGTCTCAGGGTCCAGGCGGTGGCGTGGTCCTGGTGATAGGCCACTTCTTTCAGGGCCTTGGCGGCAATGGCGGCCAGGGTGGGGTCCTGGGAGTTGACCAGCTGGGAGTAGAGCTCGTGCTGGTAGTAGGAGAAGATGAGCTGGCGGGCGATAGTCTGCCCAAAGTCCCCGTTTTCCTGCTCGGTCAGGCGGGCTGAACGGAATTCTTCTTCGTCGCGGAAGTAGGCCAGGTCGTCTTCGGTCTTGCCCCAGGCTGTTCCTGCGTAGGTCAGGAAGAAGCGGGCGTGCCCAATCAGGTCCAGGGCGATGTTGCCCAGGGCGATATCTTCTTCTAGTTCTGGTGCCCGTGAGATCCAGTGGGAGAGGCGCTGGCCTAGCATGAGGGCGTCGTCGCCCAGGGCTAGGGCGTAGCGGGCTACTGCATCACTGGCCTGCACTCCGGAGGCGGTGATGTCCTCAGCCAGGATTGATTCTCCTTGGCTGTGGTGGGTTGCTGAGTCTGAGGAGGCCATGCTCATAGGTGCTTAACCCCCTCGCTGGTGGTGTAGTAGGTGGCGTGGCGGTAGCTCTTACCCTGGGCCGACTCAAAGAAGCCGCCCTTGGAGTCGGGGTCTGAGGCCAGGATTGCTTGGGCAGGGACCACCCAGATGCTGGTGCCTTCGTTGCGGCGGGTGTAGAGATCACGGGCGTTACGCAGGGCCATGGTGGCATCGGGTGCGTGCAGGGAGCCTGCGTGAACGTGGGAGAGGCCGCGTGATGAACGGACGAAGACTTCCCAAAGGGGCCATTCGTTGGAGTCGGGTAGGTGTGTGATGTTCTCGGTCATCTTTATGCTCCCAGGAGTTCTGCGTGTTGCTCTGCTGTTTTGCGTGCGTAGGCGGCGGCTGCTTCGCGTACCCAGGCGCCCTCCTCGTGGGCGGCGCGGCGGCGTTGCATACGCTGGACGTTGCAGGGGCCTGCCCCGGAGATTACGGAGTGGAATTCATCCCAGTCCAGGGGGCCGTGGTCGTAGTGGCCGCGCTCTTCGTTCCATTTGAGGTCCGGGTCGGGCAGGGTCAGGCCCAGAGCCTCGGCCTGGGGGACCAGCATGTCAATGAAGCGCTGGCGTAGCTCGTCGTTGGAGAAGCGTTTGATGTTCCAGGCCATGGATTGCTGGGAGTTGGGGGAGTCGGCATCCGGGGGGCCGAACATTTGTAGGGCGGGGCCGTAGAAGCGGTTGACGGCGTCCTGGGCCATTTTCTTTTGGGCTTCTGTGCCGTGGGAGAGGGCGTAGAGAATTTCCCAGCCCTGGCGCTGGTGGAAGGATTCTTCCTTGCAGATGCGGACCATAGCTCGCCCGTAGGGGCCGTAGGAGGCGCGGCAGAGGGGGACCTGGTTGCAGATGGCGGCTCCATCGACTAGCCAGCCGATAGCGCCCATGTCAGCCCAGGTACGGGCGGGGTAGTTGAAGATGGAGGAGTATTTGGCTCGGCCCTCAAGCAGTTGTTCGTTGAGGATGTGGCGGGGGGTGCCGAGGGTTTCAGCGGCGGAGTAGAGGTAGAGCCCGTGTCCGGCCTCATCCTGCACCTTGGCCATGAGGATAGCCTTGCGTTTGAGGGAGGGGGCGCGGGTGATCCAGTTGGCTTCGGGTTGCATGCCGATGATTTCGGAGTGGGCGTGCTGGGAGACCTGGCGGGTGAGGGTCTTGCGGTACTTTTCGGGCATCCAGTCGCGGGGTTCGACGCGGGAGTCCTCTGCGATGAGCTGGTCAAAGTAGGCCTGCTCGGTGCTGGTGTCCCCTGGTGCGGGTTGGTCTACTGCTGTGAGGTGAGGGTTAGTTGTCTCTGTGGTCATGGGCTGGCTCCTTGCGGGGTGTGGGGGAGGGGCTTCCCCCAGTCAAAAATAATTACTGACCGTTCGTTCAGAATATAGTGTTTCGTGGGTCACGGTCAAGAAACCGGGTGGCGTGCCGGGCCAGCTGATGGGTTTTCTCTCTGGGGGTGTGAACTGACGCTGTCTTGCTCAGAGAGAGGTGGGTAGAGTGGGCAGTGGCGAAAAGTATTTATCGGGGCTAGAGACAGGCCCCCGCTGGCGGCAGTGTGGCCGACCTGGCGGCTGGGTCTTGGGCCCAATCATTGAGAGGAAAGATCATGGTGGACGTAGCAGATCAGAGCCTTCTGGTGCAGCAGTGCGGGAGCCTGGGGGTGATTACCCTCAATAGGCCCCGTGCCGTTAATGCCTTGAACTACCAGATGATGCAGGGCCTGAATGCGGCCTTGGATCGGTTTGAGGCTGATCCGGGCGTGTGTGCCGTGCTGGTGCGCGGAGCTGGTGAGCGTGGCCTGTGCGCCGGGGGAGATATCGTAGCTCTCTACCGGGCCATGAAGGATGCCCCGCAGGAGGGCGTGGAGTTCTTTCGCTACGAGTACGCTCTCAACCTGCGACTTTCCCGCTACCCTAAGCCCTATATTGCCCTGATGGACGGTTTGGTGCTGGGCGGGGGCCTGGGAGTTTCTGCCCACGGTTCTCACCGTTTAGTGACTGAGCGGACCCGCGCCGGTATGCCCGAAACGGTGATTGGTTTTAGCCCGGATGTAGGTGTTCTTAATATTCTGGCCCGGGCACCTCAGCATCTGGGGGTGCTGATGGCGCTGACTGGTTTGCATGTGGGCGGGGCCGATGCCCTAGCAGTGGGCTTGGCTGACTTTTTTATTCCCTCAGCCAGGGTTGATGACCTGGTGGGAGAGCTATCTGGGGTGGCTGACAGTTCTGAGGTTGACGGTGTGCTGGCCGGGATGCAGGTTGACGCTGGTGCTTCCCCGCTGGCTGCCCAGGCCGCCTGGGTGCAGCAGGCCTTTGCCGCTGATTCGGTAGAGCAGATCAGGGAGAGCGTGCGGCAGGTGGTTGCGGCTGGGGGAGAGAGAGCTGAGTTTGCTACAAGAGTTCTGGGGGCTATGGAGCAGAATAGCCCCACGGGCATGAAGGTGGCTTTGGAGGCGGTACGCCGTGCCGCCACCCAGAGCTTGGCTCAGACCCTCAATCAGGATTTTGTGACCACCTGTAGGGCTATGGAAGGGCACGATTTGAGTGAGGGGATTCGCGCCCAGGTCATTGATAAGGACCGGAACCCGGCCTGGTCCCCCGCTCGCCTTGAAGAGGTGGGCGGGGGCACGGTCCTGGCCTTCTTTGAGCCAACCGATGCGGGGGAGCTGGGGCTGGCTTAGGAGAGGAGAGGGGGGAGGGGGCCGCTTATTGGTGGGTTTGCTTGCGCATCATGATCATGGCACGGATGGTGTTGTAGGCGTGGATGGCGAAGCCGATGAGGAAGATGATGAGGCCGGGGATGAAGAGCTCTTGGTGTTTGTAGCCGTGGTAGCCAAGGAGGATAAAGCCGGTGAGGGCGGTGAGTACCCCAACCCAGTAGAGGGGTGTTTTAAGCATTTCTTTCATGACTTTATTTTTCATTTTAATAGTCCGTAATCCCCGAGAAGTAGAAGGTAGAGCGTTCCAAGTAGACATAGGACGTTTGGCCCTACCGTTGTGAGGTATCGCCCTGCTGGGCTTGGGTTTTTGAAGATCATGGTTTCAGGCCATACAGCAGGGTTCCCTTCTTTGATGTTTTTCTTAGTCTTGAAGTAGAAGAAGGGTATTGTGAACAAGGAAGCTACGATGAAGCAGATATAAACATAGTGGGAAATATTCATATAAGTATCCTATTTTTATCCGACCGGTAAGGGGAAATTAAAATTAAGAGTTGCACTTCAACCGACACGCTTTCTGCTTGCTCGGTCGGGGTGGACCTTTAACCTGTAGATGAACACTGTAAAACCTACAAGAAAAGCAATTGCTCCAAATATTGTTACTGTATTATTTATTTTATTTCACAGGCTAAGATATTCCGTGGGTTCTAGGGCTCGTCCCAGGTAATTTTTTATTTTTTGTCATCATAGTGCGCTGAAGCTCCAGCTACCATCAATATAATTACTCCTGTTCCAAACAGTATATACCCTGCGGGGTGCACTGTTGATGCAGTCCCCGAAAAAGTATTAAGTATTATCAAAATTCCAGTAAATAAAAATAGGGCGGCAACTATCTGAATTATTAAAGCCTTCTTCATTATTTCCCTAAAAATATATAATTGTAAAAATTATCATCAACATTCCCATGAGGCACCCAAAAAACTGTGTTGCAAACTTGATAGAAAAGCCTTCACTGTTGAGCGTCCTGGCAGATAGTGTCACGGCAAATATCGTGTAAAAGCTAAACACTATCAACATGAGAACTTGCAATGTGCTCATTCTTATCCAATCGGTATTGAGAAATCCAATCCTAAATTATATCCTCCGGAGCTTGTCACAATTCCGGCATGATGAACGTGGTGCCTGGCTGCTTATTTGAAAGAGAGCCACCAAAATATCCTCCTACCGTGTAACCACCGCGACAGCCCCAGCTAGTCACCCCCTCACCCATATTGTCGTCGCTGCTAGGGGCGGGGGTGCGGTCACCTAAACCCTCGGGGGCAGGTGGGGGCTATTCTCCTACGCTCTGTGTCTGTAGAGGGCTTTGCGGTGCCGGATAACAAGACCCCCTAGAGTGTTGCACATCTCACTAAAATGTGAAACAGTGGGTCTAAACAATAACTGACCGAATGGTCACTAAATTCTTGTGGAGGTTATGTGGCCCCCCAGCACCCCATGCTCAAGCAGGACCAGGCCAGTCACTGGATGGGCATCCGCCTGCTCACCGTTGAGCCAGGCCATGCCATCATCGAAATGGACATCCGAGACGAAATGGTCAACGGCTTCGGCATGGTGCACGGGGGCATGACTTTCGCGTTCGCAGATACCGCCTTTGCCCTGGCCTGCAACAGCAGTGACCCAGAGGAACTAGCCCAAAGCATCACGGTCGGAACAGGCGTGGACATCAACTATCTTGCACCGGCCTACCGAGGGCAAACCCTGCAAGCAGAAGCCACACTCACCCACCGCACCGGGCGAACCTGCCTGGTCGATGTCACCGTCACCTGCAAGCAGAAGCTCATCGCTGAGTTTCGCGGGCGCGGGCGGTCAATCACCCCTCCAGCTCCCACCACGGAAGGACACCCAGCATGAGCACCACCCCGCACTCTACCTGTAGCGTAGAGAACCCCTACAGCCCCGCGCCCCGCGCCACAGACCCAGCCCAGCCCGACCCCGAAGAGCTGGCCAGCCGGGACCAGATCGAAGCCCTACAGTTTGAGCGCCTGCGCTGGACCCTGCACTACGCCTATGAGAACGTCCCCGCCTACAAGGAACTCTACGACTCCCACGGCGTTCACCCCGGCGACTTTAAAGAACTCGACGACCTCAAACTCTTCCCCTACACCGACAAAGAGTTCCTCCGCAAGGCCTACCCCTTCAAAGCCTTCGCGGTGCCCATGAGCGATGTCCGCCGCATCCACGCCTCCTCGGGTACTACCGGCCAGCCCACCGTGGTTGGCTACACCGAAAACGACATTGCCACCTGGAGCTCCCTGGTGGCCCGCTGCTTCCGTTTCTCCGGCATTAAACCCGGCTACAAGGTGCACAACGCCTACGGTTACGGCCTCTTCACTGGTGGGCTGGGTGCCCACTACGGTGCCGAACGCCTGGGTGCTGCCGTTATCCCCATGTCCGGTGGCCAGACCGAGAAGCAGGTTCAGCTCATCCGAGACTTTGAACCCGATGCCATCCTTTCAACTCCGACCTATCTGCTGACCATTGCAGATGCCTTCCGTAAACAGGGGATTGACCCGCAAGAAACTTCCCTCAAAACAGCTGTGCTTGGTGCCGAGCCCTGGACTGCGGAAATGCGCCACGAGATTGAAAAGACCTTCGGAACCCTCAAAGCCTGCGACATTTACGGGCTATCTGAGGTCATGGGCCCCGGTGTGGCCGGGGAGTCCTTTGAAACCCAGGACGGCTCCCACATCTGGGAGGACCATTTCCGCCCCGAAATCATCGACCCCTTTGATGACACTGTGCTGGATATGGGCCGCCCCGGTGAGCTGGTCTTTACCTCCCTGACTAAAGAGGCCCTGCCCATTATCCGCTACCGCACCCACGACCTAACCCGCCTCCTGCCCGGTACCGCCCGCCCCGGCCACCGCCGCCTGGGGCGCATCACCGGTCGTAGCGATGACATGATTATCTTGCGCGGGGTTAACCTCTTCCCCTCCCAGGTGGAAGAGCTCGCCCTGCAGCAGCCTGAGCTCTCGCCCCACTTTGCCCTGGAACTGACCCGCCCTGGCCGTATGGACGAGATGACTGTGCGCATTGAACGCCGCGAAGAGGTCACGCTCGAAGCCGCCCAGGAGGCCGGCAAGCGGCTCCTGCACGATATCAAAACCAAGATTGGTTCCACCTGCCAGATTGAGGTGCTAGACCCGGAGGTTCTGCCCCGCTCGGTAGGTAAGATTCGCCGTATCTACGACTACCGTAACAAGCCCAAGGGCAATGAATAGAAGCTGACAGCTCGGACATGCTGCCAGTCAAGTAACGTATTTGCCCTACCCTGAAATGCTAGTAGCTCTGAGGCACGAGTTCGGCAGGTGATGAGAAGGAGGTGGGGGTGGAGAGGCCGCTAAAAATTCTGATGCGGGTTGCCTTCTTTATCTCTGCCCTTCTTTTCTTCTGCCTTTTCAGCGGAGCCAGAGATTATCTGCTCCACGGACAGAACCGGGTTCTAGGTTACGGTGGGGCGCTGACTCAGATATGTGCTCATCATCTCCGACGTTTGCGCGCGGGCGTTACTGGGTTCGCTTGGTACCTTGCCTACACATGGTGATCGGCAGGCACGTTGACGGACGCACCAAGGAGAGGGCTACGTGGCTCGACTGACACTCAAGGAAATTGAAGCTCGCTTCGCACCGCTAGGCGAGTAGGGTGTCTACAACCGGGAGTTCCTCTTCGACCTGATCATCGCTTGCGGTGAGCCCAAGAGCTCCATCACCCGCCTACGTAAACCCCAGAGCGAGGGCTCCCTCAACGTTGCGCCGATGAAACATGCGAGGATGCTCTCAAGAACGTCGTCTACCTGCACGAGCTTCCTGCCGGTACGAACGGACAAGATCCCCTCAACGCCAGTGAGGTCCTACTTACGGCACCCCACGTACTGCGCTACACCCCGCGCTTCATCATGGTGACCGACTGCGCAAACCTGCTGGCCTGGGACACCAAGACCGGGGGAACACGATCTTCCCGCTGTCGTAGGTCGGCGAACGTTTCGCCTTCTTCCTGCCATGGGCGGGGATGGGGAAGATGCAGTATGTGGCCGAGACACATGCGGATTTGAAGGCTACCGAGCGCATGGGAGAGCTGTTTGACGATCTCCTCAGCGCCAACCCCGGGGTATTGCAGGGCCGGACCAAACGCCACAGCCTCGATGTCTTCTTCAGTCGGCTGCTGTTCTGCTACTTCGCCGAAGACACCGGCGTCTTCGAGCCTAACCGGTTCACCAACGCTGTCGGCTCTCACACCCTGGAGGACGGATCCGACACGCAGGACTTCCTCACGGACCTCTTCTCCGCCCTGGATACCGAATGGCCCGAGGATAAGCCTGCACATCTGGCTGGCTTCCCGTATATGAACGGGCGCCTGTTCTCCAGGGATCAGACGCTCACCGTGCCGGTGTTCACCCGTAAGTCCCGCAGCCTGCTCATCGGATTGGGGACGCTGCTGTGGCAGGAGATCAACCCGGATATCTTCGGCTCCATGTTCCAGGCCATCGTCACCCCCGGGCAGCGCAGCGACCTGGGACAGCACTATATCTCGGTGCCTAACATCCTCAAGACCCTTGAACCCCTGTTCCTGGATGATCTGCGCGCCCAGTTCGACGCTGCCTATGACAAGCCCAAGAAGCTCGATGCCCTGCTGGAGCGGGTTGGGCGGATCAGGGTGTTTGATATTTCCCTACCTCAACCGATACCTGTGCAGAGCTCCCCAACCCGGTCCATGCGACCGGGTTTTCGCTTGCTACCGGGCCAAAATCGGTGTGTGCTTACCGCCTAGTGCATGCTCGGTGAAGGGCGCGCCTGGGTGGTGTTGGTGTGCCGCGAGGTGGGGCCTGCTGGGGCTGTACCCCCACTCCGGCACGCGAACCATTCACGCGCCGGAGTATGGGGATGGCGAGGGCCTTGACTATGCCGCATGGCGATGCCAGACCGGTAGTGTCGGCCCTCAGCGGACCTTCGCAGGAGGCCTGTAGAATTGATGGGGGTATCGTCGCTCCGAGCGCAGGACGACGACTCGTAGCAAGTCGATCTCCGGTCGCTCTAGTCGGCGGCGTCGAGACAGTAGTTACGAAGACAAAGAGACGGAAGGTCGCATCATGGTGGCGCACATCGGAACACTCGAACCGCAGGTGAATGATAGAAGGTTTGACGTTGATACCAACGACGACGGACTCATCGTCGACGTACTGAGCAAGAAGCTGCTTCAGAATAAGCCCGAAGAGCGAGTTCGCCAGCGGTTCCTCAAGGTTCTCCACTATGAGTATGGCTATCCATACAATGAAATGCGCACCGAGGTGACCGTGTACGCAGGAAGTTCCCCGATACTGAACCGCGACGGTAGTCCGAAATTCGCCGACATCGTTGTGTATTCAACGAAGAAGGCGGCTTCGAGCAACGATCAGTCGAACATCAAGTTCATGGTCGAATGCAAGCGGCCTAACGTAACCCAAGGTCTGAATCAGCTGGCGTCGTACGTGTTTAACACGTCCGCTGAAGGCGCCATTTGGACCAATGGAGATGACCTCCAGGCGTACCGCCGTACCTTCCATCCGAGCAATGGCCTACTTGAGAGTGTCGGCATCCCTGCCCGTGGCGAGACGTGGGAGTCTATGGGGAGGACACGCAAGAGCGATCTTCGCCGACCTCAAGATGTCAGGGGGTTGCTACGTCTCTGCAACAACAAGCTGCACGGACGCGGCATTGACTCCGACGAAGAAGACCTCACCATGGAAATGGTGCGGATCATCCTCGCTAAGGCGCAGGATGAAATGCAGCCAGGCGAACTTCCCGAGTTTTATGTGACCTCTGAAGAGAACGCCTCAGCCGAAGGGCGTGTTCGTGTTGCGCAGCGCATTCAACGCCTGTTCCGCGCTTTCGCCGACAATAACCCAGGTGTCTTTTCCGAATACGAAAAGATTGGGGTCTCCGATCGGGCGATCACCGACGTTGTAGCTCTCTTGCAGCACTGGCAAATCATGACCCGGCTAGATGAGGCCCAAGAATGGGATGTGATGGGCGCGGCTTATGAGGAATACACCCACACGCACCTCAAGCGCGCTCGTGGACAATTCTTCACGAACCGACTGGTCGTTGACATGATGGTCAAAATGCTTGACCCGATCCCGGGCAGTAAGGTTCTAGATCCGGCTGGCGGGTCCGGCGGGTTCACGACAGCGGCGCTGCGGCATATGCGCCAAACCGTCATCGCCTCGACGCGTGAAGGCTCGGCACAGCGAGAGCACCAGCTTGCCAATCTGCGGCGACAACTATTCGCAGTGGAGATCAGTAAGCGCCTGGTGAAGATTTCCAAGACAGCTATGCTCTTGAATGGTGACGGGCATAGCGGAATGACTCAGGGTGACAGCCTAGGCCCCTTCGATCAGATGGATACGTGGATCCAGTCGCAATGCAATGAGGGTCAGGCTGGGTACATCCTCACGAATCCGCCGTTTGCTGGCGTAGGCGATGGACAGGTGACCGATCGCGAGGTGCTGGCGCAGTTCCAGTCTGCACACCGATGGAAGATAGTGGATGGTCAGTACCAGGCATTCCCCGAACTTCAGGAGGCTTGTCCGCCTGAAATGCTGTTTTTTGAACGGTGCCTGCAGTGGCTGAAGGTGGGTGGCAAGCTCGCGATTATCGTACCTAAGTCATTCCTTGACACCGCGACCTTTAGGCCCGCTAGAGAGGTGCTTTTTGCGCAGGCAAAACTTCTTGCGGTGATCAATCTACACAAGAATTCATTCCAGCCTGACACGGGTGTAAGGACTGCTGTGTTGATTGTCGAGAAGACAGGGATGGATTCGCGGCTGAACACCGACATACAGCCCGACGTGTTCATGGCTATTTCTCAGAAGGTTGGGCGAGATAGTGAGGGGGTGCCTATTTACAAGATCCTCGCAAACGGAGAACGCACCGACATCCTTGACGAGGATCTGTCGCAGATTTTCTCCGACTACACCGATTTCCTTTCGGGCACATTCAAAGAGAGCGAATATCGATTCGCCGTGCCCTTCGAGCGGATTCTCGAGTCCGGCAATATCAATCCGCAGCATTACCTGCCGGATCTAAATGAGACGCTTCGTCGAATTCAGAGTTTCGACGAGCGGGACGGCTGGAGTGTCTCATCTCTTTCTCAGGTGGCGAGTGATGTGGAGATTTTCAAGGGACCGCGACTGCGCACTGAAAACATCCTTGTTGAGGGGCCGGGTGCAGGCATTGAGCCATACTATACGCCGTCTGCAATTCTCCAAGACCGCAGAGATTCGGTGAAGTGGCTCGACATGACGCGTGCTACAGATCGTCAGCGAGATGCGTTTGACGTGGTCCGGGTCCACGTAGGTGACATTCTAGTGACTCGCTCGGGATCCATTGGTCGTGTGGCATACATTACCTCCGGACTGGATGGCGCGATTGTCTCTGACGATGCGATTCGGGTACGAATTCCTGATGTCCAGATGAGGCTTTACGTTCTCGCGTTCCTGCTTTCTGATGAGGCTCAGGCGCAGATGCGAATTAGCGAGTACGGGGCTGTTCAGCAGCATCTCGAACCTTCTCATCTGGCTGACCTGTCAGTTCCGATTCCTGACGACATGAGGCAGGTTCGCGAGGTGGTTGCCGCAGCTAACAGCTTTGTGCAGGCCAAGGAATTTGTGGATCAGGCACACGCTGAACTGATCGATGCGAACGACCTGTTTTCGCGGTAACCGCTCGAGGGCCGGCAGTCCCCTGCAATCCTGAGTCGTTTCAGGTTCGGTCGCTTGCAGGGGCATCTGTGGGTGTCGACATGCCGGGCTTTGACGTCGTGGGTTCTGTGCTAGCATCGATGCAGGCATAGTTACGCAGAACAGCGGGATGACGTAAGGGGGGCGCCGCCGTACCTGAGTCTGACGAGACGTTCGCAGAGTACCTCTCGCGCGTTCACAAGGAGCGCGGCCTGACCCTCCGGGCCTTGATAACTAACCCCCGCATCCTCGTAGCCGATGAACCTTCTTCTGCCCTGGATAGGGCAAGAACCGAGCATATTATGGGGCTTCTTGCTGGCCTGGCTGCCGGTGGAATGGGTATCGTTCTAGCAACCCATGACCCTCTGGTGGCCCAAGCCTGTCACCGGGTCCAGCATCTCTCTGTTCTGTAGAGGTGTATTCTGCGCTCAAAGCTTCGCGTGCTTTAGTAGCATGGGAAGCGCCCCTTCCCCAGGGGTTGCCCCCCTACTGCTGATGTGAGAGGACCACCCGTGAGCGCCCAGCCTACCGTCACCACTCAGACCGGTGCCCGTGTCAAACGAGGCCGCCCCGGCTACGACCGCCAAGAGGTACTGCGGGTCTGCGTTGAGGCTTTCAACGAGCACGGCTACGATGCCACCAGCATGGACATGCTGGCTAAACGGCTGGGGCTGACTAAGAGCGCAATCTACCACCATGTCACATCCAAAGAGGAGATCCTGCGCACGGCCCTGGACCGGGCCCTCGATGCCCTCGAAGAGGTTTTTGAAGCCGGTGAGGTGCTAGAAGCTGACCCCAGAGAGCGCCTAGAGTTTGTGGTCCGTCAAACCGTCTTTGTGCTCGCTGAACACCTGCCCTCGGTCACCTTGCTCCTCAGACTCAAGGGCAACACCCCGGTGCAAGAGGCGGCCCTGGATAAGCGCCGTGCCCTGACCGTGCGCCTTGCCGCCCTGGTCGCGGCGGCCCAGCAGGCGGGGCAGGTGAGGGAAAGCGCGGACGCCCGCACCCTGGCCCGCCTAATTTTCGGTATGATCAACTCCCTGGCGGTCTGGTACGACCCTGATCGCGGAGGGGACATTGAGGCCCTGGCCGACGCCGTAGTCGACATGGCCTTCCGGGGCATTGCGGTTGAACCTTAAGGCCCAAGCTAGAAGGGGAAAGAAAGTAGTCAAACTGAGTATTCCATTACCTCACGATCCCAGCTAAGAGCTAGGAGGGTCACCGGTCTTGTGCAACCGGCCCCTCCCGTTTCCCGTCTCTAGTACTGAGAGTTTTTAGTCCTCGCTCATCTCCTGCATAGGCCAGGTTTTAGCGACCAGGGTGAGCACATCGTAGGTGGCGACGACTTCGTCCTTCTGATTGTGCAGAACAGCGTCCCAGGTGACCTCGCCGTAGTCGTCGGTAACGCGCGGAGTAATCTTCTTAGCGGTCAGTGTCACCCGGATAGCGTCATCGTAGGTGACCGGTGTGATAAAGCGCAGATTCTCCAAGCCGTAGTTAGCCAGTACCGGGCCCGGTGCAGGGTCCACAAAAAGGCCTGCCGCCCACGAAACCAGCAGGTAGCCGTGCGCCACCCTGCGCGGGAAGAAGGGGTTAGCGGTAGCTGCCTGCTCATCGGTGTGGGCGTAGAACATATCCCCGGTTTCCTGCGCGAACGCCGTGATATCCTCCAGGGTCACCGTGCGCAGGTCAGAAGCGAACTGATCCCCGATCTCCAGCTCCGCCAGAGACTTGCGGAAGGGGTGGACCCCCTGCCCGGCCTCCACCTGGGCACGAGTCACCGTGCGAGCATCCGCCCCGCTATGCCAGACCCCGGTCAGGGCAGTGAGCTTATTGGGTGAGCCCTGAAGGGCAGTGCGCTGCATGTAATGCTTGATAGCGCGCACACCGCCCAGCTCCTCACCGCCACCGGCCCGGCCCGGCCCACCGTGAACCAGATGAGGCACCGGGGAGCCGTGCCCCGTAGAAGTCTTAGCATCCTCACGGTCTAGAATCAGTACACGCCCGTGGTGGGCGGCAATGCCCAAAGCCAGTTGGCGGGCCACAGCATCGTCGTGGGTGCAGACTGTAGCAACCAAGGAACCAGCGCCCAGGGCTGCCAGCTCCACCGCTTCTGCCACATCCTGGTACTCAAGTACGGAGGTCACCGGCCCAAAAGCCTCTACCGCGTGAACCTCAGGGGTTCGAGCATCAGCAAAGGTCAGCACAGTCACCGGGTAGAAGGAGGGGCCCTCGGGGGCCTGCCCCTGGAAGGCAACCTGACCGCCTGCGGCAACCAGCCGCTCTACCGCTGCGCTGACCTCCGCTTTCTGCTCGGGTGAAGCCAAGGAACCCATGGTCACGCCCTCAGCCTGTGGATCGCCCACTACAACGCGGCCCGAAATTTTAGCGGCAAGAGCTTCAACGACCTCACCGGCACGTCCCTGCGGGACCAGCACCCGGCGGATAGCCGTACACTTCTGACCGGCCTTAGCGGTAATCTCCACCATGACCGACTTAATGAAGGCCTCAAACTCCGGGGTATCAGCGGTAGCGTCCGGGCCTAGGATCGCGGCGTTGAGTGAATCAGTCTCGGCAGTAAAGTGCAGTCCCTTAGTCTGGACGCTGGGGTGGGAACGCAGAGTCTGCGCTGTGGCAGCTGAACCGGTGAAAGCAACATGATCCCGGTAGTCCAGATGATCCAGCAGATCGCGGGCAGAGCCAGAGATGAGTTGTAGGGAGCCTTCCGGTAGCAGGCCGGAATCCAGCATGATGCGCACCGTGGCCTCAGTAACATAGCCGGTGGGGGTGGCTGGCTTAACAATGGTGGGCATCCCGGCAATAAAGGCAGGGGCGAACTTCTCGAGCATCCCCCAGATGGGGAAGTTGAAAGCATTAATTTCTACCGCAACACCGGGCAGGGTGGTGTAGATATGTTCACCGATAAAGGAGCCATCGCGTGAGAGCGGTTCCAGGGCACCATCAATAATGACCTGGGCGTTGGGCAGTTCCCGGCGGCCCTTGGACGAGAAGGTAAAGAGCGTGCCAATACCGCCGTCTACATCGATGTAGTGGTCGCGGGCGGTTGCGCCGGTGGCAAAGGAGAGCGCGTAGAGTTCCTCCTTGTGCTTGCCCAGGTGCAGGGCCAGCTCTTTGATGATCAGGGCGCGTTCATGGAAGGTTAGTGCGCTGAGGTTGGCCTGGCCCACGGTGCGGGCGTAGTCGATGGCCCCGGCGGTGTCGATGCCCTCGGTGGAAACCCGGTAGATGACCTCACCGGTGACGGCCTTGAGGACGTCCTGGGCCTTGGAGGGGTTTTGGGGCACCCACCAGTTACCCTTGATGAAGCTGGGGACTAGAGGGGCAGTGCTCGTCATGGGGGTTCCTTTGCTCGGTCAGGTGGTAACGCTAGGGACAGCCCGGCAAATAAGTGACCGAGCGTTCAGTTATTGCTATAAACTATAGTTCACATCACACTTGAAAGAAAGTGCCCAGCCCGCCGGGCAGAAAGGAAAACAAAAGCATGACTCAGGATGCACGCCCCGCCGACCAGGCGGAACTCTGGAAGATTAGGCTGGGGGAGCTGGATCAAAAACTGGGTGTGGAAGTACTCGAAGAGTCGGCTCAGCGGGTTGTCGCCACTATGCCCATTGAGGGGAACCGTCAGTCGCTGGGGCTACTGCACGGTGGAGCCATGCTCGCCCTGGGCGAGGCCGTGGGCTCCTGGGCAGCCGTTATTCACGCGTCCAGCATGGGCAAGGTCGCTGTAGGTGTAGATGTCAACGCCACCCACCACAAATCCTCCCGGGCCGGTACCGTGCGCGCAGTAGCGCAGGCCATTCACCTGGGGCGCTCGCTGACCACCCACGAAGTTATCATCACCCACCAGGAGAGCGGGGACCGGCTCTGCACCCTGCGAATCACCAACTTCATCAAGGGGTAGTTTCTTTATAAAGTAGCCCGCCCGGGTGGGTCCGGCAAATTTCTGCCGGGTCCGTAAAATGGGTGCCCCGCTGGAAAGATGGATGCCCAGACGCGTCAGCCCCGCCCGGTTCTCCGGAAGCTGACTTGTTGCGGCTTCTCGAAGACCGGGCCTCAGCGTAAGGGCAGGCACCTAGCTGTAGTCGTAGAAGCCCCTACCGCTTTTACGGCCTAGCTCGCCACGGGCCACCATGTCGCGCATGAGCTGCGGGGGTGCGAAACGTTCACCCAGCTGCGATTCCAGGTACTCAGCAATGCCCAGGCGCACATCCAGGCCCACCACATCGGTCAAAGCCAGCGGACCAATGGGGAACTTGTAGCCCAGCACCATAGCGTTATCAATATCCTCAGGGCTTGCTACGCCCTCTTCAACCATGCGGATAGCCTCCAAGGCGATAGCCACACCCAGGCGGGAGGACGCAAACCCCGGGGCGTCATTGACCACCACGGGGGTCTTGCCCAGGCCCTCAACCCAGGTGCGTGCAAGGGTTTTCAGTTCATCGGAGGAATGCTTAGACTGCACTACCTCCACCAGTTGTGAAGCCGGTACGGGGTTGAAAAAGTGCAGGCCAATAAAGTGAGCTGGCCGTTCTAGTGATTCTGCCAGCCCATCAATGGACAGCGATGAAGTATTAGAGGCCAACCATGCGCTTTCATCAAGCTCTTCCTCTACCGCGCGCAGGGCCGAGACTTTCAGGTCCCAGTTTTCGGGTACGGCTTCTACGACGAGTTGGCGGTCAGAAAAATCAGCGTAGCTCAGAGAGAGGCTCAAACGTTCGGTCAGTTCATCCAAATTGCCATCGAAGGTGCCGCGCTCTAGCGACTTAGCCAGGTCACGTTCGACCCTCTCGCGGGCGGCCTGGGCGCTGAGCTCGTCACGCTCCACCACCAGAACCTGCGCCCCAGCCAGCAGGAAGGCGTGGGCGATGCCGGCACCCATGCGCCCGCCGCCCAGCACGCCTACGCGGGCGGGTACTTTAAGTTCGTGAATTTCGGTCATAGGACACCTCTACTTCTTTTTGCGGTCTAAAAAGGCCTGCATGCGGTCAAACTTGGCCTGGGATTCAAACAAGATAGCCTGGGCTAGCTCATCAATGTGCGGGTGGGCCTGCCGGGGGGCGGCAAATACCCGTTTGGTGACGCGAATAGCCAGGGGGTCCTGGGCGGCTATGCGGTCGGCTAGGGCGTGCGCAGCGGGGAGCAGGTCATCCGGTTCGTGCAGCTCTGTGACCAGGTGCAAATCCAGGGCCTCCTGGGCATTGAGGATACGCCCGGCCAGCAGGATCTCCAGGGCCACCGGCTCACCGACCAGCTCTTTGAGCCGCCACAAACCACCTGCGGCGGCAATGATACCCAGATTGGTTTCTGGCTGACCCATCTTGATGTAAGGGGTGCCCAGCCGGAAATCGGCGGCGTAGGCCAGCTCCGCCCCGCCGCCTAAGGCGTAGCCGTCAAGAGCGGCAATCACCGGCATGGGGAGCTTATGGATGCGGTCAAAAATCTGCGAGTTAACTCCGCGCAGGGCATCGTCCCGGCGGCGTTCACGCAACTGGGCGATATCGGCACCGGAGGCAAAAATGCCCCGTCCCTCTACCTGGCAGCCGGTCAGAATCAGAATCTTGGGGGTGTTTTCCAGATAGGCGCATACTTCGTGGAGCTCAGCGACCATGGTTGCGTCAATAGCGTTACGTACCTGGGGGCGGTTCATGCGCACCAGCAGGCGATCTTGGCTTTCCTCAAGGGTGAGGGCGGTGAAATGTTCAAACACGCTTAGACCCTTTCAAGTAGCAGGGCCGCGCCCTGGCCTACACCGATACACATGGTTGCCAGGCCACGCTGGGCCTCCTCCCGCTCCATGCGACCTAAGAGGGTGATGACGATACGGCAGCCGGAGGATCCCAGCGGGTGGCCCAGGGCAATAGCCCCACCGTCCTTGTTAACGATTTCTTCGTTGAGGCCCAGGCGACGCATGGAGGCAAGGGACTGGCTGGCGAAGGCTTCGTTTAGTTCTACAGCGTCAAGATCGGCTACAGACCAGCCTGCACGTGCCAGCGCCTTCTCGGTAGCGGGGACCGGGCCTAGGCCCATGATTTCGGGGGCAAGACCGGCGCTGGTACCGGTCACCACGCGGGCGCGCGGGGTCAGCCCGTACTTTTCGAGGGCGGCCTCGGAGGCAACCAAAATTGCAGAAGCACCGTCGTTGAGGGAGGACGAATTACCTGCTGTTACTACTGACCCACCGCTCACTACCGGGCGCAGGGAGGCCAGCACTTCTGTGCTGGTGCCTGGGCGGGGCCCCTCATCGGTGTCAACAAGGGTTTCGCGCCCCTTACGATCCCGGACGGTGACAGGGACAATCTCGTCACGGAAACGACCGTCCTTGATAGCTGCCAGGGCACGCTCATGGGAACGGAGGGCGAAAGCATCGCAGTCTTGCCGGCTGATGCCCTCTTGCCGCGCTACTTCCTCAGCGGTTTCGGGCATGGAGTAGGTGAACTTGTCACGGCTGGCAAAGGCCGGGTTGATAAAACGCCAGCCGATAGAGGTATCAAAAACCTGGCCGGGCTTAGCGAAAGCGGTTGCCGGTTTTTCCATGACCCAGGGGGCCCGCGACATGGACTCGGTGCCGCCTGCTATGACCAGGTCAGCTTCCCCTGCCTTAATCATCTGGGCCGCTAGGGTAATGGCACTCATGCCGGAGGCGCAGAGGCGGTTGACGGTAATCCCGGGGACGGTATCGGGGTAGTCATTCAGTAGCCAGGCCAGGCGGGCAACGTTGCGGTTTTCTTCACCTGCGCCGTTGGCGTTGCCCAGGATGACCTCATCGATAGTGGCGGGGTCTATGCCGGTCTTCTCGACGAGGTCTTTGATGACCAGGGCGGCCAGATCATCGGGCCGGATGGAGGACAGGGCGCCTCCATACCTGCCAACGGGTGTGCGGGAGCCTCCCACGAGATAGGCCTGGGGTGTCTGGGACATTCTTACTCCTTTGTGAGAAGGCATGAGTCATAGAGCCAAATAACTGACCAATCGTTCAATAAATCTTGTCATTTTATGTGACTTAGGTCAAGTCTTGTGGTTGGGTGCTGGGCGGTCTTAAAGCCAACCGCCAGCCCTCTGGTTGGGGGCTGGCGGTTACTGTGCTCAAGTGTTACTTAGTGAACCCGGGAGCTTTCATCTGCTGGGTGCAAATCTATCTCCTGGATCCCTCGAGGTACCTTGCTGACGGCAATCAGGGAGACGACCGCTAGCAGGGCGATGTAGAGACCAATAATCCAGGACTGGCCGGTTTGCTTGAGAATCATCTCTGCAATCATGGGGGCAAAGGCACCGCCGAGAATCGCACCGATGGCATAGCCAATGGAGATACCTGAGAAACGGACGGAGGCAGGGAACATCTCAGCATACATAGCGGACTGGGGGCCGTAGGAGGGGCCCAGGGCCAGGGTAAGTACCAGGATGGCCAGGGTGAAGAGGGCAAAGTTGCCGCTATCAATCAGGAACCACATGGGAATAGCCCACAGGGCCATAAGACCATAGCCTATTTGGAAGGTTCGAACACGGCCCACTGTATCAGACATCCAGCCGCCCACCATGGTGAAGATAAGCCAGCTGAGGCCACCAATGATGGCTGCGGTCATGGCTTGTCCACGGCTCATATCCAGGTTCTTGACGCCGTAGGAGATAAAGAAGGCGATCACCAGGTAGCCTGCGGCATTGTTGGCGATAAAGATTAAGGCGGCCAGGATGACCTCACGCTTGTTGCTCTTGAAGAGCTGTTTCAGGGGTGCTGATTCCTTCTTCTTGAGGGTTTGCATCTCCTTGAAGACGGGGGATTCCTCAACCGAGTGGCGGATGTAGAAGCCAACCAAAATCAAGATGATGGAGGACCAGAAGGGGATGCGCCAACCGAAGCTTAGGAACTGTTCTTCGGTGAGGATGGCGTTGAGGAGCAGATTGACCAGGGTTGCCAGAATCATGCCCAGGGGTACGCCAATCTGTGGGAAGGAGCCAAAGAAGCCGCGGCGGTGGCGGGGGGCGTGTTCTACAGACATGAGGGCCGCACCGCCCCATTCGCCACCGGCAGAGAAGCCCTGAATAATGCGCAGCAGGACGATGAGTAGGGGAGCGGCTATGCCGATTTGGGCGTAGGTGGGTACGCAGCCTACACCTACGGTTGCTAGCCCCATGAGCAGGAGGGTCAGGACCAGGGCGATGCGGCGGCCGAACTTATCGCCGATATGCCCGGCTACTACTGCCCCCAGGGGGCGGAAGATGAAGCTGATACCTAGGGAGGCCCAGGCGACGATCTGGGCTAGGGTGTTGTCCTCACCTTCGGGTGTGAAGTACTGTTTGGCCAGGATCAGGCCGGCTGCTTGGGCGTAGATGAAGAAGTCATACCACTCAATGGTTGTGCCAATGAGGGTTCCGGCGAGGACCTTTCTTTCTTCTTTATTTATTTTGTGTGCTGTGGCGGGTGAAGACATCTGCGTCTCCTTGTGTGTCATGGTCAAGTCAGGGGCCTTTATGAGGCGGGCATCACAGTGCCTTGCAAGAAATCATATATGAAAACTGGGCTTGGCACACCCGGGGCGCACTATTTTTTTACCATTTGGTCAGTAAATAAGGTCAGGCAGGGTGACGGACTGCCCTCACCCGAAGGTTTGCCTCATAGGGTGGGCGCGCGGTACACAAGGGCCCCGGCCCGCTCCACAAGGAGACAGGCCGGGGCCCTCAAAAAATGATGGCGCCCTACTCGCAAATAACCTGGGGTAGGCCCATGTGCTTGAGCCCCTCAACACCAAACTCGATGCCGTAGCCAGACTGCTTGATACCACCAAAAGGAATACGGGGATCAATAGCGCCGTGCTTATTAATCCAGACGGTACCGGCCTCAATCTTGGACGCAACCTCGCGGGCCCGCTCAATATTAGGAGACCAGACCGAAGCGCCCAGCCCTACATCCAGCTTGTTGGCTTCCTCAATGGCCTCTTCCAGGGTGGAGTAACGAACAATCGGCAGAGCCGGGCCGAACTGCTCCTCAACCACCAGAGGATTATCGCCATCAATATCTGCAACCAAGGTAGTGGGGTAGAAGAAACCCTTGGCGCTCTCGTCGGGATCCCCACCCAGCAGAATACGGGCGCCAGAGTCCTTAGCTTTCTGGACCAGATCAGCAACAATATCGTACTGGGCCTTATTCTGAAGCGGCCCCAGAACATTCTGCTCGTCCAGACCAACACCCATAGGCATCTGCTGGGCAACAGCTAGCAACTCTTGGCAGACCTGATCATAGAGTGAGTCGGGTACGTAGAGACGCTTCAGAGCGGCGCAGGTTTGGCCGGTATTAATAAAGGCTCCCCAGAAGAGACCTTCAGCAATAGCCTTGGGGTCAGCATCATCAAGAACGATACCGGCATCATTACCACCAAGCTCCAGGGTGAGCCGCTTGAGTGTATCTGCTGCCGAGGCAGCAATTTTTCTACCGGTAGCGGTAGACCCGGTGAAAGTAATCTTGTCAAAGCCGGGGTGGGTGCTCATAGCTGCACCGACACCGCGATCAGCGGCAATAATCTGGACCACTCCCTCGGGCAGGACCGTATTGATAATCTCTACCAGGGCCAGCACGCTCAAAGTGGTGTACTCAGAGGGCTTGAGCACAATAGTGTTGCCCATACGCAGGGCTGGGGCAATCTGCCAGATAGAAATCATCAGCGGCCAGTTCCAGGGGCCAATGCCACCTACTACACCGATAGGCCGATAATTGAGGACAGCCCGTGTCTCTTCATCATCTACCAAGACCTCCTCATCCATAGCAAAGGAGGCTGTAGCCCGGGTCCAGGCCACGCAACCACCGACCTCAAAACGGGCGTTAGGTCCGTTCAGGGGCTTGCCTTGCTCCCTGGAAAGGAGCTCAGCCAGCGGCTCAGCGCTTGCCTCAATGGCATCAGCCATCTTCATCAGGTAGTCGCTACGCTCAGCGTGCGAGAGGGCACCCCAGGCTGGCTGGGCCGCCCGGGCTTTCTCGACCAGCTCGTTGAGGACGTCTTCGCCCTGCACCGGTGCAAGACCAATGAGCTCTTCGGTTGCCGGGTCAAAAACCTCTCGGCTGCCACCGGTGGTGACGCGCTCAAGAAGTTCCTGGTAGGTGGTGGGTAGTGACGACACTGTCAGCTCCTTAGTTATGTATGAACAGTTATATCCATGGTGGGATTGGGCTGCAGGGTTGCGTTAGGTGGGGAGCGCACAACCCTTGGCCTGGTGTGCTACGCCTCACTTCCGCTAAAGTGTGAGAAGCCCCCCAGAAAGGTAATCCATGCGCCAGCCCGTTCAGCAGTCTTCCCCCTACCACTTTCGGCACCACGACCCTATGGGCTTTACCCAGTGGGTTGAGCGGGTCCGGGAGACTTTTGGCCCCCTGGAGATCAAAGCACCCAACCCAGGTAGCTTTAGGGCCAGCGCTCGCACTGCCTCCCTGGGGGAAATTATGCTCTTGGACATGCGCACACCGGCCCATTCAGTTAGCAGGGACCCTGAGCCCTCAGAGCAGGTACAGGGCGGCTACTGCAAACTCAGCCTGCAATTAGAGGGACAATCCCAGGTAAGCCAGGATGGCCGTAGGTGCACCCTTAACCCCGGCGACCTTGCTCTCTATATCACCAAGCGTCCTTATCGACTTGATTACACCGGTCCCCAACGTAGCCTGGTCGTACTTTTCCCGCAGAGCTTCGTACACCTCAGCCCTGAATATACCGACCTGATAACGGCCACTCCGGTTTCTGAATCCCAGGGGCTTGGGAAATTCGCGGTTCCGCTTTTTGAGCAGCTAGCGACCAATCTGGAGGAGCTAGGAGGGCCTCACGCCTTAGCCTTGGTACGCTCTGCCCTAGAGATGGTCATTACAGTTATGATTGCTGAGTCTACACAAGCTGGGCGTCAACCGGCACACACAATATATCACCGGGCAGTAGCCTACATAGAGGAGCACCTGGACGACCCAGATCTAGGCCCCAGCAAAATAGCTGAAGCTCTCTATATTTCTCTACGCCAACTCCACAGCCGTTTTTCAGCCCACCAGCAGACAGTCTCTGCCTTTATTCGTGTCCGCCGTCTGGAAAGAATCCGAGAGGACCTAGCAAACCCGCGCTACAGGGCAGAGTCCGTGCAGGCCATCAGCGCCCGCTACGCCCTCTTTGATCCCTCCTATGTGAGCAAAGCCTTTAAAACTCAGTACGGTCTAAGTCCCTCAGCCTACCGTTCACAGATTCTTGGCTAGCTAGACCGGGTATCAACCGGAGAACCTCAGAGTCAGCTTATGAGCAACTAACGACTTCAAGATGGATAGGGTGGCCGGGTAGCTCGGCAGCTAGGGCTAACCCCACCTCTTGGGTAACCTCAACTACATTGTGGCTTGCAGTGATACCCAATCTAACCTTGACTTGGGCAGGCAGGGAGCTGGCTTGCTCAGCGTCGTGCTCTAAAGCTTGGGCCCTTTCGGTATCTTCCGTCAAGAGCGGGGCACGGACCAGGTCTATCAGGTAAGGAGTACGCGGGTATAGCTTATGAGCCCCTGGAACCTGCAGAACTAGCTGCCGCAAGCGGTCAAGGTCAAGCTCCCCAGCGCTCCTGTCGTGAGGTTTACTAGCCCCTTCTTGTTCCTGAGAGGCCGGGGCATCAGCAGGCTCAAGGTAGATTTCCTGGATGGGCGCACTTGGGCTAGTCATTGAGGGATTTTTCATGAAGGTCCTGAATCGTGATATTGATTGCGACAATATTAAGCTCGCTGCACCGTTCCAGTGATTCCTGAATACTAGAGCGCAGGGCTTGGGCCAAATCTGGGATAACCAGACCTATCTGAACAGATGCTGTCACATTGACTTCCACAGGAGCCCCTGGGGTCTCAATGTCACCTTCTAGCCGGCACTGGCCGATGATTACTTCATCAAGTTCATCTGCAACAGCTCTTACAGCTGCCACAACCGCCCCTTCGTCCTGGCGGATGCGTACAGCCTGGTGTGGTGAGGGTAGGGGAATTGAACGGCCTGCCTTGGCTTCTAGAACCAGATTGCTCAGGAGGTTCTCCGCCCAGCTCAAATCCTTCTCTAACTCTTTAACCTCGTGGTCAAAGTCTTGGCTAGCGAGGGAATGAAGCTTGTGAAGAGAGGCGACTTTGCGGTCGCACTCCGGGCATGAATCAATATGACGTGTTAGCTGTGGCTTCTGTGAGTCTGTCTCTAAATCATCAACCCAGCTGCTCAGGGCGCTTAGAGGAATACTGCAGTTAGTCATTTTAGTTCTTTCCCTCCATCTCTTCGAGGAGTGTGGCCCGTGCACGTGCGAGTTTGCCCCGGACGCTGGGTGTGCTCATCCCCAGGGACTGAGCAATTTCTTGGTAGCTACAGGCGCCGTATTCACGCATGATCCAGACTCGCTGCTGATCTACCGGTAGTTTCTTGAGGGCCTGGCTGAGCGTATCAATCTCAGAGCGGCTCATTGCAAGGTCCTCAGGACTTGCTGAACCATCACTGAGGTGGTGGTAGTCATCGATATCTGCGTTAGGTTTGCGCTTCCTGAGCAGGTCGATACTTTTGCGACCGGTCAGTTTCATCACCCAGCTTTTAAACTGAGCGGGATCCTGGAGGGTATCAAGCTTTTGCCAGGCCTGTAGAAGAGAATCTTGGAGGGCATCATCCGCATCCGCTGAGTTACCGGTTAGTCGAATAGCATAGGCCCGCATCATGGGTAAATATGGTTGTACCAGCAAGCGGAAAGCCTGCGAGTCACCATCAACAGCTCGCTGCAGAAGTAGGCTTGGCGCTAACTCCGCGAGGTGACGGTTGCTCAGTTCTGTCACTACAGACTCCTGAAAGTATTGACGGGGGAAACCCCCTATGGCTAAGCGCGATGCTCTGGGGGGACAGTGCACCGCGCTTAGAATTTAGAGACAATTTATTTTACCGAACCCGCTGGGTCTCGTCTGCGAAGGTGGACCGCAGTCCACCGGTCACTCGGACCAGTAAGGGAATCTTGTGACCCAAAAGCTGATCTAAGCCCGCAACAACCTGGGCTGCCCTTTTTTCGAGGCTGGCGATGTCAGCACCCTGTCTGACCTCAAGTTTGACCGAGCAGGCTGAGGAGCGCTTGAGCTCCTGGGAGCTGACGGATACCGAGAGGATGTCGGGGTGACTTTCAAAGCCATCGGTGATGGCCTGCTTGATGAACTTATCGGAGATAGTGGTTCGTCCAGCGGTCTGGGTGTCCTGCTGACTGAGCAGGGTCTTTGATTTCTTAGGCTTCTGAGCAATTATTCCCATCATGAGGGCGATTACAACTAAGAGAAGCAAGAGAACAAAAAGCAGGGTCAGTAGGCTTGTCTGACCGTCAACGGTGTTGAAGGCAACCCTATCAAAGGCAGCTCGGGCAGGTTCCTCCAAGGGCTGTACATACTCGGCCCATAGATCTTGAGCTTGGGGCACAAGGGGAAGGCAAAGGCTCACAAGCCCTAGGACAAGTAAGACCAACCCCAGCACAGCTAGAAAGAAACGGTTTAGTTTTCTGGGAGTGTTACCCATTTTATATAGCTCCCTGCTTCTCAATAACTACCTTGGTACCCGGCTGGTCCTGCAAGGCCAGGTTGGCTACTGTCTGCTTAACCAGCTCATGCACCTGCTGCTGATCCAGCGGCCTGCCAGAGGTCGGCGTTACAGTAACTTTAATCTGACGAGGGCTAACACTGGTTACTACCTGGTCCTGGTCAAGGCCGGTGCGAGCACGCACACTTGCGCTGATGGATGAGGCCAGGGCTTTATTATCAACCACCATAGCGAAGCGCCCTGAACGAGCACTGTGGCGGCTCAGGCGCCCCGGACGGAGGCTGAGGGCAAGCAATACCAGCCCCAGTAGAACTAGAACTGACCCAATGATGACGCCCCAAAGAGGGCTGAGAAGCTCATCGAGCTTAAAGAAGCCTGAAAAGAGATCCTCGCCGGTGATGAGGAGGGGAGGTTGGCCCAGGGCCGAAAGAACAAGTTCTGTGCCCAGCCAGGAAAGGCTCAAAATGAGTACAGTGTTGACAATGACTGTGGTCAGCCAGCGGGATGAGTGAGTCTCCTGGCGGGCCAGTAAGCGCTCATAAGGGCCAGCTTCTTGCCGTGAACCGATGAAAGAGGCCTGGTCAACCTGGCCTGAGGTCTGCTGATGCTGTGGTGTAGAGTTTTGTTGCTTCATTGCACCCTTGCCTTATCACTGCTGGGGCTAGTTGTTCCATCGAGTGCTATGTTGATTGATCCCACTTCTGAGCCACAGAGCTGAGTAAGTTGCCGGGCTATACGAGCCCGCGCCTGGGCAAGAAGATCAAAAATAGTTCCCTGCCCGTGGGTACCTTGAGCAAGAGCTTTTGCATCATGGATTGGGCCAAGCGGGTAGTCAAGGTTGATATCTACCCCCAGCTTGCCAGCATCATCAAAAATTGATGACTGGACATGATCGGAGGGCACACCAAGTTCCTGAGCCGCTACCGCATGAGACATAGAGACAAGAGCTTTCTTGCGTACTCTCGTGCTACCGGGGCCGCTATCGGTGGTATTTTTATTCATTAAAAGCCTGATCTATCCTATGCGCAGGTGGTTGAGTAACCACCTGCGCATGAATTTGGAATTCTGGGATTAGCGTGATGATGAATTCTTACGTACCGAATCCAGCATGTTACCCACTGAAAGATCTGAGCTCTGCACCAGGTGCCCAACCGTGGCACCTGCAGCCATCAGCACAGCAAAGAGGACAAACCCTCCAAAACCGTAGCGGAGGCCAGCAAAGGCCAGAAGGGCTCCTATGAGAGCGCCTGTGAATTCTTTAGACATTACTTAACGCGGCTTTCCTGCTCATCGTTCTTCTGCTCAGCGTCCTGGTCATCGCCGGGTACGTGAACATCAAGGACCTCAATGTTTACTTCGGTGACCTCAAGGCCAGCCAGTGACTGGATAGCCTCTACAACAGCCTTACGGGCGTTCTCGGCAACATCGTAGATGGGGTGGGGGTACTCAACGATGATGGACAGATCAACAGCAGCCTGAGTCTGGCCTACTTCTACGCTGATACCCTGCTTGAGGTTGTTGTCCTGGCCAACAGCGCTACGCAGAGCACCCATGGCACGAGCGGCACCGCCACCCAGATCGTAAACGCCTTCAACATCGCGCAGTGCGATACCGGCAATCTTGGCGACAACACCGTCATTGATGCTGGTGGTCCCCTGACCGGTTGCTGCACCGGTGTTCTTGACGGGAGCCTGGTTCTTCTTTTCAGCCAGGGTTGCGGGGGTGGTTGCAGGTGTCTGGTTCATATTATTTCCTAATTTCTGTTAGGTAGGTATTAAGGTGACAGCGCAGGTTGCGGAATCCGAAGAAACCGCAACCTATGCCAGTTGCGCTGTCATAGGTTAAGACGGGGTGAGCCCGGCAGATGTCACGCAGATTTCTAAAATTTTTTAATTTCTTTTTAGAACTGGCTGTGCCTGAGCCCTCTCCTACCTCTCAATCTAGCTGTTTATCCCTTGAAACCCAATAGCCTGGCAGAATTGAATACTACAAAAACTGACGAAAAGGCCATAGCGGCGGCGGCAATCATGGGGTTGAGCAGTCCAGCGGCCGCCACCGGAATTGCTACCGTGTTATAGGCAAAGGCCCAGAAGAGGTTGCCCTTAATGAGGCGCAGAGTAGCCCGAGAGAGCCTGATGGCGGTGGGCAGGGCGGCCAGATCACTGCGCATAATGGTCATATCTGCCGCTTCCATGGCCACATCGGTACCTGAACCCATAGCAACACCCAGGTCTGCCTTGGCTAGGGCGGCGGCATCGTTCACGCCGTCACCGACCATAGCGACCCCCCGCCCGCCTTCTTGCAGGCGGGTAATGGTGGCTAGCTTATCGTGCGGGCTGACTTCTGCAAATACGTTCTCGGCTGCAATGCCCACCTCGGCGGCGATAGCCCGCGCTACCGGCTGAGCATCACCTGTGAGGAGGACGGGGGTCAGACCCAGTTCTTTAAGCTGGGTCAGCGCGGCAAGGGCATCGGGCTTGGGGGAGTCTTGGAGCGATACTAGCCCGGCAACCTGCCCATCGACAGCCAGAATCACGGTAGTCTGCCCGGCCTCCTGCCGGGTGCGCAGGGCCTGGTCCTGGGCCTGGCTCAGCTCAACACCTTCACCGCTCAGAAAGCTCTTTTGCCCCAGGACAATATGACGGTGCGCGCCCTTGTGCAGGAGGGTTGCTCGCACGCCGCCACCGGGGGCTGACTCAAAATCGGTGACCGAGGGAAGAGTGTGGCTGCTTCCCTGTTTGTGGGCTGTGTGCGCGGCGGCTTCGACAGCGCGGGCAATGGGGTGCTCGGAGTGAGCCTCCACCGCCCCGGCTAGGGCCAGCAGGCTGGTGGCGTCGTAGCCTGGGAAGGGGAAAACTTCGGTCACAGCCAGCTCACCGGTTGTCACGGTTCCGGTCTTATCCAGGACGATAGTACCTACTTTTTTGGTGTTTTCTAGTACCTGGGCTGAGCGAATCAGAATGCCGAGCTGGGACCCGCGCGAGGTGCCAGCTAGCAGGGCGGTAGGGGTCGCTAAACCTAGGGCACAGGGGCAGGCAATGACCAGGACGGAGACAGCGGCGGTGAAGGAATCGTTGATATCGCCGGTCACTAGGAGCCAGCCAGCCAGGGTGAGCACAGCTACCCCAATAACTATGGGAACAAAGACCGCCGATACCTTATCGGCTAGGCGGGCAATGGGAGCCTTGGTTGTTTGGGCTTGGGCTACGGTGCGGCTCATCTGGGCCAGGACCGTCTCGGTACCCACGCGGGTTGCGCGGACGGTGAGTGCCCCGGAGGTGTTGATGGTTGCACCAATGACGGTGTCACCCACACCGACCTCCAGGGGGAGGGACTCACCGGTCAGCAGGGAGGTGTCCAGGGCGGAGCGTCCCTCGATTACTTGCCCGTCCACCGCAATTTTCTCGCCGGGGCGTACCAGAAAGATGTCGCCGGGGAGCAGGTCTTTGACCGGGACTTCTACCTGTGCACCGCCCTGAAGGATGGTAGCGCTCTTGGCTCCTACACTGAGCAAGGCGCGTAAAGCCTGGGATGAGCGGCGCTGGGTGCGGTGCTCAATATAACGCCCCACCAGCAAAAAGAGGGTAATCATGGTGGCTGCATCAAAGTAGAGCATGTGTTCCATGCCGTGCCCGCCGTGGGAGCTGCTCGCGTGGGCGGTCATGCCGGGGTTGGTGGCAAGTTGCCAGAGCGAAAAAGCGTAGCTGGCAATAACACCCAAAGAGATGAGGGTGTCCATGGTCAAGGAGCCGTGGCGTAGATTGGTCCAGGCCGGGCGGTGAAAGGGGAGCGCCGACCAGGTGGCCACCGGCAGGGTGAGGCCCGCTACCACCCAGCCCCAGTGGGGGAACTGGAAGGTGGCGAACATAGAGATAAGGAGGACGGGTATGCTCAGCAAGGCCGCCAGGATGAGCTGGGGGAGAAGCCTTGCCTGAGCATCCTCGTCTGGGCACTGGGCCTCATCATTTTTGAGGGAGGCGGTGTAGCCGGCCTTTTCGATGGTTTCGATGATGTGCTCATCGGGCATATCTGCCGGGGCGATTACCCGCGCGGTTTCTAGGGGCAGGTTCACCGAGGGAGCTGTCCCTATCTTTTTGAGTTTGCGTTCCACCCGCCCCACGCAGGAAGCGCAGGTCATGCCCCCTACGCTCAGGGTGACGATGCGAGTGTCACCGGTCAAAAGGTCCGGGGCGGGGGCTGTGGGCATAGCTCTTTCTTTCAGTGCTGGCATTTAGGGGCTGGTGCGCCTTGGTAGCCAACTGGCGGGGCTGGCGGGAGAGCTACCCCTGACTAAGCTGGCTCAGGACTGGCGTTTTAGGGGGCTGGCATTTAGGGGGCTTGCCAACGAGGTAGCTTTCCCGCCCGGTTAGGGGCTTAGGCGACCGGGGTGAACCCGGCTTCTTGAATAGCGGCGGTGACAGCGGCGGGGTCAAGATCACCGGTGTGGCTGATGGTGACGGTGGATTGGCCGTCCTTGACAACCTCAACCTCAACGCCGGTGACGTTCTGGATCTCTTCGATTTCTT
This sequence comes from Rothia sp. P5764, assembly GCF_048512965.1. NCBI lineage: Bacteria > Bacillati > Actinomycetota > Actinomycetes > Micrococcales > Micrococcaceae > Rothia > Rothia sp. P5764. The sequence continues at coordinate 622,739 of NZ_JBLXXQ010000001.1, read as the reverse complement.
CGCGCACGCTCATGGCGCAGTGGTTGCAGGTGAGGCCGCTTGCTTTGACGGTGGTGGTCATGATTTTCTCCTTGGGTTAGCTCTTGACCAGGCGCGAGATAGCGGCCATGGCTTCTGAGATTTTTTCGTCGAGCGGTTCTGTGTGCCCGGTATCGTGTGCCTGATGGGCGGTGTCGACAAGGCAGTGGCGAACGTGGTCTTCGAGCAGTTGCAGACAGACGCTGTGGAGGGCTGCGTTGATGGCTGAGACCTGGGTAAGGATGTCTATGCAGTAGGTACCCTCGTGTACCATGCGCTGGATACCGCGCACCTGCCCCTCGATGCGGCGGAGCCGCTTGAGGTAGGCATCTTTATCTGCGGTGTAGCCGTGCTGGTGTTCTACCGGGCAATGTTCTTGGCTCATGCCTCTTAACATATACCCCTAGGGGGTATATATTCAAGGGGTGTCATAGAAATTCTCCAGCCCGGCCCGATACTAAGTACCCTGTTAGACTGAAAGACATGGCTTCTTACATCGAGGACTACGCCCTACTCTCAGACATGAATACCGGTGCGCTTGTTTCGCGTAGCGGTTCCATCGACTGGTTCTGCGCCCCGCGCTTTGACTCTCGGGCCGTTTTTGCGGCTCTGTTGGGCGAACGCGAGCACGGTCGATGGCTTTTAGCTCCCCTCGAATCGGTCAATCCTGCACCGGTAGAAGAGATCCGCACCGAACGTTCCTACCGCCAAAACACCTTCATTCTGCAAACCGTCTGGTTTGTGGGTGATTCCAGTGTGCGGGTTACCGAATTTATGCCGCTCTCCGGCGGGACCACTATCGTCCGTAACGTTGAGGGCTTGACCGGCGAAGTCACCATGTACCACGAGCTAGCCCTACGCTTTGACTACGGTCGCACTATTCCCTGGGTGACCCGTTACGGCGGTGTCGATACCGCAGGTAAGGCCGACCCATCCGCTGACATGCTGGTGGGAATGGCAGGCCCCCATGCGCTGGTCTTCCGGGGTGACTCTCTGCCTGAGGGCGACCCTGAATCTAAAGCCGAAACTTTCACCGTCTCGGCAGGTCAGAGCTACACCTTTACCTTGTCCTACTTTGCCTCCAACCACAACCCGCCTGCGCCGGTGGACTACCTCACCGCCTTGACCTACACCCAGGAGCAGTGGGGCGAATGGTCTGATCTCTACACGCCTGCCTCTGTGGACGAAGAGCCCCCGGCCGCCGATGACGCCGGCACCACAGCCCAGGCCACTGTGATTTCGGCGGTCCGCGATGTGGAGCAGGAGTACGAGAAACCCTCATCCCTACTGGATGCCGGTTCTAACACCGCCGCTCCTGAGGTAGACCTAGAAACCTACCAGGAGCTAGCTCAGACTGCGGCTCAGCAGATTGTTGTGCCTACTGCATCGGGCCTCCGTAATGAGGCTAACCAGCGTTACCGCGCAGCTCGCCTGCGTTCCCTGCTGCTGTTGCGCGCCCTGATTTCCCGCGAAACCGGTGCCCTGGTTGCATCGGTGACTACCTCTCTGCCCGAGGTTATTGGTGGCAAACGCAACTATGACTTCCGGTTCACCTGGCTCCGCGACGTTGCCATGGCTATGGATGTTACCCTGGCCCACGGCCACGAACGCGAAACCGCCCAGCTCCGCAACTGGGTTCTGCGCGCGCTGGCTAATAATCCGCGTCAGATTCACGCGGTCTACGGGCTGGCTGGTGAAAAAGACGACATCGAGCGCCGCCTAGCCCTACCCGGTTACGAGGGCTCCCAGCCCGTCCGTTCCGGCAATGGCACTGGCGATCGTTTCCAGGGTGATGCCCTGGGCCAGGTGCTGGTTACTTTTGCCCACCTGCGCGAGCAGGGGGTGGCCGAGGACCATCTGTCCTGGCCCCTCCAAAAGGCTCTGCTCAATGCTGCGACCGAGCGCATCGGCCACCCCGACCGTTCCATGTGGGAAACCTTTGGTGAACCTGCCGTCTATACCCACTCTCAGGCCATGCTCTGGGCGGCTTTCGATGCCGGTGTTTCGGCGGTGCGCGACTTCGGGCTGGACGGGGACGCCGCCGTCTGGGAGCACTGCCGCGATACAGTAGCTGAAGATATCTTGACCAGGGGCTACAGCCAGGAGCTGGGGTGCTTTGTCTCCACCTACGGCGGTTCCTCGGTTGATGCCTCCCTGCTCCAGCTACCCCAGATTGGCCTCTTAGCCTGGGATGACCCCCGTCTGTTGGCAACGGTAGAGCGAATAGAGCAGACTATCCGTCACCCGTCGGGCATGATTTACCGCTACGATAATTCGGATTCTCATGATGGCTTTGAGGGGCAGAGTAACCCTCATTTCGTTTCGTCGCTGTGGTTGGCTGAACAGTATATTCGTTCGGGCCGCGAAGAGGATGGCCGTGCCCTGCTTGATACGGTTCTGGATAAGGCTAATGATTTGGGCTTGATGAGCCCCGAATACTCTTTTGACGAGCAGCGATTGACCGGTAACTTCCCGCAGGCACTTGCCCATATCTCCCTGGTGCGGGCGGTGCAGGCCCTGGGGCTCTAGGGCTTCTGGCCTTAGTTGGGGGTTTCCTTCTGTCCCTGTGGGCCTAGAGGAACTTGTGGGTGGCCTCCACCAGAATGAGCACCCCGAAAACGAGCAGGACGGCTCCGGCGACTCCGTCAATGACCAGGGCCGCGCGGGGGTGCAGTAGCCACTTCATGGCTAGGGTGGCCAGGGAGATAATGACCGCGAACCAGGCCACGTTAATGCCGCCGTGAATCAAGGCCAGCAGGGATCCCATGAGGACCGGGCTGACGCTGGCAACCATAAAGGGCGGCACGCTAGCAATATAGAAGACCGCGATTTTGGGGTTGAGGATATTGGCGATAAAGCCGGCTAGAAAATCCTTGTGGGCGCTACCTGAGGGGCGGGGGGCCTGGTGTCCGCCGAGTGCGGCCTGACCCAGTTCGCCGGGTGCGGGCTGGGGCAGAGAAGCTAGGGCGGCCTGCTCAGTTTTGAGGGCGGTGACCTGGTTCCAGCGGCGCAGGGTGAGGAGGAAGCTGATTCCCAGATAGATGAGGTAGAGACCACCGGCTACCGTCATCAGGTCGAAGACGGTGGGTGCGGCTGCCATGAGCACGGCTAGGCCGGTTGCGGCGGTGACTCCCCAGATTAGGAGCCCGCTGGTAATACCCATGACGCAGGCGTAGGCGCTTTTCTTGCCCCCGGCCACCAAGGAACGCAGTACTAGGGCGGTATCGGTGGCGGGAATGACGGTAATCAGGAAAGCGATACCGGCGAAACCAAGGAGTGCCTGTGTGAGAGTCATGGCTCCCACTGTAGGCTAGGTGCGAACAGCGTTCAATACCGTGAAAGCCAATAGTGGTTGTGGGTTTTTATCCGTTCGGCAGCGAAGGTGCAGGATGCACCTTTCCTATAGTTATATGTGCTTATGGCAATCTCAGCTAGGTGAAAGGACAAGCAAATGCGAATTGATGATTTTGGGGAGTGTCTTCGCCCAGTCGGCGTTTTTTATGTTGATGTACACCCCGCCCGGTGGAGGGAAGACGGGAGCCTGGAGTTCTTATTATTACGCCGTTTGAGCACAGATGCCGCGGTTCCTATGCCCGGTGAGTGGCAAACTGTGTCGGGCAAACTGGTGCAGGGGGAACGCATTTCGGATGCTTTCGCGCGTCAGGTTCATGCTAAGACAGGAAGCTGGCCCAGCCAGCTTTTTAAGTTTCGTAATGTAGCACAGTTTTATGATGATAACTACGATACGGTGATGCTGGTTCCGAATGCGGTAGCTATCATGCCCCCTGGGCCTGTGGAGCTTGATGAGACTCTCCACGATCAGTTTGTGTGGCTTCCCCTTGCCGATGCCCTGGAGACATTGATCTACCCCACGCAGAGGTGGGCGGTCGAGACGGCGGCCAAGTTATTGAGCTTGGGTGATGATGGAAAAACTTACGCACGTGAGGGACAGGTTGAGCTAACAGCCTTGGCATAGGCCAGGGGCATAGCAACTACTGTGCCTGGTGTGGTAGCTGCGGGGTAGGTGCCCCGGCAGGAGGGCTGCACCTGCGCCGTGTGAGAGCCGAGCCGGACTTGCTTCTTAGGGGGTTTCGTGCGCCTGCCTGCCCCAGCGGGCGGCTTTAGCCGCGCAGACCATGAGCTGAACCTGGTGGAAAATCATCAGCGGCAGAATGAGGGCACCCACCTGGGCTCCACCAAAAATGACGGCGGCCATGGGCAGGCCCGTGGCTAAGGACTTCTTGGAGCCGCAGAATTGGATAGCGACCCGGTCGCCGTAGCTAAAGCCCAGTTTGCGGGCAAGGACCCCGCTGAGCCAGAGCAGGAACTCCACCAGGAGCAGGGAGAGAACCACCAGAAACAGAATCTGCCAGGGACTAATACGCCTCCAAATGCCCTGCACAATACCGTCCGAAAAGGCCGCGTAGACCACCATGGCGATAGAAAGCCGGTCAATATGCTTGGTCAGTTTGTTGCGGGCAATTTCTCCCACCCACCGGCGCAGAAGCTGGCCCAGGATAAAGGGCAGCAGGAGCTGAATGGCGATGTTCCCAAAGACTGAGCCAGAGATAACCAGCTGATCACTGCGCATCAGAAGCATGACCAGTAGGGGTGTGAGGACTACCCCGGCAAGGTTGGAGGTGCTGGCGCTGACGATGGCACCGGCTACGTTGCCCTTAGCTAGGGAGGTAAAGGCGACCGAGGACTGCACGGTGGAGGGCACCAGGGTCATGAAGAGCAGGCCCAGGTAAAGTTCCCTGCCGATGACCGCCTGTAGGGGGTAGAGGGCAAGACCAATCAGCGGGAAAAGGATAAAAGTGAGGGCCAGGATGGTGCCGTGGAGCTGCCAATGTTTGAGGCCCTGGAGGGCTTCTTGGGGTGAGAGGCGCGCGCCGTAGAGGAAAAAGAGCAAGCCGATAGCTAGCTTGGTGACTAGGCTGAACCCCTGCGCGAAGTCCCCCCGCGCGGGTGCAAGGATAGCCAGGATAAGAGCTATCAGGATGAGGGTAATGAGCGGGTCGGGCCGCCAGGTTTTGAGCGGACGTTGAGGAGACACGGTGGTGGTGGTGGCTAGGAATCTGACGGCCTGGGGCCGCCATTTTCTGGTTCTGTGGTGGGAGGGGTATCAGCCTGGGCCGGAGGTGCCTTAGGGTGAGCTGGTGCTTGATTCTGCTGGCCTGGCATGCCCGGCCCCTGTGGTGGCTGAGGTGCTTGGCGCAGGTGCGGGGGAATCCAACCGTTATTGAGCATATCTGCGACTCTACGGTCCCGGTATTGGGCGGGCTTACGGTAGGTTGTTTCTACAGAACCCCAGTGCTGGTTAGCCGGATTTTCGGGGTAAATACCCATGTAGTCAAGGGCCTGGAGGGGGTCAGCCCAGGATTCAGCGGGTTCTGCCGCAGGGATCATGGAGAGGGGGTAGGGCGGGTTGTTCTTGGGCCGCCAGATCAGACGGCCCGGCTCGCTGCGGTCACGCAGGGCGTGGGCGCGCCAGGTCACTGGCGGGTGGGTGGTGGTCAGGTTGTAGGCCCAGGTGAAGAAGCCCCGCTCGTAGACGGCGCGGTTGGCTAGTTCGTGGAAGTTCACATCGTTGACCAGGTATTTACCGGCGGCCAGGACGCAGGTGGTGGTTTCTGCCCCCTCCGGTGCGTAGCGGTAGCCAAAGTTATCGGCGGTGTATTCCTGGGTGCGGGAGAGGAGCTTGCCCGCAATAGGGATCTGCATGAAGAAGGAGGTGAAGATCAGGCGGAAGTAGCCGGTGTGGCCGGCGGCAATATGACCGACTTCGTGGCCGATGATAAAGCGCAGTGCCTCGGGGTTGCGTGCGGCCCCACCGATTTCGAAGAGGTCGGAATAGATGGCGATAAAACGGCGGTGCCCGTGCCCGGCGGCGTAGGCGTTGATGACACCGTTACCGAGTACGACGTAGGCATCGGGTACTCGACGCAGGCCCGCTGCCTGGGCCGCTTCAACGACCATCTGGTAGGCATCGGGGAACTGGGTGGGGCTGATGCGCACACCTGTCATGCGTAGCTGGGCGTACATGAGGGCACGGGCCAGGAAGATCCCTAGGGGCAGGTAGATAGCCAGGACAACCAGCTGGCTGACCAGGCTCCCTAAGCCACTGAAGGCGGGTTTACTGTCGGTGACAAGAGCGATGAAGGATGAGATCAGGTAGACGGCCCCACCCACGTAGGCCAGTAGGGTCAGGGCGTAGGCCATGATGACCAGGGGCAGCTCGGCGGGGTGCCGAATGGCGTTGATGAACTTGAAGGGCAGTAGGGACTGGTAGCCAAAGAGCTTGGGTGCCGGTAGCGGTGAGAAGGGACGTTGGCGCTTGTCTTCGGGCATCCAGCCCTTGCTGAGGTCGTTAGGTAGCGGGTTCTGTAGCCCTGGCTCGTGCGGGCCACTGGGGTGCCCGGCTGTACCTGTTGCTTGGTTGTGCCGGTTACCGCCATCTGCCGGTGGGGTGTTGGGTCTTCCCTGGTTGTCGGGGCCGCTGGTACCGCCTGGGGTGTTCTCGCTCATCTACTATCCTGCTGGCTAGGGTTTGTTTTCTACCCACCACAGTAGCAAGAAAGCTGGCTATGGTGCCTGTTTCTGCGGCTGCCGTGGAGTGGGCGGGTGCTTAGAGCACGGATTCACTGCGAACAACGGTGTGGAGAATCAGCAGGAAAAGGCTTACGGCGCAGAAGAAGATTTGGAGCAGGAGGATTTTTGCCGGGAGCACCCGGTAGGTGCGGGGCAGGTTGGCTAGGGTCCAGAGCAGGCTGGTGGCGTTGAGGGCCAGTACCGGCAGAATCAGGAAGGTCAGGAAGAAGGATGCGATAGTTGCCACGCCCTGAACGTGGATGAGGGGCGGTAAACCTTTTGCTGAGCGGGTAATCATGGTAGAAACTCCCTTGTTTCAGGCTGTAGGGCAAGTATCCCACATCCCTTGAGGCATTCAAACGTTCGGTGTCCCAGTTCACTGCTCTATCAGCCAACTGGCTCGGGTCTGGCGTTCAGGGATGTTGGCTGATAGAGCGCTGAGCAAGGTGCTGTTTGAATAAACCTTATAGAAGTCTTAAAGGCGCTGTGCCCGCTCCCTGATAGTTCAGGGCGCGGGCACAGCGTGGCATTTGCCGAGAGGCTGGTTAGGCGACCAGTGCGGCGGTTGCCTCCGCGATAGCCTTCTCCTCGTTGGTGGGAACCACCAGAACGGGGATAGCAGAATCAGCGGTCGAAATCAGTCGGGGCTCGTCACTGCGTACCTTGTTGGCCTCAGCATCCAGCTTGATACCCAGGGCACCTAAGCGCTCTACGGCCAGCTGGCGGAACTGGTGGGAGTTCTCGCCGATACCTGCGGTAAAGACCAGGGCCTTCGCGCCGCCCACAGCAACGTGGTAGGCGCCGATGTACTTAGCCAGGCGGTAGGAGGTCATGTCCAGGGCCAGCTGAGCGCGGGCATCGCCAGCTTCCATTGCCTCAACAACAGCGCGCATGTCGTTGTTGCCAGCAATAGCCAGCAGGCCGGATTCCTTGTTGAGCAGGGCATCCATCTTAGCGGGAGTCATCTCGGGGTCGCGCATCATAATTGAGGTCAGAACCGAGGGGTCAATGTCTCCGGAGCGGGTACCCATGACCAGGCCAGCCAGGGGAGTGTAGCCCATAGAGGTATCCAGGCACTTGCCGCCCTGTACGGCGGTAATGGAAGCACCGTTACCCAGGTGGGCAATGACACCGTTGAACTCGGAACGGTCAAGACCCAGGAAGTCGGCGGCAATGCCGGTCACGTAGTCGTGGGAGGTGCCGTGGAAGCCGTAGCGGCGCACACCGTACTTCTCGACCAGTTCTTGGGGCACAGCGTAGCGGTAGACGTGCTCGGGCATGGTGCCGTGGAAGGCGGTGTCAAAGACAGCGACCATGGGGACACCGGGGTAGGTTTCCTGCGCGGCCTTGAGACCCAGAACGTGGGCGGGGTTGTGCAGGGGTGCCAGCGGTGAGAGTTCGTCAATTTGGGCGATAATCTCATCGGTGACTAGGACGGGCTCAGAGAAGACGTCGCCGCCCTGGACGATGCGGTGGCCAATAGCGTCGATGGTCTTGCCGTGCAGGGGTTCCACTAGGGCCTGAGCCATGATGTCCAGGGCCTCGGTGTGGGTGGGAATCTCTGCCCCACCGATATTTTCGATCAGGCCCTTAGCGATGACCTGGTTGTCTTCGCCGCTAGCGGAGGTGTCGCGCACCTGGTACTTGACCGATGATGAGCCACAGTTGATTACGAGAACGAGCATGTATGTTTTCCTTTGGTTTGGCGGGCTTTAGAGGGTCTGTGCCTGAATAGCGGTGATCGCTACGGTATTGATGATGTCTTCAACGGTGCAACCACGGGACAGGTCATTTACGGGCTTGCGCAGGCCCTGCAGAATCGGGCCAACGGCGACAGCACCGGAGGTCTGCTGAACAGCCTTGTAGGTGTTGTTGCCGGTGTTCAGGTCCGGGAAGATGAAGACGGTGGCCTGTCCAGCTACCTGGGAGCCGGGCAGTTTGGAGGAGGCGATGGACATATTGGAGGCAGCGTCGAACTGGATGGGGCCTTCAAAAGCGAAGTCGGGGTTGGTTTCACGGAGCTTGTCGGTGGCCTCAACAACGATTTCTACATCCGCCCCGGAGCCGGAGGTGCCGGTGGAGTAGGAGAGCATGGCGACCTTGGGGTCTACACCGAACTGGCGGGCAGTTTCGGCAGAAGCCTTGGCAATGTCGGCTAGCTGGTCGGAGTTGGGGTTGGGGTTGACCGCGCAGTCACCGAAGACCAGCACGCGGTCTTCCATGAGCATGAGGAAGACCGAGGAGACAACCTTGACACCGTCGCGGGTCTTGATGAACTCCAGGGAGGGGCGGATGGTGTTGGCGGTGGTGTTAACCGCGCCGGAGACCATGCCGTCCACGATGCCCTTGTAGACCAGCATGGTGCCGAAGTAGGAGGGGTCCATCATGCGGTTCTGGGCGCCTTCCAGGGTCATACCCTTGTGGGCGCGCAGTTCGGCGTAGGTGGCGGCGAAGTCATCGGTGTAGGGGTTCTCGTCCAGGTCGATGATGGTAACACCGCGCTTGCCCTCTTCTGCCAGAGGCAGGTCGATGGATTCACGCTGGCAGATTTCGGCAATCTTGGCGGGGTTGCCAATCAGAACCAGGTCGCAGAAGTCACGGCGCACGATGATGGAGGCGGCGCGCAGGATACGGGGGTCGTAGCCTTCGGGCAGCACAATAGAGCGGCGGTCGCTGCGGGCCTTCTCGATCAGGTTGTGCAAGAAGCGCAGGGGGGTCATGGTGGCGGGGCGTTCCAGGTTAAGGCGCTCAAAGAGTTCTTTTTCGTCTACGTTGCGGAACCATTCACCCAGGGCGGTAGCAATTTTACGGGGCTGGCCTAGGGCTAGCTGGCCGCGAATACGTGAGACGGCCCGGCCTGCCTTGAAGGTATCGAGCTGGGTGGAGAAGACCGGGAAGGGGGCCTTTTCAACCAGCTGGCCGATGGCGGTGTCGCCCTTGAGTTCACCGGCCAGGCCGCCGGTCAGGAGCATACCTGAGGGGGCCGGGAAGGTAGGGGAGAGGGCGGAGGCTAGGGTTGCGACCATGATGTCTGAGCGGTCGCCGGGGACGATAACGAAGTCTCCGTCGGTGAACTGGGAGAGGAAGTTGGAGACGGTCATGGCCGCGATTTTGATGTCGTGGATGTCGCGGTCCAGGAAGTCTTGGCTCATGCCGTCGTGCTCTAGGTTGAGGCTACCGGCAACTTCTGCCACGGTGGGCAGGGCGATTTCGGGTAGTTCGGGGAGCACGTAGACGGGGCGCTGGGAGGGGCCGCGCTTGACGTTCTTGAGGATTTCTTCGCGCAGTTCGGGGCGGGCGCGGTTGACCATGACGGCCAGGATGTCGACCTTGGCGGCGTGCAGTTCGGTGCGGGCTACATCGACTGCGTTGACGACGTCGGAGACGCTTGATTCCTGCGCGCCAACCACGGCGATAACCGGGGTGCCGAGGTCCTTGGCGAACTGGGCGTTAAGGTCGAATTCAACGGTTGCGGCGTTGTGGGCGAGCATGTCGGTGCCATCGACGATGATGACGTCGCAGTGCTTTGCCATGTCGGAGTAGATGGAAACGGCGATGGAGGACATTTCCTCGTGATCCCCGGATGCTAATAGTTCGCGGCATCGGTCCAGGGAGACACCGCCACGTGCCTGGTTTTCGGTCAGGTCGTATTTGGTGCGCAGTAGCCGGATGAGCGGGTCTTGCGCTTCGATCTCGCCGCTGAAGACGGGGCGGAAGAAGCCTACACGGTCGGTTTCTTTGACGAGGGAGTCAACGAGGCCGATAGCGATGAGGGACTTTCCGGAGCCCTGGTTCATGGCTGAGATATACATGCCGTTGGTCATATTTGGTCTACATCCTTGTGGCGTTTTTGGGTGGTGCGCGGTCCCTGGCGGGCTGGTGCGCACGGTGGCTGTATGCCACCTATCTTTACTTTCGAGTTTATTCCTTTGGGTGGGGTTTAAGGGCGGCAGGGCATGCGTTTGTGTGGTATCTCATGGGAGCTATTGTTTGCTGACAGTCTGTGACATAAAACCTGGGTGTGGTGGACTCTAAAGTGAGAGCAAAGATTATTATTGAGCCAGGAGGCTTTATGCTTGTTTTCCCCCGCCGATCGGCCCTGGGCCTTATGGCTACGCTGGCTCTGACTGCCTGCGGGACAGGCCAGAAAACCGCACAGAGTAGTAAGGCCGCAAGCGGTAACCAGGCCTCAGAAACCAGCCCAAGTGCTTCACCTGCGGGCGAGCAGTCGGTTGAAACAGGTGTGCGCACTGATTCTGGCTACCATCTGAACACTGTGCTTGAAGGCGCCCCAACTGTTACCCTCTACACCGACCTACAGTGCCCCTACTGTGCCCGCACTGACCCGACCTACCGTGAGGTAGCGCGCCGTCTGGCGGGCACCATGAACCTTACTGTGCGTCACTTCCCCCTGCCCATGCACGCAAACGCTCTTCCGGCTGCTCAGGCGGTACAGGCGGCGGAGAAGCAGGGTGCTTATATGGCCATGAGCGGGAAGATTTTTGAACATCAAACGGATTGGAAGGGTCTTACAGATATCGCCCAGCTCACCGAAATTTTTACCGGCTATGCCCGGGAACTCAAGCTGAACACTGATCGTTTTATAGCCGACCTACCCGATGCCGCTGGCCTCAAACTTATTCAGGACGAATTCGAGGCAGGTAATGAGGTAGGCGTACACGGTACCCCCAGTTTCGTGATAGACGGGGTTCTGGTAGAGAAGGTTGATTCATCCACCAGCGCTGACCATATGGTAGCTGCCTTCACCGAGCAGGCAGGTCTCTAAAGAACTAGAAGCTACCGGTCTATGGGCTTAGAGTGGAGCTATGAAGATAGCCCTTTGCCAGATGCTCAGCACCCAGGACGTTGAACGTAACATCGCTACGATTCGTGAGTACACGGCACTGGCCGCTGCTCGTGGGGCGCGGCTAGTGGTTTTTCCCGAGGCCGCCATGCGGTGTTTTGGGGGGAGTCTCTACGATGCTGCCGCCCAGCACGAGTTTACTTTCCGGTCTGCTCTGGCTGAGATAGCCCGCGAACACTACCTCACCCTGGTTGCCGGGGGTTTTGCCCCGGTGGAACTATCCGATGAGTGGGATTTGAGGGTCTATAACAACCTTTATGCCTACGACCAGACCGGCACCGAGACTATCTACACTAAGGTTCATCTCTACGATGCCTTCGGGTTTAAGGAATCTGACGGGGTGAAAGCGGGGGAGAGTCTGCGAACTATCACTGTCGATGGCACGGTTATAGGGCTAGCTACCTGCTATGACCTTCGTTTCCCCAAGCTCTTTACGGAGTACGCGCGGGCAGGTGCCCAGGCAACTGTTGTGGCCGCGTCCTGGGCGGGCGGTGAAGGTAAGGTGGCCCAGTGGCAGGTGCTGACCACTGCCCGCGCTCTGGACTCTACCCAGTTTGTGCTGGCTGTTGATCAGGCCTCCCCTGCAAGCGCTGATGCCCGCGCCGATGTTACCCAGCCGCGCGGTGTTGGCTACTCTCGTGCAGTTGACCCTCTGGGCCTTACCCTGGTGGAGGCCGGTGAGGCACCGGAGATTCTGGTGGTTGACCTGGACCTGTCCCGGGTGGCTGACGCCCGGCAGTCTATCCCGGTGCTCACTAACGCTAAGCTGGGCTATTAGAAGGCTTATTCAAGGGTGCTCCTGAGGCTAAATCTCGCTGGGTGCTTTACCCACCAACTGGCTCGGGGCTGGCACCTAAGGGAAGTTGGTGGGTAAAGCGCTGAGCTGGGGTACACGCCCCTTGAGTAATCCTTAAGATGTAGCGTCAGGAAGGGAAGCTATGGGTTTTTTCGATATTTTTTCAAGCAAGGATCCCGCCGGTCCGATTGAAGTGCAGCTCATGGCCACTGTCTACGGCAAGGTTCAGGGTGTGGGCTTTCGCTGGTGGACTGCGGGTATCGCTAAGCCCCTGGGGCTGGTGGGCTACGCTAAGAACCTGGATGATGGCTCAGTGGAGATTGTCGCCCAGGGGAGCCGGACCGCGGTGGAGGGCCTCCTTGCTGAACTTAAATCGGGTGATACCGCTGGCCGGGTAGATCACCTGGACGCGGACATCACCCAGCCGGTTGGCAGTTACGATAATTTCGGTATCTATTAGGGGCACACACATGGGTCACTCCCACAGCCATCAACATTCGCATGCCGGAGGGCAGAACCTTAAGCGCCTGCGCCTTGTGGTGCTTATGGCCTGGTCGCTGGTTGCCTTCCAGCTGGTGGGGGCCTGGCTGACTGGCTCCCTGGCTCTGCTTTTTGATACCGTCCACGTTTTTACCGATGCCCTGGGGGTGAGTGTGGCCCTGGTGGCCACCCGCCTGGCTTTGCGCCCTGCCTCGGACCGGCACACCTGGGGTTTTCGCCGGGTGGAGGTTATCTCGGCTATGCTCCAGGCTACGGTCTTGCTGGGTGTTGGCCTGTTTGTTCTCTATGAGGCTATCCAGCGTTTTATGCACCCGGAAGAGATTCCTGGCCGCGAGGTCCTCTTTTTTGGTCTGGTGGGTCTGCTGGGTAACGTCATCATGATTGCGGTGTTGGTGGGCGGGGACCGCTCTAATTTCAACATGCGGGCGGCCTTTCTAGAGGTGCTTAACGATGCCCTGGGGTCGGTGGCGGTGATTATCTCTGCCCTGATTATTTGGCGCACCGGCTTCTATCAGGCCGATGCTCTTGTTGCCCTGCTGATTGGTCTGCTGATTATTCCGCGCACCGTCAAACTTTTCCGTGAGACGGTGAGTGTGCTCTTGGAGAGTACCCCGCCGGGCCTTGACCTGGAGCTGGTACGCAGTCACCTGCTGGGCCAGGAGCACGTTCTGGCGGTGCATGATTTGCACGCCAGTCAGATTTCTTCTGACCTGCCGGTGCTCACCGCCCATATTGTCTTGGATGATGAGTGCTTTACCTCCGGGCACACGGTGCAGATTTTGAAGAACCTGCAAACCTGTGTTGCCGAGCATTTTGAGGTCTCTATTGAGCACTCCACCTTCCAGCTGGAACCGCAGGGCTTTTCCGCCGACGAAGACCTGCGCCACCTGCACTAGGGGCTAGCGGGCCTATTACCTCTTCACCGGTAGGCGGTGCGCCCGCTAGCTCTGTAAGCTAGTGGGCATGTCACGCGCTATCCAGCTTTCCTTCTCGGGGCTTTCGGCCTCTGTTGCCCGCGACGGGTTTTCAGACACCGGCTACATCCTAGAAATCGGTGGGGCCGAACAGTCCCACGTTGATCTGGGGCGGCCCAGCTATATCTTCTATGAGTACCTGCGCCGTATCGGCAACCTCGCCGACATACTAGCCCCAGCCGGTCAGCCCATCACCGCCGCCCACTTAGGGGCCGGTGCCCTGACCCTGGTGCGCTACCTGCAAGCCACCCGACCCGGTTCCCGCCAACTGGCTGTGGACATTGAGCGCGAACTTCCCAGCTTCGTCATGCAAGAGCTGCCCCTACCGGAGGGCACCGACTGTCGGGTGCTGATCGAGGACGCCGCGACCGCCGCACCCCGGCTGGCAGAGGAGCTTGATACCCCCGCTGGGGTGGACCTGGTGGTGCTAGATATTTTTTCTGGCTGGGAGGCCCCTGCCCACCTGACCACCCCTGAGTTTTACACCGACCTGCGCCAGGTGCTCGCCCCGGCGGGTAAGCTGGTGGTCAATGTGGGCGATGACGCCGGGCTGACTTTCTTTAGCGCCCAGGCCCGTACCCTGCTTGAGGTCTTTGAGCACCTCTGGTGCCTGGCAGATACCGCCATGCTGACCGGCAAGCAGGCCGGCAACCTGATTCTGGTGGGGTCTGCTGATGCGCTCGCCCCGGAGACTGCCACGCGCCTGGTTAGTGCAGGTCCGCACCCGGCCTCCGCCCTGGGTACCGACGAACTGATTGAGCTACTGCAAGGCCCCTTAAGCAGGTAGGTCCACTGCCTTAACGCCCTAGGCGTACAGCGGCTATAGTAAGCAGACTGTGTTTCTAGGAAGACAGGCTGTAAGCTGAGACTATGTTCAACTTCAACGCATCCAGTGCCTTTGATTCCAACGGCCAGCCTAAGCCCGCTGTAACCCGCACCGTCGATACCGTGCTCAAAGCACAGCGCCCCCTGGTCCTTTCCCTGCTCAAAAAAATGCGCCAGAAGCACCCCCAGGAAACCCCCCAGCAAATTGCTAAGCGCCTAGAAAAGGCCTACCTGCGGGATGTCACCGTAGGCGGTGGAGCTGTAGGAGCCACTGCCTTTGTGCCCGGCCTGGGCACCATTACCTCCCTGGGCCTCTCTGCCCTAGCCGTAGGTGGCTACATGGAGCGCACCGCCGTCTACGCCCAGGCTATGGCCGAGTTGCACGGCGTTCACGTTGATGACCCCGAAAAGGCCCGCCTCATGGTTATGGCTATCATGCTAGGCGAAGATGGCTCAGTGCTCATGAATTCGATTCTGGCCCACACAGGTAAGACCGGCGGGGCATCCCGCAAGTGGGGCATGATGATGGGCTCCAAGGACTCCGGCAAGATTTTCAGTATCGAGCGCACAATTCGCAATATGTTCTTCAAACGATTCTTGGCCCGCCAGTCTGGTGCCCTGATGGGCCGGGCCCTGCCCTTTGGTATAGGTGCGGTTGTGGGGGGTGGCGCTAACCTGGCCCTCGGGAAGAACGTTGTCAAGGCTGTGGAAGAGACCTTCGGTTCCTTACCTGCTGTCTTCCCCGATGCACTCAACATGGACCGTGCCCCCAAGTTCGTTGCAGAGCAGGAGTCGGAGCCGGCAGCTGGTAGCTCCAGCGCAGAGGAAGCCGCCCAGCTCGATTCGTAAGAATCTCTCCCTGCACGGGGGCTAGACCCCGCCAGCCCAGGCCCTCTAGGGGGCTAGGGTGGCGGGGTTTTCTCTACCTACTTATTGCGCAAGCCGGCACGAGCTCTTACAAAGGCCCGAGCCGCAAGCCGGGCACCGCGCGCAGAAACTCCGCTAGCCTCTGCTAACTCCTGCTCGGTGCTGGGGCGCACCTGCTCTACCGGTGCTATCTCCTGTGGTGGCTGGGCGGTGGGGTTTTGGCTCCCCATAAGTTCTAAAGTCTCATGGCTGAACTGGGCCGGGGCCTGCCCCAGGGTTTGCTCTACTTGGGCGATCAGCTGTTGGGCAAAGTCTTTGCGGGTGCTCTGGTTAGCTAGCATCGCCCCGCCAGCCTTAATAAGCTGCTCACCTGCCGTCACCAGCAGCAGGGTTTGAGGGTTGCGCAGTCCAATGGCGGCTACCGCACCCAGCACATTGATCTGGCTCGGCCTGCTGCCGGTAGGCTCTTGGACGGTCTCAATATGGGTCAGTAAGTCTTTAACATCGGTGCCCAGCACCGCTTGTGCGGCCTCATCACTATTGGTTACGGGGATGCCATAGATCAGGGCCACCCCGTGCAGGTAGGTTTTGATGGCCTGGGAACTACCCACCTGCCCGGTGGTGCGGATCCCCTGGCTTGCCGCCCGAGTGTAAGTGGCAGTGCCCTCTTTGAGGGCACCCAGATGAGCGGCGGCCTGGGTCAGCCCGGCCACTCGCTGGTGACGGGTTACCGTTCCGAGCAGGTTGGGTGTCAGCTCCTGGGCACCTGCCTGGGCGCTCCCCACCAGGGTAAAGTCCCGCACAAACATGTTGCCTAGGTGCTGGATGAGCTCCGCCGGGGTCGCCAGCGGGTTCCGGGCGTAGAGCTTGCGCAGGCGACGCACCGCCAGAGGTATCTGCTGGGCTTCAGAGGACTCGGTCATAACTATTACTTTAGTGATAGGGCTTTAGCGGGTAGCGTGCTCCAGTAGCTGAGGCGCTAGGCCAATGTAGGTGCGCGGGGTCAGCTCTGACAGGCGCTTCTCGGCCTCGGGCGAAAGCCCTAACCCGGCAACAAACTCCTTAAGACGGGCCGCATCCACACGCTGACCACGAGTCAGCTCCTTGAGTCGTTCGTAGGGGTCCTCCATGCCCTCAACACCGGCAATAGCTTCGGCACGCATGACCATCTGAATGGCCTCGGCAAGAACCTCCCAGTTCTCATCCAGATCCTGGGCGATGACATCGGTAGCGATATCCAGGCGTTCAAGGCCCTTGACTACGTTAGAAATTGCCAGAACAGAGTGCCCAAAAGCCACACCAATGTTGCGCTGTGAAGATGAGTCGGTCAGGTCGCGTTGCCACCGGGACTGCACCAGGGTCGAACCCAAGGTATTCAAAAGGGCGTTGGAGATTT
The DNA here is from genome assembly GCF_048512965.1 of Rothia sp. P5764. Classification (NCBI taxonomy): domain Bacteria; kingdom Bacillati; phylum Actinomycetota; class Actinomycetes; order Micrococcales; family Micrococcaceae; genus Rothia; species Rothia sp. P5764. The sequence goes on along the minus strand of NZ_JBLXXQ010000001.1, from coordinate 605,907 downwards.
CCAGGTTGGCTTCGGCGTTCTCAAAACGAATGGGATTGACCTTGTGGGGCATGGTCGATGAACCGGTCGCCCCAGCCACAGGAATTTGGCGGAAGAAACCGATCGAAATGTAGCTCCAGACATCGGTGCACAGGTTGTGCAGTACCGAGTTGAAGTGGGCCATGAAGGAGTAGAGCTCGGCCTGCCAGTCGTGGTTTTCAATCTGGGTGGTCAGCGGGTTCCAGTCCAAGCCCAGGCCGGTCACAAAGTCTTCAGAAATCTTCTGCCAGTTAGCGGTCGGAACAGAGACGACGTGAGCGGAGTAGGTGCCGGTTGCGCCGTTGATTTTGCCCAGAAACTCAGCATTTTCAACCTGCTTTATCTGCCGGTTCAGGCGGTAGGCAAAAACAGCCAGTTCCTTACCCAGGGTGGAGGGGGTGGCAGGCTGGCCGTGGGTACGCGAGAGCATGGGCACCTCACGGGCCTCTTCTGCCAGCTTCATAATCTCTTGCACCAGGCCGCGGGCGGCGGGCAACCAAATGTTAGTGACCGCGTCCTTGATGCCTAGGGCGTAGGAGAGGTTATTGATGTCTTCTGAGGTACACCCAAAATGTACCAGGGGCTTAAGGTGGCCCAGGCCCAAGGGTTCTAAGCGGCGAGCGATAAAGTACTCAACAGCCTTAACGTCGTGAACAGTGACGGCCTCAATTTCGGCCAATTCAGCGGCGGATTCTTCGGTGAATTCGGTGACGATAGCGCGCAGACCGGTGCGCTGATCATCGGTGAGGGGCTCCAGACCGGGCAGAACCTGCTTGTCACAGAGGTAGATGAACCATTCAATTTCTACGTGCACACGGTCACGGTTGAGGGCGGCCTCCGAGAGGTAGTCAACAAGCGGCTCGGTAGCGGCTTTGTAGCGGCCATCCAGAGCACCGAGGGCTAGATTGGCGCCGGTAAGTGAGTGGCGGCCAGAGGGCAGGGTTGTGCAGTTTTCGCGATGAGACATATTTCTAGTTTCTCATGGGAACGTGTCGGCGCGCACGGTTTTGGGGCGGCTTTGGGACAGTCCGGGGGCTGTATGGCTGAGCTACGCACAGGTCAGGCTGTGGATAGGGCGGTGTCATGGGTAGTCACTGCTTCACCAATTCCGCTGAAAGTGGGGTTGAACTGCCCGGCGACTTTCTTCCACAGACCTGCCCACCACTCACCGTGCGAATTACGGCCCCTAAGGTGTAGGCACAAAGGTACCCCGATAAATGAGGAGGTAGGGCATGCCCTCGATCTATGAGATTGCGCAAGCCGCCGGCAGGTCAGGCTGGGCCAGTAGCGGTGCGGCCCAGGCCAGCGCGGGCGCACTGGACATGGCTCAGCGAGTCCGCAACTGGGCCGCTTCGCTGGCTGAGCAGGTGAGCCGTGAAGCTGTCCATGTGCACACCGCAACCGGTACAGCGCGGGTAGCGGGGCAGGTGCAGTGGACCTCCGCGGCAGGTCGTGCCTTCCAGAAAGGTCTTGAGATTGAATGTTTAGCTGGCCAACGGTTGTGGGGCGAGCTTGACCAAACAGCCCATCACATCCGGATTTCTGGTGAGATGGTTGCCCTTGAACTTGAGGCCGCTGCGACGGCGGTTAAGGCGGCGGGAGCGGCCTTAGACCTGGCGCTTAGTGGCATGGGAGTGATCGAGGACGTATTGGACGACTTCGTGGTCTACGCACAGAAGGCCGGTGTTCCTGGCCTACACGCGGAGCTGGTTCAGGCCATGAACAACCCCCTACTGGCCCAAGTGTCCACAGCCTTAGCCGGAGTAGGGAGGTAAAGCCATGAACCAGAAACTTCTTTCGCTTGGCTCAAGCATCTCGGTGGAGATGTCTGAACTCGGGCCGCTTTCTGACCAGTTGAACGGTGTTGCCGATCGGTACGATCAGACGGGGAACGCTCTACTCGGCATTACTTCCCAGGTTGCCCTGCTGGCCCCTCTGGACGCTAGCGGCAACGGGGCGCAGGCACTCACTTCTCTGGGTGTGACTTCAACGGGGCTTACTGCCCTGGTTGCGGGTACGCGCCGCTTATCCCGAGCTGTCGGCCAAGCGGCTCAGGCCTACGAGGAAGCCGAGACCTTTGCCCTAACTCTTATGGGCAGATTTACTGTTGCTGCCAATCAGGGTAAGTCTCTAGCACTAGCCTATGGCTCTGCCTTCGGTTACACGGTTGACAGTCTCAAAATTAGGGTGATCAAGGGTGGCCTGGTTCTTAGCAGCAGTGCCCCAAAAGTTGGGTTGCCTCTCTTGGATATTTACCGGAAGACCCCCGGTGGATATTTACTCCTAGCGAGAGGGGCTTCTACCCTTAACGGTTTTGTTAATCGACTGGGTATGACCGGAAGGCTACGCGCCAAGCGGGAGATGACCGGTGACCTCTTTACCGATCAAACCGAGGCAGCAGCCTTTATGGGGCCCGTTCCGATCACACCGCAGGACGTTACACACCGTTTCGGGCAGGTCAAGGAGATCGAGGAGAGAGGCGATACCTACATGGCTAGCCAGGGCTACCAGGGGGAGTGGGACCATATTGTGGTGGAGAAGCTGGTTAACCCCACCACGGGCAAAACCATGTACCTAGTGACTATTCCTGGGACAGATGGGAATCTTTTGGGGGGTAACCTAGAGGATACACTGGCTGGATTCTATAAGGGGGGTGTCAATAGTTGGCCCGGCACCGTTGGCACTGTATCCAGCAGTAACCCGCACCTTGCCCCGCAAGACTATACGGCCCTCATGTCTCTGGTGGAGAAAGCTATAGAGGACGCCGGGGTCCCCGAGGGGGCAACTATATCCTTTATGGGCTTTAGCCAGGGAGCTACCGCAGCGGCTACCCTCGCTAATAACGACACCATCAATTCCCGTTACAGGGTCAAGGGGCTGGTGACCCAGGCTGGCCCAATTGGCCACCTCAAAGTGCGCGATAGCATCCATCACGTTGATCTGCGCCATCGGGAGGATTATGTTCCTATGCTGAGTGGAGACCGCCCGGACTATAAGCCCGATGAGTCCCATGTCTACACGGCTGTACCGGATTCAGGGTGTATTCACGGTGCACAGGAGTACCAGGAGATAGCCAGCAAGGAGCCAGAAGCGCAGCAACCGTCCCCGGAGCTTGAAGAAATCTTTGCTGGCTATGTATCGGTGAAGGCTGATATCTATTCTGGAACCACCCAGAAGCCCGATATCACCCAGGATGAGCAAAGGGCGATAGGTGCCATGGGAGCTGCCCATGGAGCGGCGGAGATCATGACGGGAATGAGTTTAGACGTGAACCCGGCAGATCTCTATCAAGATACGGAAGATCTGGTTCAAGCTGTAGAGCATAGTCTGGGGGAGATGAACATCGGGGGTGTAGAGATTTTTGACCCGATCCTTGAGCCACTCCATCCCAAGGAGGGAGCTAGCAAACCGCCGGTTCCTGTTCCGGATCATAAGATCAAGGTGTATGAGGCTACCTTGCAGGACCATCTGGAGAACCTGGGCGGCTTGCTTGGAGCTCCTGATATTCCGGCTACCGGGCTGGGGAGCCCCATCCAGATTTTTGAGCCTGAACTTGAACTGGTTGCCGGGTAGCTAAGCTCTGCGGAGGGGGTGCTTAGTCGCTGCTTTCGATGCTCAACCCGCGCACCATGCGGGCTGTGCGAGCCTTCCCCCAGGCACCACCGCAATCAATGATGCTTCCTTCTAGCTCGAAGCCTCGTTGCTCGTAGAAACGCACTGCTTTCTGGTTACCTATGATGTACCAGAGGTAGGCCGGCTCGTCGGGGTAGAGTACCGCATCAAAGAGGGCGGCTCCCAGCCCGGTCCCCTGAACGGACTCTAGGGTGTAGAGGTGGGTGAGGTCCCGTGTGCCTTCCGGCGCTAGGGGCAGGTTCACCTCGTACTCCCAGGGCAGGGGGCCCGGGCGGGAGAGGGCAAAACCTACCGGCTTACCCCAGTCAAGAGCGGTACCGACTGTGCAAGAAGTGCCGGAAGTCGGTGTCCACTGGGGGTTCTCGTAGGCGAAAAAGGCTCGTACACCGGGGGCTACAATATTTTCAGCAAACTCCCGGTGCAGGGTTTCGGCGGCAGCTCTCTGGCGGGCACCGAACTCGGGGTCTACCAGGGTGTTATAGGTCTGGGCCAGGCACTGAAGTTGCAACTCAACATAGGTGCTTCCATCCTCAGTGCCCACCGGGCTGAGGATATACCTGCCACTTACCGCAAAACCCACAGCCGCCTCCTTCCTCTTCTACCGGCGTTACCGCTCTCTCACCCTACCCAGTCTACTGCCCGGCCCAAGAAGCACTAGGCTAGAGGGGTGGCTAAACGAAGAAGAAAACCTAAGGCGACGGTAGAGGCCCCTGAGTCCCTAGTTGAGGGTAAATACCCTATTGATACCGGTATCGCTGAACTCATTGAGGATGACTACACCCCCGGTGGCTGGGTGCTAGAAATCAATGGCATGGAGTCCTCCCACATTGTGCTGGGTAAACCCCGCGAGCTAGATTTTGAGTATATGCGCTGGCTAGCGGCTGTCATTGAGCCTTTCGTGGATGCCCACTGCGATCCCGCCAAGCTCCGAATTACCCACCTGGGCGGCGGCGCCTGCTCAATGGCCCGCTACCTGGCCGATATCTACCCGCAGTCGCGTAACACCGTGGTGGAACTTGACGGCAAGTTAGCCGAGTACGTGCGTGAGTGGTTTGAACTGCCCAAGGCACCCCTGGTTAAGATTCGCGTGGGTGAAGCCCGTCAGGTCACCGAGGGGTTCGCTCCCCAGTCGCGGGACATCATCATCCGTGACGTTTTTTCGGGCTATATCACTCCTGAGCCGCTAACCACCCTTGAATTCACCCAGCTAGGCGCTCGCTCTCTAGCCCCCGGTGGGCTGTACATCATCAACTGCGGCGATGACCGTAACCTCAACGGTGCACGGGCCGAGGCTGCTGCTATCGCCCGGGTATTTGAGCACACCTGTATTGTGGCTGACCCGGCCATGCTTAAGGGCCGTCGCCGCGGCAACGTGATTATCGCCGGTTCTAATTCGCCCCTCCCCGTGGAGGGGGAGCTGGTAACGGCCGCTATTAGCAAACGCCTGCTGGGTGGCGGTGTCCCCGCCCAGTACAAGGACGATGCTTGGGTCCGAGACTTTGCTCGCTCTGCCCAGCCCCGGCGGGATGGCGCCCCGAACCTGGATACGGTCCAACTAGATCGAGAGCTACGCGGGTAACGTCAAATTCTTCCCCTGGAGCAATAGTCTTGTGCTAGTGGCCCTTGGGGCAAGTCCTCACTCTTAACACTGAGGGTATCACTGATAAAAATCTACCTCACTGAGAATCATTGACTTATGGAATAGAACGCCCAGAGACTTGAAGAAACCCTTGCCCTACTTCGGGAACGAGGCTTTGATAGCACTGAGATTGAGGTCAAGGCCGCCCGGGAGGGTTTACCGCAGAATCTAGGGCAAACACTCCCCGCTTTTGCTAATATGCCCGATGGCGGGACCCTGATCCTGGGTGTCGATGAGAAGAGCGGGTTTACCCCGGTTGGAGCGGATGCCACGGTAGAGGCGGGCATTGCCTCCCTCGCTCGGAATGAGGCTACCCCCACTCCTTAGCTTATTAACAGCGGGGTTAAGTTTAAGGTGATTCTTTGGTTTGACCGGGCTGAGCCGCTAGCCCAGGTTGCTCCTGAATCTGCGAAGCTTGCTCCTGTAGTGTCTGCGGTAGCTGAATCGCCGGTAAGGCTGAGCAAGAATTCCCCATATATTGTTGATGCCCTAGGCCGGGGCGGTGAGCTTTCAGCACCAGAATTGGCAGAGCGCCTGGGCTTAAGCCTTGCTCAGGTGCGCTATGCTTTACGTCCCCTGTTGGAGCGCGGGGATATGGTGATGGTGGGTAGTCAGGGTAGCCATTCCACTGTGTATGCCTTAAAGAGCATGATTGGTTAGTTCTTGCAGAAATCCTGCTTGTTGAGCCCCTGATAGGTGCTTTTTCGTGGGCTACTCGACAGCGCCGACAAGGTAGTACCAGACCCCCTTTTCTCTGGTGAATTGGGAAACTTCGGTCTGTAGCCCGCCCACCTTCTGACTTTTGGGTGTACCCGGTGCTGACCGGTAGTAGGCGGCAAAGTGTACGGTTCCCTGGGGGTCGAAGGGCCCGCCTGTGGCTTTCAGGATATCGAGCCGGTACCACCGCAGGCTCTCATCAAGCTCTAGAGAGTGTGGCCGGGTAGTGGGGTGCCAGGTTGCCAGTAGATAGTCAGGCAGGTTGAGGGCAAAAGCAGTGAAGCGGGAGCGCATGAGAGCCTCAGGGGTTGGGGCGGTGAGGGCACCGGTCTGAGCGAATTGCCGGTGGTAGCGCTGGCAGCAGGAGCCATAGGTTTCGCCGGTCCCGCAGGGGCAACGTGTTGTGGAATCAATCATGCCCTCAATTAAAACAGGGAATAAGAAACCCCGCCCGCTCTGTATTGGGGGTGACGCAAAGAGGGGGCGGGGCTTAGAACTATAGGGGTTCTTGCGGGCTTAGCTGTGCATCCAACCTTCAATGATGCCCATACCGAAAAAGACCAGGAAGGCTGCCGAGACGATGTACATAATGGGGTGTACATCTTTACCGCGGCCCTGGACCAGGCGGATGAAGGTGAAGGCGATGAAGCCTGCACCGATACCGTCGGCAATGGAGTAGGTGAAAGGCATCATGATGATGGTCAGGAAGGCTGGGATACCCAGGCCCCAGTCGGTCCAATCAATGTGGATGGCCTGGCGGACCATGAGGAAGCCGACGACAACCAGCGCGGGTGCTACTGCTTCGAAAGGAACAATAGATACCAGCGGTGAGATGAAGACAGCCAGCAGGAAGAGCGCGCCGGTGACCATGTTGGCAAAGCCTGTACGGGCACCTTCGCCGATGCCGGTTGCGGACTCCACAAAGATTTGGTGTGCGGAGCTCGATGAGCCACCACCGAGTACGGAGCCTGCCGCGTCTATGAGGAGCACCCGGTCGATGTTCTTAATCTTGCCGTCTTTATCTATGGTGCCGGCTTCAGTAGCCAGGCCTACCGAGGTTCCCATGACATCGAAGAAAACGGCGAGCAGGATGGCGAACATGAGCATGGTGGCGCCCAGGGTTCCTAGGGAGCTTGCGGAGAAAGCTCCGACCATGTCCACTGAGCCAATGAGGGAGAGGTCGGGGTGGCCTACCCACTGGGTAGGAATGCCAGGGATCATGAGTGACCAGCCGGTTGCTGAGTCAAGGGATGAGCCAGAGGGCGCTACTTTTTCTAGGATGATGGCCAGGATGGTTGAGGCAACTACACCGATGAGAATTGCGCCGCGCACGTTGCGAATGAAGAGGGCAATAGTTAGGAAGAGCCCAAAGAGGAAGACCAGGGTAGGCCAGCCGTTGAGGTGGCCGTCAGCACCGAAGGAGACGGGGACGGTGGTACCTGCGGCGTCGGGCATGCGGCGTACAATGCCGGCGTTGACCAGGCCAATGAGGGAGATGAAGAGGCCGATACCTACAACGATTGCGGTTTTAAGAGATTCGGGTACGGCGTCAAAGACCGCGCGGCGGAAGCCGGTAAGAACTAGGATTGCCATGACGATACCTGCCCAGACGACCAGGCCCATGATTTGGGGCCAGGTGAGGTTGGGGGTGGTGGCAATGGTTGATGCGAGTAGGGCGTTGACGCCCAGGCCGGCTGCCATGGCGAAGGGCTGTTTGGCCCACAGACCCATGACGATGGTGAGGATACCCGCGATAAGCGCGGTTGCGGCGGCAACTCGTTCAACGCCGAGGGTGTTGCCTGCGCCGTCCGGGGCTAGCCCCAGGATGAGAGGGTTGAGGACTACGATGTAGGCCATGGCAAAGAAGGTGGCCAGGCCGCCTCGGAGTTCGGTGGCTAGGGTTGAGCCACGTTCGGTGATTTTGAAGAAGCTGTCGATAGCGCTGGTGGTTGCGGGTTTTTGAGCCGCGGTGTTCTCAGAAGACATTCGTGAAAATCCGTAGATACTCGTGTGGGTGTGTGCCCAGAAATGAGAGAGCGCCACCGTATCGGAGACTGTGGTAGCGCTCTAATGTACCTGTCTAGTCTACGCCTGCCTCTCTATTATCTGGCGATATGACAGGGCATAGTGCTTTTACGAAGTAAGAGTTTTTGAAACTCGAAGATGCAGGGCCAGTCGAATTGGCCTGTCGACTGGCCCCGGTACTAGTAAAGATTTTTAGGAGGCGTCTTAGCCTTTGCCGGTTTTGTAACGGTAGATGAAGGCAGCCATTGCGTCACGCTTACTGGCTTGTAGAGGGCGGTATGTTCCGTCGACCCAACCGGTGGAGATTCCACTGGCGTACATCCACGCGATTTCTCTATAGAAGGGGTTGCCGGTGGCTATGTCCTTGAAAGGACTGACGGTCGGAGGAATAAAAGCAGGTGAGCCTGAGAATCTATATATAAAGGCGGCCATTGCATCGCGGCGCACGGTGTCCCAGGGGCGGTATGTTCCATCGTCCCAACCAGTGGAGATTCCATTGGCGTACATCCACGTAATTTCCTTGTAGAAAGGGTCGCCTGTGGTTACATCTCTAAAGGTACTTGTAGCTGGGGGGTCGAACCGAGGTGATCCTGCAAGTCGGTAGAAGAAGGCGGCCATTGCATCGCGGCGCATGGTGTCCCAGGGGCGGTATGTTCCGTCGTCCCAGCCGGTGGAGAGCCCATTGGCTCGCATCCAGTTAATCTGGGTGAAGAACTGGTTAGAGGGTAGGATATCTGCAAAGCCTGTGCCATTGAGCCAGCGTAGCCAGGCGGCTAGATAAGGAGCTAGGGCATCGTGACCTGTGGGGCTGAGGTGCACACTATCTGCCAGGAGATGCGCAACATTTTTATCTGTTACCCAGTACCTTGTGGGAGCTGTGTCTATTCCCTCTTGTCTTGCGACATCACGGAGTAGGCCTGAGAGGTAGTGGCGGTTGGCGTGCTCGGCAATTCTGCGGCTGAGAATCTCAGAGAGAACAATCCGGCTACCGGGGTAGAGCTCTTTAAGCTTGCGAATAAGGAGTCGGGCTGCTTCAGTTACTTCGTTTAGCGGCTTGTTAGTCCAGAGGTCATTACCCGATGCGTTGATGTAGATGAGCCCTGGTGAACCCAGTGGTAGAGCTCTCGCGTTGTTGACTACGCTATCGTAGTAGGAGGGGTGCCACTGGTTAGCCGTAATGATTCCGACTCCACCCCAGCTGTAGAAGTACGGGGTGTAGCCCGCTTGCATGATGCCTTTACCCACCCAGTAATTGCGGGCTTGGTTGGGTTCTCCGACTTGGGAATCCCCGATAACGATAGCATCTTGAGGGCCAAGTACCTTGCTGGTGTCCCGGAGCATATTGCCGGGGCCAGTGCGCTGATAGGTTCCTTCGGAATTGGGGTAGAAGTGGGCACCTGATGCATAATCCCAGATGATGACCCCCCTGGTGAAGGCTTGGTAGGCGCTTACGGGGCTGAGAGCTTGCTCGGCTTCTAGGGGTTGGCCGTATAGGCCGGGGTTATTAATCCAGAGCGCGCGGATGCCGCCGACTACACTGGGTACCGCATAGGCTGGCGAGCTGGTACCCATGGCTACCCCAAAGGTAGCTGCGGTGAGGATTAGAGCCTGGGCGCGAGTGACCTGGGGCCTGGTGGTATTTATATTCATTTTTAGCCTCGGGGAAAGAACGGTGTGCGAGAGTGTCTATTGACGCACTTTAATTGTAGGGATGATACTAGCCTTGTGCATATAAGATAAGGTGTGCCTAACTACCATGAAAGGTTTACCCATGACTGATTCCGCTTACCCAGCTCTTGAGAGTTTAACTGTTCGTTCGCGCGCAGTTGTGACTACGGAGCGCCCGGCTCGGTATGCCAAGCAACTCGCTTCGCACATGGGGCATAAAATTCCGGTAGAGCAGATTGAGGGGGGCTACCGCCTAACTTTTAATCGTGACGGGAACTTCAGGGGGTATGGGGATCTTCTCGTGGGATCGGGGCAGGAGCAGGGTTGCCTGGTTCTTAAGGTGTACGCTGGGACTCCCGAGAAGTGCGAAGGTCTTGAAGGCGTTTTAGGTCGCCACCTGGAGCGGTTCGGTGAGCGTGAGGGGCTGGCGGTCAGTTTTACCCCTGAGAGCCTCCGCTGACAGATAGGTTCAGGGGTTTCACTGTGGGGCTTTGCCCGCTATCGCCTTTGGGATGTGTTGAGAGGCTGTCCCAGGGGGGCTTGCGGGGGAGTGTATCTTGGAAGGGAACCTTTTTGATCCTGACCTGGAGGGCTATGGCTGAGAAAAATCCTGGTGACTTAGAGATGGCTCGTGACTTCCTGCGCCGGGCATCTGCTCAACTAGACCTTGACCCAGCGCTTATCAGCGAGCTAACCCCCCACTTACTTGGCTTGACCAAGAGGGTAGCGCACGGTGTGGTTCGTCCCGCTGCACCTCTGGCGGCTTTTTTGGTGGGCTATGCTGCAGCTCAAGCCGGTTCTGGTCAGGCTGGCGCTCTATCAACACCCGATGCGATAGCCCAAGCGCTTGTGGCTATCGCCGGTATCGACGATGTGGTGGAGCAAGCTGATGGGCAGGCTTAACCGTAGCCTTGCGGCAACCCGCTATGTCTTGGGTGAAGATGGTAGCTTCACATCTAGTCGTCGAACTGAGTCGCTGACCCCCGAGGAGCCCCTAGAAATCCGTCTGGATGGGCGTGTTATCACCACCACCATGCGCACGCCGGGGCATGACCTTGAGCTGGCACATGGGTTTTTACATTCTGAGGGCATTATTCGCGGTGCAGAGGACATCAGGGCTGCCCGGTACTGTGCCGGGGCTACCGGTCCAGATGGCGCTAATACCTATAACGTGCTGGATCTGACCAGTGCAGGCGCAGTCCTCGCTCCGGGCTTGGAACATGTGCGGCTGACCGTGACGAACTCAGCCTGCGGGGTGTGTGGTTCTACTTCTATTGAGTCGATTATGGGTAAGGCCAACAGGCCGATTGCGCCTGCGGCTTTGACTCCACAGCAGATACTGGATTTTCCCCAGCAACTCCGGGAGCAGCAGGTGCTTTTTGGTAAAACCGGGGGAATTCATGGGGCGGCTGTTTTTGATTCACAGGGCAGTATGCTCGTTGCGCGCGAAGATATAGGCCGCCATAACGCTGTGGATAAGGTTATTGGCTATCTGCTTTTAAAGGGGGGGCTGGGGGAGCCAGAATCTGGGCAGAATATGAATGTGCCCGGCAAGACCCTTGTGGTTAGTTCCCGGGCTTCTTTTGAGCTGGTGCAAAAGGCTGTTTTAGCTGGTTTTTCTGCCTTAGTGGCGGTCTCTGCGCCGTCTTCATTAGCTGTTGATCTTGCCCGCCAAGCGGGCTTGACCCTCATTGCTTTCACTCGGGATAATCGCTTTACTCTCTATGCGGGGCATATAGCAGAACATAGCAGGTGAGATTCTCTGATCCCGTGTGCTCAGGGGGCTAGAATGATGCTATGGCTAAAGTGTTGAGGCAAAAGAGTAGTTCCTTGTCGGGGGCCGAGGGCGCTAACCCCACGGCCTTTGATAACCCTAAGGTAGGTCATCGAGTAAAGGTGGCGGCAGGTCCTGGGGGAGTTATCCACGCAATGCAGCATGCCATTCCTGCGCGGGGTCTCTTGCCTTTGCTGACCATGAATAAGCCCGGGGGCGTAGATTGCCCAGGCTGTGCTTGGCCTGAGCCCTATCAGAATGACATGAATCTTGTGGAGTTTTGCGAAAACGGTGCTAAGGCTATTGCGGAGGAGACCACTGCTGATCGGGCGGGGGCTGATTTTTGGGCACGCTACTCAGTGACAGAGCTACGAACTAAGACGGATTTCTGGTTGGGTAAGCAGGGGCGTATCACCGAACCTCTTCTCTATGACCGTTCCAGTGGTGATGACCACTACCGCCCCGTCTCCTGGGGGAAAGCCTTTGCCCTGATCGCTGAGCAACTCCAGCGCACTGACCCTCAAAAAGCGGTTTTTTATACGTCCGGTCGGGCCTCAAACGAGGCTGCCTATGCTTTCCAACTGCTGGCCCGACGCTTGGGATCAAATAATCTCCCAGACTGCGGTAATCTCTGCCACGAATCAACGGGGGTAGCCCTTAAAGAGGTAGCGGGTTTGGGCAAGGGGTCCATCACCATGAGCGACCTTGAAACCACCGACCTGCTGATTTCTGTGGGGCAGAACCCCGGCACCAACCACCCGCGTTCGCTCACTAGCTTTAAGAAAATGAAGGAAAACGGCGGCAAGATGGTGGTGCTCAACCCCATGCCTGAAACCGGGTTGATGGCCTTTCGGGAGCCTCAGTCACCTATGGGTATGGTGGTTCCAGAGAAACTAGCCGATGAGTACCTGCAGGTACGTCTTGATGGTGACCGCGCCTTCTTCCAACAGCTCAATAAGGAGCTGATTCTGCGTGATGCCCTGGACCATGTTTTTATCGACAAGTTCACCAGCGGCTTTGAGCAGCTCAAGGAGCATCTGCTGAGCCTTGATGATGCCGAGCTTGAAGTTGGCTCAGGCATTTCTGCCGCTCAGGTGGCTCGGGTTGCTGACTTGGTGGAGCGGGCCGAGAGCGCTATTGTTTCGTGGACGCTCGGCGTTACTCAGCACCGCGAGTCGGTAGGCACCCTGCGTGAGATCATGAACTTCCTCTTCCTGACCGGTAATATCGGTAAGCCGGGCGCCGGTAGCGCACCCTTTAGGGGCCATTCCAATGTCCAGGGCAACCGGACGGTAGGTATCTGGGAGAAGATGCCTGAGCCCTTCTTGGCAGCAGTTGAAGAGCACTTCGGTTTTCCCGTTCCCCGTGAGCATGGTTTAGATACCGTTAAGGCGCTACGCCAGATGCGTGATGGTGGTAACCGGTTCTTTATGTCTCTGGGTGGAAACCTGGTGCGTGTTGCCTCCGATACCGCTGCCTGTGAGAAGGCCATGAGCAGCCAGGAGATGACGGTCCACCTCTCCACCAAGCCCAACGGGTCACATGCTTGGCCCGGGGAAAAAGCCCTGATTCTGCCGGTCCGTGCTCGAACCGATGAGGATATCCAGGCCAGTGGCCCTCAGAAAGTTACCGTGGAGAATTCCTTTGGGGTTGTTTCAGCCTCCGTCGGTAAGCGTAAGGCCAACAATGACCTGAACCTGAAATCTGAGGTAGATATTATCTGCTCGGTGGGGCGCGAAACTTTTGGGGATGACTTCTGGCAGCCCATGATTGATAACTACGCTCTGATCCGTGATGCGATTGAGGCCACTGTGCCTGGTTTTGAGAACTACAATGAGCGCATAGAGAAGCCCGGGGGCTTCTACCTGCCTAATGGCCCGCGTGAGCGTGTTTTCAATACTGAGAACGGTAAGGCTTTGTTAACGGTGAACGAGACAAACGTGCTGGATCTTCCTGCCGGTCACCTTTTGCTATCAACAGTGCGCTCTCACGACCAGTTCAATTCCACCATTTACGGGCTTGACGATCGTTATCGGGGTGTTCGTCAGGGCCGCCGAGTTGTCTTTATGCACAGGGATGATATTGCTCAGCTGGGCCTGCAGGATGGCAGCCTGGTCGATATTGTTTCTGTCTGGGAGGACGGGGAGCGCCGCGCCCCTAACTTCCGCGTCATTGAGTATGATCACGCGCGCGGTTGTTGCTCTGTTTATCTTCCTGAGGGGAATGTTTTGGTCCCGCTGGATTCAGCAGCTAAAGGTTCCAATACGCCGGTTTATAAGTCTGTGCTAGTGCGCCTTGAGTCTCTAGGGCGGCAAGCAGAGGTATAGCGAGTTGGGGAGGGGGCAGACCGCTAGGTCTGCCCCTTTTCCTTTTAAAGTTCTGCTGACCGGGGTCTAGAAAATATGCGCCCCGGAATGTGATGCCCCGACTTTACTGGCATTCTTTATGCCATTTTTATGACCCTGACTAGCGCTTATGTTTCTTTTACCCCTTTTGGGGGACGGGTGCTGGGTCCTCACCCTGAGCTCCTGGCTCACTTGTCAGTTTTCGCCCTGGATTTCTGTCCCACATTATGGTGACAAAGCCTGAATGGGGGCAAAACCCTGCTTTTGACAAGCACCGATACTGGGATAATGGTTCTAAATAAAGAAGAGGGAATCGCACCTAAGAAAGATCTACCTATGTCAACCGCACTTATGACATCTACTCGTCGGGGCAAGATAATAAATCCACGAAAGCGTAAATTTCTGATTCAATTTCTGCTTTATCTATCCCCCGTCATCCTCCTAACCACTATTTTTCCGCTAGTCACCCCGCAAATTTCTGAGGTGACCCTGGGCGGTGTAGCCCTCACACAGGTGATTCTGGCAGTCTCCATTACTGTGCCCTGGATGTCCCAGAGCATCTGCCTGCCCGTCTATAAAGCTATGGACGACCTGCTGGGGGAGCGTGATCTGGAGGCTTGCACCAAAAGGTTCGCCGAATATTGGGTCTCAACCTGCCTGGCAGTAGTGCCCGCGCTCATCCTTTTCGCTCTTCCCTTTTACTTTGCTCTGCACTGGAACCTGACCGTTCTGATGGCTTTCCTGCTCCTGGGTTTCTTGAACGTCATGTTTGGGCAGCTTCTGGTTGTGGCTAATCTGCCCACCGATAGCCGTAAGGCCTGGGGCTTCTCCTGGCTGGCCTACGCCCTTGCCCTGCTGATCGCCCCCAAGATCTGGTTCCTCCCCCCTCTCATGGGTATTTTGGTCATGCTCTTTGTAATTCGCGATTACATTGGCTACCTGAGCCTCTTCAAACGGCTTTACTACCCTGTTGTTGCACGCGAGATGCTCCGTGGCTTCCTCATTGGTACCGTCCTTTGGGCAGATAAGTACATCTTCTTTATCTCCCAGGGTGGCGAACTGCAGGTTGTCACCATCTACATGGGTCTTATCCCTGCTGTTGTTGCCTATAACTATTTCTTCGCTGCTGAGGCAAAACAGGTTGACCGTGCTGTGGCAAAGCTGCGTGAGGCTATCCAGACCAGAGGTTATAGCCAGGTTCAGAGCTACTCGAAGAAGGTGGAACGCCGAGTTCTGCAGGCTACACAGCGCACCCTGCTGATGGCTGGTATCTGCTCTGTCTTCGTTGCAGTCTTCATGTTCTTCTACCTGCCAGACTCGGTTATCTTGGCTTTTAGCATCATCATGTCTTCGTGGATGTTCCTGGCTGTTGCTATCTACAGCTACCAGGTTGATTACTTGGGGTCCCATCTGATTCCTCAGGTCTTAGGTCTGGCACATTTGATTTTGTGCATGCTTGCTTTCGCCCTTATCCCGAATACCAATGGCTACTTCATCATCATGGCTGGTGAGGTCGTGCTTGTCACGATTGCCTACATAGCCTTCCGCAAGACCTGGAAACTTCCTGCCTACGACCTTTTCTGGCGGCACGCTGTCACCTGGTAGTTCTCTCCCCCCCCCTATTGATCGCTCTTCCCCAAATTGCACCTTTTAGACATTTGAAGATAGGCACCATGACTGTAGAAAACACCTACAAAGAACTTCTTAAGCCTGATTCCGGCGCGCATTACACTGACCCGAACTACCCTGATGTTGATGTGGCTATTACGATGGAGTCCACCTACCCCTATCTCAAGGGTGGGGTTTCGGCGGTTGTCCACGACATTATTACCAGCAACCCAGATCTGACGTTCGGCATCATTCACATTGCCTGGGACAGAGATTCCCCCAT
This sequence comes from Rothia sp. P5764, assembly GCF_048512965.1. NCBI lineage: Bacteria > Bacillati > Actinomycetota > Actinomycetes > Micrococcales > Micrococcaceae > Rothia > Rothia sp. P5764. The sequence goes on along the minus strand of NZ_JBLXXQ010000001.1, from coordinate 590,197 downwards.
GAAGGACCTCTACGGGGTCCCAGAGAACGTACTCTGGGTTAAGACCATTTTCTTGAGCTTCGACGAGCACCGGGAGTCCTATTCTGATTCCGCCAAGAAGCTACACCTGAATGCCCAGGAGCGGATTGCGGCTTCGCACGAACTCTTCGATGCCCTGTATGCGCTCACAGAAGAAGCCGATGTTAATCCTCTGTGGCGGGTCTATGACCGCATGTTCTCAGAGAAAACCCGGGAGTTTCCCGGGTGGGGGCTTCTTGGTAGCAAGGAATTTATGGAGGTGCTCTTTGAACGCCTCCCGCTCGATAACATGAGCTTTTCTGATGCTTTCTGGCTAATCCGTACCTTCTTTTCTCTTGCTTATGCGCTCCTGCATGAGCGTCTTCCCTACGCTAGGGTTTACCACGCACACACCACAGGGTACGCATCTCTCGTCGGTGCTGCCGGGGCACGAGATAATGGGAGCAGCTTCCTGCTAACGGAACATAACCTCTACGTCCGTGACACCGTGAACACTCTCTTGGACCGGAATATGTCCCTCCCCGTGACTGTCCAGGATCCCGACGTTTTTGATGTTACCCCCGAAGAGCGCGCCTGGATGCTGTGGTGGATTCAGATGGGTCGTTTCTGCTACCCCAGCGCGGATCTGATTACCTACCTTTACCCCAAGGCCATTGACGAGGCTCAGGGGCTTCATGGCATCCGTGAACGCTCCATTATCTTGCCCAACGGCATGCTGATTTCTGATGTCAATGAGGCTTACGCACTCCGTCGCCATGCCCGTGAAACGATTATTCAAGAGGGCACAAACCACCTTTGGAAGTTCGTCTTTATTGCCCGTGTGGTTCCTATTAAGGGCCTGATCGACCTGATTGAGACGGTGGCGATTCTCCGTGATGAAGGCTTCAAGCTTCACATTGACTGCCTGGGCCCCACCGAACATCTTCCGTCCTATTATGAGAAGTGCCGTGAGGCTATCGCGGAGCGCGGCCTTGAAGACTACTTCACCTTCCACGGAACCGTTAATGTCCGTGAAAAGCTGGGTCTCTTTGATGCGCTGGTCATGCCCAGCTACAACGAGGGCCAGCCTATCGTTGCTTTGGAAGCGATGAGTGCTTCAATCCCCGTGATTGGTTCGGATGTGGGTGGTATGTCCCAGCTGATTGATGATGTTCTTGTCTCTGAGGATGGCTCACACGTTGAGCGTTGCGGAATTCTTACCCAGGCCGGTGACCCGCAAGGTTTCGCAGATGCACTCAAGCGGATTATGAATAGCCCGGACTTCTACGAGCAGCTATGTCTCAACGCTCGTGAACGCGTACTGCAGTTCTTCCAGCTTCACGATGTGATGGACCGTTATAACTACATCTATCGCAAGCTGGGCAAGTTGGATTATAAGCCTGGCCAAGAACACACTTCGCTGGCGGGTGTCCCCAGCGCGGTTGTTGCCGAAGGTGACCAGAACATAGATTACATTGAGGCTAATAGCTAGGAGGTGGCATGACTACGGTCAGTCGAGGATTATGGGTACGCTACGGAGGCGACCCAATTACCCGCGAACAGGTTGAATTTGCAGCTCAACATTACGCGGTGGCCTTGGTCCAACCGGGGGAGAGGGAGGCTGCACGGCAGCTCAAAGAGCTCAACCCTAATATCATCGTACTGGCCTATAAGTGCCTATCTTCAGCTCGTAGGTATGAGGAGAGCGCACCTTACACCTCCGGTGTTTCGTATTCTGAAGCTGAGGCTCAGGGGTGGTTTGCTCGTCGCCTCAACGGTGACAAGATCGAGTGGAACGGTTACTGGGGGCACTACCAGATGCGAGTTTGGGATGCCTCCTACCGGAGCCGTTGGACTCAGAACGTGGTGGAGGAGATTGCGGATTCCCCCTTTGATGGTGTTCTTGCAGATAACGATATCTACGGGGATTACTACGGTTTGAACTTCCCCCTTGAGGGCGCAGAAAGCATCGAGGTAGTCCACCGTGGCCTTGACGCGCTGATCTCAGAGGCCGGTCAGGCCCTGAACGCGCGCGGCAAAATCCTGGTTCCGAACATTGCTGAGTCCCGCAGGGATGAGGGTAAGTGGGAGCGCCATAGCGCCTACGGCGGCGGTTTTGAAGAGGTCTTCTTGGGCTGGGGGCCGAACGAGTTTTTGGATGCCAATAGTTCGGTGGCTCAGATTAAGCAGATGATGCCTAGCCCCCAGGCCAACCTTCGGAACTTCATGCAGGGGGAGCAGGCGCAGGGTGAGGGAAGGTTAACCCTGTTGCGGGCTTCCACTGATGGAGACCTGCAGCACCCCAACTTTCTGATGGCTCTTGCGGCTTTCTGGATTTTTGGTGGTGGTCAGTGGTCGGCGGTGACTGCCGGTGCCCATGATGCCCACAATGACACCCCCTGGGTTGAAGAGCTAGCCTGGGATCTTGGCCAACCGACCGGCCCCATTGAGGGTGCACTGGGTATTTATGGGCGTAGCTTTGAGAAGGGCTGGGCGGCGGTTAACCTTACTGATCAGGTGAGCCCTGCGCTGAACTTTCCCGGTAGTGGACATGCTAACGGTACGATTTCTATCCCGCCGCACCAGGGTATGTTGGTTCAGGCCCAAGACGATGGTGGCCTGATTATTGCCCGGCGTTTTGATCTGCAGTAGGGGCGCGCTTCTAGCCGTAGACCGGGAAGTTGTGGTGGCCTGCGTGAACAAGGAGCTGGGTGCGGGTGGCTACGCCCATCTTGTCGTAAATGCGGGATAGTGCATTTTTGACGGTTGAGAGTGAGTAGTGGAGTTCTTCTGCTATCTCTTGATTGGTTTTACCTAGGCAGACTAGCTTGACGATGCCCTGTTCGGTTTCTGTGAGTTCGCTCCAGGGGTCCCCCTGGGGCGGTTCTGTCATATTCATGGAGATTACCAGGCTGGCTAGTGCCCGGCGGTCGATGATGGCGCGCCCCTCAATAGCTGCGGTGATGGCCTGTTTGATTTCTCGTGGCCGGGAGTTCTTGAGCAGGTAGCCGTCTACCCCGGCTTGGAGGGCTTTGCGGACGTAGTCGTAGCTATCAAAGGTGGTGATGGCGATAATTTTGGTGTCGGGGTAGGTGGCAAGGATCTGGCTGGTAGCTTGGATACCGTCCAGGCCGGGCATGTGTAGGTCCATGAGGAAGACCTGGGGGCGAGTGTTGGTTGCCAGTTCTATGGCTTCTTGCCCGCTGGTGGCTGTGCCTGCCAGGTGTAGGTCTTCTTGGCTCTCGATGTAGAGGCTGAGCAGTTCGAGAATTTCGGGGACGTCATCGGCTACGGCCACGGTTGTTGTCTTCATGCTGGGCCTTTCTTAGTCAGTAACCAGGGGTAGGTTGATGGTTAGCCGCCAGGTCTGGCCCTCTACTCCGTAGTTGATGGTTCCGCCCAGCCGGCGGATGCGTTCTTGGATCCCGACTAGCCCGTAGCCGGTGCTGGGCGAACGCTTTTTCTTGCCGGTGACAGCCGGTAGGGGGTTGCTGGTGGCGATGGTGATACCGGTGAGGTTGGGGCGGGCTGTCACCTTTATAGTGCTGCCGGGCGCAGCATATTTTTCGGCGTTAAAGCGAATCTCTTCAATAACCTTGTGCAGGGTGGGGCGTACGCCTTCGGGAATCTCTGTGCTGGCTAGGTCGATGTGAGCATCCACCGTGAAGCCCTTGCTGGTCAGGCGGGCAATGGCCTGGTTGATGGATTCTTCAAGGTTGATGGTGACCGGGGATACCTCTGGGAGTGCCGTGATGCTGTGGTCTGCCCTGGTTGCTTGAATGAGTAGGCGCATATCGGCTAGGGCCCTATGGGTTTTTTCTTGAATGGTTGTGAGTGCGGTGTCTTTAGCATCCAGGGTGGGGGCGCTGAGTGCCTGGTTGGTGCTGAGCCCAATGATGCTGATCTGCCGGGCTATGGTGTCGTGGAGTTCGCGGGCCAGTGCTCTGTTGGCTTCTGTTACCTGTTCTTGGAGTTGCTTGTATTTGCGGTCGCTGGCTGTTTTCTGTTCCCAGGCTAGGCGCAGGCTAAAAGGGAGGCCGAAGAAGATAAAGAAGAGCGAAATGGCGACGATTATTGTGTAGACCAGGCTACCAACCATGAAGCCATTGGAGAGAGCAATGCAGAGTGAGATTGCCAGGGCTAGTGCCTGCCGGGAGCTTGCCAGGAGTACTGCTAAGGGAAAACCAAACATACCCAGGAGAAAAAAGAGTTCGGATACCTGGTCGTTGAGGGTAAAGGCGGCGATAGTGATGATGCCAAAGATGTAGGCCGTGGGCAGGGCCCGGGCTGAGACACTCAGAGCGAGAGCTAGAACTAGCAGAAGGCAGTAAGCACGTACTAGAGCTTCGTCTGCTGGGGCGGTGAAAGCTAAGAAGGTTTCGACAGCTAGGAGGGCCCCCATGATGATGAGGGCTATACGTTTGGCTCTGGGCGGGAGCTGAACCTCTGGGAGGTGCCTACCGGTTTCTAAAAGACTGTGCATCAGTAATGGGCGGGACAAGGTGTTTACGCTTTCCAGCACCAGGGGAAGAGTCTAGAAATTCCCTGCTCGCACCTGATAGCTTCTGGGCCATTTGAGCTGGATACTAGAAGCCCCTGAGCGGGTAGCTCTGCGGCTGAGGCTGCGGTGGGGGCGGTGAGGGTGCTGGTCAGGGTGAGCAGGGCCAGAGCTAGGTATTTCATAGGTACTTTCTTTTTAGGTTACGGCTATCACCAGGTAATTCTATGGAGGCCCTGGTGTCAAGGAGGGCAGGTGATAGTACAACCTTTATTCGTGTTCCCTTGGTTGTCTGTTGCTCTGAATTTTTGGCGGGGCGAATACCTAGAGCTTGAGTGCTTTATCTAGGTTGGTAATCACCATAGCCGAGGGGAACTGGTATTTTTTGTCTACGTTTTTGTAGTCGGGTAGTTTGGCGTGGGATTCCATTTCTCCGGTGGTGAGGTTGTAGCGGTAGAAGTCTGTATCGCGCCCAAAGCGGGGAATAGATTGGAAGAGGTAGGGGCCTTCAAATGCAATCAAACCGGGGGACTCAGTTTCGATGTCGTAACCTTGGAGCGTGAGTATCTTGGTGTTGTGGGCCGTTTTGAGATCAGTCCGTACAAGGTCGCCGCTTCCAGAGATCCAGTACAACCCTCCCTGGTAGATATGTCTATAAATCAGCTCACTGTTCCACATTTCACCTGTGCTACGAATTGCCCAGTCACCGTTGATATCACGTTTATCGAATATTCCGGTTCGGGTGTCATAGGAAACTAGGCTAGAGCCATCAAAATCATCAGGCCCACCCCCGTAGGGATCTGTCACCTCTGGTTTGTAATTGTCAATGATGTAGTAGAGAACTCCATCGGCGCAGTCTAAGGAGTTTCCTGTGCTGTAGCGGTGTTCGTGTTCTATGGTGGCAACAGGATCAGGTTTAAAATCGGGGTAGAGTTGCAAGATTTGTTGAGGGGCGTTAGCAGCACCGTAGTCGCTGGTATTGGAGGTCAGGTAGGGATTGCTCCAGCCCCAGACGCTACCGTCTTCGCATTGGGCCGCGTAGCCAATATAGTGTTCGAGTGGGTGGACGGTGCGCTTGTTGCCCTGGGTAACGATAATATCCCAGAGATAGCCTGAGCCGTCATCTTCGCTTCCTTGGTTTGCTAGGGCAACCATGCCTCCTCCCCGGTCTTGGGGGATACCGAACATGAGCGGAATACGGGGTGCTTGGTGGTCCTGGTGCTCAGCGGTGGCGAGGCCCTTGGGGGTGAGAGCGTAATCGGTTTGGTAGTCGGTGTAGTAGAGGGTCTGGTCTCGGTAAGTGAGCCTGGAGTGCTCCATGCCATCGGTGGCGACATCTGTCCAGGTCTTGGTGTCTGGGTTGTAGAAGAGGATGCTACCGCCGGGGTTATTCTCAAGCCCCCCGGCTGAGCGGTAGTCGGTTGACATGGAGTAGGCGATGACGCTGTTGGCTAGTTGCTCTTCGGGTGGGGTGGTGCTGATTTGTTGGTTGCCGTGGGTGCAGGCAGTAAGAAGGAGGAGGGCGGCGGCTAGCGATGCGGTAGATGACTTTTTCATGGCTGTACCTTGTAGAAGTGGTGGTGCGTGGGCACCTTGATCTAGGTGCCCACGCACTGTTGACGAGAAATGCGGAGTCTAGGAGCGGGTCTCGTACCAGGTGGTCCAGCGGGAGTTAGCAATATCTGCCGGGTAGACTCCGGGGCCACCGTTAGAGTCTAAATCTACGTTGGGATCTGTTGATTTATAAGCCGCCCAGACCAGTTGGGAGCAGTTATACGAGCCGGCTTGAACTCTCTTATTATCGTAAAATTTATAGTTGTAGCCGGCTTTACCTATCTTGGATCTAGCAAAATCGGCAGCTTTCTGTTTGTTAGGGCTTTTCCTGTTCCATCCAACATAGTATTTGTAGGCAGGTGCAGGTGAAGCGACTTCCCAGGCATGTACCTTTGCGACTTTTTTACCTAGACCAGGAGCTTCTGCGTAATTGTATAAATCAATATAGATTCCATTATGTCCGTGCTGGATACCCGCGGTGCTGTTAGAAGAGTAGAAAACATCTCCAACGTATCGTGCCTTACCCATAGCTACTTTTCTTGATCCTCCACCTGAGTTGAGGTCTGCTTGCCCTGCCTGAGAGGAGCTGGCAGTTTCTTGTGGAAAGGTATTGGTGCTGTAGCTTCGGGACTCATCTGCAACCCGCTGGGCGGCTTGCTCCAGGGTGAGGCCCTGCTCCTGGGCATATTCCTGAAGCCCCTCCAACATCTCAGCGCGGATATCCTGGTCGTTGGCCTCTGCTCCTACCGAGGTAACAATATAATCAAGGTTCTGCTCAAAGGTGGTTTCTGCCCCTGCTGGTGCTATCCCCGACAAGCAGGTGAGGGTAAGCGCGGTCAGGGCAAATAAGCCGATAGCTTTCTTCTTGAAGGCTGGCATGAGAGTCATCTCCTAGGGGAGTGCTGCAGTTTTCGGGTTACAGAAAGAGGTAGTTTCTGTAATCTGGAATATACTCCTTTGATTATGAGATTCAATACATTGTGTGAAACATAGTACTTAAGTACTGACTTTTCAGATCCCTCTTGATGTTCTGCCCACATGCGAGCAAGCACAGTAAGGAGTGTGTCTTGAAAACTTCGCCAAGGGCAGTTGCTCAGTGCTCACACTTTAGTGCACATGTCTTCCTGAAAAGCGCTCAAGCTGAATTGACGGCTTATAAGGTTAACCTAACCCAGCCCCCAGCGGTAGACTAATGGGTAATTGTGAAAAACGTCCTCAGCCGGTCAAGTCCACAGCCACCGGCGCCGAAAGGAAAACCCGTGTCCTCAGCCCCCCGCGCCCTCCGTGTTGCCGTCATCGGCGCAGGCCCCGCCGGTATCTATGCCGCCGACATCCTCACCAAGTCCGAAGAAGTCCGCTCAGGCGATGTCCCCGTAGCCATCGACATCTTCGACCGCTACCCGGCCCCCTTCGGCCTAATCCGCTACGGAGTAGCCCCCGACCACCCCCGCATCAAGGGCATTATCAAAGCCCTGCACAAGGTACTAGACCGCGGCGACATCCGCTTCTTTGGCAACGTAGACTACGGCACCGACGTGACCCTGGCAGACCTAGGCAAGCACTACGACGCCATCATTTTCGCCACCGGTGCCATCAAGGATGCTTCCCTGAACATCCCCGGTGTTGAGCTGGATGGCTCCTACGGTGCCTCCGACTTCGTCTGCTGGTACGACGGCCACCCCGACTACCCCCGCACCTGGCCCCTAGAAGCCAAAGAAATCGCTGTGCTCGGTAACGGCAACGTGGCTTTGGACGTTGCCCGCGTGCTCTCCAAGCACGCCGACGACCTGCTGGTTACCGAAATCCCCGACAACGTCTATCAGGGCCTTAAAGCCTCACCCGTCACCGACGTTCACGTCTTTGGTCGCCGCGGGCCCGCCCAGATCAAATTCACCCCCCTGGAACTGCGCGAACTAGCCCACTCCCGAGATGTAGACATCGTGCTCTACGAAGAAGACTTCCAGTTCGATGACGCCTCCCGCCAAGCCATGGAAACCAACGCCCAGACCAAGGTCATGATGAAGACCCTCAAGGGCTGGCTAGAGGAGCAGAAGGAAAACCCCGGCACCGCCTCCCGCCGCCTGCACCTGCACTTTTTGCAGGCACCTTCAGAGATCCTGGGTGAGGACGGTAAGGTCACCGGTATTCGTATGGAACGCACCCAGCTCAACGGCAACGGTGGTGTTACCGGCACCGGCGAGTTCATCGACTACCCCGTCCAGGCCGTCTACCGCGCCATCGGCTACTTCGGCTCAGAACTACCCGAGGTAGGCTACGACTCCGAACGCGGCGTAATCACCAACCGAGAGGGTCGCGTCATTGACGACAGCGATGTGCCCGTCCCCGGCCTCTACGCCACCGGCTGGATTAAGCGCGGCCCGGTTGGCCTGATCGGCTCCACCAAGTCCGACGCCCTCGAAACCGTCACCCACCTGCTTGAGGACCGCGAGAACCTTTATACTGCAGAAGCTACAGACCCCGCCGACATTGAGAACTTCCTCAAGGGCAAGGGCATCCGCTACACCACCTGGGAAGGCTGGCACCGCCTGGACGACCACGAAAAGGCCCTGGGTGCAGCGGCAACCGATGCCGCCGGTGAGCCTCGCGCCCGCATTAAGGTGGTAGACCGCGAAGAAATGACCGCCATCTCTCGCGCAGAGTAAAACCGGGTGTGCCCTCTCCAATCAGTTCCCTTGGCCCCTGGAGAGGGCACCCCTAGGCCTTCGCTATCAAGAGGGTCTAGCCCCAAAGACACGCCCGGAGGATATTTTGTGGCTACTTCAGCCCTGAGCAGGTAACAGTACCTAAGATAAACCTTGTGCTACGTTCTTCCCGAATCAACCCTCAGCGCAGTGTTTTTTACGGTTTCCTCTCTGTAATCCTGATGGGCACTGTTCTCCTGCTCCTGCCTATCTCCCACCTGGACCCTTCTTCCACCAGGGTCATTGATAATCTTTTCACCGCTGTATCAGCAACCTGCGTGACCGGACTTTCAACCGTGGATACCCCCAACTACTGGTCAAACACGGGTTTAGTCATCATCCTGATCTTGATTCAGGTGGGCGGCCTGGGGGTTATGACCCTGGCAACGGCTATTGGTGCATCACTCCAGGGCAGGCATCTAGCATTCAGCGCCAAGCTCAGAGCCTCTGCAGAAGTGCGAGGCAACGGCCTCTTCAACATGCGCAAAGCCGTGCTTGGCATCGTTAAAACATCCCTGCTTTTTGAAGCCTGCGGTGCCCTTGCCCTGACCCTACGCTTTCACTGGGGTTACGATATGCCCCTAGGGCAGGCAACCTGGTACGGAGTCTTTCACGCGGTATCCGCTTTCAATAACGCAGGCTTTGCCCTCTACTCCGATAGCTTGATGGGTTTTAACCATGACCCCTTCATTCTTCTACCCATTAGCTTTCTGATTATCCTGGGTGGCCTGGGGTTTCCCGTGCTCATGCAACTACGCCGTTACGGCTCTAACAGGCGGCTGTGGCGTATGGGAACCAAGCTTGTTATCTATGGGACGCTTCTGCTTCTGAGCGTAGGCACTCTTGGGTTCGCTATCCTGGAATGGAACAACCCGGGCACTTTAGGCCCTATGAGTGCCTCCCAAAAAATTCTCAATAGCTTCGCTCAATCTGTTTCTACCCGAACAGCAGGCTTTAGCAACCTGGATATAGCCCAGTTCCACCCGGCAACAACCATGTTCGTTGACCTATGGATGTTCATCGGGGGAGGGCCAGCAGGAACAGCCGGCGGCATCAAAATTACAACCTTCGGTGTGCTTTTCTTTTTGATGCTTGCGGAAATCCGTGGCCAGGGTGCAGTAAACATCTTCGGTAAGCGTCTATCACGTTCGGTTCATCGTGAAGCAACCACGGTGCTCCTGTTAGGTTGTGCTTTTGTCTTTATCAGTATTTTTGCCCTGGCGCTCATCACAGATTTTACCAGCGACCAGCTCACCTTTGAAGCTATCTCCGCTTTCGCTACGGTGGGCCTGAGCACCGGGATCACCCCCATGATGCCAGATGCCGGCAAGGTTATTCTGATCGTTCTTATGGTCATAGGCCGGGTGGGTCCAGTTACCGCAGCTGCCGCCTTCGCCTACCGCCGTAAACCCGTCAACTATGAGTTCCCCAAAGAAAGGCCCATCATTGGTTAGCAAGAAGAAACTCTCCTTTTTTAGTCCAGAGCTGGTCAGCGAGCGTAAATCGGTAGCTGTCATAGGTCTGGGGCGTTTTGGCCAGTCGGTAGCCTTAGAACTTATGGAAGACGGTGCCGAGGTGCTGGGTATTGATAGTGATCCCGGCGTTGTTCAGCAGTTGAACGGCCGGCTCAGTCACGTTGTGCGAGCCGATGCCACCCAAGAAGAAGCCCTAGAGCAGCTCGACATCTTAGATTTTGATCGAATTGTTGTGGCTATTGGCAACCACCTGGAATCCAGTATTTTGGTCACTTCTTACTTAATCCGGCAAGGGGTCAAAAATATCTGGGCCAAGGCCGTCTCAGATCAGCACGGTATTATTCTGCAGCAGCTAGGGGTAGAAAAAGTCGTTTTCCCCGAACGTGACATGGGTAAACGCGTTGCCCACCTGCTCCAGGGGAGCCTGAAAGAATACATCCAAATTGATAGCAACTGCGTAGCGGTTTTATCTGCAGCTCCACAAGGCTTTGTCGGTAAAGAGATCTATACCAGGTCCCTGCTTAAGGAGCACGGGATCGCAGTTACTGCCGTCAGAGACTCAAAAGGAACCTGGCACCATTTACCCGATAATTTCCCGGTTGAGTCCAACGACACGATCCTTTTTTCTGGGACGCCCCAGGCCGTTGAACAGTTCGCTCGGAACTATCTGCAGTAAAAGGTTCACCACTAGCCCTCAAGGAGCACCCTGTGCAGGTGGGGGTTGAGGAAGATCCCCCGGGGGTCCAGCTTGGCGCGCAACTCTACAAAGTCCTTGAAGTGCGGGTAGAGCTCGGCTAAATCGTGAGCGCTCTGGCTGTGGAACTGCCCCCAGTGGGGGCGGCCCCCGTGCGCCTTGAAGATAGCCTCTAGGGGGCTAAAAAGCTCAGCCTGGGGTTGCCGCCAATAAGAGCGCGCGGAAACATAGAAAGTCTCACGCCCATAAGCCGGGGAGAGCCAGATATCGTCAGCGGCCGATGTGCTTATGACGAGCGGGTAAGAGCTCTGTACGGGGCTTCCCTTACAGTGGGCGCGGATATCAGACATGAGCTCGCTGAACTGGGATATATCGAAGGCATATTCCATAGTGCTGTGCCGCACGGTACGGTGAACGGTGAATACGCGGGCAGAGTAGTCTGCGTAGCGCCGGTTGCCCTTGCCCCAGTTAGAGACCTTGTTCAGGGCAGGCTGGAGGGCAGGAGCCTTAGCGCCCAGGTAGCTGAGGGCAGAGAACATCCCGTTATTGAGCAGGTGATCCCCGCCGTAGCGGCGGGCCTGGCTGACCGCTGCACTCGCAGGCATGTAGCCCTCGGTCAGCAGCGCCAGACGGGTGAGCCTGCGGGTGCGAACCTCAGCGGAGCCGGGGAACCAGCTGAACTCGTAGTGATCGGATCCGTGTGCGCGTTCGGTAAAGCTATGCACAATGTCGGTGTAGGAGTGGCCGCGTTCTACCGCATGCAGGCGGAATTGGGGAACCACCGCGAAGGTAATTTCTACGATGATGCCCAGGGCGCCCAGACCGCAGAGGGCTGCCTTAAAAAGTTCTGGATTCTCCTGTACTGAGCAGGTGATGAGCTGACCTGAGGCCCCTACCAGTTTGAGTTCGGTTACCTGGGTAGCAAAGATACCGTAATCTACACCGGTGCCGTGGAAACCCGTTGAGATAGCACCGGCCAGGGTCTGCTCATCGAGCCTGCCCAGGTTGCTGAAAGCAAGATTGTAGTAACCCAAGATTTGATTGGCTTCGCGCACCGTGGTGCCTGAGCGAAAGGTGGCGGTAAGACCCTCGGTGTCTACCCGCGTGAGGCCTGTGAGGTAGTCAAGTTCAAGTAGAGCATCGGTGGGCTGGGCTATAGCGGATGAACTGCGCCCCCGGCCTACTACCTTGAGGCGCTGGCCGGTTGCACCTGCATGCTCGATACATTCCTGCAGTTCGGGTATGGAACGGGGCCGGAACAGGCCGGTGGCCTGGGCCTCGTGCTGGCGGGCCCAAGTGCTCCAGGCCAGACTGCTGTTTTGCGGGGTATCTGCCATGGTTTTCCTCTTATCTTGCTTCCTAGTGCATATCTTCGCACGATTAGTCAGGCTCTTACTAGCTGTTTGCTGAGTCTTTGCAGGGGCGGTTATCAGCAATGGTGAAAGGAGCGGGTAACCTGCCCGACCTGTCCCTGTCATGATGTGAAATAGGGGGATAAATGTGAGCGCACCCACTAAACTTTAAGTAGGACCCCAGCAGGGCTACCGGTAGACCGGCTGGCAGAGCGGGGTCGTCGTGAATCTAAGGAGATGACCATGACCGAACGCGAACTCACCTTCGGCGAAAAAGCAGTAGCCAGCCGTGACAACCTATCAGAAGTCGCCCAGGCTTCCGGGGAGATTATTGTAGGCATCGATGGCTCAGAGCAGAGCTATGGTGCCCTTCGCTGGGCGGTCCATGAGGCCGAAATTCGCAAGGTGCCGGTCCGAATGGTTACCGCCTACTCTCTGCCCGTCTTTACCGGTACCGGCTTTGACGCGGGTTATTCCATGGTCGATGAGCAGGCCCTGACCGATGGTGTCGCTCAGATTCTTGACGAGGCCCACTCCCGTGTTGGCGACACCAGCGTAGAACTGCGTGCCACCGTAGAAACCGGCGATGCCACCGCTGTCCTGCTTGAGCTCTCCAAGAAAGCTGAACTGATGGTGGTTGGCTCACGTTCACACGGAGGCTTCCTGGGTCGCCTGCTGGGTACCGTTTCAACCTCCCTTCCCGCTCATTCGCACTGCCCCACTATCGCTGTGCCCCAGTCTTACGCCGAGAAGATTGAGGGCGACCCTGAGATTCTGGGCCGTGGCCGTTCTATCGTGGTGGGCTCTGATGGCTCCGATGAAGCCCGCCTAGCTATGATGCAGGCCGCTGACGAAGCCTCGCGCCGCGGAGTCAAGCTGACCTTGGTCAATGCCCTGGCCCCCTACACCGGTGCGCTGAACTGGGTGCCCGCCGCCGTTGACTTTGAGGCACTTTACCGCGAAATCGCTGATCTTCAGCGTAAGGCTGCCGAGTGGATTCGTGGCTACTTCCCCCAGCTTGAAATTGAGTTCAAGCTGATTGATGGTTCGCCCGTTCAGGTTCTGCTTGAAGCTGGTAAGGCTGCCGACATGATCGTTGTAGGTACCCGTGGACGCGGCGGTATCGCCGGCATGATTCTGGGTTCAACCTCCCAGGGCATCCTGCACAACACTCAGGTTCCGGTCATGATTGTTCCGGAGATTGACGATCCTCGCATTAAGGAAGCCCCTGACGCAGGTATTAGCTGGGGTTAAGAACATCCGCTAACTTCTGGTTAGAACCCCCGGTAGGGGAGTAAGCTAGAGGTAGAAAAGGCAGGACAGCTCCCGCCGTAGCGTTTTCGGCAGTGAAGATGCTCCGACGGCGCTGTTCTGCCGTCTTTTTTAAAAAAGTTGAAAATTTTTTGTGCCCCCTATTGGAAATACCAGAATATGCCTTTGACAAGTTGTTTTAGGTGCTTTGGGGATTTGATTTCACTCATTTTTGTGTCGGAGAACACCGGTTTTTTAGCTCCGATAAGGGGTTTTGAGGGTTTCTCGATTTGCACGCCTTTTAGAAGTCGCGTAATGTATTACTTGTTCGAGCGACGGGCCAAGGGAACGAGGCCTGGAGCGAGTAGCGAACTAGCCCCTATCGTCTAGCGGCCTAGGACGCCGCCCTTTCACGGCGGTAACACGGGTTCAAATCCCGTTGGGGGTACTGTGAAACTTCGGTTTCACGGCCATGTTAGAATTTCGGTTCTAGCCTATGGCCCCGTAGCGCAGTTGGTTAGCGCGCCGGCCTGTCACGCCGGAGGTCGCGGGTTCAAGTCCCGTCGGGGTCGCTCCGACCGCGTAATTCTCACTTGTGGGGAAGGCGCGGTTGTGGCATATCTAAGGTATGCCTGGCTCTGTAGCTCAGTTGGTAGAGCGTGCGACTGAAAATCGTAAGGTCACCGGATCGACGCCGGTCGGAGCCACGAAATCCACTCTCTAGGCTTCTACGTGAGAGTGGATTTTTTACTTTAACCTTTAGCGCCCTATCTTCCTTGCGGAAGGTGGGGCGCTTTTGTGTGCCCTGGGGGGGGTTGCGCTTCTTGGTCTGTCTTTCTGCTCTGTTGCATATCGAAAAACGATATGTCACACTTTAAGCATATTGAAAAACGATATGTTTCTGTGTGGAAAGGAGAGCAGCCGGCAATGCCACCCCTTGAAGAACACCGCGTGACATGCCATTTGGATTGTTTGCTCTTGGACAGAGGAATGAGCTTGGTTGAACTCTCAGAAAAGGTGGGGGTTTCTGTGGCTAACCTATCGATTCTTAAAAATAACCGGGCACGGGCGGTGCGGTTTTCCACACTGACTGCTCTCTGCCAGGTGTTGGACTGCGCCCCGGGTGACCTCTTTACAGTCGACGAGGAAAGGAACTAGTCCTATGAGGCAAATCAAAAACTATCTGGGCTTAGAAGCACAGAACCCACAACCTGAGGAACACGCTTTCTCTCTTCCGCTGGTCTATAGCGCTGTTGTGTTCGTGCTTTTTATATGGCTCATTGTCATGCAGTGGCCAGAGGCTGGGATTCCTTCCCCTCTACACCGCTACAACCCGGAACTTGACGGTGGAATCAACTGGGTGGAAGACTCCCCGCTTGGGCAAGGTACTAGAGTGCTTGCCTGGGCAGCTTTTGCCTGGAAATTTAGCATGTACCTGGTAGTAACAGCCCTGCTCTACAGGTTGGCTCGTATTTTCTACACTAAGGCACACTTTGGTACCCAAGCTCTTGCTCTTTTGAGGGCGGCTCAGATAGTCCTGCTAGGGGGAATGATCGTCTACTCGCTCCTGACAGCTTTTCTAACGCGGGCTGTGGCAAATGATTATGACCTGCCGGACATCCACAGCGAAAGCACCTTTTTCTCTGACCAGGGTCTGCTGACCCTACTCTTTGTGGCAACTCTCTTCTTTATAGAAGGCGCCCTGCGCCGCGGTCTCACTCTCCAGGAGGACTCCGATGCAACCATCTAAAACAGCCAACAGCTTCCAAGAATCATTCAGCCTACCGTTGCTGGGCTTTATACTTCTGGCCTTTATTTTCCCAGTGACTATGGCCCTCTACTGGCCCTATCCCTCACAGGAAGCTCTGTGGGTGACCTATGAGTCGGCGCCGGGACAGATAACAACCCTGGAAACAGCATCATTACCGCTCTTTGTCAAAGTTTTTGCTTGGGTGGACCATGCCCTACCCTCCCTGGGGGTAAGCATTTTTGCTCTCCAGATGGCCCGGGTATCAGCCAACTTTAACGTAGCTGCACAATTTACTCAGAAGTCAGTGCGCTACTTCTACCAGCTCCGTATGATGATGCTGTGGTGGGGAATTGCCTATTTTCTTGTCCACGATGTCGTTCGCTGGAGCGTAGAGAACTACTACGTAGGCTACGACAGGATTACCATCAACGGTAGCGGGCTCAACTGGCCTATCTTGTGCGGTTTAGTCTTTTTTCTGATAGCCGGATTTATGGAAGGCGCCCTGCGCCGCGGTCTCACTCTCCAAGAGGACGTAGACGCCACCATCTAAGAATTAAAAGCAGTGCACCCCACCGGCCCAACGTAGCTAACACAGCTCCCGGGTTGGCGGGGTGCTCCCGTTTCTAGTTAATCTCCACAACCACCGGGGCATGGTCCGAAGCGCCCTTACCCTTACGCTCCTGGCGGTCAATCTCCGCACCCACCACACGGGCCGCCAGTGCAGGGGAATAGAGCTGAAAATCAATCCGCATACCCTCATTCTTAGGGAAACGCAGCTGAGTATAATCCCAGTAGGTATAAGGCACAGAGGTATGAGGCCGGGCCACATCGACCAGACCCAAAGGCTGATCTAAAAAGGCTTGGAAGGCCGCACGCTCCGGCTCCGTCACATGGGTCATCTGATTCTGGCGGAAGAAATCAATATCCCACACATCCTCATCAAGCGGGGCAATATTAAAGTCACCTACCAGAGCAAACTGGGCGCCCGAATCCTGCTCCAACCAGCCCAGCGCCTCCTGCCGGAGCTGACCCAGCCACTCCAACTTATAGGCCATATGCGGGTCGTCCACACCCCGCCCATTGGGCACATACAGGCTCCACACCCGAACCCCACCGCAGGTAGCACCCAAAGCGCGGGCCTCCACCTGGGGCTCCTGCCCCGGCTTACCAAAAGCAGGCTGACCCGCAAAGGTGCGCTGAATATCTTCAAGCCCTACACGCGAGGCAAGCGCCACACCGTTCCACTGCGAAAGCCCAAAATGAGCTACCTCGTAGCCCGAATACTCAAAAATCTCAAAAGGGAAATTCTCATCGGTAGCCTTGGTCTCTTGAAGGGCGAGCACATCCACGTCGCTACGCTCTAACCAATCCTCTACACGGTCAGCGCGGGCACGAATCGAGTTCACATTCCAGGTGGCAATCTTCATGAGTTTAAGCCTAACAGGGCTACTAGCCACCAGCCTTTACCCCTGCCCGGCCACTGGGTTTAGCTCTGAGGGGGCAAGGGGTGAGGTAGAGCTAGCCTCTGGCAAAAATGAAAGTTTACTTAGTTTACCTGGGCTCTGATAGGTACTAGGGTGGTGAGACAGACCAGGTCGTCCACGAAACGAGTAAGCATGGCCCAGACACCGGCAATCGAATTTATAGCGGTCACTAAAAAATACGGAAACACTGCGGTAGTAGACAACCTTAACCTGTCCATACCCCAGGGGAAAATAACCGTCTTCGTTGGCCCCTCCGGCTGCGGTAAAACAACCTCCCTGCGCATGATCAACCGCATGGTTGAGCACACCAGCGGACAGATCCTGGTTAACGGCCAGCCCAATACCGACCAACCCGAGCACCAGCTACGCCGCTCGATTGGCTATGTTTTACAGCAGGCTGGGCTCATGCCCCACCAGACCGTTGTCGATAATATCGCCACCGTACCCCGGCTCAAGGGCACCCCCGCCCGTCAAGCCAGAGAAAAAGCACTGGCTCTACTTGAAACCGTTGGCCTTGACCCCTCACTGGCTAAAAAATACCCCGCCCAGCTTTCAGGCGGGCAGGCCCAGCGGGTAGGCGTAGCCCGTGCCCTAGCAGGCAACTCATCCATCCTGCTCATGGACGAGCCCTTTAGCGCTATCGACCCCGTCGTACGAGCCGAACTCCAAGAGAACCTGCTTGCTTTACAAAAGGAGCTCAACCTAACCATCGTCTTTGTCACTCACGACATTGACGAAGCAATCCTGTTGGGCGACTATGTAGCTGTTTTTGCCCAAAGCGGCCACATAGCCCAGTTCGGCACCCCCGAAGAAATCCTGCGCATACCTGCCAATGACTACGTGGCATCATTTGTGGGGCGAGACAGAGGAACCAGGCGGCTCACCTTTGCCCAAGCAGACGGCCTCACTCTCTACCCACTGACCTCACCCGAGGTCACCGCAGAGAGCTGGAAGCTACGCGTCACCGACGGCAAACCAGACGGCTGGGAGGCCGCAGGAAAATGCTTCCCCGGGGGCTCACTCTTTATACAGGGCGGTAGCCTGCGCGATGCTCTAGACTCGGCACTCTCTTCTCCCTCAGGCTGGGGCGTAGCTGTAGACCAAACTGGTCATCTACTAGGCCTACTCAAAGCAGAAGACGTTCTCCATGCAACCCGGCAGGAGCGAATCCAGCGTTACGGGATTAAGGGCGAGGGGGACAGCGCATGAGTTGGGCCCTCGATAACCTGGGCTATCTAAGCCGGCTCACCCTCCTGCACCTGCTCCAGGCACTTATTCCACTGATCTTCGGGTTCCTCCTATCACTACCCCTAGCCCGCCTAGCACTCAGCCGCCGTAAAGACGGGCGCTCCACCGAAGGGTACACCCCAGTAGGTAAGCTACGCCGGGGCCTAGTCATCAACGGCTCAGCCCTGCTGTATACCATCCCCTCTCTGGCATTATTTGTGCTCATGCCCCTGGTACTGGGTACCTCTATCACTTCCCCCGTAAATGTCTATGTTGCTCTGACCATCTACGTACTTGCCATGATGGTCAGAAGTGCTGTAGACGCCTTTGAATCTGTCTCACCCGTTACCCTCGAAGCCGCCACCGCGCTGGGCTACACCCCTGCCAGGCGGTTTCTCAAGGTGGAGTTCCCCCTGGCCCTGCCGGTCATGATTGCAGGCCTAAGGGTCGCCCTGGTCGCCAATATCTCTATGGTCTCGGTAGGCGCTGTCATTGGTATCCAGTCATTAGGCACCCTCTTCACCGACGGACTCCGCCGTGACCTACCCGCAGAAATTATCACCGGAATTTTACTGACAGTAGTGCTCGCCCTGATTCTGGACCGAGCCCTTGCCCTCGCCGGTAACGGCCTGACCCACTGGAGGAAGGCATGATTTTCGAACAAGTAGGGCACTGGTTCACCGCCCCCGGAGCCTGGTCCGGCGCCGGAGGTATCTGGCAACGCCTGGCTGAACACCTAGGATACTCGCTAGTCGTCCTGCTGATAGCGGCCGCTATCGCCCTACCCCTAGGAGCCTGGGTCGGGCATACCGGTAAAGGTGAGAACCTGGTGGTTGCTTCTACTGGAGCGCTCCGGGCCCTGCCCACCCTGGGTCTGCTCACCCTCTTCGCCCTCTGGCTGGGCTTGGGCTTCACCGCCCCAGCCCTAGCCCTCATCATCCTGGCTATCGCGCCCTTACTTGCTGGCACCTATGCCGGTATCTCCGCCGTAGACCCCATCACCATTGATGCCGCCCGCGCTCAGGGCATGACCGCCTGGCAGGTTCTGACCCGGGTAGAACTACCCATCGCCCTACCACTGATTTTTGGTGGCATCCGCAACGCTGCCCTCCAAGTTATTGCTACGGTCACCGTGGTCGCCTACATCAACCTGGGTGGCCTGGGCCGCTACCTCATTGATGGCCTAGCCGTCCGCGACTACGCCCGCATGGTTGCCGCCGTCATTCTGGTGGCAGCGCTCGCTCTTGTTGTCGATGCCCTGCTGGCTTTGATTCAGCGCCTACTGACCTATCCCGGATTAAGGTAAAAACATGACTTCATTCTCTTTCTCCCGCCGTTCTTTCTTCACCGGGCTAGGCCTGACCGCCGGTACTCTGGGTCTGAGCGCCTGCGGCCTGGACGGTTCTAGCGCCTTTGGTAGCGGGGCTCAGGCAGGCACCATCACAGTTGGTTCGGCTGATTTCACGGAGTCTCAGATTATTGCTGAAATCTATGCGGCGGCTCTGAACACCCGTGGCTTTGAGGCCCAAACAGCGCCTGCTATCGGTGCCCGCGAGGCCTACCTTGGGGCGCTGGCTGAGGGCACCGTGACCGTGGTACCCGACTATTCGGGGAACTTGCTTCTCTACTTTGACGCGCAGGCTAAGGCACAAACAGCACAGGAAGTTCTCGAGGCCCTGCCCCAGGCCCTGCCCCATGAACTGGCGGTTCTTTCGGCGGCCCCGGCCCAGAACAAGGACTCCCTGGTTGTCACAGCACAGACCGCGCAGGAACGCGGGCTGAACAGTCTGGAAGATTTAGCGGGTTTGAGCGGTAAGCTGGCCCTGGGGGCACCGCCTGAATTTGCCGAGCGCACCTATGGCTTGCCCGGATTGAAAGAAAAATACGGTTTTACTCCCTCTTCCTTCGAACCCATCAACGATGGGGCTGGTCCACTGACCGTGGCCGCCCTGGCAGATGGGACAGTTGATATGGTCAACCTCTATTCCACCGACCCGGCTATTAAAGCCAACGGGTTTGTGGTGCTCGCAGATCCCCTCAATCTGATTCTGCCCCAGCAGGTTCTACCGGTGGCACATGCCGCTACGCTGTCGGTCGCGGCGGCCAAGGTGCTTGATGAAGTGTCGGCTCTCATCACTACCCAAGCCCTGATTGAGCTCAACACCAGGGTTTCGGGTGAAGAGAAAGCATCCCCCCAGGTCGCTGCCAGCGACTGGGTGAAGGCCAACTTCCCGGCCAAGAAATAGCGCCGTAGGCCCCAATAAAAATAAGGTGCCCGCCAGCGCCACCCAACACAGTGTTGAGGGCCGCGGCGGGCACGGTGTTTCCGAGGAACCGGTTAACTTTTAGAAATAGCCCTTATACGCTCTCGGGGAAGGCCTGAAGACGGCCACCGACCATGCGTTCGAGCACACGAATGACCTGGCAGGAGTAGCCGAATTCGTTGTCATACCAGACGTAGAGAATGGCGTTCTCGTCCCCGGAGGTAATGGTGGCTAGACCATCGACCACGCCGGCGGCACGGGAGCCTACAAAGTCGGTAGAGACAACCTCGTGTGAGTCGGTGTAGTCAATCTGGCGGCGCAGGGGAGAACGCAAGGAGCGCTCCCGCAGCAGGTTGTTGAGCTCGTCCTTAGACCCTACGGGCTTTTCCAACTGCAGGCTCAGAATCGCCATAGACACATCGGGGGTGGGCACACGAATGGCATTGCCGGTCAGCTTACCCTCAAGCTGGGGCAGGGCCTTAGAAACAGCCTTAGCAGCGCCGGTCTCGGTAATAACCATGTTGAGCGCAGCGGAGCGGCCACGGCGGTCACCCTTGTGGAAGTTATCAATGAGGTTCTGGTCATTGGTGAAGGAGTGAACCGTCTCCACATGCCCACGCTTAACCCCGTAGACCTCGTCCATGACTGCCAGCACCGGGGTAATAGCGTTAGTAGTGCAGGAGGCGGCGGAGAGGATCGCGTCCGAATCCTCGATGATGCTGTCGTTTACACCGCAGACAATATTTTTGACGCCCTTACCGGGTGCAGTGAGCAGGACGCGTGAAACCCCCTTGGCTTCAAGGTGGCGGGAGAGGCCCTCTTTATCACGCCAACGGCCGGTGTTATCGACCACGATAGCCTTCTCAATACCATAGGCCGTGTAGTCGACTTCCGCCGGGTCGGATGCGTAGATAAAGCGGATGGGGGTGCCGTTGGCAATGATAGTGGAGTTCTCTTCATCGACCCGGATCGTACCCTTGAAGGCCCCGTGAACCGAATCGCGGCGCAGGAGGGAAGCGCGCTTGTAGATATCGTTATCGGTGTTTTTACGAACGACCACGGCGCGGAGCTTGGGCCCTGCACCCGCTGAACGCTCTAGCAAGATACGCGCCAGCAGGCGGCCAATTCGACCAAAACCATAGAGAACAACGTCCTGTGAGGAAGTTTCGATCTGACCTTTCTTGCCAACAACCGGGGCTAGGGTTTGCCGCAACCATTCCTGGCGGTCGCGGGCACCAGATCCCTCAAACTCGCCTTGCAGGCTGGCGATGTCGATGGAGCAGGCTCCCAGTTCAAGCTGGCTGAGGGCCTGCAGAAGTGCCAGGGAATCAGCGGGGTTCAGCTCAACATCGTCGAGCTGACGAGCAAAGCGGTGGGCCTTGAGAATCTGAATCACTGACTTGTTAATGAGGCTGTGACCGTGGATTGAAACAACGACCTTATTCTCCCGGTTTAACCTGCCAATGAGGGGGATCATTGCCTCAGCTTCAGCCTCAGCGGCTAGCCACTGCTGGTGGGCGTTCTCGGCGGAGATTGACATGGTGATATGACCTCTTCTTCCTCGATGAGTAGCGTCCTTGAACTCACCGGTTAGTAGCGCGACGGTGCGCTGCTAGCTAGTGTCTGATGGGCGCCAAACCAGATCACAGCCAGGCAAAACCCCTGGATATGGTGGCGCTACGAATCCAGTCTAGCGTTCTTAAGAAGCTCTTTATTTCTGCGCGCAGTTTATGACAAAAAGACTGCTCACGAGACCAAAGAAATGAGTAAACTAAGTTTATGCTTACTGTCATTGGCGAAGCCCTCGTAGATCTTGTCCAGCGCCCCGGCGTAGAGTCCCACGCCCACCCCGGCGGTTCCCCTATGAATGTTGCTGTGGGCGTGTCCCGTTTGGGCCATGAGACCCAGTTTATTGGCCGCTACGGTAGCGATGCCTACGGTGATCTGATTGAGGAGCACCTGCGGGCTTCCGGCGTGATCCTTCCGGTTGGTGCAGATGCCAAGAAGACTTCTGTTGCTCAAGCCAAGACCGGTGAGACCGGTGCCACTGACTACGAGTTCGACATTGACTGGTCCCTGGATGCAGCTGAAGCTGCCCTTGAAGAGGTAGCTAAGAAGGCGACCGCCGTCCACGTCGGTTCTATCGGTGCCATGCTTGAACCCGGTGCCAGCGCGGTGCTAGAAACCGTGCGCCAGGCCGCGCCTCACGCTCTGATTTCCTATGACCCTAACTGCCGCCCCACCATCGTCTCCGACGTTTCTGTAGCTCGGGAGCGGGCTGAAAACCTGGTCCGCTACGCTCATGTGGTTAAGGCTTCTGACGAGGATTTGCTCTGGCTTTACCCCCACCGTGCTCTTGAAGAATCGGCCCGCGCCTGGTTGGATTTGGGTGCTTCCCTGGTGGTTATTACCCGCGGTGAGATGGGGCCTTGGGCGCTGACCCGCAAGACCTCACCCGAAGGCCTTGCCCTGCCTGCTTACCGGGTAGAGGTTGCCGATACGGTGGGTGCCGGTGACTCTCTGATGGCCGCCCTGCTTGCGGCTCTCCTGGATCGTGACATTGAGGGGAAAGATGCCCGTGCCGCCATTGAGCTCTTGAGCAAGGATGACCTCAAAGAGATTCTGGCTTTCTCCGTGGTTGCCGCCGGTATCACCGTTTCACGACAGGGAGCTAACCCTCCCACCCGCGAAGAACTAGACGCTGTACTCTATCCCGGCCAGTAAGCCGGTTACCGCGCCTTGCAGATAGTTTTCTACCCGCCCACTTCAAGGAGGCTCCGCCATGCTTAACCGCCAGCCCTACGCAGATCTGCCCGAGCTGCCGACTTTCACCCTGACTTCTGCCGATGTGGAGGACGGTGCGCCGCTACCTCCGGCCCAGGTCTCCGGAATCATGGGGTGCGGTGGGCAGGACGTCTCACCCCAGCTTTCCTGGTCAGGTTTTCCGCCCGAAACCAAGTCCTTTGTGGTGACCTGCTATGACCCCGATGCCCCCACCCCCAGCGGGTTCTGGCACTGGGCTGTCTCTAATCTACCAGCAGATGTGACTGAGCTAGCTAGCGGAGCAGCGGAAAATCTGCCAGCAGGTGCGCTGACCCACCTCAATGACGGTGGTACCCGTGGATACATTGGCGCGGCACCACCGGCAGGTCATGGCCCCCACCGTTACATCTTCTGTGTCACCGCTGTTGACGTTGAGCGACTCGACCTGGACCAGAAGGCCAGCCCTGCTGTCGTCAACTTTAATCTCTTCTTCCACGGCATTGCCCGCGCCTTCCTGACGGCGACACACGAAGAGAAATAAAGCACCTGCACATGATCAAGCTGATTGCCAGCGACCTGGATGGGACGCTGATTGGTCATGACTTTAGGTTCCGCCCCCGTACCTTAGAGGCTCTGCATTTGGCAGCAGATGCTGGTATTCAGATCGTTTTTGTGACCGGGCGGCCCCTGCGCTGGATGCAACCCGTCTTGGACCAGCTCGGTTCTGAATGGAACGGTGAGAACTCTTTTGTTTTCTGCTCTAATGGGGCGGTGACCTATGACATTGGCCAGGGGAAGGTGCTTGCAACCCGCACTATGAGCGGCACCGAGACCCAGGCCCTGCACAGCGAACTGGAAAGAGTTTTCCCCGATTCTCTCTTTATTGCTGAGACCCTGGACCAGGTCTACGTTCAGGGGAAGTATCGGCCACATGAGCAGGAAGACTCTACCAAGATCGTTGAAGGCCCCATAGGGTGCACTCTTGATTCCGAGGCGGGTGTCGTTAAATACCTGCTCTACCGGGAAGGGGCTGCCCCTTCTGCACTCTTAGACCAGGTGCGTGATGTGGTGGGGGAGCGAGCGGCTGTGACCCGCTCTGCCCCCTACCAGCCCCTGGTCGAGCTTGCCCGAAAGGGGCTGAACAAAGGCTGTGTTCTGGCTGACTTCGCGGCTGAGCACAGTATTAGATCAGATGAGGTCTTAGCGTTTGGCGACATGCCCAATGACTTGGAGATGCTAACCTGGGCGGGGAAAGGTTACGCCATGGAATCTGGTCTTCCCCAGCTAAAAGAGCAGGTGGGGCGCACCTGCCCGGGGTTCGATCAAGACGGTGTAGCCCAGGTAATTGAAGGCATACTCGCTCATCCTTCAGAAGACCTTATTTGAACTGCGCGTAATAATATACTGGGGTCATGCAGGCACACGCACTTACACCCTTAAAGAGATACGCCTCTACCTCTATCTACGCCCATAGAGGCTTAGCCCAAACACAGGCAGAGAATACCGATCTTGCTTTTGCGGACGCCCTCAAGGCTGGGGCTGACTGGATTGAAACAGATGTGAACACCACATCCGATGGTGCTGTGGTGGTTTTCCATGATCCTACTCTGGACCGGCTTAGCGATAGCGTCGGCGCTATCAAAGACATGACCTGGGAGCAGGTGCGGGCTGTTGAACTCAAGGACGGTGGCACCGTACCGCTGCTGGAAGGTACGCTTCGGGCTTTCCCCCAAGCCCGTTTTAACATTGACCTCAAAGATGCGGGATCGGCTGAAAGAATCATTCCAGTCCTTTTAGCAACCGGTGCCCAAGAGCGGGTTCGCGTGGCTTCCTTTAGTGAGCGTCGGCTGCGTCAGGCTCACCGCGCGGCACAGAAGGCAGGTATCAGCCTGAGCATGAGTGCTTCACAACTTGCGGTTTCCCTCTTCTATCTTGCGTCGCGGGTAGCGCCTGGGCTGTGGGCTTCGCTCTTGCCTTTGATCAAGCACCTTTTTCTTCCCTTTGATTCTTTGCAGATCCCGCTCTACTACAGGTTGGCTGGCCGTAACATACGCATTGCCGACAGGGCATTGGTTGAGGCGGCCCACCGCGCAGGCCTGGAGGTCCACGTGTGGATCGTTGATGATCAGCGCACCATGCGGGAACTGATCGCACTAGGCGTTGACGGGATCGTCACTAACCACACAGACGTGCTTGCCAGAATCCTTGGGCGTTCTGAGTAAATAGTTCTTAACCCAAAGGCACCGAACCAAGATAGGTTCAGTGCCTTTTCTGTGGGCTGTGCATATCAGCTTTTGGGGCTAGTGGACGTCGCCTTTAGCCTCGGTGGGGGTGAGCGGTTCGGGGTGGGCACCGCTGCGCTTGTTGAGGGCAGCCATGAGATGGTAGACCACCAGGGTCGCTGCTGTACCCAGGGCGATACCGGCGAACTGCAGGCCGGCAATGTCCCAGGTGTAGTCGGCGATACCCACAATCAGAGCTACCGACGCGGCGCTCAGATTAACCTGGTTGGAGAAGTCCACGCGGTTCTCCACCCAGATACGCACACCGAGCATACCGATCATGCCGTAGAGCACGGTGGCGGCACCGCCCAGCACACCGGCAGGTACTGATGCCACGGCGGCACCAAAGACGGGGAAAATAGAGAGCAGGACAGCGAAGATAGCCGCTACCCAGTAGGCGGCGGTTGAGTAGACCTTGGTTGCGGCCATGACACCGATGTTCTCGGCGTAGGTGGTGGTACCGGAACCGCCACCGGCACCGGCCAGGGTGGTTGCCAGACCGTCCGCCATGAGGGCACGTCCTGAGTATTTATCGAGGTTATCCCCGGTCATCAGAGCCACTGACTTGACGTGGCCGATGTTCTCAGCGACCAGAACCAGGATGACGGGTATGAAAAGACCGGCCAGGTTCCAGTGGAACTCGGGGTGCTGGAAGTGGGGCAGACCGATCAGGCCCTCATTCTCCCAGGCGGCCTGAATCTTTTCGAACTTGACTTCTCCGCGTAGGGCGGCGGTCATGTAACCGATAACTACACCCAGCAAAATGGATAGACGGCCAATCATGCCCTTAAAGAGTACTGAAATGAGGATGATAGAGGTCAGCGTAACCAGCGCGGTCACAGGGGCCTCCATAAAGTTCTTCTTAGCGCTGGGGGCAAGGTTGAAGCCAATGAGAGCCACAATGGAGCCGGTAACCACCGGGGGCATGAGCTTGGTCAGCCAGGCGGTGCCAGCAATCTGAACAACGGCACCCACTATGAAGAGGGAGATACCGGCCATAACAATGCCGCCCAGTGCACCGCCGGGGCCGTACTGGTTACTTGCGGCTGCCAGAGGGGCAATGAAAGCGAAAGAAGACCCCAAATAGGAGGGTACGCGCCCGGCTGTTATCAGCAGGAAGAGCATGGTGCCCACACCCGAGAAGAAGAGCGTGGTCGCCGGTGGGAAGCCGGTCAGCAGGGGGACCAGGAAGGTTGCGCCGAACATGGCCACAACGTGCTGGGCGCCGATACCGATGGTACGGCCCCAGGTCAGCCGTTCAAGCGGGTGGACAACCCCGCCGGGGGTAATGCTTTTGCCGTCGCCGTGTAGCGTCCAGGCAAAGCCCAATCTGGAATTATTGTCTGCCAATGCTCTGCGCTCCTTATGCCCCACCAGTGGGGCTGTGCGGGTCTGAGGTGTGTGTGAACCGCTAGTAATTGTACGGTGCTCACTTGGTTTGCGGGCCAAGAGAACGGCGGTAACCGGTGTGATATTGCTTAGGGGAAACCAGAAAACCATTCCATAGGGTCTGCACCACCGTTTGGATCATGTAGAGGTTCCCCCGCTACCTGAAGAGAGGACACCCGACCCCAGCAATCGACAAATAGGCCCTTCAAAACTTAACCTGTTAAGTAACCCCGCCGCACCTACCAAGGGCCCACCTGTGACCATAGTTCTTGCGCTTTTTCTCCTTGCCACCATCGCCACACCCTGGCTCTACCGTCGCGTGGGGACCTCCACCTTCTACCTGCTGGCCGCTATCCCGGCGGCGGTGCTTGCGCTGGTGCTCTCGCGCACCGGCTCCATCCTGGGCGGAACCCCCTGGCAGGAAAGCTACCGGTGGATCCCGCAACTGAGCCTTGAGCTGACCTTCCGCATGGATACCCTCTCCTGGGTTATGAGCCTGCTGGTACTGGGCGTCGGTTCGCTGGTGCTCTTCTACTGCGCCAGCTACTTCAAGCACTCCACCGGTGATAACGGCCAGTTCGCGGCCTATCTCTTTGGTTTTGCCGGTGCCATGTTCGGGCTGATCACTGCCAATGACTTCGTCGTCATGTTCATCTTCTGGGAAATCACCACCATTCTTTCCTACCTGCTCATTGGCTACTCCCGGCATCGCCTGTCGGCCCGCCGTTCAGCCCTCCAAGCGCTGACCGTTACCACCGCAGGTGGCCTGGCCATGTTGGTGGGTATTGTGATGCTGGGCTACAGCCTGGGCACCTACAGCCTGAGCGAGCTGGTAGAGCGCGGGCCAAGTCTTCTGGCCGCCGCGCAAGAGGGGAAGGGCCCACTTAGCCTGGGCATGCTCTCAACCGCCCTGGTGCTGATTCTGTGCGGTGCCCTGTCCAAGTCCGCCATTTTCCCACTCCACTTCTGGCTCCCCGGGGCTATGGCCGCACCCACCCCGGTCTCTGCCTATCTGCACGCCGCCGCTATGGTCAAGGCCGGTATCTATATCCTGCTCCGCCTAGCCCCCGGCTATGGTGAAGTTGCCCTCTGGCAGAACACCCTCATCATCTTTGGTGCATTCACCATGGTTTTTGGTGGCTGGAGCGCCCTCAAACAGACCGACCTCAAACTCATTCTGGCCTACGGTACGGTCTCCCAGCTGGGCTTCCTGGCCCTGGTGATTTCGGGAGGGACCCCCGATGCGCTCTACGCGGCTGTTGCGCTCATGGTTGCCCACTCCCTCTTCAAGGCCAGCCTCTTTCTCTCCGTGGGTATTATTGACCACCAGTCCGGCACCCGCGATATTCATAAGCTTTCCGGTATCTACCGGCACGCGCCCAAGCTGGCTGTCCTGGCCACACTCTCCGCCGCTTCTATGGCGGGCCTACCGCCCCTGGCCGGTTTTGTGGCAAAAGAAGCCGTCCTAGAAACCTACCTGGGCCCCACCGTGGGCTGGCAGCACGCCCTAACCCTGATCGCCATTTGTGTCGGGTCTATCCTGACCTTTGCCTACTCGGGCCGCTTTGTCTGGGGTGCTTTCGCCGTCAAGCCCTACGCCTACATGCACCGTGAGGGTGTCAAATACTGCCAGCTACCGCACCAGGCCGGTGCCGAGGCCACCCCGGCAGATACCCCCGTCAGCCCGCGCGCCCTAGAAGGTAACCGCCGGGGAGTTAAGCTCAGCCCCGACACCGCCTTCCACCCGGTCCCCTATACTTTCCTTTGTGCACCGCTGGTACTGACCCTGCTCAGCCTGCTCTACGGCTTCTACCCGGAACCGGTGCACCTCTTCATCACACCTATCCTCACCGCCTTCCCCGCAGAGGCTGAGCCGCTGAGCCTGCACCTGGCCCTCTGGCACGGCATCACCCCGGCGCTCCTGACTTCGCTGGCCATTATGGCAATCGGCACCTTACTCTTTATCTTCCGCAAGCAGATTGAAGAGCTCCAGAGCGCCCTGCCCACAACACCGAATGCCTCGATTGTCTACCGCGATCTCATGGACTCCCTGGACAGGCTAGCGGTCTGGGTCACCGGTGTCACCCAGCGCGGCTCCCTGGGCTTCTACCTGGGTATTATCCTGATTACCGCCGTGGTTGTTCCCTTCACCGCTCTCTACATCAACGAAACCCCACCGCTGGCCAACGTGCGAGTCTCCGAATCCCCGGCCCAGTGGTCCATTGTGATTGTGATGATTGTGGCCGCCCTGGTTGTGGTCTTTGTCCGCAAACGCTTCCTAGCTATCATGATGGTTTCAGTGACCGGCTATGGCATGGCAATTCTCTTTGCCTTACGGAGCGCACCCGATCTAGCCACCACCCAGCTTTTGGTGGAGACCATCGTCCTGGTTGCTTTCGTGCTGGCCATGCGCGTGCTACCCCGCAAAATCCCCCTGATCCGCACCAAGGGCGGGGCAGACGGGGCCCACAAAACCCTGCGCATCATCATTGCCTTGGGCTTTGCCGGTCTCATGATGGCCCTGGCCATGTTCACGCTCTCATCTCGCTCGCTTTCACCTATCTCCGTGGAGATGCCACAGCTGGCCTACCAGATCGGACACGGCTACAACGTGGTCAATGTGACCCTGGTTGATATGCGCGGCTGGGATACCTTCGGGGAAATATCCGTGCTGGCCCTAGCCGCTACCGGTGTTGCCTCCTTGCTCTTTATCGGCGGGCGGGCAGACTCTGCCAGCACCCGCCGACCGGACACCCAGACCATGAAAAAGATCGAGAAATCCTTTGCTCAGCGCACCCAGATTACGGTGCAACAGCGAGTCGCTGGCCAGTTCTCCTCGGTAGAGCGTGACCCCTTCATCGTCGCCGGGCGCACCCTGCCGCCCGAGTTCCGTTCCATCCTGCTGGAGGTTATGACCCGCCTGCTCTTCCACACCCTGATCATGGTTTCCCTCTACATGCTGTTTGCCGGGCACAACCTGCCCGGTGGCGGCTTTGCCGGCGGCCTGGTTGTTGGCCTGGCTTTGGCCGTGCGCTACCTAGCCGGTGGGGGAGCAGAGCTTCGTGCCGCCTCACCGCTCTCTGCGGGTGCTTTCCTGGGCGCAGGTCTGGGTATTGCAGCCCTCTACGCCCTGGCTCCCGTCTTCTGGGGTGACCCGGTGTTCTCCAGTTATGCCCTGGACTTCTGGCTACCGGTCTTTGGCCAGGTCCACTTTGTCACCGCCACCATCTTCGATGTCGGGGTCTACCTGCTGGTGATTGGACTGGTTCTAGATATCCTGCGAAGCCTGGGTGAACGCATCGACCTGAAGCTCATGAACGAACGCCGCAGAAAAGAAAAACAAGCCCGCGCCAAAGCAGGAAAGGCCTAAGAAATGGTCATTGATTTCAGCCTTATCCTGGTCATGGGCGTGCTCTACGCTGTGGGGGTCTACCTCATTCTGGACCGATCCCTGACCCGCGTCCTACTCGGTCTGATGCTCATGACCAACGCGACAAACATCCTGATTCTGCATGCGGGGGGACCGGCGGGTCTGGCACCTTTCTATAAGGCAGATGCCGCCGCAAATGACTATTCAGATCCGCTTCCGCAGGCCCTGATTCTAACGGCAGTCGTGATTTCCTGCGCAGTCACTGCCCTGGTCCTGGGCATCATCTACCGTAGCTGGTTGCTCTCACGCGCCGATGAAATTACCGATGATATCGAAGATATCCGCGTTGCTATCAAAGACAGCTTCGACAAAGAAGAGGACGCCGCCGCAGAGGTCGATAGCTCCGAGTTCGACGGTGACGAAGAGACCCGTGAGAAAAAATTCACTGAAGCTGAAGAGAAGAATAAACTGATCCACACCGGCTCCTACTCAGCCACACCCAAGAAGGCGGACTAGCTCATGCAGATAGCCCAGCTTGCTCCTCTTTGTGTCATCATTCTGTTCCTGGCGGCAGCCATCACCTTTATCTCTCGCAAGGCGCGCCTTCAGCGTGTCATTGCCTTTACTGCGGTAGCTTCTACCCTTGCTTTTGAGAGCCTGCTCCTGGCTTCGGCTTGGTCTGGCCCGCCTCAGACCGTGCATCTAGCGGGCTGGGAGGCACCCTTTGGTATTACCATGGTGGTGGATCAGCTGTCGTCGCTCATGCTGGTGGTGTCTTCGATCATCTCACTGGCGGTGCTGGTTTTTGCTACTGGCCAGCACCTGCAAGATGAAGACGATGAGGTGCCCATCTCTGTCTTCTACCCCACCTACCTGCTTCTGTTGGCGGGCGTATCTAACGCCTTCTTGGCGGGTGACCTGTTCAACCTCTACGTGGGTTTTGAGATCCTGCTCATGGCCTCCTACGTGCTAATCACCATGAACGCTAATACCCCGCGTATCCGGGCCGGTGTGACCTATGTGGTGGTTTCGGTTGTTTCGTCCATGCTCTTTCTGACCGCTATCGGCTTTGTCTACGCGTCGGTGGGCACCATCAATATGGCTGATCTTTCCCTCAAATTGGGCACCCTGCCCGAGGGCACCCAGATGCAACTCCACCTGATGCTCCTGATTGCTTTCGGTATTAAGGCGGCGGTGTTCCCGCTTTCCCTCTGGCTCCCGGACTCCTACCCGACGGCACCGGCCCCGGTGACGGCGGTGTTTGCGGGCTTGCTGACCAAGGTGGGTGTGTACGCGATTATCCGTACCGAGACCTTACTCTTCCCTGAGGGACGGCTCGATACCCTGCTGGGGGTTGTAGCGGCCCTGACTCTGGTGGTGGGTATCTTGGGTGCCCTGGCTCAGGATGACATCAAGCGTCTGCTGTCTTTCATCTTGATTAGCCATATCGGCTATATGATCTGGGGGATTTCGCTGGGTAATGAACTGGGTCTGACCACAGTGGTCTTCTACATCGCTCACCATATTGTGATTCAGACTGGCCTCTTTATGGTGGTTGGCTTGGTGGAACGCCGCGGCGGGTCCACCAATACCCGCCGTTTGGGTGGCCTTGTTAAGACAGCGCCTTTCCTGGCCCTGCTCTACTTCATTCCCGCCATTAACCTGGGTGGCATCCCGCCTTTCTCGGGCTTTGTCGGCAAGGTGGGCTTTTTGGAGGCTTCTGTAGAAAATGGTGGGTTTCTGGCCTACGCTAACGCCGGAATCGGTGTTTTGGTCTCCCTGCTGACTCTGCTGTCTCTGGCCCGCGTGTGGAACAAGGCCTTCTGGCGGCCCGCTAGGGAAGCAGAAGATCCCACCCCTGAGCTGGTCATGGCCGAGCACTCCGAGGACCCGGCTCACTACCAAGCCAAGCCTATTCCCGCAACCATGATGCTTCCGACCGTCAGCCTGGTAGTGGTGGGCGTACTGATTACCGTGTTTTCGGGTCCCCTGTTTCAGCTCGCTGATAAGGCCTCGGATAACCTCTTTACCCCCGATATGTATATCACCTCGGTCTTTGGGCCAGATGCCCCCACCCGCTCCGACTACCTGCAGCAGCAAATCGTTGATCACAGATCCCAGGAGGTGAACCAGTGAAGAAGTCTTCCCTGAGCCTGGCGGGCCTGGTTCACGCCCTTCCGCCGTTTGCCTGGCTGGTCTTTGTCTGGTGTGCCCTCTGGCAGGATTTCTCGCTCCGCTTTGTGGCTTTTGGTGCGCTCCTGGCATTTCTGGTCATGGCCGTCTTTAAGCTCCCCACTCTTTACCTGTCCAACCGGCTCAATATCTTCTACGCTTCTCAGTTTGTGGTGCTCCTATTCTGGAATATCGCCAAGGCGAGTGTGGAGGTCATGTGGCTGGCCGCTATCTTCCGCCCACCCCTGTCTAACTCGGTGGTTGCGGTACCTTTGCGCACCCGCTCCGACCTTCTGCTGACGGCTGTTTCTCATACCATGTCGCTGATACCGGGCTCGGTGGTTGTTGAAGTGGATCGTCCCCATTCGGTGCTTTACTTCCATGTTTTAAATATTTCTACCCCCGCTGAAATTGAGCGCTTCACCAGGAGTGTCGCCTATTTTGAGGCGCTCATTATCAAGGCAACTGGCAGTAAAGAAGAGTACGAGGCTCTCAAAGCTGAAGAAGCGGCTATGACCGTAGCCCCTAAGGAGGAAGGATGAACTGGGTTTTCTGGGCTACAGGCCTGATGCTGACGCTGGCCACCTGGGGCACCGTCTACAGGATCTGGAAAGGGCCTGCACTCCTGGACCGTGTACTCGCCAGCGATGTGCTTCTCTCCATTTTGACTGCGGCTTTGTGCCTGCTCATGATTCTGACCGATAGCCAGTTCTACATGATTCTGCTGGTTACTATCGCCATGATTGGTTTTGTGGGTTCGGTGACGGTCGCCCGGTTTGCCGATAACTCTAAGGCTGATGAACCCGCACCGGCATCTAAGGTTATTGCTCCTGGCCGCTTGAAGGCCCGCCGCCAGCGTCTTGCGGGCTCAAAGAAGAGCCGCTCGGCAACTAAGAACAGCGAAGTTAAGTCAGAGGAGGGCCGCAAATGAGTCTCGATACGGTTTTTGATGTGCTCACCGCCGTCTGCATGATTGCCGGTGCCCTCATGTCCTTGGGCGCGGCAATCGGTCTGGTGCGCTTCCCGGACCTGCTCACGCGCTTGCACGCGGGTACTAAGCCTCAGGTTTTTGGCATGATTCTGATGCTCCTGGCGGTGGGATTTCATTTCCGCTCCTGGGCCCTGCTCCCGGTCCTGCTGGTGATTTTGCTCCTGCAGATGCTGACCATCCCCATTTCCGGGCATATGATGGGCCGCTCGGGCTACCGTAACAAGCACTTCCACAAGGACGACCTGCGCCACGATGATCTGCGTGCTCTAGTCGATAGGTCCGAACCCTAACCTTGCCCCATGAGACAGGCCAGCCCGGTAGGAGCATTGAAGGGCCTACCGGGCCAGTATGCCTCTTGAGTACACGGAATAAAGAGGAGGCTATGAGTTAGCGGATTCCCGCCATTTTATGGACAATCCACCGATTCATACCACCCAGGGCTACTCCTAGGGCGATGGTTATAAGCCCTAGTGTAGTGAAATAGGCTACCTCGGTTTCCATAGAGTAGAAGCGCCCAAGCCAGCCGGCTAGCACCGTGCCAAGTGCCGAAGAGGTGAAGTAGAGGGCCATCATGGCTACTCGGTGGTTTTGGGGTGCCAGCTTGGTTGCCAGCGAGATACCTACAGGAGAGATTGCTAGTTCACCCAGGGTGCAGATGAAGAGAATCAAGACAATCCACAGGAAGCTAACCTCAGTGTTCCCAGCCTGGGGGATAAAGAGCAAGAAGGCGACCCCGGTCAGAATAAGAGCTAGGGAGAACTTGAGGGGGGTGGTGGGTTGGCGCTCGCCCATCTTGGTCCACAAGGCTGTGAAAACGGCACCGAAAATGATAATGAAGATCGGGTTGATGGAGTTCATAAATTCCGGTGTGAGCTGTAGACCCATGATGTTCCAGTTGATACGGGACTCGGAGTAGATAGCAAGCACGGTGAACTGTTGCTGGAAGAGCGCCCAGAAAGCCACGCTTCCAAAGAACATGGGGATAAAGGAGATCACCCGTGAGTGTTCTTCTGCAGTGGTGAGTTTGGAGGTCAGCAGAGTGTAGAAAAGTGCGAGAGCGCAGACCGCGATAAGGCTCATGACCCAGGTATCCAGGTTGTCGGGGGTGATCAGGCCGGTGAAGACCAGGGCTAGAATTGCGGCAATAATGACAACTGCGGCTACGCTGTAGGTCTTCTTTTCGGAAGGGCTTAGGGGCGCAGAGATCTGGTGGACGCTCTCTGGCAGGTTCTTTCGGGTTAGAGCGTATTGGATTAGGCCGATAGCCATGCCAGCCGCCGCTAGGCCGAAGGCCAGGTGGAAGCCGTAGGTTTCACGGGTAAGGCCGGTCAGTGCTGGGCCGAAGAGGGCACCCAGGTTAATACCGATGTAGAAGATAGTGAAACCCCCATCACGACGGGGGTCTTCGTGCTGGTAGAGAGAACCTACTAGTACGGAGGCATTGGCTTTGAGCCCGCCAGAGCCGATAGCGACCATGATGAGGCCGGTGATAACACCACTTGCACCTGGTAGAAGGGCTAGCGCCAGGTGGCCGCCCATGATGAGGGTAGCTGAGGAAAATAGGGTGCGTTCGGGCCCTAGGATCCTATCCCCAAAGATGCTGCCAACGATGGTCATCAGGTAGACCATGCCACCGTAGGCCCCCATGACACCTGCAGCTGAGGTATCGCTGAGCAGGGCAAGTCCGCCGCGTTCAGTTTCCCAGTAGAGGTAGTAGAGCATGAGCACCTGCATCCCGTAGAAGGAAAAACGTTCCCACATTTCTACGGAGAAGAGGTTAGCTAGCATTCGGGGGTGGCCGAAGAAGGTTTTTCCGCTGGAGGGGGCCGGGTGTTCTCGTTTTGTCTTGTGTGCAGTTTCGGAGAGTGAAGACATGTATGTTTCTCCTGGTTGCTGGGGTTGATGCCTCATAAGTGCGGGCATTGCTTGCTTTACTGTGTGAGTTTACATCCTCTCCGCCAAAGGCCTTAGGCTAGGTCAAGGAGCAGTGACGGGATCCATAGGTAGCTGGTGTAAAGGGTAAGGCTCCTGCACCATGCTTTAGCCCCCTTGCTTTAGCCCTGATAGAAGCTGAGAGTAACAGAAAATAGCTGGTTTCCAAGGAGGAATGTAGCAGCATGGAATTTGAGATACAACCCAAATCGGTGAATGAGTTGGCTGAGCAGCTGGTTGCTACTGGCGTGCAAACCAACAAGTATGCCCAGGTTCTGTTGGAATCTAATTACTATGACCCAGCTGTATCTGGGCGGTTCACAGTGGAACTTGTGAACTTATCTGATTTAGGGTTTGATGAGCCAGCAACGCTACAACATGTTTATGAGCGTGCTCAGGCCACAGGCTACTGCCTCTGTCCACTTGAACTTGCCCCGTATGCGCGTATGCAGTGGTTAGAGCAGGCCCAGAGCAAGACTTCGATACTGAGCGGTACCCACTCTATGCCAGATAGTGCCGTCAACGTTGCTACCCCGGTACTTTCAGAAGATCACACATTCCCTAAGGGCTTTTACTTGCGCGTAGTGGACGGCGTTCCTTGGTTACGGGGCTACCGATGTGATGATACCTATCTCTTCCCCTTGGAAAGCTGCTTCATGTTTGTCCTACCGCCAGAAAACTAGCCAGGGGAAGGGCCCCTTACCCCGCACGGAGTAAGAGGCCCTTGAGGTGCGAGCGGGGGGCTAGGCGATGACGCTATCGACCAGCGCCTTGGCTTCGTTCTGTACCTGGGTCAGGTGATCAGGGCCGATAAAGGATTCTGCATATATCTTGTAGACGTCCTCGGTCCCTGAGGGGCGAGCTGCGAACCAGGCGTTCTCGGTGGTCACTTTCAGACCGCCAATGGAGGCACCGTTGCCCGGCGCCTGGGTAAGCTTAGCGGTAATGGTCTCGCCTGCCAGCTGGGAGGCGGTCACATCGGCGGGGGAGAGCTTGCTCAGCTTAGCTTTCTGTTCACGGGTTGCAAGGGCGTCTACGCGGGCATAGGCGGGCTCACCAAAAGCGTCAGTTAGCTCTGCGTAGCGCTGCGACGGGGTCTTACCGGTCACAGCAGTCATTTCGGAAGCCAGCAGAGCCAGAATGATACCGTCCTTATCTGTAGTCCACACCTGCCCCTGACGGTCCAGGAAGGAAGCGCCAGCTGACTCTTCGCCACCGAAGCCTAAAGTCCCAGCGCTCAGGCCGTCAACAAAGAATTTGAAGCCAACGGGCACCTCAACCAGCTTGCGACCCAGCGACTGGGCAACCCGGTCAATCATGGAAGAAGACACCAGGGTCTTACCGACCCCTGCGGCGGACGACCAGCCGGTGCGGTTGCTGTAGAGGTAGTCGATGGCAGTTGCCAGGTAATGGTTGGGGTTCATCAGGCCCGCGTCGGGGGTGACGATACCGTGGCGGTCAGAGTCGGCATCGTTACCGGTGGCGATGTCGTACTTATCTCGGTTGGCAATCAGCGAGGCCATGGCATTGGGTGAAGAGCAATCCATACGGATTTTCTCGTCCCAGTCCAGGGTCATGAAAGCCCACTGGGGGTCAACAACCGGGTTAACAACTTCGAGGTTGAGCTTGTACTGCTCAGCGATACGCTGCCAGTAGGCCACTGAAGCTGAGCCCATGGGGTCAGCGCCAATAGTGAGGCTGGACCCGGCGATAGCATCGAGGTCAATAACGGTACCTAGCTCGTTGACGTAAGCGCCCAGGTAGTCGTAGGTACCACTGGTCTCAGCGGCCTTGGCCTGTTCTAGGGAGATACGCTTGACCCCCTTGTTGCCTCCTTCAAGGAGCTGGTTAGCGCGGTCGGCAATCCAGCCGGTGGCGTGAGAATCAGCAGGACCGCCGTGAGGGGGGTTGTACTTGAAGCCACCGTCTGCGGGTGGGTTGTGGCTGGGGGTAATAACGATGCCGTCAGCCTGGGCTCTGTTGCTGGGATTAGCGTTGTGGACAATGATGGCACGTGACAGTGCGGGGGTGGGGACGTAGCCAGCTGCGGCATCAAGTAGGACGGTGACACCGTTGGCGGCGAGAACCTCAAGGGCAGTGTCTTGAGCCGGGCCGGAGAGCGCGTGGGTGTCTTTGCCCATAAAGAGCGGGCCGCTAATACCCTGGGCGGTGCGGTACTCAGCGATAGCCTGCGAGATAGCGGCAATGTGAGCATCGTTGAAGGATGCTTTCAGGGAGCTGCCTCGGTGCCCCGATGTTCCAAAAGCTACCCGTTGGGTGGGGTCCTTCAGATCGGGGGTTAGGTCATAGTAGGCGCCGATGAGCGCATCGAGGTTAACAAGGTCTTCTGGGATGGCAAGAGTGCCTGCGCGAGTGGACATACTTCTAAGAGTAGCCCGCAGGTCTTGGCAAAAGGCACAGATTAGGCCGTGACTGGCGTGAATGTAGGTGTGTTACAGGATTAACTTGCCTAGTCAGAGTGAACCCGCTAGCGGGATTGGGTGCCCAGGAGTCCCGCTGCCCGGCGCTTGTTGGGCTTGTGGCTAGGCCTTGCCCGGGCATAAGCTGAGACTGAACGTGAAACCTATGGAAGGGTAAACCTGTGAACGAAGATATCCCCCAGGTAACAGTGGATCAGATTCCTGATGGCGCAAAGATTTTGGATGTGCGCGAGGATTACGAGTGGGTAGAGGGCCATATTGAGGGTGCCCAGCATATTCCCCTGGGTGAGGTTCCCGAGCGCTACGGTGACGTTCCGCTCGATGAGGATGTGTACGTTATTTGCCGTGCCGGAGGCCGTTCCTTGAGGGCCGTGGCCTACCTGAACCAGTACGGTTTCGATGCCATTAACGTTATTGGCGGTATGGGTGCCTGGCAGGACGCTGAACTCCCTATGGTTTCTGAGAACGGGCAGGAGCCGCAGGTCCGCTAGGCGGTAGATCGATAGGGCAAAAGGAGGAAGATTTCAGTGTTTTCCGCACCAAAACATGGCACCTGGGATTTTTTCCCCTATGCTATAGGTTATGACAACACCATCACATAACCCCTATCAGAACAACCAGCCCCAGCAAGGTGGCTCCGTTCATCACCCGGAGATCGCCAAAGATATTAAGAACGCTAAGAATTATGGTATCGGCGCTATTGTCTTGGCGGCCCTGTCCCTGGTCATTGGCATATTGGCATTGCCCTCCTTATTCTTGGGGATTTATGGTCTTAAAACCAGCAAAAAACTAGCCCAGGCCGGAGTCGTTCAGGGTAACTCAAAGACACTCAACACCGTTGCGGTAGTTCTTGGTGCCGTCGCTGTAGCTCTTTGGGTTCTTACGCTCGTGCTTCGGGCCATGCTAGCTAGCTAGGCCTAGAGCCAAACTGCTTCTTACACTGCCCCCCTTTAACAGGGGGGCAGTTTTTTTAAATGGTGGAACCAGCCAGTTGCCCAAAGTCTGGGAATGAAGCCTGAGAATCCTGTTCGCACCAGGGGATCTTATTCACCATAGGGAAATAGATAATCCAGTCTGCCAGCTACCTATGGCTGGAAGAGCAGTTAGACTATCCGGGTGAACTTTCCGAACCACCCCCGCTATGTGCCCGGTGCTAGCATCCAGGTTAGGCCGCTGGGCTTTGCCGTAGACTGTGCCCGGGCCTACCGGCTGATCTCGGCAGGTTCCCGCTATTCCTTCTGGCTGGATTCCGCCCGCCCAGAATCTCCTATGTCGCGCTACTCCTACCTGGGGGTGGTGCCGGCGGAGGGGCGGGTTCTTATCAGTGACGATGCCCGTGAGCCCGTCTACCGTGAGCTCAACGGGTCAGGCCAAGAGGTAGGGCGTGTACCCGGTAGCTTGGACCGGGGACTCAGTACCTATCTGGCGCAGGGGCCTGCCGTGAACGGTGCCCCCGGCCAGCTGGGCGAAGCTCTACTGGGTGGCTACGTTGGCTACTTTGGCTACGAATACCGGGCACGCACCGAGCCAGGCTCACCGGTGACCCATAGCTCACCCACCCCAGACGGGGCCTGGCTTCAAGCTGTGCGCTACATGCTTTATGACCATCAGGGCGGGCAGAGCTGGCTGGTAGGGGACACAGCTTGGCTTGATGCTATCGAGGCAGCTCTTTGCGACTATGCCGGGGAAGAATCAACTGCTCCACCCACCGCAGGCGCCGATGCCCAGCCTATGAGCGGCCT
This sequence comes from Rothia sp. P5764, assembly GCF_048512965.1. Lineage (NCBI taxonomy): Bacteria > Bacillati > Actinomycetota > Actinomycetes > Micrococcales > Micrococcaceae > Rothia > Rothia sp. P5764. Next base: position 550,867 of record NZ_JBLXXQ010000001.1, on the reverse strand, counting down.
GGTATTCTCCCCACCCACCCGCACCGACTACACCGCCGATGTTCGCACCTGCCAGCAAGAAATCGCAGACGGCAAGAGCTACGAGATCTGTCTGACCGCCCAAACCCAGGCCAGCGCCGTCACCCCGGTTTCCCCAGAGCAGGCCCTAGCAACCTACCTGCTTCAGCGCCAACATAACCCCGCCCCCTACGCGGCCTTTATACACTGCGACAGCTTCTATATTCTGAGCTCGTCACCCGAACGGTTCCTGACCATCAGCCCAGCGGGGCAGGTGGAGACTAAACCCATTAAAGGCACCATTGAACGCACAGATGACCCCCTAGAGGATGCCCGCCGCGCCTACTGGCTAGCGCACGACCCCAAAACCAGGGCTGAGAACCTCATGATCGTTGACCTGCTGCGCAACGACCTCTCCCGCATCAGCTACCCGGAGTCGGTGCGGGTCCCCGTCCTCATGGGGGTTGAAAGCTACCAGACCGTACACCAGCTCGTCTCCACGGTTCAAGCGCAGATGCGCCCGCAGGTAGGCAGGGTAGAAGCCGCCCTGGCCTGCTTCCCCGGTGGCTCTATGACCGGGGCACCCAAACCGTCCACCATGGATATCATTGACCGGTTAGAGGGGCGCGCTCGCGGTATCTATTCGGGGGCTCTAGGCTTCTTTTCTGCGACAGGTGCCGTCAATCTGTCCATCGTGATTAGGGCCCTGGTGATTTCGTCCTCCGGGCAGGTCAGTCTGAGCGCGGGTGGTGCTATTGTGGCTGATTCAGACCCGGATGCTGAGTACGAAGAGATGCTGACCAAGCTGGCGGCGGCCCTGCCGCCGCAGCTGGGCAGGCTGGGCTAAAGAAGCCCGCTCGCGTAAGCCTGTGAGGTGTTAGCGGGCCTTGCGGGCAAGATAAAGACCCGCCGCAATCAGGGGGATCTGGAGGGGCAGGCGGCGCAGTCGCTTAGCGTCGGAATCCAGTAGGCCGGGAATATCAATCTTGTGGGTGTACTGGTAGATGTTTGCCGGGTAGACCGCAGTGAAGAGGGCGGCGGCCCCTAGTCCAGTGATGCGACGTGCCCCCGGTGCGGCCAGCAGACCCAGCCCCACACCGAGCTCGGCAACCCCAGAAGCGTAGACTACCTGCTTTGCGCTCCCCGGAACCCAGGGCGGAACGATGGAGGCAAAGCTGGGTACCTTATCGCGCTTAAAATGAAGGGCCCCCATGGTGGTCAGGCCCGCGCCCAGGGTGTAGCGGGTTATCTTTTGGCCGGTGGTTTCGCTGGTATCGTGTGCAAAAAGGTTCATGGTTTTTATAGTAGGCCAGCGGTGGGCCTGCGCTTCCCGGTGGAGTCTCCGTTTATTTTATTCTTCTTTTGTAGAGAGCCTTGTATTGCTTTAACTGAGTCCATGCCTTAGGTTAGTTACATAACTAACTAACCAATGAACCAACTAGCGTGGTTTGGTGCATACAGAGAAAGGGGGTGCCCATGCTCACCGGTGATAAACCCATCTTCCAACAAATTGCGGACCACATTAGCGGTCAGATCCTCGCGGGAACCTACCCCGAAGAATCACAGGTCCCATCGACCAACGAATTTGCGGCCTTCTACCGCATCAACCCGGCAACAGCCGGTAAGGGCGTCAACCTCCTGGTAGACCAAGGGGTGCTCTACAAGAAGAGAGGTATCGGCATGTTTGTGGCTCAAGGAGCACAAGACATTCTGCGCTCTGCTCGGCGCAAAGAATTTATCGCAGGCTATATCACCCCTCTGGTCGAAGAAGCCAGGGTGCTGGGGCTCAGCAGTGACGAGGTACTTGCTGCCCTGCAAGCTGGCCTGAGTGAGGCCGCTAGCAAGACAGGGGAGAACGCATGAACACCATCGCCCGCACACAGAACCTCAGCAAAACCTTCCGGGGCACCAAGGCCCTGGACGGTATTAACCTGGAGATCGAAGAAGGCCTCATCTACGGCCTAGCAGGTAGGAATGGTGCCGGTAAAACAACCCTGCTGACGGCACTGACCGGCCAGACCCTGCCCGATAAGGGCTCACAGATAGAGCTCTTTGGGCAGAGCCTTAATGCCACCACTATCGCTAGAACCCACCTGCAAAGAACCAACCAGAGCTACCCTGATGACCTGCGGGTTTTCCAGGTGCTCAAGATGGGCCGGCTGGCTCACCCCAACTGGGACCAGTCCCTGGCGCTATCGCTACTGCTTGATTTTGAGATTCCGTTCAAGGCCCGTGCCCGCAGGCTCTCGGACGGGCAAAAATCAGCCCTGGGTATCGCGGTTGCCCTTGCCAGCCGCGCAGACCTGACCCTGATGGACGAGCCCTACACCGGCCTTGACCCGGTAGCACGCGCCCTCTTCTACGATCGCCTGCTCGAAGACTTTAGCGCCCACCCGCGCACCTTTATTATTTCCACCCACCTGCTCGACGAAATCTCACCCCTGCTTAACCGCGTCATCTTGATTGACCGGGGTGAACTGGTCTTTACCGGTGACGCTGAGGACGCTACCTACACCGCCCACGAGGTTGCGGGGAACCAGGACGCTGTTTCTGTTTACCTTGCCAAGACTTCCCTGGAGGGCTTTGTGGTGCGCGACCGCGCAATCGGCTCTATGCGGAGTCTTGTAGTGGCTGCCGCTCTCACAGCAGAGAACGAGGAACTTGCGGGCAAGCTGGGCGTTGGTGTCCAGCCGGTCTCACTCCAGGACACCGTTGCCGCCCATAGCCGGAAAAACACTGACCAGATTACACAAGGAGAGCTCTCATGACCGCAACAAACCCAGTTTGGGCTGAGGAAACAGGGCTCCACGCCCCCGGAGCTGAGAAGAAAAGGCGGGCACGCTCCGCCCGAATTCAGGGGAGCTGGGCTGTCTTCCACATGCTACGCAACCAGAAAACAATGGCAACCCTACTTCCGCTACTACTGCCCATCGGGATTGCCGCGCTGATTATGCTCCTTGTTGGCATCAACAGTCTGCTCACCGGAATGTCGTTTGGTGCCCACGGTGGCTTTATCAACGCAAATTCTTTGCACACCACTATCGTCCCCGTGGTGCTAGGAGTCTCTTCCCTTCTGGGTTTTTATTCTCATGCACAGCTCGTGCTCAACATGGGACGAACCCGGTGGAGCTACCTGGGCGGTTTTACCCTGCTCTCCCTTTTCCGGGCTAGCCTTGCAACGCTTATCTACGCACTGACATCTGTTATCGAGCTCGTGACACACGGTTACGGTAGGGGCTGGCAGGTCTTTAACCCAGAGCTGGACCCCTGGCCCTTCGCCTTCTGGCAGAGCTACTCAACCCCGGGGCGTTTCTACGCTCTGGGCAGCTACCTGGCAACCTGGTTGGCGGTGCTGATTGCGGTTCAGGTCGCTGGAATCGCTGTGGCAGCCCTCTACCTGCGGTGGGGCAAGGTCACAGGCTCCGTGGCTCTCATCTTGACCGTTATAGGGGCGCTAGCCATCAGCCGTAACCTTTTCGGTGGACACCTTTGGGACATGGGAATCAGTACCCTCTGGGAGCAATTTGAGTCCAATTATTCCAGCTTTAACGGCTGGGAAGTTGCCGAGGCAAGTGGTGGGTTTCTGGACGAGCACACCAATATTGTCAATGTCCCTGAACTCGCTTCTATTATTGGACATTACGGGTTACTCTTGGGAGCTGCCGCGGTGTCTTATTTGGTCGCAACTATGACCTGGGCCAGAACTTCCCTGCGCTAGACCCTCTTTGCCCGTCCCGGCCTTCCTGATCCGGGGCGGTGCTTTATAGAGTGGCCGGGGCTGAATAATTTTTCACCTGCCGGGATTCTCCCACCCAAAAACAAGCCCCGCCCACCCCATCTACTAGACTAAAACCCATGACTACCCTCTCCGAAAATCTCCCCATCGAAGCCGCCCGCGAACGCCTCCGCCAGCTCATCAGCGAATTGGCTGTAGTTCGCGGAAAAGTAACCCTAGCCTCCGGCAAAGAAGCTAACTATTACGTTGACCTGCGCCGCATTACCCTGCACCACGAAGCCTCCCGCCTAGTCGGCCAGGTCATGCTCGACCTTCTTGATAAGGCCGGTATTGAATTTGAGGCAGCAGGTGGCTTGACCATGGGTGCTGACCCGGTGGGCCACGCTATTATGCGCACCGCAGGTGATCAGGGCCGCGCTATCGACACCTTTGTTGTTCGTAAAGCCCAGAAGTCCTACGGTATGGGTCGCCAGGTTGAAGGCCCCAGCGTGGTAGGTCGCCGCGTGGTCGCTGTGGAGGACACCTCCACCACCGGTGGGTCAGCCCTTACTGCCGTTGAAGCCCTCCGTAATGCGGGGGCTGAAGTTGTCGCTGTCGCCGTTATCGTTGACCGAGCCACCGGCGCCAAGGAGCATATCGAAGAAGTTGCGGGTGTGCCCTGCCTCTACGCCTACTCCAAGAGCGACTTGGGTCTGGACTAAACCTTTAAAGGCAGATAAAAGCAGACAAAGATGTGCTGGACGCGCCCCGCCGACACCCTTAAGCGCCAGCCCCGAGCCAGTCGGCTTCTGGTGCGTCCACCGCCTTCCCACTGGTAACCCTTATACGCCAGTCCCGAGCCAGGGTTGCGCGGATACAATTTTGCCCTTTTCCTATAGGCTCTACCCCGAACGCCTAGCCCTGGAGTTGTAGTAAACACGTATGAACGAGAAGAACACTGAAGCAGAGGCCCCCGCCAAGGCTGCTGAACCCAGTAGTGAGGTTAGCGAACCCGAACGAGAGGTTGGCGTCGGCCCCTGGGAGGGCCCCTGGCCCGAAGGGGACCACTGGGACCCCGAACTATTGCGCGAGGGTGACCGCCGTAACGTGGTAGATAAGTATCGCTACTGGCGCATGGAAGCAATCATTGCAGACCTCGACCAGCACCGGCATGAATTCCACGTAGCTATCGAGAACTGGCAACACGACCTGAACATCGGCACCGTGGTCCGCACCGCTAATGCTTTTCTCGCACGGGAGGTCCACATTATTGGTAGGCGTCGCTGGAACCGCCGCGGTGCCATGGTGACCGACCGCTACCAGCATGTGCGCCATCACCCCACCATCGAAGACTTTCTGGCCTGGGCAGACTCCCAGGGTGTCGCTGTTATTGGGATTGATATTTTCCCTGATTCCCAACAGCTTGAAACCTACGACCTGCCCAAGAAATGCGTGCTGGTCTTTGGGCAGGAAGGCCCTGGGCTATCGCCTCAGATTCATGAGGCGGCGGTTGCTACCCTATCCATTGAGCAGTTTGGCTCAACTCGTTCCATGAACGCGGCTTCTGCGGCGGCGGTTGCTATGCACGCCTGGATCCGCAGGCACGTTTTCGGGCAGAAAGTCTCCTAGCGGTTTTGGTCATTAGATGCATACCCTCTAAGTGATGAGTGACTCAGAAATCCGTTCCAGGTAAAGAGCACCGGCCGGAGTCACCGTAAAATCTTTGCGTCTGGCTCCCGTACCGGGCACACTCACCGGTGTGATGGTCAGTAGGCTCAGTGAAGCTAAGCGCTTGAGGGTGCGGTAGAGGCCTCGCTCGGTGATGCTCCAACCCGTTTCAGCCTCAAAAACCTTATGAATTTCCTGGGCCGGAATGGGCCCCCTCTGGCTGATAATCCTTAGAAGCACCAGAGTTGTGGCTGACTTCTTGTAGACCTCAATCCAGGAGCCTGCCAGCTCTTCAATCCATTCCCGTTCAGCTGAGCCTAGCTTTTTCTCTGTGCTCATGAGACTACTTTTCTAACTCCCAGGACGCTGGTTTCCTCAAACCCGTGGCTACCGATGACGGCGAACATATGAATGAGTAGGCCCAGGCCCCAGAGCACCGGAATAGCAACGGCTGGTCCGCCCCAGGTAGCCAGCAGGATGCTCCGCTCCCAGATCCCAGAAGCGGCATCGATAGCAAAGTGCGTCAGATTACTGCAGGTCAGGAGGGTGTAGGTAAAAGCGTTAATGATGACTCCCCCGAATCGGAGGCGGTCTAGGCCCTTGCCGAAGGTGATGGCGTGGGCGAGCATGAGCAGAAGGACTGCTATGGTTCCCAAGGCAACAATCAGCATGGTGGCCCAGGGATAGAAAACGGTCAGGGTATGCGTAACAATAACCATGGAGGTAGTAGCTAGGCAGTAGGGCATCATCGTTTTGAGAGCGGTATCTGGGCTTTTACGAGTGCGAATCAGCTTGCTCAAGGAAAAAGGGGAAGTGGACATGTGCATCGTCCTTAGCTTGTAGTGTACCTATGGTTCATAGAATGACTGTACCATAGGTACACTAAAGATGTGCTAGGGGTCGGGTCAGCAGAAACATAATTCGTCACTCCCGGGCAGACCCTGACCTACCAGCAGTTAAGCGCAAATTCAGAAGCCCAGCCAGCGGCACCCTTCCCCGAAACCGTTTGACTTAGTTGCTATGGGCAAAATGGTCCTGCAGGCTACCCTGGGCTACCATCTGGCCCTCAGCACCTTGCTCAAGGATGGCAGGTTTAGAGAACAGGGGCGCATGATATTTTTCAAGATCTTGGGTGCTGATATGAGGAGGACCAACCATATCTCCCCTAAAAACTCCCAGGTGGGCTAGCGCAAGCATACGCCAAGGTAGCGGCGGGGCTGGGTTGGTCCAAGCAGCCACCAGGTTAAAAATCTTTTCCCTGCCAGCCCTCTTAATTGTTTGAGAGGGGTGAAAGTCCAGCCAGCAGTCCTTTGAAAGAGCCAAGACCCCAAAATAGTCTGCCGCATATTCCGGGGCCAAAGCCGCCCCGTAACGATCCGCGGTATAGGTCTCTGTCCAATTCAACAGGTTCTTCAAGAACGGGATGGATTGGCTGACCGTAGTTGAAAACTCGTACCAGAGCGCCTGATGGTTAGCCGAAAGGTTACCGACTTCCCGGGCCAAGGCAAAATGGAGCGCACCCAGGGTACCATCTGGGCGAGGGGCATTGAGGAGGTCTGAATGAATGAGGATAACCGATTCGCCTCCCGCTTGCAGAGAATGAGACAGTCCCTCAAGACCCGGAACCACAACCACCAGAGGAGTCCGCTCTAAACCGGCATCGTGAGCTAGCCCCTCAAGGGTACTTAACACCTGGGGAAATTGCTGGCTATCAACTAGGCAGCCCTTGGTTTTTGATTGCGCGGACTTGAGCAGGCGAATAAATCCCAGGGCAAAAGGAAAAACAAGTGCCAGCACTACGAACTGATAAATCTCAGCCAGGGCCTTTGTATCAAGAGCGCTGCTCATCTCTGGGAAGAAGAGGAAAACTCCAGCAATCGCTAAGGCCATACAAACAGTTAGAGACGTGAGAAAGACAGATAAAGTGAAGGCCAGCTTGTGCCAGCGATACCTTAAAGAGCGTTTTTCTAATCTACTCAGAGGATAATTCAAGGCCTTTGATTCCTATTGTCGTTTATTTCTACCCCCCAGAAGGCTTCTGCTGAGAGGTTAGCGTGCGTGCCACCGGTCCGGGAGTCAGTAGCGAGCTCAGATACAACCAGAAGGGGGCTGATAAGGAAAGGTTGCCAGTCATGGAGGAGATGACATGCCCCGCGTCCACTTCACAAAGGCAGATATCGGGTAGATTGATAATCTGCACTCTCGTAGCTGGCTACCAGCAGTCTGCAAGGGTCGCTTCCCTGAACACACAAAGACGTGAGGTCTCAGCATGAACAAACCCCATATTACGGGTGATCACCTACAGAAATACAGTGCCACCCCCACCCAGTCCATCGATCAGATCCACCGATCCCGAGGCTCCCAGGCACCAGAGGTCGAAGCCAAGGAACGCACTAAGCGCTTGCTGGGACTTCTGGGTGGTCTGCTTCTTGCCCTCGTAATCTATTTCGCGATGCCAGCGGACCTATCCCACCCTGCCCGTCTCACCGCTGCCATGGCTGTGCTCATGGGTATCTGGTGGATGACAGAAGCACTACCTATCCCCGCCACCGCGCTCTTACCTTTAGTCGTTTTCCCTGTCCTGAACCCAGAGGTGAAAATTAATGAGGTAGGAGCTAGCTACGGCAACAGCATCATCTTCCTTTTCATGGGTGGCTTTCTGCTGGCGCTTGCCATGCAACGCTGGAACCTTCACCGCCGTATTGCCCTGCTCACTCTTAAATCTATGGGCACCAAATCGTCAACCATGGTAGCCGGTTTCATGATCGCCACCGGTTTTCTGTCCATGTGGGTTTCCAATACCGCTACCGCTGTCATGATGATCCCCATCGGAGTTTCAGTGCTCATGCTGATAGCCCAGGCAAGCGGGTCAACCCAGATACAGATTGAGGAGGGTGCTGCCGCAGAGAGCCAGCAGGTCAAGCAGGCTGTCATCAACTCCAATTTTGGGACCGCTCTGATGTTGGGGATAGCGTATGCGGCCTCTATTGGGTCCCTGGGAACTCTCATCGGAACCCCTCCTAATACCCTTCTAGCCGGTTATATGGCAGATACCCACGGTATCCAGATTGGCTTTGGTCAGTGGATGCTGGTGGGCGTTCCCCTGTCCATAGTTACCCTTTTTTGCTGCTGGTTCCTGCTAACTAAAGTATTTTTTAAACCAGAAATCAGCGAAATCCCCGGAGGCAAGAAACTTATTGCCCAGGAATACGCCAAGCTAGGCCCCATGGGGTCCGGCGAACTGCGTGTGCTCATTATCTTTATCGCCGCAGCTCTGGCCTGGATTTTTGTTCCCCTCATCTGGTCTAAACCAGCTCCTATCACAGATGCAGGTATCGCGGTGCTGGTGGGCCTTATCCTCTTTGCCCTCCCTGCCGGTGGGACAGCTCAGAAAGGTGTACGCCTGATTGATTGGGAGACAGCCACTAAACTTCCCTGGGGCGTTCTCTTGCTCTTTGGCGGGGGGCTAGCCCTTTCATCCCAGTTCACCGGATCGGGCCTCACTGATTGGATTGGCAAACTGGTAGGAGGTATGGGCGCAGTTCCTCTAGTGTTCCTTGTCTTGATGGTAACCGCCGGTGTTATTTTCCTGACCGAGCTGACGTCCAATACCGCAACGGCAGCTACCTTCCTGCCTGTTGCCGGTGGTATTGCGATGGGTATGGGCCAGGCGCCTATGGTTCTAGCTATTCCTGTTGCCTTGGCGGCAACCTGCGCTTTTATGCTGCCTGTTGCAACCCCGCCCAACGCCATCGCCTACGGGTCTGGTTATGTGACCATTGGGCAGATGGTCAAGGGCGGTCTTTGGCTGAACATTTTCTGTATTGTGGCCATCACCGCAGTGACCATGACTTTAGCTGTCTGGGTCTTTGGCTTATAGGTTGAGCCGAGGCTAGAGCCCTCTAGCTGCCTGCCCCTGAATTCGGAGGTCCGGTAGCTGGAGGGTTCCCTGCTTTTGTGATCTTGCCTGGCAGTTGGTGGCCTGGCAGGCAAACCCATAAAAAACAACATTATTTTCCACTTATCGCCGATTAGAGGGGAAAGGTGCCTGGTATTTACACCAAAACACATTGTTTTGAGTGGGTTTATGCCCGAAATTAATGTGGGAAAGCTCCCCATTGCACCGCTACCCTTGGTAAACTGGGAACCAGGCAGGCGCCCACCTCTGCACCTTAGACGGGTCGGGGGAGCGGGCACCAACTCACAGCAGGCCGCCAACCGGGTGGCCCAACCCAACATATGAGGAGTCAGCATGCCTATTGCAACCCCCGAAGTCTACGCAGAAATGCTCGAAAACGCCCGCTCTAAGGGCTTTGCCTACCCCGCCGTTAACGTAACCTCATCACAGACCCTCAACGCAGCCATCGCCGGTTTTGCTGAGGCAGGCTCAGACGGCATCATCCAGGCTTCTACCGGTGGCGCAGCCTACTGGTCGGGCTCCACCAAGAAGAACATGGTTGCTGGCTCACTTGCTTTTGCCGCGTACGCACGCGAAGTTGCTAAGCAGTACGACGTCAACATTGCTCTGCACACCGACCACTGCCCCAAGGACAAGCTGGACGGATTCGTCCTGCCCCTGCTCGAAGAGTCAGAGAAGGCCGTAGCTCGCGGTGAAGCCCCCATCTTCAACTCACACATGTGGGACGGCTCCGCTATCTCCCTGGAAGAGAACCTGGAAATCGCTCAGCAACTGATCGCTCGCACCGCTAAAACCGGTCAGGTTCTGGAAGTTGAAATCGGCGCTGTGGGCGGCGAGGAAGACGGCGTTGAGGGCGCTATCGACGATTCCCTCTACACCACTGTTGAGGACGCCATCAAGACCGTTGAGGCCATCGGCCTGGGCGAAAAGGGCACCTACATGGCAGCTCTGACCTTCGGTAACGTCCACGGCGTCTACAAGCCCGGTAACGTCCACCTACGCCCCGAACTGCTCAAGGAAATCCAGACCGAGGTCGGCGCTAAGTACGGCAAGGGCGAAAAGCCCTTCTTCCTGGTCTTCCACGGCGGCTCAGGTTCCACCGAGCAGGAGATTGCAGATGCAGTTTCCTACGGTGTTATCAAGATGAACATCGACACCGACACCCAGTATGCCTACACCCGTCCTGTAGCCGATCATATGTTCCGCAACTACGATGGTGTGCTTAAGGTAGATGGCGAAGTTGGCAACAAGAAGACCTACGATCCCCGCGTATGGGGTGCTGCAGCTGAGGCTGGTATGACCGCTCGTGTGGTTGAAGCCGCTCAGCAGCTCGGCTCTGTTGGCACCTCCCTTAAGTAGTCTCTGCTGGTAGAGACTCGCTTACCGAGGTGAGCTAAGGCGCCGGCCGCCCCTGTATAGGGGCGGCCGGCGCCTTTATCTGTTCGGTTTCTTTCTGGTAAAAACCGCTGCTTTTACGTTTTAGCTGTATGCCCTGGCGCCCTTTAAACGTAAAAAGCGGTGTTTTTACGTTTATGAGTTAGCTAAGGTAGGTGCTAAAACGTAAAAAGATCGGTTTTTAAGAGGTAGGAGGTAAACCAGATGAAGAAGTATAAGTCCCTTAAATCTGTCTTCCACCAAGATGACCGTTCTACAGCAGAGCAGGAAGCTCAGCGCAGGCGAAGCAATGGGTTCGAGACCAACTTTGAGATGAACGGGAACAAACTGTTCTACGCTGTGACCCCTCAGCTCTTACTCTTGCAAGAGCAAGTCTTGCTGAATGAACGCACTTTAGAAGTACTTGCGGCGGATATCCCCCTAGCTGCCCGGCGTAGCTATCTTTATGAGCTTATTACCCAGGAGATTACTGCAAGCCATGAGATTGAGGGGGTTCGCTCCACCCGGCACGAGATCCAGCAGGCTCTTGAAGCGGAGCCGCGTGAGAATAGGAAATTCCGGCAAACTGCTAGGCTCTATCTGGAACTTTCAGACGGCCAGGTCAAAGCTCCTACAACTTTAGATGAGATTCGGGAGATTTATGACCGCCTATTTGGTGCTGAGATTGTGACAGAAGACAGGCCTGATGGGGACCTGTTTAGGCTAAATCCGGTATATGTCTATGACGGCGCAGATAAAGGTATTCATGCCGGGTCTGCCACCGAAGAGGACATAAGTAAACAGCTCCAAGCCATGCTGGATCACCTTGCAGATGATGAAGCGCCTTCTCTCCTGTCGCGGGTGGTCTCGCACTTCATGTTTGAGGCTGTACACCCTTTCTACGACGGCAACGGCAGATTGGGTAGGTTCCTACTGAGCGTTCAGCTCCAGGAAGTTTTTTCTGCTTATACCGTGCTGACGCTCTCTTACCTCATCAACCAGAGGAGAGCCGAATACTATAAGGCCTTTACGGAGGTGGAAGAGCCCCTCAACATGGCTGACGCCACTTCTTTTGTCCAGACTATGCTCGGTTTTATCCGTGATGCCCAACAGAGGCTTATTGACGATTTTGTAGACAAAAAGTATCTCATGGAGGGCCTTAAATTTCATGTACACCATTTGTCGCAGTCTGCTGAGCTACCGCAGGATACAGTTTCTACGCTCTTTATTCTTGGCCAAGTTCACCTCTTTGGTGGTGAACGAGGGCTGGATTGGGATACTTTGAGCGAGGTAATAGGTAAGTCAAGGAGCACTACCCGAAAGTACATCACAGAGTTAGAGGAGCAGGGGCTTGCCCAGCGAGTTTCATCCCGGCCTCTACGCCTTAGGCTGAGCGAGAAGGGTCTTGCGCTTCTGTTCCCGGAACAATGACCTTGTAATTCTAAGGTGCCGGCCGCCCCTGCATAGGGGCGGCCGGCACCTTTTTGCATTTAGGCATCAATACCGATGGGGCCGCCGTCCTCACGCCAGACCACTACAACGGAAGGGCGCGGAACCCTGCCAGGGCCATCGGGCCAGACCGCATTTGTAGGTGCAGGTGAGCGATGAACGGGACGAGAAAAAATTGGTGAGCAGGTTCTTGCCGGTGAGCGACATGCTGGGTCACCTGTTTTCTGTGTGGGGAATTACTATGTTTGACAAGGGGTTTGTCTTCTAGTCACTGTAGGGGCGGTAGCTTGCAGGCTGTTAAACGTCGGGTTTCCCGGTGTGAACAGCCGGTTAGAGCGGGCTTGGGCAGAGTTCCTCTTCCCTGCGACGGTTGATCTGCCTCGCGCTAGCTGCTGTACTCTTAGGGCCTGCGAGTAGACTGTTGTGTAATTACAACTTTTCACAAAAGGAGCACCGCATGTCCCTTGCCGGTAAGAACCTACTAGATGGCCCTGCCCCCACTTACCTGCCGGAAAACCCGGATCTGGATGCCCGCATCGCAGCTGGTGATACGCCGCAAGAGCTGGCCCAGGCCTTCCCTAAGTCCTCACTGGCATGGGCTCTACTGGCTGAGGAAGCGCTCGCGGCTGGCCGTACCGTGGAGGCTTACGCTTACGCCCGTGTAGGCTACCACCGCGGGCTTGATGCCCTCCGAGGTAATGGTTGGCGCGGCCACGGCCCCATCCCTGTGGCCCACCAACCTAACCGGGGCTTCCTTCTGGCGCTACTGCTGCTGGGGCAAACTGCCGCTGTGATAGGTGAGACCGATGAGGCTGAGCGTATTGATACTTTCCTCAAGGATTCAGACCCTCAAGCGGTGACTGTGCTCACAGATCAGGGGTAGAATCTGGTCTTGATGAGCACAGAGGCCCTTCATAGTGAGTTATAAAGGTGAGGTGGCTTGTGGGCGTCAAAGGAAAAGGCGTAGGCTGAAACCAGCATTTTTCAACGACGAAAATGAATGGAAGACACCTCTCATGCGCATTGGCGTACCCCGCGAAATCAAGCCCCAGGAACAGCGCGTTGGGCTGACCCCTGACGGCGTTCTTGCTCTCACCCAAGCAGGCCATCAGATCTTTATTGAGAAGGACGCTGGCCTGGGTGCTGGCTTCTCCAACGACGAGTACGAGCGGGTCGGCGCCCAGCTGGTCAGCCAGGACCAAGCCTGGTCACAGGCTGAACTCCTGGTCAAGGTCAAGGAACCCATCGAAGCCGAGTACAAGTATCTGCGTGAAGACCTGACCCTCTTCACCTACCTGCACCTGGCAGCAGACAAGCCCCTGACTGAGGCTCTGCTGACCGCTAAGACTCGCGGTATTGCCTACGAGACCGTTCGTAGCGGGCGTGCCCTGCCCTTGCTACTGCCCATGAGCGAAGTTGCTGGCCGCCTGGCCGCCCAGGCTGCCGCCCAGTACACTATGGGAACCGAAGGCGGGCAGGGTTTGCTCCTGGGCGGTGTGCCGGGTGTAGCGCCTGCACGGGTGGTTGTACTCGGTGGCGGTAACGTGGGTACCCAAGCCGCTAAGCTCTCGGTTGGCCTCGGTGCAGAGGTTACCATTCTGGAAGGCTACGGCCCTCGTGTCCGCGAGCTAGCTGACCTCTTCGGTTCAACAGCCCGCGTCTTGCACTCAACCCCCGCCAATATTGAGCGTGAAATTGCCGGTGCGGATGTCATTATCGGCTCTATTCTGGTACCTGGCGCTAAGGCCCCTAAGGTGGTTCGTCGTGAGCACCTTGAAACCCTCAAGCCTGGTGCCCTGCTCATTGATGTAGCTATCGATCAGGGCGGTTGCTTTGAGACGTCCCGCCCCACCACTTACGCTGATCCTATCTTTGAGGTCGAGGGTATCCGCCACTACTGCGTTGCTAATATGCCTGGCGCTGTGCCCCGTACCTCTACTATTGCGCTAACCGACGCTACTCTGCCTTACGTGCTGAAACTGACGGAAGGTGTTGACGCTGCGCTGGCGCAGAACCCTGACCTGGCGCTTGGCTTGAACACCGATGCCGGCAGGATTAGTTGCCCTGCGGTCGCTGAAGCCTTCCCGGACCTGGCAGGCTAGACCTAGTTCTAGGGCCTGCCGATAGAAGCCCCTGCTATCTCGCTGTTTGAGCGAGGTAGCGGGGGTTTTATGTGGTTTTGACGATTCGGGGGCTTTAGCGGTTAGCCAGCTTTTGGTCCCTGGGGGAGGACCGGCATGAGCTTACGGAAAATACGGTAGAGGGCAAAAGTCGCAACTGCTTGAGACAGGAAGATGCTGGCGATGAGTGTAGATGAATCATCGAGAGGCAGGAGTCTAGTAACTGCGTAACTGATGAAGATACTTCCCATAATTGCAAGCAGAACGATGCCCGCACTGTACCAGGCCAATCTACCCCTGGTAGGGGGATTCATGGTGCGAACTCCTAGTAAGCCAATGACAACCGACAGGGCCCCAATCCAGGTATTCTCCGAAAAGTCTAACCATACGAGAACGCTTAATCCCAGTGCGGCAAGAAGAGAGGGGCGTGGGGATGCTCCGAACATAATCCGGGTTTTGTGGGTGGGAGTTTCTGCCGTCATCACTTGTCCTCTCGTGCAAGGTGGTAGCCGGGGGTAAGGGTTTTGCTAGTCGCAGCTACCTGCTTTGGCATCTTTCCATCAGTATAGTGATGTGCGACATGTTGAGAAAGGTGGGGGTTGTTGCTTGGGGCCAAAGAAAAGGGCCGCAACCTGTTGGTTGCGGCCCTTTCCCCATACACACACATTTCTCATGAACCGCCCCTTGCGGGGCGACGCCTCAGAGGTTCACACACGTTCTCTGAAAAGGTGACTCATCGTCACGGCGAGATTATTAGTCTCTTGAAGGTTGCGGGGTTTTCTCTCCTCGTCCTTGTGTTTTAACTATGGCACCCTAACCTAGGTGGGGAGTACAGGAAGCCTGTGTGTAAGCTAGGAAAAGTTTTGGGGTGAAGTATTTTGGGTGGTGGCGGCCACTGATTTAGGTGCCGGGGCAACCCCAGGCTTGTGGGTTCTGCTCGCAATCATCTGCGACAAGACCCGCTTTGACCCGCCATACGCGGACGAGCTGGGGGTCAGTGGAGCGTTCGACGGTCCCATCGATAACCTGCCAGGGTCCACCGTTGACGGAGTATTCACCGCGGTAGCTGGTGGTAATGGTGAACTGGTAGTCCCCGGGCTCTGTGTATTTGTGGGAGGTGTCTGTGGGCTGATCCCAGATATCTTCACCTAGCTGGTAGCCGGGGTAGTTGATTGGCCCTAGAGTTGTGCCGTCACCGTAATGGAAGGTGTATGAAACGGGGGTAGCTCGCAGGGAGACTTCTTGCCCGGCAATGGTGCGGGTAAATTCTTGGGGGTTAGGGTCAGCCCAGAAGTTGGTGTTGTAGTTTTTGAGGGTGTGCGGTGCTCGTTCTTGGTGAGCTTGTGCGGGGGCGACCGGGAAAGTGTTGAAATCTTCTACGCTCAGGATAACTTGTGTGGCACGTAGGACGGTTTGTCCGTCTACTTCTGTGGCTTCTAAACCTGCTGCTTCAAGGTCTTCTGGCGTGAGGGGGACGCAACCGATGGGGCCTTGGCGGGTCTTGTAGGGTGTATCTGCCCCATCACCCCAGTCTGCGGGCACTAAGGAGAGTACGCCGAGTTTGTTGTTGGCTGCCAAGCAGTAGGTGCCTGGTTGTGCACTACCACCTTTTTGTAGGCGGGCGTGGGAATCATCGGGATCTTTACGCTCCTGAAAGTGGATCAGTTTAACTGCAGTAGCAATTTCGGAGGATGGTTCATTGATGGGCTGAGGTACTTCTCTGTTTTCTTCATAGCCTTCAAAACCTTTTGCAAATGCATCTGTATGCTTGACCGATACCTTGAAACTACCAGTCCCGCTTGTTCCTTTGGTTTCTGCATAAGCTATTGACATGCTTGTTGGCAAAATAGCGGTCAGCATCAGAGTGCTCAAAAAAATTTTTCGCATACCTAGCTCACCACTTTCGCGCTAACTATCTTCCAAGAGCTATTTGAGTAAGTAAGCCGCAGGTCCACACCCTTATAAATTGAGTCTGATGCATCATACGCTCTGGCTTCACCGTTGACCCACAAGACAGTATTTTCTACGTCAAAATTACAACCTATTGAGTAGGCTCCATTCCCATCTGAAGTAAGAAGGTCCTTGTTATAGTGGATTTGCCTAGTTCCGCCTATTACCCATCCACCTGAGTTATAGATTTCATTAAGTGATTCATAAAATTCTAATTCTTGTGTATAGGATTCATCTACGAGCTTGGTAATCTCTGTGACGTCCCCGGTTTGCATAGCGTAGTTGCGCAAATCATTCCAGTAATTAATGAATAGCTCCATGCCTTCCGTTGTCTCAACATTCATACCTTCGGGTTTAACCGGTTTGGGGACGTTTTGGGCCGGACCGAACTCGTCTGCCGGGCGGTACTCACCGTCGGGGGCCTTGGATCCACCGGAGTAGTGCTCAGTTTCTTGAGCTGTTGCGCTAGCACTCACGCTACTGCTAGCACCGCTTGCACTACTGGCTGAGCTGCTATCTGAGGGCTCTGGGATTGAACCAGTCTTTTGTTCACCGCAACCTGTGAGGACCAGGAGGGCAAGAGCGGTCAAGGTCAGGGTTCGTTGTGCGGTGCGCATTGAGTCCTCCTGGGACATATTTGTGACTAGGGTTTATGTGTTCGTTTATAGTGCTGGACACCTGACTTGGCAAGGACCTGGGGCGATTAGACCGTTTTTGACAGCAGATTACGCCCAATGTAGCTGGTCTATCCACAGATCTGACATAAAAACTAGGGCCCCTAGCTGAGGGCTATAGCAGCAGCCGCGTAACGGCTCAGAGCATGGCTGAAGTATGCTGCATATATGAGTAATAAACAGGTTCTCCCCATCGGTCTGTACGAAACTCTTAAGACTCGTCGGATGCTCTCCCAAGCTCTCCCCATCGAGTCTGAATGGATCGAGTCAGAGATCCCTGCCGATGACTCTGAGCATGTTTCTTCGTTAGCGCGTTATCTTGCACAACAAGTTGTTGCGAAACTTGAACAAACCGAGGCCCACGAGCGCATTATGCTCATCAACTCTCTCCTTAACCATTTGGAAGAAGAGCAGGCTGAATCTGACGAAGTCCTAACGCTAGAGAGCCAGAAAAAAGTGGGTTCTCTAGTTCAGCTCACCGAACTCAAACCCCTGCACCAAGAAAAGCCTCTAAGCCGTCCCAATACTCCGCTGAGCAATGTTGCACTGTTGACGAACAACCCGAAAGAGCCTCAGCTAGGCGACGAACTTAAGAGAGAGCTAGAGAGCGCCGATCGTGTTGATCTGCTGTGTTCCTTCCTCAAATTAACTGGTGTTAACGTTCTTGCACCGCAACTTAACATCCTAAAAAAGCGGGGTATCCCCTTCCGCGTCATTACTACAACCTACATGGGAGCTAGTGACCGTAAAGCCGTCGATAAGCTGGTGAAAGAATACGGGGCACAGGTCAAGATTAGCTACGAGAAAAATTCAACTCGATTACATGCGAAAGCCTGGCTCTTTCACCGTAATACGGGCTTCTCAACAGGATATGTAGGCAGTTCAAATCTTTCACATGCTGCACTCACCGATGGCCTTGAATGGAACGTCAGAATATCCAATATTGTTACCCCCGGCATTCTCCGACAATTCAATGCGGCTTTTGAAAGCTATTGGGAATCCCACCAGTTTGAAAGCTACACAGGGTCAGATGAAGACCGCAAAAAGCTTGATAAGTCGCTAGAACAAGCAAAAATAGGTACAGGCGCATCAGCGCGGCCGAACCTTGGGATTAACTTTTCATACGTTGATGTTCACCCCTACCCGCATCAAGCCATTATGCTTGATGAGCTTCAAGCGGAGAGGCAAAAAGGCCACCACCGGAACCTTGCCGTAGCTGCTACAGGTACAGGTAAAACGATCTTCTCAGCTCTTGACTACAAGAGGTTGTGCGAAGACGCTGGCCGCCGCCTGCGCCTTCTTTTTATCGCTCACCAGTCTGAGATTCTGAACCAGTCACAGAGTGCTTTTGCCACGGTCATGCGTGATGCTAACTTTGGTGAGCAATACTTCGGAGGTATGGTCCCCGAATATAATGACCAGGTCTTTGCAACGATTCAGACCCTTGCAGGCACTGGTAGCGAACGATTTAAACCAGACCACTTTGACGTAGTTATCGTTGATGAATTCCACCACGCCTCGGCCCCTACCTATCAAAAAATTCTTAATTATTTCCAGCCTCAAGAGCTATTAGGTCTTACTGCCACCCCTGAACGAACAGATGGCAAGAACGTTGCTGCTGAATACTTTGATGGGCGCCTTGCTACCCAGCTTCGTCTTTGGGACGCACTTGAAGCCGACCTGCTGGTTCCTTTTCACTACTACGGCATTAACGACGCAACAGACCTTAGTAGCCTCACCTTTGAGCGAGGAAGTTATCGGGACAGTGAATTGTCACGGTATTACCTCGAGAATAAGCGGCGGGTAAGCCTTATCCTGCAGCAGATTGATGAAAAAATTGCTAACCCTGGAAGTATGCGAGCCATTGGCTTTTGCGTAGATAGAGAACATGCTCGGTATATGGCCGAGGAGTTTAATAAAGCCCACTTACCGGCTACGTATCTCCTTGGCAATGATAGCGCAGACCGGCGCCGCGAGGTTATCGCGCAGCTTAAAGACCCTGAACATGAGCTGACTACAGTTTTCACAGTGAACCTGTTCAACGAAGGTGTAGATATTCCTGAAGTGGACACGCTGTTGATGCTTCGCCCTACTCAGTCACCGACTCTTTTTCAACAGCAACTTGGCCGTGGTCTACGCAGGTCCCCCGATAAGGCAGTCTTGGTTGTACTTGATTTCGTGGGTAACCAAGCCAAAGGGTTTAGGTTTGACCTTAAGATGCGTTCCCTAACTCGTACTGGTGTAGTTACACCCGGCGAGGTCGAAAACCCACATCTTCCACCGGGCTGCAGCATCCAGCTCGATAAGAAAACTCAAGAACAGGTGCTAAAAAGCATCAAAGATGCTCTTAACCCCAAAATCGAAGTTCTGGCCGATAACCTCAAGGTATTTGTTGAAGAACAGAAGAAAAAGAACTTTGAAGTTATCGTCACGGATCTGTTGGAACCCTACCTCGAACAGTACGGTCTTGAACTTGCTCATATCTATGGGCGGAAGACAAAGAACGGTAAAGGTTTAACATTTACCTTCCTGTTGGACCAGGCAGGGCAAATTCCCAGAATCCCAGAACTTTATGAAAAGGGATCAGTCGTTGAGCATCTTTCCAATCGGATTAAGTCCTTGGCTAATGTTAATGACGAAGAGCGAGCCTCTGTTTATCAACGGCTTTTGACAACTGATGTGTTGGAAAAGGACCTTAGCCTACGGGAGAAACGTTTTGCCTGGATGCTCCTTTTTTCCTTCTGGCCTAATGGAAAGATAGGAAAGGAAGAAAAGAAATTTACCCTAGACCAAGGGCTGGGTGAGCTCCGCCAGCACCCTTATTTCATTCAGGAGCTCCTACAGATCTGGGCCTACCGTCTGGGGACGGATAGGCATGCACCCCAAAAATCACTGACTATTTCACAAGATATTCCGCTGAGCACACACGCCTATTACTCACGTGAAGAGATTTTTGCTGCAATAGGCCTTCACGAGAACGAAAAGAGGTCCGTTCCCGCGGGCGCAGTGCAGGGTGTCTACGAGTCACAGGCAACGAATACCATCGCTTTGTTGGTCAACCTCAGTAAGTCTGAGAAACATTTCACTCCCGAAACCATGTACAAAGATTATGCGGTTACTGAAAGAGAATTCGCATGGGACTCCCAGAATTCAACTGACCCAGAGAGTCGCCTCGGGCAGATTTACCAGCATCACGGTGAGCTGGGGCGGGCGCCCTTGCTTTTTATACGCTATACCAAAGAAGACGGGATTGGCACTGCTCCCTATATATTCGCAGGTCCGGTGACCTACCTGTCCCATAGCGGTTCAAAGCCGATGCATATTAAGTGGGAGCTTGAGCGTCCTATACCGGCAGACCTTTTTGCCCTGGCTCGGTCTACAGCATAACTGGGGCCCGTCATTTGCGGGTGGGCAGGTCTTTTATGGGTGTTGCAGGCGCTATGAGCAAAACATGCCCCGGTATTGGCTGTTTCCCAGGTGACTCCTCAGTAAAAACGGAGGCCCTAGCCCTTGCCCACTAGACTAGGGTTCATGCGTTATACCTTTTTGGGTCCGGTGGGTACCTTTACTGAAGCTGCTTTGTTGACCGTTCCGGGTGCCCGGGAGGCTGAGCGTATCCCTGTGTCTTCTGTGCCGGCGGCGCTAGATGCCTTACGTTCGGGGCGGGCGGATGCGGCTATGGTGCCCATCGAGAATTCGGTAGAGGGCGGGGTGACTGCCACCCTGGATGCTATCGCCGCCCTGGATGGGTCTTTCCGCATCGTCCGGGAGGTGCTGGTCCCTATTACTTTTGTGCTGGTGGCTGGCCCCGGCACAACCCTGGCTGACGTTCAGACCATCTCAACGCACACTCATGCCTGGGCTCAGGTGCGCAACTGGGTTGCCCAGAATAAGCCGGAAGCGGGCTACCTGCCGGGTTCATCAACAGCGGGCGCGGCCCTTGGGCTACTCCAGCAGAACTGTGGCTACGATGCGGCAATTTGTTCGCCAGCCCTTGCTGAGGCTCACCCGGAGTTGAAGGTGCTGGCCCACAATATTGGGGATAACAAAAGGGCTGTGACCCGCTTCGTCTTGGTGGCCCGTGACGCTGTGACTCCGGAACCTACCGGGGCAGATAAGACAACCCTGGTGATACCGCTCCCGCAGGATCGGCCCGGTGCCCTGCTGGACCTGCTGGAGCAGTTCTCTACCCGGGGGATTAACCTTTCGCGGATTGAGTCGCGGCCCACGGGCGAGTTCTTGGGCGCCTATTTCTTCTCTATTGATATTGACGGGCACCTCTACGATGCGCGGGTACGCGATGCCCTGCGCGGCCTGCACCGGGTAGCACCGGGCGTGCTATTTTTGGGCTCTTACCCCCGTGCGGATCAGCGGGTTGCCAGGGTTGACCCTGTGCACGATGAAAGCTCTTTCGACGCGGCTCGTAGTTGGGTAGAATCCCTCTTCCCTGGGGGCCGCCCGGACTCCCTCAAACACCATATTTAGAGGCCCAGAACCTGCCGCCACCAGCGTTTTTGCTGGGCGGCTAGTTCTTGGCGGGCATCGAGCAAGTCGGTGAGTGAGCGGATCTGCAGGTCCTCGGGGTAGACCTTGATGTTCACGGCTGCGGGGAGCACTTTGGCATTGAGGCTGGTGGTTTCCCCCAGCACGTCCCCGTCCACCTCAACGGGTAGGGGCGCCTGCGGGAAGTCTACCTGGGCCTCGGTGCCCACAAAGTGTTCCACTACGGGGAAGATGGCTTGGCGGGGGTGCACGATGAACTGCCCGGCCATGCGAATCCAGCTCAGGAGCGTTCGGGGTGTGAGCACTATGACTTCCAGCTGGCCGTCTGAGACTTCAGCTGAGGAGGCAAGATTAAGTCCGCCCTGAATTTTACCGGTATTGGCAATAAGGACTGAACGTATTTTGCGGCGGATGGGTTCCGCTCCGTCAACGGTAATGATGGCTGGGCGACGGCGGGTGAACATGTGTCTGATGCTGGCTTCTACATAGGCGAGCCAACCAATTTTAGCTTTGAGGTCTTCACTGGTATCCGTCATGATTTGGGCATCGAACCCCGCTCCACCCATGATAATGAAGTCAACCGGGTCAAGCTGATCCGTGTTGCCAAAGCTTATACGAATCATGTCTACGGCCAAGTTTTCCCCATGCAAGGCAAGGTTAATGCAGGCCCGCAGGTCTGTGATGTCTAACTTGAGGTTGCGGGCTAGCAGGTTGCCGGTGCCCAGAGGAACTACACCCAGAGGAACGCCTGTTCCTGCAAGGGCGGTAGCCACCGCGCGTACCGTACCGTCACCACCAACCGCTAGAACAAGCTCGGCACCCTCTTCTAAGGCTTGTTTGGCCATGCCGTGGCCGGGGTCTTCTTCCTGAGTCTCGTAGAAGTGGGCACCCGGCCAGTCTGCCTGCTCGAGGGCTGCGGTAATAAGTTTCTTGACCGAGTCAGAACGCTCCTTGACGGGGTTATAGATAACTGCGACCTGCTGGGGTGGCCCCGGCTCAATCATACGGTGCAGGGGTCGGTAGACCGGTAGCACATCGGGCCTTTTGTGCTGGATATGTCGAACAGCAAGAGCGAGACCGCTGGCGGTCAGGGCCGAGGAAATGGCAAGGGCTGTTAGTGTTGCGGAACGGGATAGCATAGAACTAAGCATACTGAAAATATGGCAGGTCAGGTGTCGCCTCTGCCACCCCTGGCTTAGAAGAGGGGCAAAGCTTGGCGGATATCGGTTCTATCAGGTGACCCCCGCCAGCAAAAGGAAGGGTAACTACGGTAGATTTAGAGGCATGATTGACATTAACCTCCTGCGTGAAAACCCCGATGCCTTCCGCGCTTCTCAGCGTGCCCGAGGTGCCGACGAAACCCTCATCGACCAGATCCTTGAAGCGGATACCGCCCGCCGCCAGGCCATCGTAGAGTTCGAAAACCTGCGAGCTGAGCAGAACGTCTTCTCTAAGAAGATTGGTAAGGCTGCCAAGGAAGAAAAGCAGGCCCTGCTCGCAGAAGTTAAGGAGCTTTCGCAGAAGGTCTCCCAGGCTAAGGCGGCTTCGGAGGCCGCTCAGGCCCACCAGGACGCGCTGCTTTCGAGCATGGGGAACCTGATTATTGATGGTATCCCTGCCGGTGGCGAGGACGATTACGTGGTCATCAAGCAGGTGGGGGAGCCGCGCGACTTTAGCGCCGACGGTTTTGAGCCCCGCGACCATCTTGAAATCGGCGAGCTGGTGGATGGCATCGATATGGTTCGCGGTGCCAAGGTATCTGGAGCCCGCTTCTACTTCTTGAAGGGTCACGTTGCCCGCCTTGAGCAGGCCCTGCTGTGGATGGCTCTGGACCAGGCAACCGCTGCCGGGTTTACCATGCTGACCACCCCCACCCTGGTGCGCCCCGAAACCATGAACGGCACCGGCTTCAATGTTGAGCACGACGATGAGATTTACCGTCTTGAACGCGATGATCTCTACCTGGTGGGTACCTCCGAGGTCGCTATTGCGGGCTTCCATGCTGATGAGATTATAGATTTCTCTAAGGGGCCCAAGAAGTACCTGGGCTGGTCGTCTTGCTACCGCCGTGAGGCCGGTTCAGCGGGTAAGGACACCCGGGGTATTATCCGAGTGCACCAGTTCAACAAGGCAGAAATGTTTGTCTACTGCCCCCTTGAGCAGGCGGAGGATATGCACGCGCAGATGCTGGCCTGGGAAGAGGAAATGCTAGCCAAGTGCGAGCTGTCCTACCGGGTGATTGATACCGCCGCAGGGGATCTGGGTTCGTCTGCTGCCCGTAAGTTTGACTGTGAAGCCTGGGTCCCCACCCAGGGTGCTTTCCGGGAACTGACTTCTACCTCTAACTGCACCACCTATCAGGCCCGCCGCCTGAACGTGCGTGAGCGTATGCCCGATACCGTGGACGCCCAGGGCAAGGTCAAGAAGGGTGGGACCCGTCCTGTGGCTACCCTCAACGGTACCTTGGCTACTACCCGCTGGCTGGTCGCCATCCTAGAAACCCACCAGCAGGCTGATGGCTCTGTGCGCATCCCCGAGGCCCTACGCCCCTATATGGGCGGTCTTGAGTTAATACCTGTCAAGTAGGTTTTTGCGTGAAATGTTTTTAGGGCGCCCCCTCCTGTGGAGGGGGCGCCCTGTTGTGTGATGTCCGGGGTGCGGGCGTGTCACCGTTGAAAAGTTCGTCTAGACGAACTTATGCTGTTAGCGGTGAAAGATAAGGCCGGTACAAGCTATGAACAAAGCAGTTCAGCAGCGGAAACCGCCCCAACCCGCCCTCAAGACAAGAAAGATACTGATGACTTCCACAATTCACGCAGATAAGGCCAAGAGCAGTAGCAGAAGCTGGGGCAGGAGCCTGTTCGCTATGGCCGCAGCTCTCCTCCTGATCTGCCTATCAGCCTGCTCCGCAAAACCAGGGGAGGCCAACTCGGAAAAGCCCTACGTCCTAGCAACCTTCACTGTTATTGCGGATATTGCCCAGAACATCGGGGGTGAGTACGTTCAGGTGGAATCGCTCACTAAGGCTGGCGCTGAAATTCACGGTTATGACCCAACCCCTTCAGATGTGCGTAAAGCTTCAGAAGCCGATCTGATCATTGCTAACGGTCTTCACCTAGAGTCCTGGTTGGATAAATTCCTGCAAGATTCCAAGGCACCGGCCGCTATCTTGACTGAAGGTATCGAGCCAATCAGCATCACCGAGGATGCCGGCGCTGGCTACCCTAACCCTCATGCCTGGATGAGCCCGGTAGCTGCTCAGGTTTATGTGGATAACATCGTCAAGGCCCTGAGTGAGGTCGCCCCTGAACACGCCGATGACTTTGAAAACAACGCTAAGGCTTACAAGGGGCAACTGGAGGAGGTTCACCAGGAACTGGTGGATTCCCTGTCCCAGCTCCCCAGCAATCAGCGCATGCTGGTTACCTGTGAAGGTGCTTTCTCCTACCTGGCGGCCGATGCCGGTTTAACAGAAGCCTACCTCTGGGCAGTTAACTCTGACGGGCAGACTGGTGCTCAGCGTATTGCCCAGATAGTTGAGGAGGTCGCTACTAATAATGTGCCCGCTGTTTTCTGCGAATCAACTGTCTCCGCGCGTTCCATGGAGCAGGTCGCTGCTGAAAGCCATGCTAAATTCGGCGGAACACTCTATGTTGACTCTCTTTCTGAGGAAGGTGGGCCGGTGCCGACCTACCTGGACTTGATCCGTTATGATACCCAGCTCATCGCTGATGCCCTGGGCTCAAAGGACTAGGGCTAGTCATGGTAGAGAACACACAGGATATGTTAGAAATCTCCAATGTCACCGTGCACTACGGGCAG
The DNA here is from genome assembly GCF_048512965.1 of Rothia sp. P5764. Lineage (NCBI taxonomy): Bacteria > Bacillati > Actinomycetota > Actinomycetes > Micrococcales > Micrococcaceae > Rothia > Rothia sp. P5764. The sequence continues at coordinate 525,676 of NZ_JBLXXQ010000001.1, read as the reverse complement.
GTAGCTGCCCTGAGTGATGCTTCCTTGAGCCTGGCGGCTGGGCATATTTGTGGGCTGGTAGGCATGAACGGATCGGGTAAGTCCACGCTCTTTAAGTCCATTATGGGTCTGGTACCCGCATCAGGGTCAGTCCGTATTGCTGGGCTGAGCCCCCGCCAGGCCCGCCGCCAGGGCTTGGTCAGTTACGTACCCCAGAGCGAGGACATTGATTTTAGCTTCCCGCTATCGGTTCGGGATATCGTCAGCCAGGGTCGCTATGGGCGCTTGGGGCTGACCCGGCGGCTCAAAAAAGAGGATGTCCAGGCTGTTGATCAGGCTTTGGAGAGAGTAGGGCTTGAGCAGCTTTCCCACCGCCAGATTGGCAACCTTTCCGGCGGGCAGAAAAAACGAGCTTTTGTTGCTCGAGGCTTAGCCCAAGGGGCCCGGATCCTGCTCCTGGATGAGCCTTTTGCCGGTGTCGATAAAAAGAGTGAAGCTATGCTGATTAGTCTCTTCAAAGAACTCCGCGATTCGGGTGCCAGTATTCTTATTTCCACCCATGACCTAGCTAATTTAGCGGATTTAGCGGATAGCGCTGTCTTGTTGCGCAATAGGGTTATCTCACGAGGTAGCCCCCAAGAGGTGCTAGAACCATCGAACCTTATTCGGGCTTTTGGAGTAGACCCCCTTAATCAGGCAGGAGCAAATTAGCATGTACGAACTCATTATCGAGCCTCTGAGCTATGGTTTTATGCAACGGGGGCTACTCGTAACGGTGGTAGCCGCCACGGTCTGTGCCTTGCTGTCCTGCTGGCTAGTGCTGATGGGGCTTTCACTCATGGGTGATGGTATTTCGCATGCGGTTCTACCGGGTGTAGCGATATCCTACATTTTGGGTATCCCCTATGCCATTGGTGCGGTTCTGGCAGCTCTTACTGCTGTGGCTTTAATCGGATCCGTCTCATCTGGGGGGCGGGTTCGTAAAGATGCTGCTATAGGCATCGTCTTTACCACCATGTTTGCCCTCGGGCTGGTCCTACTATCTGCCTTCCCTTCTCAGGTTGATCTGCACTCAGTGCTCTTTGGCAATGTGCTGGGAGTGTCATGGCTAGATCTAGTGCAGGTAGTAGTGCTTGCTGCTCTGGTGATCTCGATTCTTATGATTAAGCGTAAGGATTTGATTCTCTACGCCTTTGACCCTGGTTACACTCACGCTATCGGGCTCAACCCGCGTGCCCTTTCAGCTATTTTGTTGGTGGCCCTGGCAGTGACTTCGGTACTGGCTCTTCAGATCGTGGGAGTTGTTTTGGTGGTGGCTCTACTGGTCATTCCAGGGTCTACTGCCCGCTTACTGACCGATAAATTCAATTCCATGTTCATTATCTCTATCGCGGTATCGGTAAGCGGGGCTCTACTGGGTTTCTTCTGCGGCTACCTATTTGATGTTTCCGTAGGAGGTACCGTAGTCCTAGCTCTAGGAACGATTTTTGGGATCACCTACCTGTTTGCCCCTAGGCACGGAATTCTGGCTCACTGGCGGGCTCGCAAAATGGCAACTGTAGCCTAGCTTGCTGGCAGAGACACGAAGATCGCCTCTGTCTCTGCTGGGCTGAGTCTGAGCGGGAGGCCCTGACCGTTATGAACGGTTAGCTGGCCTCCCGTGTTTGTCTCACGTAAGGTCAGAAGAGTACCGGGAATGACCCCTTGATGGGTGCAGGCCCTGAGAGTCTGAGCGTTAGCGTCGGAGACTCTCTCAACCTTAAGGGTTAAGGGCAGTTCTTGCCTATACTCCTGGGAACCTGCGTAGTGGCTCAGCGGAGCCATCGGTGGGTGGGTCATCTCCCCTGAAGCGGAGGGGATGGGGTCCCCATGAGGGTCTCGGCTGGGGTGCCCTAAAAATTGATCCAGGCGTTCAATGAGGGTATCCGATACTGCGTGTTCCAGTACTTCTGCCTCATCGTGAACCTGATCCCAGCTGTAGCCCAGAGTCTCTACCAGAAAAGTTTCTATGAGGCGGTGCCTGCGAATCATAGAGAGAGCGTAGCGATGGCCTTCTTCGGTGAGCTCAATAGCGCCGTAGGGTTGGTGCTGGACCAGCCCGGCTTGGCGCAGGCGTTTGATGGCATCCGAGACAGACGATTGCCGTACTCCGGCTCGGGAGGCTATTACGGAGGTACTAGCCGGTTCTGAAGAATGTTCGGTAATGCTCCAGATAATTTTTAGGTAGTTTTGGGTGCTCTCAGAAAGGTCAGCTAAAGACATGTTCTCTAGTTTAAGGCCTCTGGCCCCCCATAAACCTTTAGGCCCTGCCTTGCTTCTATTTTCACAGGAGAGATTTTCTGTATAGTCTGGTCAGGGGTGGGCGGCTAAAGAGGCCATGAACCTTGCTGGCATAGCTAGTGGCTGGGGCCAGCTGATAGGGGGCCTACCCTGCGGCAAGGCGATGCACCCGGTGCAAGAACCTGACCTGAGAGACGGAGATAGAGTGATAGACAGCATTAAAGATATGAAAACCCTGCCCTTGCGGCAGTCTGACTGGCGGAAAGAGCCGGGGGTCCACTACCTGGTGGCCCTTGACGTGGATGGGACCTTGGTTAACCACGATGGGAAGATGAGTGAAGCCGTCAAAGAAGCGACCAGACAGGTAGCTGCGGCCGGGCACCATGTAGTGATCTCCACCGGCCGCTCCCTAGGCGCTACCCTGCCTATTGCTCAGCTCATAGGCCTTGATAGGGGTTATACCGTATGCTCCAATGGGGCTGTTACTGTGAGCATAGATCCAGGGGCAGAGGGGGGCTATCGGGTCGTTAACAAGGTCAGTTTTGATCCTTCCTCAGCCATTACAACCATCAAGGAGCGTCTGCCTCAGGCATCTTTGGCTTTGGAGGCCCCCGACGGCACCGTTTATGCTACTGACAATTTTGAAGACTGGTCCTTTGGGGTTAAGACCACTAAAGTAAGCCGTACCCAGATGGCCGCTATGGACTCAGCGGTGCGCGTAGTTGTTTGTTCACCTGAGGACACTCCTGCCGATTTTAAGGAAGTCATTAGCAACCTGGGCCTCAGCGGGGTCAATTACGCTGTAGGTTGGAGCGCCTGGCTAGATATCTCTCCAGAAGATGTCTCTAAGGCAACAGCCCTCGAAGAGATCAGGCAAGGACTGGGCGTCAAGCCAGAGCACACCATCGCTATTGGCGACGGCCTCAACGACCGCGAAATGATTCAATGGGCTGCCCGTGGTGTGGCTATGGGTCAGGCCTTGCCCGAGGTCGCGGAGCTCGCTACAGATGTGACTTTATCGGTCTATGATGATGGCGTGGTGCCTATCATCCGGGAGCTACTCTAAGAGAGAAAATGCAGTGCTTTACCCGGAGCATACGGTGGAACCATGACGCTTAGAAGCAGATACGGGTTAATCGCTATCTGTCTGTTGGCTCTCGCTGTTGCCGGAGCGCGAATCGCTCTGCTGTCTTCTACACTGGTCTATGGGCCGGTTGACTACGGTGTTTACCGGGGTGTTGGGTCCTACCTGTTCGAGGGTGCCAACGTCTATGCGGAGAACATCGTCGGTGAGTATGTACCCCAGGGTCTCCCCTTTGTTTACACCCCTTTTGCCGCTATCCTACTGACCCCGCTAAGCTGGCTTCCTGAGCCTCTGGGCTTAGGTGTGTGGACCTTCCTCAACGCACTAGCCCTCGGCTTTATCCTGGCAAGCTCACTGAGGTATGTCCGACCCAACCTGGCGATTAAGTCTTACCTGCTATGGTTTACCGTTCTTTTCACAGGTTCTTTGGTCTCCAATGTTGTTGCCCAGCACCTTATCTTCGGGCAGATCAACCTCATCTTGGTCGCTCTCTGCTTAGCTGACATGACTCGCCCTCCGTCGCGCTACCTACCGCGCGGGGTGCTTCTGGGCATAGCTGCCGGAATCAAGCTCACACCAGCCCTCTTTATTCTCTTTTTTGTGCTGACCGCCCGCTGGAAACCTGCCCTGGTCGCATCGGCTACCGGCCTTGTAACCCTTGTGGTGAGCGCTGTTTTTCTTCCCGCTACCACCTTCAACTACTTCAGTTCGCGGCTGTTAGAGCTAGAAACAGTTGTTGATTTAGGCGAGAATTTTGCGACCTCTGGCAATAGCTCACTGCAGGGGATCAGCGAGCGGCTCTTCGAGACCCACTCTCTGTTCCTGCTTGCGCCCCTTCTGGTGGGAGTCCTAATCGCAACCTTTTGGTTGGCAGATCGCTTCATCAAGACTGACGATTTCCTGGCAGCCACCGCTTTAATCGGTGTTGCCACCTGCCTACTCTCACCTGTTTCGTGGCTCCACCACTGGACGTGGGCTTTCATGGAGATAGCTGTTCTAGCTCGCCACAGAGGGGCAGGCAGAGTATGCGCTCTTGTCTGGGTCTTAGTATGCCTCAGCCACCTCACAGATCTCGGAGACTTGGCCTCAGTAGCAGGGTGGCCACCGGTTCTGGTAGAGCTGATGAGAGCATCAATGGTGATCTGTGCTCTTTCCGCGCTGGCTCTCCTTGTGGGTAAAACTGTCCAGAAGAAAAAGTCGGTTGACCTGACAAGCTAGGTCGTTCTAGCGTCGGGGCCGCTGGTGGGTTCCCTGCGGGGCACGGTTGAGTTCATCCATGAGCTCGGCAAGCAGTGCGCGGGAGGCCAACTCCTCATGCCAGTAGGCCCTGACCAGGGTCTTACTGACCGCCTGGGAACTGATACCGAGCGCTGCCGCTACTGCCTTCTGCTGGCCACGTACCCCGGGCACAATCAGGTCAAGAACACGCCACTCTGCTTCGGTGCGGGCCGCTGCCACCCGGTAGAGCAGACGCAGGAGGCCGGTTACCCGGTCGGCGCGGACGGCGGAATCACCGGCGGCGTGCAGACAAATACCGCGCGGTGGTGCACCGGTCTGTGCCTGCTCAACGGCTGACCGCGACAGGCTCAAAGCGGGCCCCGAACACTCCGGGGTACTTACCGCTCCCAGGGCGGCGGCAAACCGGGGCTGGGCTAGCTCACCGACACCAATACCCACCCAAAAACTCGCCTGACGCGCCCCCAAGAGGGCAGCGGCTAGAGAATCCTCGCTGGTGGCAAATGCGCCCTGTAGCTCATCCGGGTAGGTCTGAGTAAACGCTACTGCCGGGTGCAACTGATCAAGGCGGGACTCCAAGGCGGCCAAGTCAGCATGTTTCGAACGTGCAATAAAGGTCAGTACAAACACAATTCTAAGTATGCCCTACTGAAAGCCCTATAGGGGGTTAGTTTTTGTCCCAAAAAAGGGTTTCAGCATCCACTCCGGCAAGAAAGAGTTCTTCTTCTAGCGGCCGCCGGCACTCTATCGGCAGGCAAATGCTGCTACAGGTCAGATCATAGCCCATATAGGCGACCATCCGATCAAAACCGGTTCGCTCCCGCGCCAGTTCTCGGCACAGACGGACTATCTGTTTAAGGTCAGGGGCAGAGCCAAAGACCCAGAAGGAGGTATTACTGGTCAGCTGGAAAAGCCCGAGCGGCTGATTACCGCCAGGGGTTTCCCGCACCCTCACCCAACCACCGGCAGGGTCTGGCTCACCGCCCCCCTCGTAGGGGGCAAGCGGGTCAATAGACCAAGCTCTAGAGCGTTCTAGCCAATCTGGTAGCTGGGGCATATAGAGGGTGTCATCGCAGTCTGCACCCCAGCTCGCGGCATTGAAAGCCCTAGCGTACATGGCAGACCAGAACTCACTACTGGTGCAATCCACACCCACGCTGTTGAGCTGGTCAGCCTGGCTGGGAAGATCGAACTGTTCGGCGGCGACGCTAAAGTTTTCGGGATTGGTCATAGAGAGATCAGCCAGGTAGGCCTGGTCCCAATAGGTGGGCCTGGTCCTGTAGCCTTGCTCGATGAGGCGCTCGTTAATGCGGTGCAGGTAGCGGGCTTCCCCCAGGGCCACGGTCTGACCCTCGAAGTGGAAGATGTAGGGGCCGCGTTTACGGCTGGTGGGTTTGAGGTTCACGTTAACTCCCGGTGGATGAGAAATCGGTCGTAGAAGCAGGCGGCGGAAGCGCAGGCAGGGATTGGGCAGCCTGTTCAAGTCGAATGAAAGCGCCGAGCTGGGCCAGGGATTCTGGGCTGGCAGGTAAGAAGTCGGTAAAACGGTCGGAGCAGACCACCACAGCCGCCCACATGCCACGGGACAGAGCGACATTCAACCTGTTGGGCGAGAGCAGGAAGTCTGTTCCGCGGGGGCTATCCCCGGCACTGGATGCTGCCATCGACATAATCACCACAGGTGCCTCCTGGCCTTGGAACTTATCGACTGTACCCACACGGACACCCTTGCCTTCTGCGTCAGTTAATCCTGACTCAACCAGAGCAGAACGAATCATATCTACCTGTGCGTTGTAGGCGGCAACAACAATGATGTCCTCGGGTTCTAAGGGGCTTGCCTGCTCTGGTTTCTGACGGTTAGGGGTCCACATCTGCCCCATAAAACTTCGCGCCAGAGAAATAACTTCGGCTGTTTCCTCGGGCGAGAAAGTGGAGTTTCCGCTGTGTTCCACAGTGCGCAGGTAGACTCCAGGTGCCCAACCGTCCAGGTGACGCTCTTCCCCCACGGGTGCAGAAATCAGCTTACCCTCGTAGGAAAGTTCAGATACCGGGGCGCAGAGAGCCGGGTGCATGCGCCAGCTCATATCCAAGAAATAACCGAACTCAGCAGGTAACACGGACCGGCCTGCAGAGAGCCAGCCCAGGGCTGACTCGTCCACGGGGTAGGGGTGGGCACCCTGGGTCACCTGGGGGAGCTGGGCAGGGTCCCCCAGGAGCAAAAGGTTCTTAGCGGACCGGGCCACCGCCAGGGTATTGGCCAGTGAGTACTGGCCGGCTTCATCAATGACCAGCAGGTCAAGACTTTCCCCACGGAACTTGCGGTCGGAGGCAAAGTCCCAGGCTGTGCCGCCAAAAATTCGGCCTCCGGGTTCGTCCATAAACCGAGTGACGTCCGCATTACTGACCTCCCGCCAGGGAAAGTCGGGGGTCTGGCTCTTACCCGCACCCTTGGCTACCGCATCGGGGTCAACCTGACCATTCTTGATACAGCCCAGGAGCATGTTCTCTACCACCGCGTGGGACTGGGCCACAATGCCCACCTTCCAGCCGGAGTCCACCAGCCTGCCGATCACATGTGACCCCACAAAGGTCTTACCCGAACCGGGCGGTCCCTGCACCGCCAGATAGGACCGCTTAAGCCGGCTCACTGCCCGGTAGATAGCCTGCGCCCCCGCCAGAGAGCCGTGGCTCTCCACGAACTCACTGGGCTGAGGTAGCTCACCACCGCCGGTCAGGCGGGGTGGGGTCCGCAGGAGCAGGTCGGTACCCGCTGACTGCGGTAGCTCGGGCAAAGACCGTGCAGTCCGCAAGGCAAGCTCAGCTAGCGACTGCTCCTGAGCACGTGTAGGAATAGGCTGGCCAGGAGTAATCGCCAAGGGAAGCTGAGCATAAGGACTGGCAGCTTCCTCCCCAAAACCCCGTAGGGTTTCCCGTACCGTCAGCTTTACTAGGTGCGGCTGACCGACCTGTTCCTCGGGAATTTCCGCAAGCTCCACAATCTCTGTATTAAATGCTCCCGCCCGTTCTGGCTCAACCGGCAGAACCCCCTCATGCAGAGCCGCATAGGTCAGAGCCTGCTGACGAGCCTCCACCTCCAGGAAAGGGGGAAAGGGACGCGCGTACATAGCAAACAGGTTACTGTTGCCCACCTTGACCGAAGACCCCGGAGCCAACCTTGCCACCCCGCTGAGCACACGCGAAACCGACCTGGCACCTTCGGGCTTATGCCAGTCACTCACGACAGACAGCCTGCCCAGCAGAAGAATGTCTCGGGTATCTTCCCAATCCTCCAGCGGGGCCGTGAGCCGGTTAAAGTGATCCCACCAAAACTGGCGGCGCTCGCGGCGGTGGTAGCCGGTCGCGGCGGCCACCATCGCGATAGCTTGCCTGGTGCCCTCTAACTGGGTGCCTTCTACCTGGCCCCCAGAATCAACAGCCTGTACAAACCGGCGGAGTTCGCGCTCTTCTGCGCTTTCATCTTCAGCTCGCCCAGCCTGCACCAGGAGGTCATTAACATCAACCAGGGGAGCAGGTTGGGCTAGCTCCTGATCAACGGAGCGGCCCGCCAGTCCAAGGAGCCAGGCCCGCAACTGGAGTAGAGAGAGGCCGGTGCGGTAGGAATCACGAGACAGAGCGGCCTCCATCGCTGATACCCGCTCAACCTGACCATCGGCCTGCGCCTGACAGTAGTCGGCATAGACGGTAGCGGGTATGTCGAGTTTCTCTTCTAGTCCGCTCAGGTAGAGCGGTTCCAGCGCTGCCAGGTCGGATGTCCCGGTGCTGACCCGCATAGCCCGCCGCATGACCTCGGACAGATCCACCAGCACGTTCTCCCGTTGGAGGTCGGTCAGGTAAGCCTCCCCGGAACCGTGCAGGGACACGAGTTCTTGGAGGGTAGCCAAGGTAGAAGCGCCAAAATAGTAGACCCTCAGCCCGGGGTGGAGCTGACGCTGGTGGTGAATCATGCTGAGGGCATCGGTCAGCAGACGGTTTTCCGCTGACCTGCTCTGCGCCCAGAAATGACTAAAACTGGGTTGCTCACCGGGATCTTCTGGCAGATGAACTGCCGCAAAAGAATAGGTGAGCCCCCACATCAGCACCGGGTTTGTAGCCTGCTCGTCGCGCCAGAAAGGATCGCTACGGAGGGATATAAAGAGATCTCCTGCGCTGGCACGGGGAAGCAGCCGCAGAGCCTGGCGAGGGAGAAGCTTGTAGGTGACCTCATCTTCGACACCATTACGGCGGAAAGTGGCTCGACCATCGGGTTGGGCTACCCCCGTTTGAAGAGCCGCCTGCTCCGCATAGCGGCGCACAAAGCCGGGGAGCTGCTTATTACCGGCCAAAGTCGCCAGCTCATCGATGGTGGTGATACCGCACCTTTCATAGATGACTTGCCGAGTGCGGGGGTTCATACCGGCGGTCAGGAGCATATCTCGGTGAAGACGCACCATTTCTAAGCAAATATCGCACCGCCCGCACCGGCTCAGAGCTGGCCCCAACCCTTGAGTCTGCCAGCTCACCGGAGCCTGGCCCTCTAGTCGATGGGCGGCGGTGAGGGACTGAAAGCGCTCTCGCTTCTCCTCAAAGACAGGGGTTATAGTTGCCAGCTCGTGCAGAGATTCAACACCGTTGCCCAGAATCAAGGAAACCTGAGGGTCAAGGCTTATACCCTCACGGTGGAGCTGGTCTGCATAGGCAGCTAGCTGAAGGAGGGCGGGCACACGGGCAGTACGAGCCAGTTTGCTATCAACTACACGATAGGTACCGTTTTCTTGTTTAACCAGAAAGTCTGCTCGCCCGTGGAACTCCCCATCAAAGAAAGAAGCCTGGAAGACCACATCTGCACCTGCATGCAGGGCCATGAGGGTCTCATCTCGCTTGGCCTGCAGATCTTGCCTGCTGTAGCTGGTGGGTGGCTCAACCTGGTAGACACCGCTCCCTGTCAGCTCGTTCCAGGGGCCATACTGGTTAAGGAAGTCTGCCAGCACTCTTTCTTCATGGGCTTGGCCAAGGGCGGCGGCGCGGGATCGCTGTATATTTTCGCTTATCTCTATACGGGGAAGCCGGCCAAGTGCCTGATCGAGAGCGTAGAGAGTAGCAAACTGGCATTGGGCAGATAGAACTATATCTGTGGCTGAGTAGATGAGGTCTTGCCCGACAGGTTCAAGCCGCGCCTCTTGCTCTGCATAGGTAGTTTCTGAGTCAATAAAGAACATCTTGCTCCTTGGGTTTCCTGTACCCAAGGCTAGCAAGGGTGGCTGACAGTTTAAGCGTCTGGGTGCCATCAAAAGGTTCGGACCAATGCTATAAACATGGAACACTTGTTCTAATAATTTACTAATTGGTATCGAACATAAACTTAGAGACAATAACTCCTTTTATCAAACGGGATAAACACGTAATCCCTTGAATGGCTATGTCCTGCGCCACGAATCAATGCTTTCGGGCACCCTGTGGGTTGAATTGGGGGTGCCTTTATTTTGTTAAGCAGTTGTTGAAGCGGGAAATATTGATTGTGCGGAGCTTCGATGTTCTCGCATGTCAAGGGCTTATTGGCCTGCTTGAGAGGTGCGGTTTTGTATAGTCGCCACGCGGAAGTAGCTTTAATTTTTTGGTTAATTACCGTCTGCCAGGAATATATGTATAACTGCAGATTATTAGGCCCTGAAAAGGCAAAATACTCTCCAGGAGTCTTCTTCTGCGATTGGGGAGCTCTGAATGATTATGGTTCTAGACTCAAAAAATCATGTGAAAAGAGTAAAAATCAGGTCACGATTCTATAAAGTTGTGTTCAGAAAATTTATCTGCTCACTCATTGCACAAGAAAAAGGAGCCAGCATGAAGAGTCTTCTTAAAACTGCACGCGCAGTTCGGCCCACTCGTCGACAGGCTGCAATCCTTACTCTCTCCGGCCTGGCTGCCGGCTCTGCCATGACTTCCGCCTCAGCCGCTGCTTCAGATATCCGTAGAGTATCTCACGACCGGCTTGCTGCCGATCAGCAGACCCTACTCGACCTTATTAACGCCTACCGTGCCCAGTATGGGCTAGCTCCGGTTAAGCACTCGGCGACCGTTGCAGGAGTTATGGAAGGCGAGGCAATCCGCCAGTTCAAAGCGGGTTACTTCTCCCACGGTACCGAATTTATTTACAATGCTAAGGTTCAGGGCTATAGCTTCGTTCGTGAGGTTATTGCCCTCTCCTACAATGACGACCTCAACCAGCTCCTGAACTTCTGGAAGAGCTCTCCCCCTCACCGCGCTGCCATCCTATCCCCCTACGCAAACGTCATCGGTATTGGCTTCTGCTACGGCTACGGCAGCTCACTGCCTTGGCGTGTACTGGGCAATGTGGGTATCTACCGCTACGAATCAGGCCGCGGCCCCAACGACTACGTTTCTACCATCACCGCCACTGAACCGGTAGGGCCAGTACCCGAACCGACTGAAGACAGTAGCTTGGTTAAGGGTGTCATTGGGCAGTACTACTACCAGCACGGTGGGGAAGGTGCTTTTGGGCAACCGCTAGGTGAGCAGTTCGGTTCAGTAGGTGGGGGCCTCATTCAGAACTTCTCCAAGCACCAAACCATCTACTGGTCCCCCCAATACGGAGCCCAGCACGTCTACTGGCCCGGTGCGATTGGTAATAAGTTTGCCCGGAACCGGTACGAATTTAACTGGGGCTACCCCATGAACTCTGAGTACAGCTACATGGGCAGTATGCGTCAAGATTTTGCGCGCGGAGGTTACGTGACTTCTGTCTACTGGACCCCGCGTACAGGGGCACGTGCAATTGCTGGTCGGGGGGCAATCTCTCGTCGTTGGTATGCCATGGGCGGCCCTAGCGTTTTAGGTTTCCCTGTTACCGACGAGACTCGCTGGGCCGATGGGGTAGTTCGCGTCACCTTTGAAAGTGGTACTACCATCAACTGGACCTGGCGCAGCGGAACCTGGGTGAGCTAAGACCGGAACGGCCAAGGAATAAAACCCGCACCTAGACAAGTAGGTGCGGGTTTTTGTCTAGCGGTCGGTGAGTGTAGCGGCAAATCGGTCTATCGTGCTCTTAGCGGCTCTTGTATCGTCAAGATCGTTCATGATGACGGAGAAGACCAGCACCCGCCCTGAGCCGGTGACGGTGTAACCGGTGAGTGAGAGCACGCTGTTGAGTGTGCCCGTCTTTGCTCTCACCAGGCCGCGGCCTGCGGCCTCATCGGCATCGTTGAACCGGGTAGCTAGGCCTAGCGTTCCGCTATAGCCTGCAACGGGGAGCCCTTCAAGGGCAAGGCGTTCGGAAGCGCTGCCTGTGACCGCCCGCAGGGTTAGCTGGGTGAGCAGGTCGCTGCTGACCCGGTTATTCATGGAGAGGCCACTGATATCTTTTTGGGTGTATGAGGTGGGTAAACCAGCTTCAGCCAGAATAGTTCTGACGGCATCAATGGCACCTCGGGTAGAGCCGTCACCGCCTGTGACCACCGAGAGATTACGGCCCAGGTTTTCAGCCAGGCTGTTATCCGATTCCAGCATCATATGCGCTGACTGCTCAGCTAGGGTAGCTGATTCTACCGCTGCCAATTCTGTTCCTTGAAGGTGTTCCTCGGTGGTGATCCCGGCCGTAAAGCTCAGCCCTTCTGCCTGGCCCAGCCGGTTCAGGGCTGCTATGAAGCTCTGGTGGACCTCTGCGGGGGCATTCTTGGGGCGGTTGGTGCTGGCGGCTGAGCCGTCTGCTGTGGGGGAGTAGTGGGAGTAAAAAGCCAGGGGTGTCACGGCACTGATAAAACCTGACTCAATATCCTCTTGGGCCCACTCACTGTTAAAGGAGTCCCCAGTAAAGACCCCTGTATCAAGGTTGACGGTCAAGCTCTGCTTGGTGGTTCCTTGAGCCTTGAGGGCATCGATAGTGCGCTGGGCGAGAGTCTCAATGCCGGCGTGACCGACAACAGCGGTGGGGTTTGATTCGCCGGGAACCAGGAGACTGTCACCGCCGGAGACCAGTGTTAGGGTAGCGGGGTCGTTGAGCTCAACAGAGGTTTTGAGGCGAGCTTGGGGCGCGGTTGCCAGGACGGCATAGTCCACCAGGAGCTTCATATTCGATGCGGGGATACGAGATGCCTGGGCATCGCGGCTGTAGAGTACCTGCCCACTTTCGGCATCAACTACCTGGGCTGAGACTGTTCCTTGGCCTAACGAACCCAGAACCTGGTCAATATCGGCCTTTAGAGTCGCAGTATCTACGGGGGTGCCAGCCGATACCGATTCAAGATCGGGTTGGGTGCTCTCAAGGGTGGGGGCTAGGGCCTGCTGCTGAAGACGGTCAGCCTCTTGCCAGCGGGGGAGTGCCCACATGCCCGCTGCGCTGCAACCGGCAATCAGCATACCGGTCAGTGCCCAAGCCAGAAGCGGGCGTTGGCGAGAAGCAGTCATATAACCTCCGTATGTTTCGGTCCCTTAGCGCAGATGCGTGTCCTCTATATAGGTTATATGTAGCGGGCGTAAGCTACCGGCTGGCTTGCCCGGCCTGCTATGACAAACCGTTCCCGCGTAATACGGGTGACACCAGCGCGCCTATCAGGGGAAAAACACTGAGCATGCCTGTTCTCGGATAGACTAATAAGCTGGACCGGCCGCTCTTATGCGGCCCTTTGTACACCACTCAACCAGGAGGTTCCCCTTGGAACTCGATGTCACTATTGAAATTAACCGTGGTTCCCGCGTCAAATACGAAATTGACCACGAAACCGGCCGTCTGCGTCTGGACCGCGTACTGTTCACCTCCATGCAGTACCCCACCGCCTACGGCTACTTTGAGAACACCCTCGGTGAAGACGGCGACCCGCTGGATGCCATGGTCATTCTCGATGTTGACCTTGTTCCCGGCGTGCTGGTTGAAGCACGCCCCATCGGTGTCTTCCGTATGACCGACGAGGCCGGTGGCGACGATAAGGTTCTGTGTGTACCCGCTGACAAGCGCTATGACCATATTCAGGAAGTCGGCGATGTTGCCGATCAGCTCAAGGACGAAATCAAGCACTTCTTTGAGCGCTACAAGGACCTGGAACCCGGCAAGTGGGTTAAGGGTGAGGGCTGGGAAGACCGTGCCTTTGCCGAGAAGCTGGTTGCAGAAGCCCAGGAGCGCTTCAAGCAGGAAGGCCACTAAGGCCTCTCTGTCTCTTACAGGGGAAACCCTAGAAGAGCCAAGGTTAAAGACCTAGATATTCAAGCCCATTGTGAGCCCAGGGGGACTGGCCACAATGGGCTTGATGTTTATGCGGTGAAATCAACCCGGTAAAGTGGGTTCTCATGAAGGCATCATCTAGCCCCGCTAAGCTCCCCGTCAATCTCTCTCTGGCCCACAAGGTCGCTGGTTTCCTGGCCCCGGCTGGCCCCCGTGCGGAGGCCGCGGCAAAGCGTAAGGCCGTCGAAGAAATGCGGTACGCGGCGGTAGCAGCTGTAGACCATGTGTACGCCATTACCGGCCTTGAGGCAGCCGCCAACCTGCACGATTCTGAGGTTCTGGTCCTTGACCGCCCCACCTGGGTTAAAGCTAATACCCAATCCTTTGACGTGATGCTGGGCCCGATTGCCCAGGAGGTACTGGGAGAGCGACTGTCCCGCCTATCGAGCCTTGAACAGGCCTTCACTGAGACCGGTGGAGCAGCCGAGCTAGGTGGCGTCTTGGCTTTTCTTTCGACCCGTGTGCTGGGCCAGTACGACCCCTTTGCCGCTCTTGCCGGGCACGGGCCAAGCGGCGGCCGCCTGATGATCGTAGCGCCCAACCTGATGATGCTAGAAAAAGAGCTGAACCTTGACCCGACAGATTTTAGGCTCTGGGTTGCTCTGCACGAGCAGACCCACCGGGTTCAGTTTGCCGCCGCCCCCTGGCTCCGCGACTATCTGCTCAACCTCATTCACCAGCTGGGGCATGAGCTGGGCCAAGCGACCGATAACCTGCCCGAGCGGATTGCCTCCGCCGCCACCGGCACGGTGCGTAGCATGAAAGAACACCAGGCCCCTGGGGAAGGCAAGGAACCCCGCCCCGCCGGGGCCACCCTGCTTCTGAGCGACCGGGGGCGTGAGCTCATGGAGGCAGTAACCGGTGTGATGAGCCTGATGGAAGGCCATGCCAATGTGGTGATGGACTCGGTCGATGCCAGCATCGTCCCCAGCGTCAAGACAATTCGCCGCCGCTTTGAACAGCGGAGCAATAACCAGGGTTTCTTCCCGCGTTTTATGAGCAAACTTCTGGGTATGGATGCCAAGCTGGCCCAGTACAAGAACGGGCAGAAGTTTGTGCAGGCTCTTGTTGACCGGGTGGGTATGGACAGCTTCAACCGTATCTGGGAGGGCCCCGAGAACCTGCCCACGGTCAAAGAAATTCATGAGCCTATGCTCTGGGTTGAGCGGGTCCTTGGGCAGGAGACTAAGGCTGATGGCCAAGATGCGTAAGAGCCGCCTGAACCCGGTGGTGGGGGCCGCCCGCCGCGAAGTGGCCCGCGTCCTGGACAGTATTTTTGGTGTAGGCACAGTTGCACCCACCGGTAGTGCACCGTCTACCGGCGCTGAAAACGCCCCCCTTATCCTTGCCGCTGTGAGTGGTGGCCCCGACTCCTTGGCTCTGGCTAGCCTGCTGGCGCATTTCAACCGGCGGGGCGATATCCGGGTGGGGGCTATCGTGGTAGATCACCAGCTTCAAGCCGGCTCAGCGGAGGTCGCCGCAGACACCGCCCAGACACTAACAGGTATGGGCTTGAACCCGGTACTGGTGCGTACCGTTCAGGTAGCAGAGAGTAAGGAAGGCCCCGAGATGGCCGCCCGCCTAGCCCGCTACGGCGCCTTTAAAGAGGCTGCCGCTGAAACCGGCGCTGGGGCCATAGCCCTGGGGCATACTCTCGACGATCAGGCTGAAACTGTTTTGCTGGGTCTAGCCCGGGGCTCCGGAACCCGTTCCCTGGCAGGTATGCCTGTCTGGCGGCAGGACGGAGGCACCGGCTACCTGCGCCCCCTGCTGGCCCTGCGCCGGGCAGATATCGATCAGATTTGCCGGGCTGAGGGGCTAGAACCCTGGAATGACCCCACCAACACAGACCAGAGTTTGATGCGGGCTAAGGTACGGCACAGTATTCTGCCCTACCTTGAAGAGCACCTAGGCGGTGGCGTTGCCCTTTCCCTGGCGCGAACCGCCGCAATCACCGGTGCAGATAGCAACTACCTGGACCGGGCCGCCCGCCAGGCCCTGGATAGCGTACTGGTGAGAGCAGAGGAACTAGCGCCTACCCCCCAAGAACTTGACCAACGGCTAGCACCGGCACTGGCCGTGCCCCTAGACGGCTCCCACCGGTGTGTCTTCCTTGACCGGGCTAGTCTGGCCGATCTGCACCCAGCCCTGCGTACCCGCGTCCTAGCCCTGGCTCTGGCGCAGGCTGGGGGTCAGTCCGTTAGTTTTGAGCGCTTGGCCGCCCTAGAAACCTTCACCCGGGAACATTCTGTGGCAGGGCCACTCCAGCTCCCTGGCCACGTTAAGGCTTATCGCCGCCGCCCCGGCCTTACCCTCAAGCGGGGACGACAAGAAATAAACCTCAAGAAAACCGGCCTCATCGTTTTACTCAACACCGCCCCATAAACCATACTTAAGAGTGAACGTATGCCTTACCCAATCCCCACGGTAGGGTACTTTCCTCTTTTACCCCAGCAGAAAGATCAACTGTGGACGCACTCGATGTACAGAAAGACATTAAGCACGTTCTCTTCACCAAAGAAGAGATCGACGCCAAAATCAAGGAGCTAGCCGCTCAGATTGATAAGGACTACCAAGGGCGGGACGTCCTGCTCGTTGGCGTGCTTAAGGGTGCCATTATGGTAGTTGCTGATCTTTCGCGCGCTCTCAAAGCTCACTACACCATGGACTGGATGGCAGTCTCCTCCTACGGTTCGGGCACCAAGTCCTCCGGTGTGGTCCGTATTCTCAAAGATTTGGATACCGACTTGACCGGCCGCGATGTGCTTATCGTTGAGGACATCATCGACTCCGGCCTAACCCTCAAATGGCTCCAACAGAACCTGGTCTCTCGCGGCGCTTCCTCCGTGGAAATCTGCACTCTGCTCCGCAAGCCCAAGAGCGTGAAGACCGATGTTGAGGTCAAGTACGTTGGCTGGGATATCGAACCTGAGTTCGTGGTGGGTTATGGCCTGGACTTTGCTGAGCGTTACCGCAACCTTGATTGCATCGTAACCCTGGCACCCCACGTCTACTCCTAAGAGCTAAGGGGAGCTTCAGGTCAGGGGCGGAGGCTCACACTCCGCCCCTGACCTGCACCCGGGAGCTTGCCCCCTTTAGCCCTGAGGTGAAAAATCAGAGCTAGGGAGCAAGCAGCCGGTAAGTTTAGGTACATTAGATAGGTCTGAGGCTCACTGCACCCAAAAACCGGGGTGCAGAGCAACCAAAGTTGCGGGGGGATTCAAGCAACCCCCGCACCATCATGTGTGGAAGGCGCGGCTGTGCAGAAAACGGATAACACCCCTGACCCCAAGCAAAAGGGGTTCTTCGGCAAGCTCATTTCTGGGCCCTGGTTCTGGGTTCTCATGGCTTTGCTGATCGCTGTTCCTATGCTGTTTGCCAATTCCATGGCAGCATCATCGCGCGTTGACACCAACGTTGGTATTGGCCTGCTGAACGACCACAAGGTAGTCAGTGCCAAAATTTATGACGGCGACCAGCGCGTTGACCTGGAACTCAAAGATGACTACGTCAATGCTGCTGGTGATAACCAGGGTAAGTCGGTGAGCTTCTACTATGTTGCCCCCCGAGCCGCAGATGTCATTACAGCTATGGATGATGCCTCACTTGAGTCCTACACCGACCAGCCGGTACAGACTAACTGGTTTACCTCCACACTCTACATGATTCTGCCCTTTGTCATCATGGTGGGCCTTTTCTGGCTCATCATGTCCCGTATGGGCGGCGGCAGCTCACAGATTATGAACTTCTCCAAGTCGCGCGCTAAGAAGTTCAACAAAGATAACCCCACCGTCCGCTTTGCCGATGTCGCAGGCGTGGACGAGGCCCTGGCCGAACTCGAAGAGGTCCGCGAATTCCTGGCCGAACCCGAGAAGTTTACCCGCCTGGGTGCAAAAATCCCCAAGGGCGTTCTGCTCTACGGCCCTCCCGGTACCGGTAAGACCCTGCTCGCTAAAGCAGTTGCGGGCGAAGCCGGTGTGCCCTTCTACTCCATCTCCGGCTCCGACTTCGTTGAAATGTTCGTGGGTGTGGGTGCCTCGCGTGTGCGGGACCTTTTCAAGGAAGCCAAGACCAACAAGGCCGCCATTATCTTTGTGGACGAAATCGACGCTGTAGGCCGCCAGCGCGGCATCGGCATGGGTGGCGGTAACGACGAGCGTGAGCAGACCCTCAACCAGCTCCTAGTTGAGATGGACGGTTTCGACGGTAGCTCCAACATCATCGTTATTGCGGCAACCAACCGCCCCGACGTTCTTGACCCCGCCCTGCTGCGCCCTGGCCGTTTCGACCGCCAGGTAGGGGTTGACGCCCCCGACCTTAAGGGTCGCCAACGAATCCTGGAAGTGCACGCCGCAGGTAAGCCTATCGACCGCCGCGTAGAGCTGGCCTCCGTCGCTAAGCGCACACCCGGCTTCACCGGTGCAGACCTGGCAAACGTCATGAACGAAGCCGCCCTGCTTACCGCCCGCGACGGCGGGAACGTCATTGACGAGCGCGCCATCGACGAGGCCATTGACCGTGTCATGGCTGGCCCCCAGCGATCCTCACGCATCATGAAGGAGCACGAACGCAAGGTCACCGCCTACCACGAAGGCGGCCATGCCCTGGTCGCGGCGGCCCTACGTAACTCAGCCCCGGTCACCAAGATTACGATTCTTCCCCGTGGCCGTGCCCTGGGCTACACCATGGTCATGCCCCAGGACGACAAGTACTCCACCACTCGCAACGAGCTACTGGATCAGATGGCCTACGCCATGGGTGGCCGTGCAGCCGAAGAAATTGTCTTCCACGACCCCTCCACCGGTGCCTCCAACGACATTCAGAAGGCCACCGATACCGCCCGCAAGATGGTCACCGAATACGGTATGAGCACCAAGGTAGGCTCCGTGCGCCTGGTCGCCAAGGAATCCGACCCCTTCCTGGGTGGTGGCTCCGGTGGCGGCAACCAGCACTCCGACCAGCTGGCCTTTACCGTTGACCAGGAGGTTCACGACCTGCTCTCTATGGCTCACGATGAGGCCCACGAAATCCTCATGGAGAACCGTGACGTGCTGGATACCCTGGCTTACGCCCTACTCGAGCGCGAAACCCTGCTAGAGAACGAAATCGCCGAAATCTTCAAGGATGTCCGCAAGCGCCCCGAGCGCGCCCAGTGGCTGTCCAAGGAGAACCGCGAAATCTCAACCCTCCCCCCGGTCCTGGCCCCGAGCGAACGCGAAGCCGCCGAGCAGGCTAAGGCAGAGAACACCCCTGAGCAGGGCGAAACTGCTGAGCCCGCAGACCAGCAGGGTATCGTTCAGCAGCCCGTAGTTGACCCTATGGAACCCGGCAACCCGCACCCCGGTGCCGCTGGCCCCGACGGCAACCCAGATATCGACCCCTTGGGTGGCAATCGCTCATGGCAGTAGACCAACCGCGTATTGAAGCCGCCGTCCGTGAAATCCTCCTTGCCATCGGTGAGGACCCTGAGCGTGATGGCCTGCTTGAAACCCCGGCACGCGTGGCTAGGGCCTACGAGGAAATGTTCTCTGGCCTGCACCAGGATGCCGGTCAGCTCCTGAGCACCACTTTCGATATCGACCACTCCGAGCTGGTCCTGGTCAAGGACATTCCTTTCTACTCCACCTGCGAGCACCACCTGGTTCCTTTCTACGGGACCGCCCACATCGGCTATATTCCCGGTGGCGACGGTAAAGTTACCGGCCTGTCTAAGCTGGCCCGCCTGGTCGATCTGTACGCCAAGCGCCCGCAGGTACAGGAGCGGCTGACAACTCAGGTCATTGAGGCACTGGTTGAACACCTGAACCCCGCCGGGGCTATCGTAGTTATGCAGGCTGAGCACATGTGCATGTCCATGCGTGGGGTGCGCAAGCCTGGCGCTAAGACTGTGACGAGTGCGGTGCGCGGTGCTCTACGTGACCCTGCCACTCGTGCTGAGGCGATGAGTTTAATGAACGCTTCGTAGGCTTTTATAGAGCTCAATACCGTTCCTGCCAACACCCTTAAACGCCAGCCCCGAGCCAGTTGGCGGGAACGGTATTGAGCTTGAGACGGCACCACCCCCCACACCCTTATAGACCAGCCCCGAGCCAGTTGGCGGGAACGGTATTGAGCTTGAGACGGCACCACCCCCCACACCCTTATAGACCAGCCCCGAGCCAGTTAGCGGCTATAGCAAGCCCTCATAACTTAGCCCAAGTAGCATTGAACCAGGCACCGGTGATAGAGCCGGTGCCTTTCTTTCTGTTTTTAGACCGGGCGCACAGTGTTACGCTGAAACCATGACTCTTCCCCACGCCCACGGCTCCTTTGAGAACCTGCCCACTGACCGCACCCTGATTATGGGGATTCTTAACGTAACCCCCGATTCTTTCTCGGACGGGGGGCTTTACGATGACCCTGCCGCCGCTGTTGGCCACGCCCGCAAACTGGTAGCCCAGGGGGCAGACATCATCGATATTGGCGGTGAATCGACCCGCCCCGGTGCTATTCGTGTACCTCTGGCCGAGGAACAGCGCCGCGTCCTACCTGTGGTCGAAGCCCTGGTTGCCGAGGGCATTGTCATGTCCGTGGACACCCTCAACCCCGAGACCGCACGAGCTGCCGTTGAAGCCGGTGCGCATATCATCAACGATGTTGCGGGCATGAGCCTGCGTGAGGATATGGTGTCCACCGTAGCCGAATTGGGTGTGCCCTACATTCTGATGCACGCGCGCGGCACCTCCCAGAACATGGATACCCAAGCCACCTACACCAATGTGGTTGAGGAAGTGCTGGGGGAGCTCTTCGTGCTGCGTGAGCGTCTACTAGCCGGGGGAGTAGCACCAGAGAACATCATTCTCGACCCCGGCCCTGGTTTTGCCAAGCAGGGGGATCAGAACTGGCAGGTTCTAGCGGCCACCGAGCAACTGGCCGAGCAGGGGCACAGGGTACTGGTTGCTGGTTCTCGCAAACGCTTTATCGCCCGCCTTCTGCAGGAACTCGATGCTGCCACAAACGGGATAGACCTAGAAAAAGTGACCGAACGGTCGGCTACCGAACGGGACATCGCTTCTGCCGCTCTTTCCCTCTTGGCTGCCGATGCTGGTGCCTGGGCTGTACGTGTTCATGATGTGCAGGCAACAGCCGATGCGCTGGCCGTACGAACCGCCTGGTTAGAGGCAACACGAGGTAGCTGAAAGCACAGAATAAGGCCTGACATAGAGTCGTCATATATAAAAATGTATATGTGACTTTAAGCGCTTTAGGGTGGCCTGCGCGCTGGGTGCGGTTAGGTTTATAGCCCTTGAAAAATGGGGCATCTAGCGCCTCTAGGCCTACCTTGTGCAGATCAAGCCCGTCCTCCGGTGCCCTCCCCGCAGGGTGCATAATTGCAGACAAAAGCGCCGGCGCTTTTCTGAGTCGGCGGCTACTTTCGGTGAAAGGTACCCATGCAAGATCAGAGCTCTTCGTGTGCAACTGTTCGGGACTATTCGCGCGCCGACCGTATTACCCTCACCGGCGTCGGTGGAGTGGGCTATCACGGGGTACTTGAGTCAGAGAAACAGACGGGGCAGCCCTTCTTCGTTGATGTCACCATGTTCACCGATTTCACCCGGGCAGCAGCTACCGACGATGTTGCCCACACCGTTAACTACGCAGAAGTAGCGGAGACGATTAGAGCTGTCATCACCGGTGAGTCGCTCGACTTGATTGAGACACTAGCCGAACAGCTGGCCCGAACAATCCTAGAACAGTTCCCTCTGCTCGCTGTTGAACTGACCGTACATAAACCGAAGGCTCCCATCGAAGTGACCTTCGCCGATGTTTCGGTCACGATTTTTAGGGAGAATAATGCCCGTTAAAGCTATCCTTGCCCTGGGGTCAAACCTGGGGGACAGTGAAGAAACTCTGGTGCGGGCTATTGCCGATATCTGCTCCCACGAAAAAATTACCGTTACTAAGATTTCACCTATAGCTATTACAGCGCCTGTGGGTGGGCCAGCAGACCAAGATGACTACGCAAATATGGTTGTTGAGGTTGAAACCTCACTCAGACCCTTCCAACTTTTGGAGTACGCTCAGCAGATTGAGCAGAAGCATCACCGTGTGCGCGATGTCCGCTGGGGGCCTCGCACTCTTGACATAGACATTATTGATATTGCCTCTATTCAGATGGATGATCCTGAGCTGACCTTGCCTCACCCGCGGGCTGCTGAGAGGGCTTTTGTCCTAGAACCCTGGGCTCGTATGGATCCTGATGCGCTTCTGCTGGGCGAACCTGTACGGGATCTAGCTGACCGCGCTGAGGATATTGGGGGGATCCGCGAATTCCATCCTGCACCGGTGGTGTGCCTATGAGGCTGAGGAGCCGGGCACTTGCCCTCACCTTCGCCCTAGGGGTTTTGACAGGTTCGGTTTTTAACCTCTTGAGCATCAAGATGGGGGGCCGTGAGCTATCCCTACCCGCCCTTATTGTGCTGGTTTGCCTCATTGTAGGCACGGTGGCCCTGTACTGGGGCCGCCAGGTTGCTCAATACAGCCGGGTCGAAACCCGTAATCGGGCAACTAACATGACCCCGCTCTTTGCTGCTCGGGTCGCTGTTTTCGCTCAGGCTATGGCTCTGACCGGGGCGCTCATGATGGGCTGGCAGGTAGCGATTTTGGTCTATCAGTTGGGTTTAACCGGGGCTCGTGCCACCTGGTCACCCCTGGTCGATACTCTGTGTGCCCTAGCCGGTGGGCTCATTCTCTTGGTGTGCGGAATCCTTGTTGAGAACTGGTGCAAGATTCCGCCGAACGACGACGAACCCGGAGGCGGACTAACAGAGGCTGCCCCACAGCCAGGTCCCCTGGGCCGCACTAGCGATAAAACGTAGACTGTAGGGGGAATGGGGTCGGTTTATGGCCCCTTCCGCAGGTTTGACTCTGATGCAACCGAGGGAGAAAAGGGTGGTATAAGCATGGACGATATCTCGTGGACTCAGCCTTCCCCTAACCGGGCAGAGCAAAAGCTCTTCAGCCCGACCTTGCCTCCCTTGGATCTGGACGGCGCTGGCCGGGCTGTTGGTACCCTGCCGGAGGTCTCCTGGAAAGGTGTTTCTATCCGTTATGTTCGGGTGCGTCTGATAGCCCGCCTGATATGGTCTCTTGGGCTGACAGGAGCTGCTTTCTTACCGTTAGTTTTTACCCGGTTTCTGGGCTGGTGGGACTGGCCTCTCTGGCTGTCTTACCTGCTTCCTGCTCTGGTTCTTGCCCTGAACATCTGGCTCAGTCTTCTGGTTAAAGGGCAGGTGCTGGCGCTTGGTTACAGCGAACGTCAGGACCACCTGCTGGTGCGGCGGGGTCTGATGTTCCGTTCGGTGACCGCTATACCCTATGGGCGCATCCAGTATATTGATGTGACTTCCGGCCCTATCCTCAACGCCCTGAACCTAGCAAATGTAGAGGTGCGGACTGCGGCCAACAGCACCACCGTCCCCGGGCTAGACCGTACGATTGCGGAGAACCTACGCGAGGTCCTGACCGACCTGTCCGATGCCAAGATGGTTGGTCTCTAATGGCAGAGTCGCGCACAGAGCATACAGAGCATACAGAGCATACAGAGCATACAGAGCATACAGAGCATACAGAGCATACAGAGCATACAGAGCAACAGGGGGAGCCTGAACCCGTGAAGCTGGTCTGGCAGCGTGCTCACCCGCTATCCCCTCTGGTGAAGGCCTGGCTGCTTATCTTTATCTTCTTCTTTACCATTGGGCGTCATGCGGTGGAAAGCCTGCTATCGGGGGAATTTGATGCTGACCCCAGCGCCCGCCTTAAGAGTGGGCCCCCGGACACGGCGCTTTTTGCCTGGACCGCTGTCTTTGGCACCTACTGGTATCTTGCGGCCCTGCTGGCTCTCTTTCTAATTTTCTTTATCCCCATGATGAGCCAGTGGTTCTTCTACCGTTTTGCGGTGGATGGGCAGAACCTCTATCTCAAGAGCGGGGCAATTTTCCGCACCGAACGAAAAGCACGGTTGGATAGGGTGCAGTCTATTGACGTCAACCGTCCCTTTGCGGCCCGTCTGCTGGGGCTGGCAGAGCTTAAGTTTGATGTGGCCGATGGTGATTCCTCTGCTCTCAAGGTTGAGTATCTGAGCTACCGCCGTGCCCGTCAGCTTCGCGATGAGCTCTTAGCTCAGGTTGGCTCCCTCAAAGCTCCTGCCCAGACTGTAGCCGGTGAAGCCGCTACTCTCCCTGCGCAGGGGGAGAAGCACCTTTCTGAGCCTTTAGTCCAGCACCTGACCGAGAATTTTATGGGTCTTACAGGTGAGGATGAGCGCCTTATTGTTAAAGTGCCTCTGGGCCGCCTGATTGGTTCCCTGGTTTTTAACTTTGGTTGGGGGCTGGGTCTGCTTATTGGCATAGGCCTAAGCGCATTTATGGTGTCAGCTGACTGGGGTATCGGCACTATCATCACGTCTAATCTTGCTGTGATTCTGGGCGTTTTCGCGGGAGCTTTGAAGCGGTGGAATACCGGCTTTAACTTTTCGCTGTCTACGAGTTCTAGCGGCTTGAAGACCCGTTATGGCCTGTGGGACACCACCACGCAGACCCTGCCGGCCGGTAGGGTCCAGCGCCTGCAGGTGGAGCAACCTTTCCTCTGGCGGTTTTTCGGCTGGTATCGGGTTAGGGTGACGCTGGCGGGTAAAAGCGAATTGGATGAACAGGCTACCGGTGAGCTTTTGCCGGTGGGCACCTTTGACGATGTTCTTGCTATTGTCCAGCTCATTCTGCCTGCTTTGAGCCAGGGTGGAGTATCCATTGGGCATCTGCGTGAAGGCTTGGGCGCTCTTGAGGGCCGTGCTGGTTTTACGGTTTCTCCTGCTTCGGCTCGTGTTTTTGACTGGTTTACTTACCGGTATAACGGTTTCTTGCAGACTCCTGAGTTCTTGCTGGTTCGTTCGGGTCGGTGGCATCGGCGGTTTGGCATGGTGCCTCATAGGAAAATCCAGGGGGTTGCTTTGCGGCAGGGGCCCTGGCAAAGGCGTCTAGGTCTTGCCCACCTAGAGGTGTCGGTGGCGGGGAGTGCCTTAGGGACACGCGTATCTCACCTTGATGCAGAGGTCGCGCGATCCTTGCTGGTTCGTCAATCCCAGCTTGCTGTGCTTGAGCGCATGTAGAGTGTATATTCATGAGCGAACAATCCTTACTTATGGATCGGGCGGCCAAGTCATACCGCGATAACTTCATTTTTTCGGAGATATCCGTGACCTTTGAGCCGGGTACCTACTCCACTCTGGTCGGCCCCAACGGTTCGGGTAAATCGACCTTTATGAGTTGCCTGCTTCAGCAGGAAGAATTGACTGAGGGGCATGTGGTCCTGGATGGACAGCCTATTACTTCAGCTTCTCCAGAGTTTCGCCTGCAGGTTTTTGGCATCAATGATTCTGTGGGTTGGCTACCCGGAGTGACGGTGGGCCAGCACCTTGAGATGATTGCCTCCCAGGGGCCTGCTCTTGCCCAGGAGCTGGGGTTTGACCCTGCACAACTGCTGAGCGCGCGTGATGCCCTCGAAGAGCTAGGTGTACCCCAAGCCTACGACAGGGAGGCCTTCACCCTAAGCTCTGGCCAGGAACAGCGTTCTAAACTGGCCTCCTTGCTGGTGCGTCCAGCCCGCTATTACTTCCTGGACGAGCCAGAAAAACGCCTTGATAGGCGGGGTATTGAGTGGGTGGCCGCCTGGGCACAGGAACAAACCGCCCAAGGCCGGGCTGTCTGCCTAGCTACCCACGAACCCAGCCTTAATATGCTCCCCGGAACCCGTAAGCTCACCTTCCCCCTGCTCTTAGATGAGTCCCATGAAAACTAAAATCACCGACAGGTTTGTTGATCTCTATAACCTGAGCTTTTACCTGCTGGTGATGCTAGCGCTGGTGGGCTCAATCTCGTACGCCCTCAAACAGCTCAGGGGCCACTACCTCTACTTCACGCTCGATGACGCTCAGGCTCCCGGCTTTTTCCTGGGTGCCCTGCTTATAGTGGTGGCCGCCTTCGTGACCGTTCTGGGCTTACTGGGCCCGGTAGCTTACTCACCCTCCCAGCTTTTCTGGCGCTATTCCGGTCTTATCCCTGCCAGCAAGAACCCCTGGAAACAACCTGCCATGTGGGGTGCCCTGGGGCTATGGGCGCTGGTAGTGACATCATTTGCCATCATTTTTACGCCCCTAACGCCCCCGCAGCTCTGTGCAGTGCTAACTGCGGCCTGCCTGTAT
Organism: Rothia sp. P5764; assembly: GCF_048512965.1. Classification (NCBI taxonomy): domain Bacteria; kingdom Bacillati; phylum Actinomycetota; class Actinomycetes; order Micrococcales; family Micrococcaceae; genus Rothia; species Rothia sp. P5764. The sequence goes on along the minus strand of NZ_JBLXXQ010000001.1, from coordinate 499,630 downwards.
GGTGCTGTGCTGGTTCACGGAGCAATCGGTGTTCAGGCCAGCGGGCACTGGCGGCTACTGGCAGGCTGGGGCGTTCTAGCTTTAGTAACCGGTCTGGGACTGGTCCTTGCGACCACCTGTGATTTACTGCCCGGCTACGACCCCACAAGTACGGCCCAGCTCTGCGCGGCGGGAATCTTGGGTAGCGGCTTTCTGGGCGCGCTGGCCTATGGTCTTGCCGGTACCAGAATGAACCTGACCTGGTACGCCCTCACCAGCGCTTACGGGCGTAGTGCTATCCTCTTTCAGGGGCTCCGCAACCTGGGCGGGGCAGACGGCTACCGCTACTACGGCTCCCAGAGTGTACGGTTCAGAAGGCGGGTGCTCTCGGCTCGCCCACTCCTGCTGTCTTTGGCTGCTCTAGCTGATAGCACCGGCCCTTTCTTCCTCATCCTTGTTCTCACCATTCCCTTCGCTATCCTGGGTGGAGTTGCCCTGGGGCAGGCTGGTGCCAGTGTGGTGATTGCAGTTGGGGCCTGGATGGTGGCAAGCCTCTACCGCTGGCTGACCCGCGAGTGGGCGGCCAACCTTCCCCTGCGCGGCTGGCTCTCAGCGCCCTACTTTTCTACCGTCCTGGGCTTTGCCGGAGGAGCCACCCTTGCGGCTTCCTGCTATGTTCTGGTGATGGCTCTGGTCTTCCAGCTGCCGCTACTTTCTGCCCTGACCGGTTTTATCTTTGGCCTAGCTACCGCACTCGGTGAACACAACCCACCCTTGACCTATAACTACGACCTGGTCATAACCCTGCCCGAGGGGCTGGTTATCCCTATTGAACCGGCCTCTGCACTTTTCTGTGTGATGCTGGAGATTCTCTCGGTAAGTCTGCTTTTAGGGATTGGTAAGCCTTGGGCTGTTCTTATCCCGCTAGGTATTCTGGGTTCTCGCCTCTACGAGCACTACCGCAAGGGCCACCCCGCACACTAGACTTCGGCAGGTAGACTGGGCAGGTCAGTGTCATCGGCAGAAAGAAAGACCATGAACAGCCCCATTAGACCGGCCCGCCTCAAGATCGGTCTTATCAGCGCCGGCAAAGTCGGTGCGGTACTGGGCGCGGCACTGCGGTCAGCCGGCCACACCATCGCCGGCCTTCACGCGGTTTCTGAAGCCTCCCGCACCCGGGCCGATGCCCTGCTTCCCGGGGTTCCCGTGCTGACCGTCCCCGAAATTATCGAGCAGAGCGAAGTAATCCTGCTAGCAGTTCCCGATGATGCCCTCCCCGGCCTTGTCACAGGAATAGCCCAGACAGACGGTTGGCGTAGCGGCCAAATCCTGATTCACACCTCGGGCCGCCACGGTACAAACGTCCTGGCCCCGGCAACAGCCCAGGGCGCTATCGGTCTTGCCATTCACCCGGCCATGACCTTTACCGGGTTTTCCCTTGACCTGGCGCGGCTGAACTCCACCAGCTTCGGGGTGACTGGCCCAGCCCCCTTCCTTCCCATTGCCCAGGCGCTCGCCGTTGAGATGGGTGGGGAACCCGTCATCATTGCTGAGGGGGACCGGCCGCTCTACCACGCGGCCTTAGCCCACGGCGCTAATCACCTGGTAACAGTCACCGGCCAGGCACTCCAAATTCTGAGTTCTATAGGTATTGAAAATCCCGCCCGCTACATTGAGCCGCTCCTGAGGGCCTCCCTGGATAACGCTCTTGCCTCGGGGGAGAACGCCCTGACTGGCCCAGTAGTTCGGGGTGACGCTCATACCGTTGCGGCACATGCCCAGACTTTGGCAAACTATGCCCTGGAAGAAGGCGCAGAAGATATTCCTACTGCCTACCTTGCCCTAGCCAAGGCGACTGCCCAGAGAGCATACACTCGCGGGGCACTAACTCAAGAGCAGTACCATAGTGTCTTGAGCGCACTTGCCGGGTAAACTGGGAGAGCGCAAAAAACCGAAAGGAAACCTCGCCACCGTGACGAGCCAAATCCCCATCGCACACACTATCTCCGATCTCGCCCGTGAAATGCTTCTTTCTATGACCACGGCAACAGCACAGGTTGAGAAAAATGGAGCCGCAAAGTCTAAGAAGAAACTCAGCGTTGGCTACGTAGCCACCATGGGGGCCCTCCATGAGGGGCACGCCACCCTGATTCGTCGTGCCCGTGAACAGAACGATCTTGTTGTTCTCTCGATTTTTGTGAACCCCCTTCAGTTCGGTCCCGGTGAAGATTTTGAGCATTACCCTAGGACCCTTCAAGCAGATGCTGAGCTAGCCGCTCAGGCAGGGGTTGACGTAATTTTCGCTCCTCAGGTAGAAGATATCTACCCCGGCGGCAATCCGAAAATTACCGTCTCGTCGGGCAAGCTGGGCACCCTCTTTGAGGGGAAAACCCGCCCCGGGCACTTCGACGGTGCCTTGACTGTTGTCAATAAGTTCTTCAATATCCTTAAGCCCATGGTGGGGCAGGCTACCCTCAACGCCTACTTTGGGCAGAAGGACGCCCAGCAGCTGGCTCTGATACAGCGCATGGTCAAAGATTTCAACCACGAGGTTGTTATTAAGCCTGTGCCGATTGTGCGTGCCGATGACGGTTTGGCGCTATCCTCCCGAAATCAGTACCTGAGCGCCGAAGAACGCGAATCTGCTCTGGTGCTCTCCCGCACTCTGGCTACCCTGCGTGAGCAGTACATCACCGGGGCTTTCTCTCCGGAGCAGGTTGAGCGGGCCCGCCAAACGATTGATAAGACCGACGGTGTCCGCCTGGACTACCTCGAAGTAGTCGATACTGACACCTTTGAGGCCCCCCTTGATGAGAGCGGACGTGTCCTAGCGCTCGTAGCTGCCTACGTAGGCAATACCCGCCTCATCGATAACATGGAAATCAACTAAGAATCTTTTATCATCAACCTCAGAACAGGTACATCATTGACTGAACAGGGCAAGACCCCCGCAGAGACCAAGGCCGTAGAGAACGCTGCCTCGGAGCAGATGCAGATCCGTCTCGACAAGCGCGCGAAGCTGCTAGAAAGTGGCCGTGAAGCCTACCCGGTAGGTGTTCCCGTTACCCACACCATTACCGAGATTCGTGAAAAGTACGATGGAACTCTTGAAGCTGACCAGACGACCGGCGATATTGTCGGTATCGCTGGGCGCGTAGTGTTCGTGCGTAATACCGGCAAGCTGTGCTTTGCTTCCCTACAGCAGGGTAACGGCACCCGTATTCAGGCCATGATTTCGCTGGCTGGTGTGGGTGAAGAAGCCCTGGCTGATTGGAAGGCTCTGGTTGACCTGGGTGACCATGTGTTTGTTCAGGGTGAAGTTATTTCATCTCGCCGTGGTGAGCTTTCGGTCATGGCCGACAGTTGGCAGATGGCTTCTAAGGCTTTGCGCCCCATGCCCAACCTGCATTCTGACCTCAACGAAGAGACTCGTGTCCGCCAGCGCTACCTGGATTTGATGGTGCGTGATGAGGCCCGCGAGCTGGTCATTAAGCGCGCCAAGATTACTCAGACTGTCCGTAACGTGCTGAATAACCACGGCTATATTGAGCTGGAAACTCCGATCCTGCAGCTGATTCACGGTGGTGCGGCAGCGCGTCCCTTTGAGACTCATCTGAATGCTTTTGATCAGCCCATGACCCTGCGTATTGCTACCGAACTCTTCCTCAAGCGCGCCGAAGTCGGTGGCCTAGAACGTGTCTACGAGATTGGCCGTGTATTCCGCAACGAGGGCGTGGACTCCACTCACAGCCCTGAGTTCACCACCCTGGAATGCTATGAGGCTTATGCTGACCAGTTCGTTATGGCCAAGCGTATGCAGGAAATTATTATGGCCTGCGCTGATGCTGTGGGTGTGCACCAGATTGAGACTGAAGCTGGAACCATTGACCTGACCGCTGAGTGGAAGTGGCTGGGTGTCTACCCCGGTCTGTCCGAGGCAGTGGGGGTTGAGATTACTCCTGCAACGAGCGCTGAGGAACTGCGCGCAATCGCGGAGAAGCACTCCGTTGCGGTTGATCCTAAGTGGGATGCCGAGAAGTTAGTCGTGGAGCTCTTCGGTGAGATCGTTGAACCCACCCTGCTGAACCCCACCTTTGTCTATGACTACCCGCCCAGCGCACAGCCTCTAGCCCGTCAGCATCGCTCTGAAAGCAACCTGATTGAAGCGTGGGATCTCATTATCGGTGGCATGGAGCGCGGCACGGCCTTCTCTGAGCTCATTGACCCCGTGATTCAGCGTGAACGGCTCACTGAGCAGTCTAAGCTGGCCGCTGGCGGAGATGACGAAGCCATGCAGCTTGATGAGGACTTCCTGCGTGCCCTGGAGTACGGTGCCCCTCCCATGGGTGGCCTAGGCTTGGGCATTGATCGTTTGATTATGCTCTTTACCGGTGTTGGTATTCGTGAAACTATTCTCTTCCCTTTGATGAAACCCGAAGCTGAATAAGTGAAAAGTAGCCTCTGATTTTTGGCCCGCTCAGCAAAGGCTGGGCGGGCTTTACTCTTGGGTTCTAGGGTAGAGTTCTAGGGTAGATTACCGGGGCTTAAAGAGAGCGAAAGGTTAGAACAGTGGATTTTCTTATTGGGCTAGTGCCCTCCACCTGTGCTGGGGTAGCGCTTTATTTTATTTTGCGGTGGATGAGCCGAGCTGACCGAACAGAAAGAGCCGCGCAGCGTGATATTCAAAAGGATGCTGAGCAGTGGTATCAGTCAGTAAAAAGCTCTGATGGGGCTAGGAATCCTTTTGGCTCCGAAGATTCTTAATAATTTTTTTGAGGGAAACCCGAGATAAGAATCTGGGCTTTATTTCCTATTTGGTGCAATGATATGTATTATTTATTATTAGTCATCGAGGGTGGCTAACTTCGTTACACACCCCACAGCCCAACCAAAGATTTATTAGTCTTTACTTAGGTACCCGAAGTAGCGGAGTGTATATTCCCTTCATCACCTCATCAAAAGGAGAAAACAATGGCTCAGAAGGTCAAGATTATTCTTGAAGACGATCTCGACGGTGGCCCCGCAGACGAAACCGTACGTTTCGGTCTTGACGGTGGTCAGTTCGAAATTGACCTTTCCAGCGCTAACGCTGCCCGCCTGCGCGATGCCATCCGTCCGTTCGCCGCTAAGGCCCGCCGTGCAAATGGTGCTCAGCGCACCGCTGGCCGTCCGGCTGGTTCACGTACCACCCCCAAGCGCAATCCCGAAATTGCTGAGATTCGCAAGTGGGCGCAGGAGAACGGTCATAACGTTTCTAGCCGTGGACGTATTCACCAGGATATCCAGGATGCTTACTACGCTGCTAAGGGTAAAGAAAACAAGTAAATAGTTTCTTTCCCGTTTTTATGGGGCGGAATACCTTAAGGTATTCCGCCCCATTTCTTTACGGGATTCATTGTGTTTACCCATATCAACGCATCTAAATTGGCGACAGGTGTTCATTATTTGTGGGCCTAATGGGGGAGGAGTTTTTTACTTGAAACTTCCTGGGAGTTCTGAGGGAATGTTTTGTGTAACTCCCTGAGGCCGTGAAAGTGCCATTATTATTTTCTAGCGCCCGATACCGCGCAGGGTTTTTGCTCTCTGATTTTTGACGGGTGGGTGTGGGCTTTCGTTCCCTTGTAGGCGAACACCATTCATTCCGTGGCGAACAGGCCCCCACGGGCTAGAGAACACGCGTAATCTTTTGGGTAATAGTAAGTTTCCAAGGAGTGTTCAATGTTTGAACGGTTTACCGACCGCGCCCGTCGAGTGATTGTGCTTGCCCAAGAAGAGGCACGCATGCTCAACCACAATTACATCGGCACCGAACACATTTTGCTCGGTCTGATCCACGAGGGTGAAGGTATCGCTGCCCGTGCTCTTGAATCGCTCGGGGTGAGCCTCGCCGCTGTCCGTGATCAGGTGCAGGACATCATCGGTTCTGGCGCTCAGGCCTCTAGCGGCCACATCCCTTTTACCCCTCGCGCCAAGAAGGTTCTTGAACTCTCCATGCGTGAGGCTATTCAGCTTAACCACGGCTACATCGGCACCGAACACATTCTGCTCGGTATGGTGCGCGCTAATGAGGGTGTAGGCAACCAGATCCTGACCCAGCTTGGGGCTGAGCCTGCCAAGGTTCGTCAGACCGTGATGGACCTGATTGCCGGCTACCCCGGTAACAACAATGGTGAGGGTGGCAAGGAGACCGCTGGCGTTGGTGCCGGTAATTCCCGTGAGGGCACCCCCGCGGGCTCAGCCATCCTTGACCAGTTCGGTCGTAACCTGACTGCCGCTGCTCGTGAGGGCAAGCTTGACCCCGTGATTGGTCGTCATCAGGAGATGGAGAGGGTTATGCAGGTCCTCTCTCGCCGCACCAAGAACAACCCTGTGCTCATTGGTGAGCCGGGTGTAGGCAAGACCGCTGTGGCTGAGGGCCTTGCCCAGGCTATCGTTCACGGTGATGTTCCTGAAACCCTTAAAGACAAACACCTTTATACCCTGGATTTGGGTTCTATGGTTGCGGGTTCACGCTACCGCGGTGACTTTGAAGAGCGCATGAAGAAGGTGCTCAAGGAGATCCGCAACCGTGGTGACATCATTCTCTTTATCGACGAGATTCACACCCTGGTTGGTGCCGGTGCAGCTGAGGGCGCCATAGACGCGGCCTCTATTCTCAAGCCCATGCTGGCCCGAGGTGAGCTACAGACCATCGGTGCTACCACCCTGGATGAGTACCGTAAGCACATTGAGAAGGACCCCGCTCTGGAGCGCCGTTTCCAGCCGATTCAGGTGGATGAACCGTCACCCGAACTGGCTGTGGAAATCCTTAAGGGCCTGCGCGATAAGTACGAGGCTCACCACCGCGTCACCATTTCCGATGAGGCTATCGAGACCGCTGTTAACCTGGCCCACCGCTATATCTCAGACCGGTTCCTGCCCGATAAGGCTGTTGACCTGATTGACGAGGCCGGCGCCCGCCTGCGTATTAAGCGTATGACCGCACCCCCGGAAATCAAGATCTTGGAAGAGCGTGTTGCTAAGCTCCGTGGCGAGAAGGAAGAGGCTATCTCGGCTAACGAGTTCGAGAAGGCCGCTGACCTGCGTGATCAAGAGCAGAAGCTGATTGCCGAGAAGGACGAGAAAGAAAAGGAATGGCGTAATGCTGGTGATGCCTTTGGTGAGGTAACCCCCGAGGTTATTGCCGATGTCCTAGCCGCCTCAACTGGCGTTCCTGTCTACAAGATTACTGAAGAAGAGTCCGGTCGTCTGCTCAAGATGGAAGACGAGCTACACAAGCGCGTGATTGGCCAGGAGAACGCTATCAAGGCTCTCTCCCGCTCTATCCGCCGTACCCGCGCCGGTCTGAAAGACCCCAAGCGTCCTGGTGGCTCCTTCATTTTTGCAGGCCCCACCGGTGTCGGTAAGACTGAGCTTGCTAAGGCTCTAGCCGAGTTCCTCTTCGGCGACGAGGATGCCCTTATCACTTTGGACATGTCGGAGTACCAGGAAAAGCACACCGTTTCCCGTCTCTTCGGCGCCCCTCCCGGCTATGTAGGCTACGAGGAAGGCGGCCAGCTGACCGAGAAGGTCCGCCGCAAGCCTTTCTCTGTTGTGCTCTTTGATGAGGTGGAGAAGGCTCACGCTGACCTCTTTAACTCCCTGCTCCAGATTCTTGAGGACGGCCGCCTGACTGACTCACAAGGCCGCGTGGTGGACTTTAAGAACACTGTCATCATCATGACCACCAACCTTGGTTCTCGTGAGATGGCCCGCCGTGTTCCTGTTGGCTTCCAGCAGGTGGGCGACGACGCAGGCACCTACGAGCGTATGCAGGGTCGGGTCATGGAGTCCCTCAAGGAGCACTTCCGCCCCGAGTTCCTGAACCGCGTCGATGACATCATTGTCTTCCCGCAGCTGTCTGAGTCTGAGATTCTGCAGATTGTGGATTTGTTTGTTGCCCGCCTGGCCGTGCGCCTGCGCGAGCAGGATATGTCTATTGAACTGACCGATCAGGCTAAGGCTTTGATGGCCGCTAAGGGCTATGATCCCTCGATGGGTGCCCGCCCCTTGCGTCGTGAGATGCAACGCAACCTGGAGGACCCGCTCTCCGAAAAGATTCTCTTTGGTGAGATCAAGCCCGGTGAGAAGATTACCGTGGACACTGAAGGCGAGGGCGACCTGGCTAAGTTCACCTTTAGCTCTGCCCCTTTGGGTGAGCTGGATAGCGACAGCTTTGACCGTGTCTTTAGCGAAGGTGATCAGAAGGCTGACCAGCCTGCCGCTGCCGAGAGCACGGTGGAAGGTGACAGCCAGCTCTAGACTCTCACCTAAGAAACCGCCCTGCGACCCCGAGAGGGGAGCCGCAGGGCGGTTTTCGGTCTTGACAGGGAAAAATATATCGAAATATGGCCTAGTGTTGGAGCTGTAACCAAAGCTTGACCAACCTTTCAGCTAGCGCCCAGGTCTTTAAGGACTTGGCCCAAGGCTAGTGGTCAATACTTAAGTCATGCGGTTCGACAGAGCCCCTGAAGCAAATGGTCTTAGTGTGTAGGACCGTTCAGGACAAGAAAACTCTTGTGTGTATGTGTGTGTAATGATGTAAATCAGCCCCCTCACCAATAGGTGGAACGGGGGCTGATTTATTTTTAACCTGGCTCATGGGGGCAGTAGCCTGGGGGTATGACTTCTTTCCGTGTACGCCGGGCTACCGTGGACGATGTGGCAAATATTCAGGCGCTTGTACGCCCCCTAGCTCTTGAGGGTATCCTCCTTGATAAGGAGGACGTTGCCTACTACGAGGCAATCCAGGAGTTTGTGGTGGCTGAGACCGAAGACGGGCAGATGCTCGGCTGCGGTGCGCTCCATGTGATCTGGCGAAACCTTGCTGAAGTGAGGACTTTAGCTACCGACCCCGCTGCCCGGGGCAGGGGAGTGGGTGCTGCTTTGGTCTCAAATCTGCTAGAGCGTGCCCGGGATTTGGGCGTGGAGAGTGTCTTCTGTTTGACCTTTGAGGTGGACTTCTTTGGGCGATTGGGCTTTAGGGTGATGGAGAACCAGGAAGAGCTTGATCCAGAAACCTACATGCAGCTCCTGCGTTCACACGATGAGGGTGTGGCTGAGTTCTTGGACCTGGCTCGGGTCAAGCCCAATACTCTGGGCAATACCCGCATGATTATCTCCCTCTGAGCCAAGACCTATCAAAATGTTGGCCGCAGCAGTCAGCAAATGACTCGAAGGTATAGAAAGTTTCTTCTGACTTTTGTACTCAACTGCTAGTACTGGCAGGGGTGGCTGTCTCTGTTCCCGGTTCATAGCAACCTAGAGCGACACCAAGCCGCCGCTGTGCTCCTTGGCGAGACCATCAGCGACTAGCCCCAAGTAGCACCGTTCTATCTGCTCAGAGGTGGGGGAGAGCTTCTGTAATTTTTCTACGGCAGGAACCAGCTCGGTGGGCACCACAAAATCAAGCTGGCCCGGTGCAGTGAGTAAACGCGAAGGAACCGGGGCTAGCGCCGCACGGAGTACACCCAGCATGGCACCCCGCAACTGGCGGTCGGTCCCAGCCCAGGCCTGACCCTTAGGCTGGTAGTCAGCCTCCGGTTTTCCTGCGCCCACCCAGGCACAAGCATCAGCCACGGGGCAGGAAGCGCAAGCCGGTGACTTAGCAGTGCAGATAAGAGCACCCAGCTCCATCACCGATACATTCCACAGGCAAGAAGTAGGGGTATCAGCGGGCATGAGCTCGTCGGCTAGCCGGGTTTCAGCTGCCGTGAGAGAAGGCCCCGGTAAAGCTCTACCCGAGACCAAGCGGGCGTGAACCCTGCGGATATTGGTGTCAATCACCGTAGCCCGGTTGCCAAAAGCAAACACAGAAATAGCCGCCGCCGTATAGGAACCCACACCGGGAAGGTCAAGCAGCTCATCATAGGTGCTGGGTACCTGACCTCCGTGGCGCTCAACAATAGCCTGAGCGGCAGCGTGCAGACGCAAAGCGCGGCGCGGGTAGCCCAGACGCCCCCAAGCGCGTACTGCCTCCGCGGAATCCTCAGCCGCCAAATCAGCAGGGGTGGGCCAGCGATCCAGCCATACTTCCCAGACCGGCAGTACCCGCTTGACAGGGGTCTGCTGCAGCATAAATTCGCTGACCATGACCTCCCAGGAAGAGTTCTCACCGGTGCGCCAGGGCAAATCACGCCGGTTCTCTAAGTACCAGGAATTGATGCGGGCATGAAGAGCGTTGAGGTCCTGTGGAGCTAAACCGCTCAGAGGCAGAGTAAAAGACACCCCAACACTCTAAAACACGATTGACTTAACCCCCTAATAGGGGCTTAAAAGCTCCTATCTTGGCGTAGAAGACGGTAGTCTAGAGGTATGTCTGAAAACCTTGATTCACCGGTAGAAGAGGTTTCACCCGAAATCTACCGCCGCCGCCGCATTGTCGCCCTGCTCGTTCTTGTTTTTATCCTGCTCCTGATTATCGGGCTCATCAGCCTGCTGGCCGGTCGCGGAAAGAACACCGGGAGCGCCTCAACCGCCGCTAGCGCTTCTACCAGCGCCGCAGCCTTTAGCGATTTTAGCGAGCGTCCTAGCGAATCAGCATCTGCTTCTGAGAGCGCAAAATCGGACGAAAGCTCCGCTTCTGAAAGCGCCAAAGCCGATGACAGCTCAGCATCAGATGAAGCCAGCAAGAAGGCAGAGGAAGAGTCTGATCAGGAGTCAGCTAAGCCCTCTGATGAAGCCAGTGAGGACGCTGAAGCCACACCTTCTGCTGAACCCAGCGAGGCCCCCGCTGTAGTAGCTGCCTGCACCGCAGCAGACCTACAGGTCAGCATCACCTCTGATAGCCCAACCTACGCCGCAGGCCAGAACCCCGCACTCGCTGTAACCTACACCAACACATCAGGTAACCCCTGCATCGTTACCGGTGGCGCTAACAACGTAGATGTCAACATCACCTCCGGCCCCGCCCAGGTCTACAACTACGCTCAGTGCTACGCTAACCCCGTTGCAGACGCCGAAGTCGCGGCCGGTGCCACCAACACCACCCCGCTGACCTGGAACCGCTCACTGAATGTCCTCGGCTGCAACACCACCGCAACCATCCAGCCCGGCCACTACTGGGCAACCGCAAGTGTCAACGGTGTAGCCTCACAGCCCATCCGCATCATCGTCACCGGCTAAACCCTAAGGGTTTTCTCTTCCGGTGCCCCGGCATACTCTGCCGGGGCACCGGTCTTTAAGGCAGGAAACAGTCGGGTGCACTAAAATAGGTGGGGTGCTAACGGTTTATAGTGATTCCCTGCTGAAAACAATTGCCCAGATTGCCCCCGGTACGGAGCTACGCGAGGGGCTCGAACGTATCCTACGCGGTCGTACCGGTGCCCTCATCGTGCTGGGCAATGACAAGACCGTTGCCCACATGTCCTCAGGCGGCTTCGCCATCAACACCGAATTCTCGGCAACCCGCGTGCGCGAACTCGCCAAAATGGACGGTGCCATCATCTGCGACCGCGATGCCTCAACCCTATTAGCAGCAGGGGTCCAGCTCCTACCCGACCCCTCTATCGACACCCACGAATCCGGCACCCGCCACCGCACCGCCGAACGAGTCGCCAAACAAACAGGATTCCCCGTTATCGCAGTCAGCGCCTCCATGTCACTGATCTCGGTCTACACCGAAGGAATCCGCTACACGGTCGAAGACGCCCAATCTCTGATGAGCCGCGCCAACCAGGCCATCAGAACCCTCGACAGCTACACCGAACGCCTAGAACAGGTGCTCCACCAGCTTTCCTCCCTCGAAATCGAAGCCAACGTAACCCTGCGCGACGTAGCCAGCACCCTCCAGCGTATGGAAATGGTGCGACGCATCGCAGTAGAAGCCGGGCACTATGTTGTAGAACTGGGCGATGTAGGCCGACTGGTCGCCCTCCAGCTCGAAGAACTAGCCACCCACGACCTGCCCGAAAGCTGGGTCGTGCTCCGTGACTACCTGCCCGCAGACATCACCCCCGAAGAGCTCCAAAAAGCCGTAGCTGCCCTGCAAGAGCTCAACGACAAAGAAATCGTTGACTTACTCGTTATCGCCCGCACCGTGGGACTTGGCGAAGAACTCAGCGCCTCCCTACATCCCCACGGACACCGCCTACTAGCAGGCATCAAAACAATGCCCGGAGCAGTCGCAGACCGCCTAGTAGACCGCTTTGACGGCCTCCAATCCCTCATGGCCGCCAGCCTCGATGACCTACGCGCCGTAGAAGGAATCGGGGAACAAAGAGCACGCGTCATCCGCGAATCACTCTCCCGCATGGCAGAAAGCTCCCTGCTCGAACGGTTCATGTAGGTCTCCACCCCGCACCGGTCAGCCGGTAGCTAAGTCACACCTAAAATGTCAGCCCCCGGCTTTATGCTGTGACTATGGCTACCCGAAAAAACACCCGCTCCCGCTCCACCAATGCCTACCGGTGCACCGAATGCGGCTGGACCACCGCTAAATGGGTAGGCCGCTGCGGCGAATGCCAGTCCTGGGGCACCGTCGAAGAAGCCGCCACCGGTGCCATCGCCGCCAAAACCACCGTAGCCTCCAGCGTCCAAACCCCCGCACAACCCATCGGGGCAGTCGACTCCACCGTCGCCCAATATATGAGCACCTGCAACCCCGAATTCGACAGGGTCCTCGGCGGCGGGCTCGTCCCCGGCGCAGTCATCCTCATGGCTGGTGAACCCGGCGTCGGTAAATCCACCCTCCTACTCGATGTAGCTGCCACCTTCGCCCGCGGCAAAGCCACCGGCAAAGCACACAACGTCCTCTACATCACCGGCGAAGAATCCGCCGCCCAGGTCAAACTCCGCGCCGACCGCATCGGCGCACTCGCCGACACCCTCTACCTCACCAGCGAAACAGACCTCGGCACAGCCCTCGCCCACATCGAACAGGTTAGCCCTGACCTGCTCATCATTGACTCCGTGCAAACCCTAGCCTCCACAGACGTTGAGGGGAGCGCAGGCGGCGTAACCCAGGTGCGAGAAGTCGCCGCCAGCATCATCGCCGCCGCCAAACGCCGCAACATGTGCACTCTCCTGGTCGGGCACGTCACCAAAGAAGGCACCATCGCCGGCCCCCGCCTCCTAGAACACCTGGTCGATGTCGTCTGCCAATTCGAAGGCGACAAACACTCCCACATCCGCATGCTCCGCGCCATCAAAAACCGCTTCGGCCCCACCGACGAAGTCGGCTGCTTCGACATGCACGAAGACGGCATAGCACCCGTCACCGATCCCTCCGGCCTCTTCGTCTCCCGCACCCCCCACCCGGTGGCCGGAACCTGCGTCACTGTCACCATGGAAGGCCGCCGCCCCCTCCTAGCAGAAGTCCAAGCCCTCCTCGACCAAAGCGCAACACCCCAGCCCCGCCGAGCAACCAGCGGCCTAGATAGCTCCCGCATCTCTATGCTGCTCGCCGTCCTCCAAAAACGAGCCGGCTTCAACGTGGGAAAACTCGACTGCTACATCTCAACCGTCGGCGGCGCCAAAATATCTGAGCCCTCCGCAGACCTCGCCTGCGTCATAGCCCTCGCCTCAGCCGCCCAAGACAAACCACTCCCACGCAAACTCGCCGTCTTCGGAGAAGTGGGCCTAGCCGGTGAAGTCAGAGCCGTACCGGGCATCCGCCAGCGCATTGCCGAAGTAGGACGCCTGGGCTTCACCCACGTCATCGTTCCTGCATCCCCGGCAGGTGTGGGCGACGTCCCCGCCGGTGTATCGGTGCGCGAAGTGGCATCGCTGGGGGAGGCTCTAGCCCTGCTCTTTCCCAACGCTGGGAATTAGTTATCGTGATATTCTGCCCAGTACTGGTGCCTGCCAAGATCCCTTAAACGCCAGCCCCGAGCCAGTTGGCAGGGACTTACACTGGGCTTTGCTCGGTATCATGCCCGCTAACTTCCCTTAAACGCCAGCCCCGAGCCAGTTAGCGGGCACGATACCGAGCTGGGCAACTGCCCTAGAAGACCAGCCCCGCATCAGCTAGCGGGCACGATACCGAGCTGGGGAACCTACTTCTCAGTCTCAATATTCTGCTCAATAAGGGCTAGCTGCTGGGTATTTAGCTCCTGCTGTTTCTCCGCGCGGGCAAGGCCAGCCGTCAGCTCTGGAGCCACCTTCACAGTTGCCTGTGGCCCCGTAGGCTCCTGCCCACCAGACCGTGCAGAAGCCCGGTCCTTAGCCCGCAAAACAATAGTAAGCTGTTGCGTATCGGCCCGGTGCTTTTCCTCAACCAAGGGCTGCTGAGCCGATTTCAAGGGGCTAGGCTGAACCGGAATCATACTGGTAGTCGGAGCGTGCTCAGTCATAGAATCACCCAGCGGAACCAGCATAGACTCCGCCTCCGCATGAGTCAGCCCCGAGGCCTCCAAAAGATCCACCACCAGCGGGCGCAACATTAAAACCAGGGCTTCCGCCTCCATACTCTGAACACCCATCATGTGGGGCTCTAACCGCCCCGCTAAGAGCGACAAATTCTGGCGTGCCTGCATCATGCAGGCTGAACGGGTTTTAGCCTCGGGCGCAGACATACCTTCACCCAAAATCCCGATAGCATCACCAATGTGGGTAAGGGCCTGGGCAATTGAGCTAATTGCCCGGTGCGAAATCTGCACGTTATTAATGGTCGAAGCCATACGACGATTAAGCACCCGGGTATTACGGATCGCATAGTCAATCTTGCTTAGAACCTGACTATAGCGTTCCAGCTCTTTCATGTGTGAGCGACCGGTCCAGGCCAACTGAGCCATCCCCTTAGAGGTAATAATGTCCTTCTCACAGGTGGTATAGAGAGGCTGAAGCCTACGGGCACTACCCAGTGCATACCAGGCCTCCTTACCGTCATAATGCTCCATTGCCGTCCCAGCATCACGGAAAACAGAGGCAAAAGCACTCATCAACTTGCGGGCGTTCTCACGCGGAGTTCTGCGCGGATCCTTAGGGAAGAGAAACATCAACAAGAAAGCGCACAAGCCACCCACAATCCCGTCAAGACTGCGGCCAAAAGGCCCCTCCGCATTAGGTGGTAGCAAGACAACCAGGCAAGACTGCAAACCCATCTGAATAGTAAAAAGAATCCCGTTATCCAAGAACCGGGCCAACATAATCGACAGGAACATCACTAAGCCAGCCTGCCAAATCCCTTGACCCAGAACTATCATCATGAGGTCACCCATCAAAATACCCAGCGTCACCCCAAAAGAAACCTCAAGGATACGGCGGGCATGAGTAGCACCCGTGATATAGCCCAGCGACACAATTGCAGCGGTCGCGGCAAAAATTGGTTGCCTATGGCCCAGAACTTGCTCAGCAAAGAGATAAGCGCCAATACCAGAGACCACAATCTGAAGGGACTGGAAGAACCCCTCCCTCATACGAATCACACCCAGGCGACCCCGGTGCGCTGCCTTCTTCCTGATGACACTAACCTGCTGACCAAAACACATGCCTACCATTCTAGTAGGAGCCCATCACCACCCCACCTTCCCAGTCTTAACGCCCACTGTGCGCCCTCTGTTCACCCACCGTTTACTCAGTGCTAGCCCACCTGCTACCTAAGCTCCCTAAAGTCATAGACGTTAGATACCTGACCAACTGTTCAACGGTTGTCGGCCCCACCCAAACACGGTCGGCACAAGAGAGCACACAAACAAAGGATCCTCATACCGTGAAGGCTAAGTCACTCGCTCGCTGGAGCTCACTTGCATTTGTTGGCGCACTCGCCCTCACCGCTTGCGGCTCAGATAACGCAACCGGAACCGGCTCCAGCGCCGGTGGTAGCTCGTCCTCCCTCCCCTCAAGCGCCCTGACCGGTGTTGGCGCATCCTCACAGCAGGCAGCCATCACAGCCTGGGAAACCGGCTTCGCCAACATCGGCGGTACCGTCCAGTACTCACCCGATGGCTCCGGTGCTGGCCGCGAGGCCTTTCTGGCTGGTGGCGCCGCTTTCGCAGGCTCCGACCGCGCCCTCAAGACCGAAGAGTGGGAAAAATCCAAGGAAGTCTGCGGCCCCG
The DNA here is from genome assembly GCF_048512965.1 of Rothia sp. P5764. NCBI lineage: Bacteria > Bacillati > Actinomycetota > Actinomycetes > Micrococcales > Micrococcaceae > Rothia > Rothia sp. P5764. The sequence continues at coordinate 483,617 of NZ_JBLXXQ010000001.1, read as the reverse complement.
ACGGCGCAATCAACATCCCGGTCTACATCTCACCCGTTGCTATTGCCTTCAACCTGCCCGGCATTGACTCCCTCAACCTCGATGGCGAAACCATGGCCAAAATTTTCAAGGGTGAAATCACCACCTGGAAGGATGCAGCTATCGCCTCCCAGAACGAGGGCGTCACCCTGCCCGACACCAAGATCACCGTGGTACACCGCTCCGATGACTCCGGTACCACCGAGAACTTCACCGAATACCTGCAAGCCGCCTCCAACGGCGCCTGGGACGTAGAAGCAGACGGTAACTGGCCCTCCCAGTACTCCGGTGAATCTAACAAGGGCACCTCCGGTGTTGTCTCCACCACCTCATCTACCGAGGGCGCTATCACCTACGCTGATGCCTCCGCTATCGGCAACCTCGGCAAGGTAAACGTCAAGGTCGGTGATGATTACGTTGAGCTCTCCGCAGAGACTGCCGCAAAAGCCGTTGAACTTTCAGAGCGGGTAGGCGGCATGAACAAGAACGACATGGCAATCCAGGTCAACCGCACCCCCGAAGACCCCACGGCCTACCCCGTAGTCCTGGTCTCCTACCATATCGTCTGCTCCGGCTACTCAGATGAGGACAAGGCAAGCCTAGTCAAGGCCTACGAGAGCTACGTCGTCAGCGAGCAGGGCCAGAAGGACGCTGCAGACGCAGCCTCATCTGCCCCTCTGACATCGGCACTGAGCACTGATGCCCAGAAGGCAGTCGAATCCATCACCGTTACTAAGTAACTCTCACCCCGCCAACGGTGCGGCTAGTTGTGATAACTAGCCGCACCGTCTCGAGTAAGACAAGGCCAAAGGCTCAAATCAATTACTATGTCAACTACCGAAGTATCGCAGCATGGCCCAGCAGGTGGCCGCGCGAAAACTCAAGACCTGCCCGCTGTCGGCAACCCAGCGGCCGACAAAATTTTCTCGGGTATTTCCCTGGGTGCGGGTGTCCTAATCCTAGTCGTTCTTGCAGCTGTTGCTATCTTCCTGGTGGCTCAGGCTCTACCGGTCTTCACCTCTGACCCGGCTGAACTGCCCAGCGGTAGTTTTGTTCAGTACATCGGGCCGCTGGCCATCGGTACACTGATTGCCTCGGCTATCGCCCTACTCCTTGCCACCCCTATCGGTATTGGTGTAGCGCTCTTTATCTCCCATTATGCCCCGCGTAAGCTGGCCCAGAGCATCGGCTACGTCACTGACCTGCTAGCAGCTATCCCCTCCGTTATCTTCGGTGCCTGGGGCGCCTCGGTGCTAGCGCCCAAGATTGTTCCTTTCTACGACTGGCTAGCAACCTACTGTGGTTTCCTGCCCATCTTTGCCGGTCCCGCCTCACAGACCGGTAAAACCATCCTGACCGCGGGCATCGTGCTGGGCATCATGATTCTGCCCATCATCACCTCCATGTGCCGTGAGATTTTTGTTCAGACCCCGCTCCTGCAACAGGAAGCCGCCCTGGGGCTAGGTGCAACTCGCTGGGAAATGATACGGATGACGGTCCTTCCTTTTGCCCGCGGCGGCATCATCTCATCGGTCATGCTAGCCCTAGGCCGCGCCCTGGGCGAAACCATGGCTGTGACCCTGGTACTAGCCTCCGGCCCACTGACCGCTTCACTCATCACCTCAGGTAACCAAACCTTCGCCTCGGAAATCGCCCTGAACTTCCCCGAAGCCTACGGGCTACGCATGTCAGAGCTGATTGCCGCCGGTATGGTGCTCTTCGTCATCACCCTCATGGTCAATATCATGGCCCGCATGATTGTGTCCCGCTACAAGGACTTCTCAGGAGCTAACTAATGTCTGTAGCTAGCAGCAAATCCCGCTTTACCAGCCGCCAGGCCCCCCGCTGGCTTGCTCCGGCTGTTGGTCTGGGCGCTCTTATCCTGGGCGCTGCAGCCAGCTCCCTCATGGGTTTCTCCATAGCAACCTTCGCTGTTTTCTCCGCGCTCATCTTTGTCCTGGCCGGGCCACTAGCCCTAGGCTCCATTGAAGGCAAACGAAAGGGGCAGGACGCCTTTGCCAGCTACCTGGTCTATGGCACCTTCCTTCTAGCTCTGCTACCCCTGGTGTCGGTTCTCTACACCGTACTCGCCCGGGGCATCCCCGGCCTCTCCGGTAACTTCCTGAGTACATCCATGAAGGGCGTCACCGGCGTCCACGACAACGCGGCAGCCGAGGGCACCGGACCGGTACTGGGCGGTATCTACCACGCCATCCTTGGCACCTTAGAGATCACCCTGCTTGCCACCGTGATCTCTGTGCCGATTGGCCTACTAACCGCTATCTACCTGGTTGAATACGGCCAGGGTAAATGGTTGTCCAAAGCAATTACCTTCTTCGTGGACGTTATGACGGGTATCCCCTCAATCGTGGCCGGTCTTTTTGCCGCCTCTTTCTTCGCCCTTATCTCGGGTGACCCTATGAACCGTATGGGTCTGGTCGCTGCGGTAGCGCTATCGGTGCTCATGATTCCCACCGTAGTTCGTAACGCCGAAGAAATGCTCCGAATCGTGCCCAACGAACTGCGTGAAGCGGCCTACGCGCTGGGCGTGCGTAAATGGCGAACCATCATGAAAGTCGTCATCCCTACCGCAATCTCAGGTATCGCATCCGGTGTCACCCTGGCTATCGCCCGAGTTATCGGTGAAACCGCCCCGATTCTGGTAACCGCAGGCTTCGTCACCTCCATCAACTGGAACGCCCTGGGCGGCTGGATGGCCACACTACCCACCTATATCTACTACCAGATCATGTCACCGACCAGCCCCACCGCAGCCGGAGTTTCCGAGACCCGCGCCTGGGCGGCGGCACTGATTCTGATTCTGATTGTGATGATCCTGAACCTAACAGCCCGCCTTATCGCCAAATTCTTCGCCCCCAAGACCGGGCGCTAAGCACCCGGCCCGAGCGGCCTCCCTCTTTAGAGACTTCATCTTGAAAAAGGAAAACACATGTCAAAGCGTATCGACGTTGAAAACCTGAACGTGTACTACGGTGACTTTCTCGCGGTAGAAGATATCACCATGGCCATTGAGCCACGAACAGTGACCGCCTTCATCGGCCCCTCCGGCTGTGGCAAGTCAACCTTCCTGCGTACCCTCAACCGCATGCACGAAGTTATCCCCGGCGCCCGGGTCGAAGGCAAGGTCCTGCTCGACGGGGACGACCTCTACGGCAAGGGAGTAGACCCCGTGACCGTGCGCTCGCAGATCGGCATGGTTTTCCAGCGGCCTAACCCCTTCCCCACCATGTCAATCCGTGAAAACGTCTTAGCAGGGGTCAGGCTCAACAACCGCAAAATTTCTAGGAGTGACGCCGATGAGCTGGTTGAGAGCTCGTTGCGCGGTGCTAACCTCTGGAAGGAGGTTAAGGATCGTCTAGATAAGCCGGGTTCCGGCCTGTCGGGCGGTCAGCAGCAGCGCCTGTGCATTGCCCGCTCCATAGCGGTCAAACCTGATGTAATCCTGATGGACGAGCCCTGCTCCGCCCTGGACCCTATCTCTACACTGGCCGTGGAGGATCTTATCAATGAGCTGAAAGAAGAGTTCACCGTGGTGATCGTGACCCACAATATGCAGCAGGCCGCTCGCGTCTCAGACAAGACCGCCTTCTTCAACATTGCGGGAACGGGTAAACCGGGCAAGCTCATTGAATATGCCCCCACCCAGGAAATCTTCAACAACCCCCGAGAAAAGTCCACCGAGGATTACGTCTCAGGCCGTTTCGGCTAAAAAATAAAAGAAGCCCAGCTCCCAGACGGGAGCTGGGTTCCTTTTTACTCTCCGCGCATCTTGCGGCGTACCCAGCCGCGTAGAGTGGCGTTTTCTTCTGCCTCAATCAGAGAATCAGCCAGCTCCGCGTTCCTACGCTCGAGTTCATCGGCGCGGGCTTGGGCACGGTCGCGCTGGAGCAGACGCTGGTAGTCCCAGGAAAGCGCTCGGTCACTTTCAGCGCGAGCTAGGGAGGCTGCCAGCGAAATCTCGGCAATATCGTCACGAACCAGCAGATTAGTGAGATTCCATTCACCGGTAAAAAGCGTGGGAGTACTGTCTAGATTTTGGATAGTTGGGGCCAGATGGCTGCTCTTGTGGGTTAAGACAGTGGATACGGCATCCCACCACTGAGCTGAGAAAGCACTCAGGCGGTTTGTGCGTGCTTGCAGGCTTGCAGAAAGCTCAGGGCGTAGCTGAACTACCTCGTGCAGTGCCTCAAGGGGGGCTGCTGAGTTTAAGAGGGCCAGGGGTATAGCGTAGTTCTCTGCACCGTACTGGCTCATCATTCCTCGTACCCGCATGTCGGTAAAAGCATCGGGTAGCAGGGCTACGAAAGGAATACCCGCTGAGAGGGAAAATACCCCGGGGTGGTAGCGGGTCGAAAAACCGATGTAAGCTCCCCTGTGTACCTGGACGGCGTCGTCTGCATGGACGACCGGTAGCTCAATGGGGTTCGAGAACATGTGTGAGGCAATCTCTCGGTGAACCGCTACATCGCCCTGTTGCTCCTGCTGGGGCTGGCCCATATGGGGCAGGAAGACGGTGCCTAGGCCGTACTGGCGGTGCATATCGTCCAGAATCTGACCGATTATCCGGGACTGCCCGGAGTTCAAGCCGTTGAAGGTGGCACAGATATAGTTCTCGGGTAAATCAACAATCGGGCGTCCGGGTAGGGAGCGGTGCTTATGCTGGTAGAAAGTAGCGTCATCTGCAATGAGGTTAGCTTTAAGACCGCGGGACAGGGCCCAGCTGTAGGAGCTAGATTCGCGCAGGCCAACGAGCTGGGCTATATCGAGCATCTCGTGCAGAACCTTTGCATCGGCTTCGGTAAGAACCGGTCCCAGAGACTGACCCGAAATAACCAGGGGTATTTGATAGGCCTGAGCGATCAGAGCATAGGCAACCCGCTCGTAGAGTAGCCAGCCATAGGTGGAGTTCATATTGCCGCCACCAGCTATAACTATGCCGTCTACTGCTGATACATTGTGCACAAAATCTGTGATTTCTGACCGTGCTGGTGCACCTGCTAAATGAGCGCGGAGCTCAGCAATATAAAGCTCACGTTCAGCAGGGGGCCAGGGTACCTGCAGGGTTGCCATATAGTCGCTTGCGGACCCAATATATTGCCTGGAATGTTCGACGTCACGGGTTGCGATGACGACATCGAACCCCCGCCGGGTAAGTTCCGCGGACACTGTAATGCCCATAGCCTCGTCGCCCACATGGTACTGAACCTGCCCTAGATCGGCGAGCACAAGAATACGTGGCATGGTTAACGGTTTCCTTTCACCAGACGAGCCAGGCGTGATTTGAGGGAGAGCGCCCGCTCGATGCGGTTAAGCTGCTCTGCGGTGGCACGACTTGTTTCTTCTAACCGGTCCAGCTTGCTGTTGATAGCTGCCAGCTCGTCAAGGACGCTGTTGGTCAAGTCAATGTTATGCCCTACTCTGCCATCGACTTGATTTGCTAGGTGTGCCTGGAAGAGATAGGAGCCTAGCCGACCCTGCTGTGAGAGGTCTTCGCGGATAGCCCGCGCACGTACCCGTCCGTCGAAAATGTTATGGAGTATCTGGCCTGCGTAGACACTGTTGGCGTTAGAACCGTCTGCTTGGGGCCTTTTGGACCAGTGAGCGAGGTTCTGGTCGATAAAGTGTACCGGGTAGCGGGAGGCTACCCGGATATTGAACTCCCAGTCTCCGGTCACGGGTAAGGATTCGTCGTAGTAGCCTAGCTCTTCGTGCAGACTCCGGCGGTAGAGGATAGAGATGGGGACAGCTCGGTTGATACGCATGAGGTCTTGAATCGTGATGTCGTTGAGGAAGCCCCAGAAAGGTCTTGACTCGATGAATTCTAAGGTGCCCTGATCGGTGATACGTTCAAAATATTCATCAGTGCGTACGGTGACTAACTGCCCGTCGGTTTCTTCCAGGGCCGCTACGGTAGTTTCCAGGAAAGTTGGTTCCCAGAGGTCATCATCGTCATGAATGGCTATATAGGTCGATTCTGTGGCTTTGATGCCCAGGTTTGATGCAGCCTCCATGCCCTTTGATGAGCCTGTATGAAGGATCTGGATTCCTGAGAGGCCCTGAGCTTGTGCTACCAGTTGTTCTACGACTTCACGGTCACCACCGTCGTTAACGATAGCTACCGTGTAGTCCGTGTAGGTTTGTTCGGCGATGTTGGCTAGAGCTCTCCTCAGAAAGAGAGGTCGATCTTTGGTGCGAACGATAATTGCAACTTTTGGCATGGCACTTTCAGACTGTTTGGGGCGAGGTTCTCTTCCCAATATAGCGAATGGTGGCTGACTCCGCGATGTCGGGGTTTGCCCCTGTTTGTGGGGAAAGACCCTGAGCTAAAGCAGGGGCGAGAGAGCCAGGAGCAAAACTGCTGAGAGTATGAAGCAGGCCGGCAGAGTGATGACCCATGTGAAAATAATGCGCACAACAATTTTGAGACGCACTGCTGCGAACCGCTGGTTAACCCCGGAGCCCAGAACTGCCGATGCTGATAGGTGGGAGGACGATACCGGAGTGTTCAGGAAGAACTGCAGAAGCACGAGCGCTAAAGCGGTGGAGCTTTGGGCGATAGCCCCTCGCAGGGGGTCGACTCTGACCATCTGGTGAGCGAAGGTGTAGCCGATACGGGAGCTTCCGCGGGCCGTGCCCAGGCCCAACACCATGGCCAGGAAAATCGCCGATATAACGTAGGTCGTCGGAGCGACATCCAGCCCTGCCGAGAGGAGTAGAACCGCATATATCACCACAGCTCGCTGCCCTGTTTGCACGCCGTGCACCAGGGATATAAGGGAGTTCGCCAGGGACAGGATAATACGGGAGAATCTGTTGACGGTGGCGGGGTAGGTGCCTTGAAGTAACCCGTAGAAAGGGAAAACAGCGGCCCAGGAGAAACAGAAAAGGACAAGGGGAACCAGGATCAGGGGAATGATGAGGAAGGTGGTGAGCGGTTCAGAAAAGGGGTTAAAACGGCCAAGCCCTACTGTTTGTGCCGCCCAGGCAGCTCCCGCAAGGCCACTGATGAGTGCGTGGGTTGAGGACGAGGGCATACGGAACCACCAGGTGATGAGCCCCCACATGACTGCGGCGGTGAGGGTTGCCAGGATCATGCCCAGGCCGGTCTTGCCCTGGGGAACAGTAAGCCAGTGTGTTGTCACCGATCCCAGAGCAAGTCCGGTGAGGGCCATGCCCAGAAAGTTAAAGAGGGCGCTAGTGCGTAAAGCTACCTTGGGTGTGAGTGCTCGTGTCTTGACGGGGATCGCTGTTGCGTTGGGAGCATCGTGAAAACCTGTCACAAAGGTGAAGCCGATGAGGGCTATACAGCTAAGGGCGAAGAGAAGCAGGGTCACTAGGATTCCTGAACGATGATACGACCGATTTCTGTGGCGACGGTGCGCATGGCTTCGGAGGCTTCAACCAATTTATGGATAAACCGCCTGGTTTGCAGATAGCGACTCTGCTTGTAGCGGCCCTGGATATCGGCATCGTACTCCTCTGCGATTCTTACGGCCTGTTTGGTGATGCGGAGCATGGTTATCCAGTAGTTGTCCATATCGCGCAGGGTGCTGAGTTTGGGGATGATGCCTGTGGTGAGTACGGCCTGACGCTGAATGAGGTCAAGAAGGGTCGCGGCCTTAGGAGAGAACCTGACAATGCCGTAGAGGTGAAGAATATTTGCGGCGGAGGTGAGCTTTTCAACGGCGGTGTTGAGAGAAACAGCGAGTGCGTAGATATCTTCGCGGGCAATAGGTGTGGAGAAGGAGCTACGGACCGCTGTCATGGTTGCTAGAAGCATGTCGAGTGTTTCAGCTTCGTGGGTGAGTGTTCTTTCGAGCAGTTCGGGGTAGCGGTCTTCGGGGGAACCCACCATTTCGGAGAGCAGGGCAGCGGAAGCTGAGACCTGTTCGGAGAGGCCGGCAAGGGCTTTTAGCGAAGTGTTTTCTTGGGGGAACATGCGCTGGAGCATTTGCCGTTTCTCCTGATGATGCTGTCTGGTCTGCTTGTGCTTATGGTACCGCCAGAAAGTTAACAAATGCTGGGGTGGCGCTACCCTTGGGCACGCAAAAGCCGGACAGCCAGCCCAAGAGGGTGGTGCCCGGCCTAAGCCGTATGAAAGTTGAGGGATGCCAGGCTGGGAGCGCCTCTCGGCGGTAGGCCGCTCGAAGCGGCTAAAGATTTGGAGCCCGGGGCTACCTTAGCAGCCTGACATCTTGTAATACATCTTTCTCCTCTGCGGTGCCTCTGTCAAGCTGTGTACGGGGTCTTTGTGGGGCCTCTAGTGAAAGCAGAAGCGGCCGCTTAGTGCAAGTTCTTCTCTGCTGTGTCACCAGTGTGTGGCGGGGGCTAAATATTTGGGTAATAAGCTGGGTTACTATTGACTAAGAATGTGATGTACGACATTGTTATTGTACGCTCGCACTTTTACACACCGTGAATCACTGATTCAAAGGAATCCTTCAATGAATGAAAAATACACACCCAAGAAGGTAGCTCGCGCCAGCGTGGCATCTGTCCTGGGCTTGGGTATGGCCCTAACTTTGGGTCTGCCCGCAGCAAGTGCCCTAGAAGATGCCCGGCTCTTCCAGGGCTCGGTAGACGATATGGTGCAATCTGGCCATCAGATTGGCGACCAGGTTATTAGTCCCTCCATGCAGGCCGCTGAAGGCCAGGTGAGCGTCTTCGTCCAGTTCCGCGGTAAGGGAGCTTACGAGAGTACTCAGCCGGACTCTGTTCTGCAGGGTGGGCAGGCAACTGCCGTTGATGCTCAGGCGCAGGTGCAGGCTATTGCCGCAGCTGTTGAAAAGCAGGGGCAGTCAGCTGCAGCTGCCGCAGGTGCAGATGTTATTTACACTGCCCACAACACCGTACGCGGTGTTGCCTTGCGCGGTGACGCCGCTAAGATTCGTGAGCTTGCCTCGCGTAGTGATGTAGTTAAGATTTCCCCCATCGTTGCCAAGTACCCTTCAAATGCCGGCTCAGCCATTGATACCAAGGCCATTGCCTCCTGGCAACAGACCGGTTTCACCGGTGAAGGTGTCAAGATCGCTGTGATCGATACCGGTATCGATTACACCCACACCCAGTTTGGTGGTCCCGGTACCAGCGAGGCTTACGCTAAGGCTTCAGCTTCGAGCGAGATGCCAGCGGCAGATTCTGGCCTCTACGACCCCGAGAAATTTATTGGCGGTTATGACCTAGCTGGTGATGACTACGGCAGTAAAACTCGCGTCCCTCAGCCAGACGGTAACCCCCTAGACTGCAAGGCCGCCGGTCACGGTACCCACGTTGCTGGCACTGCAGCTGGTTACGCGGTCAACCCCGACGGTAGCACCTTCAAGGGTGACTACACCAAGATCACAGAAGACCAGATGCGCGATATGAAGATCGGTGCTGGCACCGCTCCCGGTGCTCAACTTGTTGGGCTGCGTGTCTTTGGCTGTGAGGGCTCAACCGATCTGACGGGCCTGGCTCTTGACCGAGCATTGGACCCTAACGGCGACGGTAAATACGATGACCGTGTTGATGTGGTCAACATGTCACTGGGCTCCGACTTTGGTGCCATTGATGACCCTGAGAACGCCATGGTTGATGCTCTGACCCGCTATGGAATTCTAAGCGTTGTCGCCGCCGGTAACTCTTCAGCAGCTAAGGGTAATGGGGACACCTACTCTGTCTCCGGTAACCCAGCAAACGCTGTATCCGCCCTGGCGGTAGCCAACTCGATTGGTTCGACTACCTATGTGGATAAGGCAGAGGTAACGGCTCCTAGTGACCTTGCTGGCCAGGTAAAGGGCTCCTACTCGGTTAGTTTCGATTATGCCGCTGCTTCTGAGGAAGAGCTTAGCGGCACCGTTGTCGCAGCGCCTGAGAATAACAAGTTTGCCTGTGACGCATTCCCCGCAGGCACTGATTTTGGTGGCAAGTGGGTCTTTATTGATTGGACCGATAACTTCGAGACCTTCCCCTGCGGTTCTAAGGTCCGTTTCGACAACCTAGAGAAGGCAGGAGCCAAGGGCGTTGTCCTGGCTTCTAACCTGGAGATCGAAAATATCGGCATCGCCGGTAACGCAACAATCCCCGGTATCCGCCTCAGCAAGAGTGATGCCGAGAAAGTTCGCCCGGCAGCCCAGGCCGGCAACCTAAAAATTAAGCTCCAAAGCGACTGGGTGGGTTCTCTGGTTGTAGACTCAGAGCAGTTTGACCGGGTCAATGAATCCTCAGGTAGGGGCGTTCACGGCTCCCAGGGCTTCACCAAGCCCGATGTTGCCGCCCCCGGTACCAACATTGGCTCAGCAGCCGTGGGTAGCGGTAACGGTAAGGCTATTTTCACCGGAACTTCAATGGCTAGCCCCCACGTAGCCGGTATCGCCGCTCTGGTCTACCAGGCTCACCAGAACTACTCAGCTCCCCAGGTAAAGGCCGCGATCATGAACTCTGCTGTTCACGACCTGAAAACCGCTGACGGTGCTGTCCAGTCCGTTGAGCGTGTAGGCTCCGGCCGCGTTGATGCTCTCCAGGCCGTCAACCAGAATGTGCTGGTCTATAACTCAGACACCCCCGCGCAGGTTTCCGAGAGCTTTGGTGTGGTTGAGGTCCTCCCCACGGCCGGTGTTCAGAGCTACACCCGCGACCTGACCGTAGAAAACTACGACTCAGTAGCTCACACCTACGCACTGTCCTTCGAGGCTTCCTCAAAGACTCCCGGTGTCACTGTCTCTACCCCCGGTAACGTCACCGTCCAGCCCGGCCAGAAGGCACAGGTAACTGTGACTGTGACTGTTGATCCTGCTCAGCTGGCTAAGACACTGGACCCGGCAAGTAGAGCTGAACAGCTTGATTTTGCCCGCCAGTATCTGAGCATTGAGTCAGGTCGCCTGCTCCTGACTGAAGGTGATCAGCAGACCCGTCTGCCTATTCAGATCGCTCCTAAGCCTGTTGCTGATATGAAGGCTGCATCCTCAAGCATTGAATTTGCTAACGATGCAAGCCAAGCAAAGATCGACCTTGAAGGTAGCCCTGTAGATCAGGGCGGTTACACCTCCCTGGTTGGTGCCTATCAGCTGGGCGCTAAGAGCGACCGTATTCAGAGCTCACGTCTTGGTGCTCTGACCAGCCAGCGCGTTGACCTGCAGTACGTGGGCGCTTACAGCAACGTTCCTGCGCTCGAGGCCTCCGGCGGAGATGTAGCCAAGGACGGCATCATGACCATCGGCCTTTCAACCTGGGCTAACTGGGAAAATCTCACTCCGACTACAGCAGTAGAAGTGGGAATCGATCTGGACGGTGATAACCGTGCTGACTACGTTGTGATGACACAGCGCCTCCCCGGCCTGGACTATCCGCTGGTTTACACCACCGGCTACGATAAGGGTCAGCTGACTCTGCTGGATGTTCAGCCCCTTAACGGAGCCTTAGGTGATGTTGACACCAACACCTTCGATAGCAACGTCATGGCGCTACCTGTTAAACTGTCGGCTATTGGTTTGGATGAAGCTAAGGCCAAGAACCTGCGCTACTCTGTCTCTACCTACTCCTGGTACGAACCATCCACCGTGGACCAGACCGACTGGATTAGCTACAACCCCTACTCACCTGAGCTCACTTTCTCTGGTAAGAGCTCAGATGCTCAGGGCCTGTTTGTCGATGCACCCGATGCCGACATCACCGTAGACCGCCAGGGTCCCGGTAGCGCTACAAACAATGAGGCCTTGCTCCTGCACTTCCACAACGCCAGCGGTGACCTAACCGGCACCAAGAGCGGTGAAGATGGCGCTAAGGCTGAGGTCCTCAACGTCACCGAGACTAGCCCCTCCGTTGTTGAGGGCAAGCCCCGTTTCACCGATGTGAAGCCCGGCGACCAGTTCTACAAGGAAATCTCTTGGCTGGCTGACCAGAAGATCACCACCGGTTACCCCGATGGCACTTTCCGCCCGCTGAACAAGGTTGAGCGCGGCGCTATGGCAGCCTTCTTCTACCGTATGGCTGGTTCACCCCAGTACACCGCACCCAGCGAATCACCTTTCTCTGATGTACCTACCAGCCATCAGTTCTACAAGGAAATTGCCTGGATGCACGATATGGGTATCACCACCGGTTACCCCGATGGCACCTTCCGCCCCCAGGCTAACGTCAACCGTGACGCTATGGCAGCCTTCTTCTACCGCATGGCCGGGGAACCTGCCTACGCGGCACCGGCTGATTCTAAGTTCAGCGATGTGAAGCCCGGTGACCAGTTCTACAAGGAAATCTCCTGGCTGAACTCGGTTGGCATCACCACCGGCTGGGAGGACGGTAGCTTCCGCCCCGTCACCCCGATTGCCCGTGATGCTATGGCAGCCTTCATCTACCGTTACGACCAGAACGTAGTAAGCCGCTAAGGCCGCCTAGGGGCTAGCCGGTAAAACTTTTACCGGCACCCCAGCAGGTAGATAGGTGAGGGGTCCCGGCCCGCTAGAAATAGTGGACCGGGGCCCTTTGCCGTGCCCAGAAAGTAAGCCAGGCAGAAGCTATTGCCAGCAAGGTAGGGCGAACGGCTAGTCGAGGGTGCCCGCCCGCCAGAGCGCAGCGGCTTCTTCAAGTTCCCCTGCCGTACCCAGGAGCTTGCGGGCCGCGGTGCGGAGCCGCTGAGCTCGGCTTGCCCCTTCGGCTTTGACCTCGGGGGAGGGCAGATGGAGAGGATCTGCGCTGTGTCTGTGACCGTGGTCGGTAAGCGACTGTCCGTGCCTTAGTTCTAGGGCAATATCGTCCTGCCCCAAGGAGAGTACCCGGCAAAAAGCGGCAAAGCGTTCCAGCGCTATATCAAAATCACCGGTATAGGCACCGGCCAGAATGGCATCAACGGTGGAGCAGATTTCTTCGGCAGTCGGAGGTGAGGGCACACCAGCGAGGGCCTGGGCCAGGTAGTTGGAGTGCATACCGCGCTCGTAGTAGTAGCTCATGAGCTGAGCGTTTGCGCGGATGATGCCGCGTAGGGCGTAGATACGCCAGAGGGCCCCTGCCACCGTCACGGGTGCAGCTTGTGCCCAGAGCTGGGCGACCGCTTCGATGCCGAACTCGTCGGTAAAGTGCACCAGCCGTTTGGTGACGGAGGGGTCTTCGTTAGCCCGGCCGCGGGCAAGAAGAGCGCGGGCGGAGGCTTGGGCGGCGGCTGTGAGGTCTTCTGGGCTGGTGTCGCCTTGGAAGCGCTCGAATTTTTCGGTGGAGAACTTGACGGGGCGGTGAAAGCGGGCGGCTGACATAGCTGCTAGTTTAGCCCTAGTTGCTGGGTGCCTGCCGAGCGGATGGCCCAGCAGGTGAATAAGGTTTTGTGGGTACGGTGCTCAGCGTGTATAGTGGTAAGCGCTGAGTTCGTCTCAGTGGAGCGCCTTTAGCTCAGTTGGTAGAGCATCGGACTTTTAATCCGTGGGTCGTGGGTTCGAGCCCCACAGGGCGCACATCTTCATCAGATTCACCCCGTTCCGGCGATGCCGGAGCGGGGTTTTCTGTATCTTCACCGGTGAGAGGTGCATCAACTACAGGACCAAGAAGCTGTCCGAGGGTGATTCCCATATGTGCCGCAATCACACCTAAGTCGTTGATGGTAAACGCGCTTACTCCTCGAAGTCTCTTTGACAAAGCAGAGTGGGCCATGCCTATTTTGTCTGCCAGTTGACGGGCACTTAGTCCACGTCTTCCCATCCAGGCCTTTACCTCCCCTGCAACAGCTAGTTCAAATTCAGAAACAGGGCCACTTGTCCATGTCTTAGGCATCATGCCTCCCTACGGCGCACTGGCCAAACGACCCGGCTAGGATAAAGCACTGACCGCACTGCATCCGGGTGACACGCTCGTGATCACCACTTTGGACAGGCTCGGGCGCTCCACCCAGAAAATACTCGAACTCGCCGAGGAACTACGAGATCGCAATACCGGTTTGCGCGTGCTCAACCTGGGTGGTGGTGATGTGGATACTAAAACACCCATGGGCGCCATGGTCTTCACCGTCATGGCAGCCCTGGCCCAAATGGAACTAGAGATCAAACGCGAACGCATCACCGACTCCGTCACCAAACGCCGCACCACCGGCGGCGACCCCGGTGGCCGACGCTCCACCTTCACCGAATCCCAAATCCGCACCGCATTCAAACTCATCCAAGCCGGCGAACCTGCAACCCAAGTCGCCAAGGATATGGGGATGTCCCGTGCGACGCTTTACCGAAGAATCAAAGACGCGGATTCTTCTTTATAGTCCTATCTCATTTGGACACGTTCGACATTGAAGTGCTCTGATCGCTCTCAGTCTTGTGCAGCCTGAGATTATGGCTGCCTCTATCCTTTGCGGGCCTCCAATTCCCGTCTCTTCTGATGTTTCTCAAGACCATGCGACGCCGTATCGGTAATACTTGAGATACCGCGCTCAATGCACTCGCCCTACATTGGCAGACACCGCTCCGAAATAGTCTGCTCTCGCACGATATGTCCGGGAACATGATGCTGATTTCCGTCGAGCTTCGATTGTCATCAAAGATTCGGCAGGGCAACTGTTAGCAATTCAACTTTCCGGACAGAGCGATGACCGGCTGGAACTTCGGCTCGCTGAATCAACGTCCAAAGAGAGCATGAAACAAGTATTCCGCGAAGTCGGAGGAACTTACTAACATTCCCGAAGGAGTCATCCCGCAACGAACGGTCCAAAAAGGTCCACCATAGGGTTTTGGGCTATAAGCTAACGAAACAGAGTTATGAGAAACCAGCACCAGTAAAATCTCGCCATTCGAGCATCCAGCTCGAATGGCGAGATTATTCATCCCCAAAACCATCAATTTTGGGCGCTGCCACTAGTACAGCAAGTGCTGTATAGTACATCGCATGATGAACATTGAGTCGCGGATCGATGCGATGAACCGGCTTGGCCGCGCCATGGCCGACCCCACCCGGTCACGCATCCTCCTGTCCTTGCTGCACGAACCCGGATACCCAGCGGAACTTGCCCAGGCCCTGGGACTGAGCCGCGCCAACGTTTCCAACCATCTGACCTGCCTGCGCGGGTGCGGGATTGTCGTGGCGAAAATGGAAGGCCGCAAAACCCGGTACGAAATCACCGATCCTCACCTCACCACCGCCCTGAGCGCCCTGGTTGAGGTGACGTTGGCCGTCGATGATCAAGTACCTTGCCTGGACTCTTCCTGCCCTGACTGCGCCACCAGCGCCGATCGAGAACACAAGGAGCAAGCATGAGTTCCGCCTGCGGTTGCGATTCACCGGAACCCACCGAAGAATTCGAAGAGGAACTGCCCTGGTGGCGGGATTGGCATGTGCTCGTCCCCATAGCCTCAGGCGTTTTCTTCCTCACTGGGCTCGTCCTTGAATGGAGCACCCACGGCGAAAGCACCGCCATCGTGGCCTTGGTGCTGTTTTGGATCGGCCTGCTACTAGGCGCTTTTACCTTTGTGCCCGGTGCCCTGCGAAACCTGTTCACGAAACGGAAACTCGGCATTGGGCTGCTAATGACCATCAGCGCCACCGGTGCGGTCATCCTCGGCTATGTCGAGGAAGCCGCAGCCCTGGCGTTCCTGTATTCCATTGCCGAAGCCCTGGAAGACAAAGCCATGGACAGGGCACGCTCGGGCCTGCGCTCTTTGTTGAAGCTCGTCCCTGAAACGGCCACCGTCATCCGTGACGGCGCACCGGTCGCGGTCAGTGCAGCAGAGATCAAGATTGGCGATTCATTGCGCGTGAAGCCTGGTGAACGCTTGGCAACCGATGGCGTGGTCAGCCAAGGATCAAGCAGCTTAGACACCTCCGCTATCACGGGGGAATCAATTCCCGTGGAAGTAACCGTGGGTGACCAGGTTGCTGCTGGTTCCATCAATTCATCCGGCGCTCTAGTAGTCACTGCAACGGCGAACGGCACGGACAACTCCCTGACCACGTTGGTGAGCCTAGTCGAGCAAGCCCAGTCGGAACGTGGCGAACGGGCACGGCTCGCTGACCGCATTGCCCGCCCGCTGGTTCCCGGTGTCATCGTCCTGGCAGTACTGGTCGCTGTGCTTGGAGCGATCTTCGGCGATCCCGAAACATGGATCACACGCGCACTGATCGTGCTGGTCGCAGCCTCGCCTTGCGCGATGGCCATCGCCGTTCCTGTCGCCGTTGTTTCCGCCATCGGAGCTGCCAGCAAATTCGGTGTCATCATCAAAAGCGGAGCAGCCTTCGAACGGCTTGGTTCCCTGCGCCGCATCGCGGTAGATAAAACTGGAACACTCACACGCAATCAGCCAGTGGTCACGCAAGTCCAGACTGTTGATGCTGCGACCCGCGAAGAGGTGCTCGCCGTTGCCGCCGCCCTGGAACAGCACAGCACCCACCCTCTAGCTACGGCCATCACCTCAGCAGTACCCGCGATCCCGGAGGCAACGGCGGTTAACGAAGAGCCAGGACACGGCATTACCGGCGTCCTGGATGGTGTTCAGGTCGGGGTAGGTAGTCCTCGATGGATTGCCCCAGAATCGCTTGCTTCCGCTGTTGAATCTATGGAAGCCTCCGGGCAAACCTGCGTCATGGTCACTCGTGCAGAGCAGGTCATTGGCGTGATCGGCGTGCGCGATGAACTACGCCCTGAAGCGGCCGAGGCGATTCGAGACCTGCATAACCAGGGAATCGACGTGGTGATGCTCACCGGCGATAACTCCCGTACTGCCCACGCGCTGGCTTCAATCGCCGGTATAGGCACCGTTCATGCCGAACTGCGACCTGAAGACAAGGCCCGTGAAATCGCTTCGTCGGTGCAGCAGGTTCCTACAGGGATGATCGGTGACGGGATCAACGATGCCCCTGCCTTGGCTAGCGCTACCGTGGGGATTGCGATGGGCGCTACCGGTGCCGATGCCGCCATAGAATCAGCCGACGTAGCCTTCACCGGCCATGATTTGAGACTGATTCCGCAAGCCTTGTCCCATGCCCGACGGGGCCGGGCGATAATGAATCAGAACATCGTCCTGTCAATGGCGATCATCGTTGTCCTGTTGCCCTTGGCTATTACCGGAGTGCTGGGATTGGCCGCGGTAGTGCTGGTTCACGAGGTCGCAGAAGTCATCGTGATTGCCAACGGACTTCGTATTTCCCGCGTCCACCGCAAGCAGCTCACACAGCAGCCTGGCAACGTCCTACATTAGCGCTGGTTTCGTTGCTGTTGAAGGTAACGGGCACTATTTCCACCAGGAAATTAGCACCCCGCCTTCAACCATTTAGAACTAAAGTGAATCGTGCTGTGCGATGCGCCATTTTTAACGGTGATGAACCGTCAATTGAAACTAACAGTCATATGCCGGGGATTCCTGGTTTTTGGTTGTTTGGTCAAGAACGGTCGTTTTTGACATATTGAGCGACGGTGCTCAAAAGTAGGCTTATGGAGCTGACTTTATGTGTCAAAAGTCTGTTTCAATACTAGATTGTCTCACAGCCTATAAGACGCGGGCGGATGAGGCTATGAGGAAAAGCCCGGCGGGACAACCCCCGGGCACATCTACTAGCCAGGACCATCACGATGGTCGCCGAGAAGAGCGGAAAAGGCCGCCTGGGAGTCAAAGCGCGGCAGACACAACCAATCAATGTTGCCCTGCCGGCAGACCAGGGCGGCCGTGTGAGTATCGGACAATAATGCGTAGTCCTCCAAGGGTCTGGACACAGGAGCTTACCCCTTTCCTCAGTGGTGCGACCAGAGGGAGAAGAAACATCCACCCCGGTGCACCTGCTGCGGTGACAACGACCCATCGCCCGCAGCAGGTGGCAATCGTCACGGTTATCCCTCTTTTTCAGATTCCTGTCCTCGGAATCAGAAAAAGACGGGCACCTGTCATAGGTCAGTGAGCATCTGCTGCATCTGGGCGATCTCGGCCTCCTGGTCGCTGATAACTTGTTCGGCCAGGGTGATCGCATGGGGATTCTGGCCGTCAGCAACCTCGTCACGGGCCATGTCGACCGCACCTTCGTGGTGGGCGGTCATCTGCTCCAGGTAGAGGCGGGCAGCCTCGGTGCCTTGGGCTTCCTCAAGGGCTGTCATGTCCTCCTGGCTCATCATCCCGCTCATGCCACCCATCTTGCCATGATCCATGCCACCAGAGTCGGTGACCGGCTGCTGGTCCCAGGCCTCGAGCATGGCGTTCATCCGGTCAATCTCCGGTCCCTGGGCGTCAATAACCCCCTGGGCAAACTCCACGACCTGGGCGGGGATACCCTCCTTGGCCAGGAGCATCTCACTCATCTCCACGGCCTGCTGGTGATGGGGGATCATCATCTGGGCAAACATGATGTCCGCGTCGTTGTGATCGGCGGAGATCTCCCCGTCCGCCTCAGTCGTCGCCGTGGTGGTCTCGGTCGTCTCAGGTGTAGTCGTTGCAGTGCTGGTAGCAGAGGTGGTGGTGTCGGTGGTGGCGTCGGTGGCCTCACCGCAGGCGGCCAGCGCCAGGGTGGAGGCCACGGCGAGAGTGGAAAGAACAAGGGTGCGCTTCATGGTGGAGCCTTTCAGTGTCATATGGGGCAGTGGAGAGAAGTGGTGAATCAGTGGACGGCAGTGGATGCCGGAGTAGGCGTGGTGTGTTCCTCCTTCGGACTGGTGGGAGCCAGGTGGGCCGGGTCCAGATCAATCCGGCGCAACAGCTGGGCGTTCAGGGCCACCACGATGGTCGAGGCAGACATCAAGATCGCGCCCATGGCCGGGGACAGCACGAACCCGATCGAGGCGAGCACTCCGGCGGCCAGCGGCACGGCGAGGATGTTGTAGCCAGAGGCCCAGATCAGGTTCTGGATCATCTTGCGGTAGCTGGCCCGCGAGAGCTCAATCATTGACAACACTGCCCGGGGATCGTCACTGGCCAGGACCACTCCGGCGGATTCCATCGCCACATCCGTACCGGCCCCGATGGCGATGCCGACCTCGGCGCGGGCCAGGGCCGGGGCGTCGTTGACACCGTCGCCGACCATGGCCACGCTCAGGCCACGCTCCTGTAACTGGGTGACCTTGGTGTCCTTGTCCTGGGGCAGGACCTCGGCGAAGACCTCATCGATCCCCAGGTCCTGGCCAACCGCCTGGGCCACCTGCTGCGCGTCACCGGTGATCATCGCGACCTTCACCCCGCGGTCCTGCAGGGCTTTCACGGCGGCGCGGGATTCGGGGCGGATCTTGTCCTCGACGGCCACCGCGCCGATGATCTGACCGTCGCGGACAATATGGAGCACACCGGCCCCGCGCCCGGTCCAGGCGCTGGTGGTGTCGGTGAGCTCGGCCGGGGTGGTGAGGTTGAACTCGCGCAGCATGTTCGGCCCGCCCACGCGAATCTCAGCGCCATCGACAGTGGCCCGGACCCCCCGGCCGGAGGCGGCGCTGAAACCAGTTGCACGGATTTGCCGACGGGAGGCCTCGGGATGGGTGGCCGCGGCCGCCACGATGGCGCGGGCCACGGGGTGCTCGCTGTCGGCCTCCGCGGCGGCGGCCAGGGCCAGCAGCTCGCCCTCGGTAACGCCGACAGCTGCCGCGACACCGGTGACCGCGTGCGCACCCTCGGTCAGGGTGCCGGTTTTGTCGAAGAGCACCACGTCGATGGTGCGCATCCGCTCGAGCGCCATCCGGTCCTTGATGAGCACCCCGGATTTCGCGGCCCGCTCGCTGGAGATCGCAATGACCAGCGGAATCGCCAGGCCCAGGGCGTGCGGACAGGCGATGACCAGCACCGTGACTGTGCGCACCACGGCATCGTCCGGGCTGCCGATGATGGTCCACACCACCGCGGTGATCAGAGCGGAGATCAGCGCGAACCAGAACAACAACGCCGCCGCCCGATCCGCCAGGGCCTGGGCCCGGGATGAGGACTCCTGGGCGTCGGCAACCATGCGTTGGATCCCGGCCAGGGTGGTGTCCCCGCCGGTAGCCTCCACACGGATGCGGACGGTGTTGTCGGTGGCCACGGTACCGGCGACCACCTTGTCACCGGTGTCGCGGAAGACGGGGCGGGATTCGCCGGTGATCATCGCCTCATCGAATTCGGCGGCTCCGTCGAGGATGGTTCCGTCGGCCGGCACCCGGGCACCGGCCCTCACCAGCACGACGTCGTCGACGACCAGCTCGGAGATGGCCACGGTGCGGGTGGTCCCGTCGATGACTTTCTCGGCCTCATCCGGCAGCAGGGCAGCCAGCGCGTCAAGCGCGGAGGACGCGGCCCCGAGAGCGCGCATCTCCAGCCAGTGGCCCAGCAGCATGATGGTCACCAGCAGGGCCAGCTCCCACCAGAAGTCCATGTCAAAACCGCCCAGCCCCAGAGTGGTGACCCAGGAGGCGACAAACGCCACGGTGATGGCCATGGCAATCAGGAGCATCATCCCGGGTTGGCGGGATTTCAGTTCCGTCCATCCGCCCTTGAGGAAAGGCGTTCCGCCGTAGACGAAGATAATCGTGCCCAGTACCGGGGGGATCCAGGCGGATCCGGGGAATGCCGGGAGGTGGTAGCCGAGCAGGTGGGCGACCATGGGGCTGAAAATAACGACGGGAATGGACAGAATCAGTGACCACCAGAAGCGGTCCCGAAACATTGCGGTGCTGTGCCCGGCGTGTTCGCCGTGACCATGAACGTGGTGGTCTTCGTCCAGGACGGAGTGCGGGTGATCGTGGGGCATCGCCTGGCCATGGGTGTCGGCATCTGCGTGGTGTTCGTGGCTGGCATAATCCGGGTGGTGGGTGTGGTCTGTTTCCGGAGCGGGGTGATCACCATGGTGATTACCGGAATGGTGGGGGGTGCTCATTAGGTTCCTTCCGCTCAACCCGGTCGGGGTTGAGGTGATGGGTAAAACTGATCAGGATAAGACGGTGTAGCCGGCCTCCTTGATGGCCCGGCGAACCATCTCCGGAGGTGCGACACCGGTGACCGTGACGGTGGAAACACTACCAGTAGCGAGATCAACCTGGACGTCGTCGACCTGGGGAAGGGCCTGAAGGGCCTGAGTCACGCTTTTCGCGCAGTGCCCGCAGGTCAGACCGGTGACCTGGTAGCTAGGGGAGGACCCTCCTGCTGACGAGTCGCTGGCGGCAGGGATGGAGGCGGTGCCGGTACGTGAGGCAGGTCCGCAACAGCTGCAGCCGTGGGAGGCCATCGGCAAGAGGCGGGGCGGGGAGGTGATCATGGGAAAGCTCCTACGGGTTGGCGGGATGCGGCGATGCTACTCTCTAGCATATACCCCAGGGGGGTATATTTGGAAGGGGGGGGGAGGGCACGGCCCTCACGCGGGGCAGGATGCGGTCACCGAGCAGCCTCCTCACTGTCGGGAGGGGACAGCGGGAGGAGGAGGGTAAACACCGCTCCGCGACCGGGTCCGGGGGAGGTAGCGGTGAGAGTACCGCCGTGGGCCTCGATCAATGCCTTGGAGATGGTCAGACCGATACCGGCCCCGCCGTTGTCCCGGCTACGGGCGGCATCCCCCCGGTAGAAGCGTTCGAAGATGTGTCCGAGCTGGCCAGGTGGGATGCCCTCGCCGTCATCGGCGACGTGGATGAGCGCGGTGGACGCCCCCTGTCGGTGGACGCTGATCCGGACCTGCCCGCCGGCCGGGGTGTGCCGTAGTGCGTTCGACAGGAGATTGCTCATCACCTGGCCGAAGCGTTGCCGGTCCACGAGCACCCGGGCGGTGTCCGTAATGGTCTCGACCTGTAAATCGACGCCTTTGTCAGCATAAGCTTCCCCCGCGGCAGCAGCGGCGGTATGGAGCAGATCCCCGAGCCCTTCCTCCGCCAGGTCCAAATCGATCCGGTGTTCCTGGGCCCGGGAGACATCGTCGATGTCCTCCATCAACCGGGTCAGGCGGGCGAGTTGATCAGCCATGATCGTGTGGGTGGCATTATTCCAGTCCACAACCCCGTCCTGGAGACCATCGAGGTAGACCGTGAGCACCGATAAGGGGGTGCCCATTTCGTGGGCCAGATCAGAGAGCATCTGGCGGCGGACCTGTTCGGTGTGTTCCAGCCGGTCGGCCATGGTGTTAAAGGCATGCGCCAGGGTGGTGACCTCGGGGCCTGCTTCTCCGGCGGGCACGCGGATACGGTAGTTGCCGGCCGTCAGGCTGGTAGCGGCGCGGGTGAGATTCTGCAGGGGGGTGCGCAGGCGACACGACAACCACAGGCTGGCCAGCAGGGCGCTAATCAAGGCGGTGGGCAGGGCGACGGCCAGGGTGATCAGGCTGGCGTCCCGGTAGGCCTGCTCGGCATGGAACAACTCCAGCGAGGGGTCCTCCTGGTCGGTCATCAACATATGATCATGGAACAGGGTCGGGCCCACCATCGTGGCCACGGCCGCAGCCACCAGCAGACTAATCACCACGACCAACACCTGGGCGGCCAGGAAGCGGAAGGTCAGGCCGGGTCCGTGATTCATGGCTGCCCCACCCGGTAGCCCACGCCACGCACGGTGTCGATAAACCCCCGGCCCCGGGTGTCGGTGCCGAGCTTGCGACGCAAGTTGCCGATGTGGACATCGACGATGCGTTCATCACCGACCCAGGTGGTGTCCCAGACCTCGGTGACCAGGTCGTGGCGGGTCAGCACCTGGCCGGGGCGCAGAGCCAGGGCAACCAGCAGCTCGAACTCCGTGCGGGTGAGCTCCACGGTCGTCTCCCCCACCCGCACCTGATGGGCGACGGGGTCAAGGATGAGGTCACCAACGATCAAGGGGGTGGTCACCTGCGGTGGGGTGGTGCTGGTGCGCGGGCGGCGCAGCACCGCATGCACCCGGGTCACCAGTTCCCGGATGCTAAAAGGTTTGGTGATGTAGTCATCTGCCCCCAGGGTCAAACCGCTGATCTTGTCGTCCTCGCTGCCACGCGCGGTGAGCATGAGGATGTAGCAGTCCGAGAAGGCGCGAATCCGTCGGCACACCTCCAGGCCGTCGAGTTCGGGTAGCCCCAGATCCAGCACCACAACATCGGGGGAAAAGCGACGGGCCTCATCCACGGCCTGGGTGCCGGTGTGAGCCTGGCGGGTATCGAAGCCGGCCCGGATGAGGTAGGAGGCCACCATCTGAGCCAGGGGTTGTTCATCATCGACGACCAGCACCCGCCCCGGGGGCGTGGCGGTGGTCGGTGTGTAGTCAGCCATAGACCCCAGTATCGCTCCGGCCAGGGGGGAATACCACCCTCGCTCAGTGCCCGGCGGGGAAATCTTCATCAAATCTTCAAACATCACCCTTCGACCGCCGTCACCCCTGTGCCCCACCCCGGGCCGGCGGCATCGCCTCCACTGGCCGGTTCAGCAGGTGCCACCAGGGATTTCACTGCCTGCACCGCATACCCGGGGCGGGTAGAAGGACATCGCCCACGGCTGTGGGGTGGTGACCCGGTGGTGACCCAGCCCATCGAATTCACCCCCTTTTCGCCCTGTCATAGTGCTGTGAGCAGGGTTTTTGATTTCTAGTCCGTCAGGCACCCGTGTTAGACATAAGGTATGGCATCGACCTTGAGACGGTGTCTTCTCACGGTCTTACCACGGTCCAAGGAGATTGACGTGAAACGAGCAGCGATCGCAGCCGCCGCCCTTGCCCTCGCCCTCACGGGGTGTTCGGCCGCCGACCCGGAACCCACCGCCGACGGGACAGTGTCCCAGGATACATTCCTGACTACCCATGGCCTGGCCGACATGGACGCGGTGGAGATCATTGATCACCTCGACCGGCAGAAGGTCACTGAGCGTCCCACGGATCTGATCGCCTCAGTGCGTGCCGATGAACTGCTGCTCTCGAGCGATGACCAGGAAGTCGTGGTCGATCTTCCCGACAATCAGACGTATGTCTCGATCGCACCCTATCTCACCTCCACCCACGACTGCCTCTACCACAGCCTCACGACCTGCCTGGGGGAACTCGACAATGAGGATATCCAGGTCACGATCACCGATGAGGCGACCGGTGAGGTGCTGGTGGACGAGGCGACAACCACCTTTGACAATGGGTTTATTGGCTTCTGGCTTCCTGATGATACCACCGGCCTGATTGAGGTCAGCTACCAGGGGCGTACCGGCACCACGGAGTTTTCCACCACCGACGACGGTGCCACCTGTGTCACAGACCTGCGCCTGACGTGATGGCTCAGCAGGGTCCTCACCTGTACCTGTCTCCCGTATCACTGAAATCTTGCACCAAGAAAGGTTAAATCATGACAAACGCGTCTTCCCGACGACAGTTTCTGCTCGGCGGGCTCGTCCTCGCCGGCACCGGGGCCCTGACCGCCTGCACCAGCGCCCCTGGACCCGCTGCCTCGGGATCAGGTCCCTCCCTTCGCCCCATTCCCACCCCCACTGCGCTCGGTGAGCCGACGGTGCGCCGGACACTGACCGCCCGGCCCCTCTCCCTGGATATCGGCGGCATCGAAGCCAAGACGTGGGGGTACGTCTCTGACACCGGGGATGCGGCCATTGAGGCCACCGCTGGCGACGTCCTCCAGGTCGATATCACCAATGAACTGCCTGAGAGTACCTCCATCCACTGGCATGGCATCGCACTCCACAACGCAGCCGACGGTGTACCCGGCATGACTCAGAACCCCATTGAACCTGGCGAGTCTTTCTCCTATGTTTTTGAAGTCCCCCACGGTGGCACCTACTTCTACCATTCCCACACCGGCCTGCAGCTTGATCGCGGCCTCCACGCCCCACTGATTATCCGTGACCCGCAAGACGCTGAGGACCAGGACGTCGAGTGGACCATCGTGCTCGACGACTGGGTCGATGGCATTCAGGGCACTCCCGACGATGAGCTCGACAAGCTCACCGGAATGGGTTCGGGCGACCATAACGGGGGAATGGGAATGGGAGGTCACGACCAGATGATGCACGGCACCCCGGATCAGGTACTGGGCGGGGATGCCGGCGATGTGATGTATCCGCACTACCTCATCAACGGACGTATCCCCCGTGCTCACCGGACTTTCAAGGCTCGCCCGGGCGACAAGGCCCGCCTGCGGTTTATCAACTCCGGCGGTGACACCATCTTCAAGGTGGCCCTCGGTGGTCACCGCATGACCGTCACCCACACCGACGGCTTCCCTGTCCAGCCCTGGGAGACCGAATCGATCTACCTGTCCATGGGCGAGCGTGTCGACGTCGAGGTCATCCTCGGCGACGGCGTCTTCCCGCTCACGGCTTTGGCGGTGGGTAAGGACGACCGCGCCTTCGCTGTCATCCGCACCGCCGGCGGCCAGGCCCCCCGCCCCGATGTCGACTTCCCCGAGTTGTCGTCCACCGGACTGCTTCTGTCCTCCCTGAAGCCAGCAGACCGTGCACTCTTGCCCGAGGGCACACCAGACCGAGAAGTCAGCATCGACCTGGGCGGGCAGATGATGCCGTATGAATGGAGCATTCTCACCGACGGCCAATCCTCCTCCGCGACCGTGCAGGAGGGCCAGCGCCTGCGGATGGTCATGCGCAACAGGACCATGATGCCCCATCCCATGCACATCCACGGCCACACGTGGGCGCTGCCCGGCAGCGGCGGGCTACGCAAGGACACCGTCCTTCTCCGCCCGGGTGAAACCATGATCGCCGACCTGATCGCTGAGAACCCCGGTGAGTGGGCATTTCACTGCCATAACGCCTATCACATGGAAGCCGGGATGGTCAGCTCGCTTCGCTACGAGTAACCCCCACAGCAGGGTTGAGTGCCGAGGTGGGCAGAGTCGCTGCAGACCGCCCACCGGGTAGCACGATGACCTTCCTCGGTGTTGTGGTCTTCCGGGATAACCAGAAAACCGTCTTCTTCCCCACCGGGTTACTGATGATCGGCATCCTGGCTGCGGCAGCTGCAGGTCTGATCTCGTTCGCTTCCTCGTGCGTCGGGTGCTGTTGCAAAGTTGGGCGGAGAGCAGCAGTGAAGACTCAGTTTCTTATTCCCTGATCGCCGCTGCGTGTGGGCGTTCTCAGGCCGTCTCGAAGACCCGGTTGGCGATCACCGCGCCCGGGTTCGGTTGCCCGTAGGCAAACATCGTGCCTTGCCCTTTCCGCAATGAGTGCATCGCCTCCATCCCTTTCAACGTCCGATATGCAGATGTCCGGTTCTTAAACGCGCCTTTCGGACCGAGGATCCGCTTCAGCCGACCATGGTCGCCTTCCAGGATATTGTTGAGGTATTTTACCTGCCGGTGTTCCACTGTTGGCGGGCAGATTCCCTCTGACTTAAACTCGGCGATTGCCTTGGCTAGGGAGGGTGCTTTATCGGTGTTGATCACTCTGGGATACCCGGATGACGCATTGGATCTGTGGGCCTTGGCCAGGAAACGCTTCGCTGCGACCACGTTCTGCTTCGGAGAGAGGTAAAAGTCCAGGGTCTGGCCACCGGCGGTGATTGCCCGATAGAGGTAGCACCACCTGCCGCTGACCCGGATATAGGTCTCATCTACCTGCCAGGAACTGGCCTGTCAGTCAGGTACCTGTCGGCACCACCGTGTTTGCTTGTCCAGCTTAGGGCCGTATTTCTGGACCCAGCGGTAGATCGTGGTGTGATTGACCGGCACACCCCGCTCAGTCATCATTTCCTCCAGATCGCGATAGCTCACCCCGTAGCGGCAGTATCACCGCACTGCCCACAGAATGATGTCACGGGGGAAATGACGACCGGAGAAGATACCCATGGCTGTGATTATTTCACGTCGCTCTTCCTACTGCCCCAACTTTGCAACAACACCTCTTCAATCCCATATAGACCCGTTGGGTCAAAATTGTTCACCGGGTTCCCACCAGCATAGGCATACCGATTCGCATTAACCGGATTCAAAGGTGCAAAGAGCAGGGGATAGCGGACGTTTCTCCTTCCCCTAGAGAAGGATGTTTTAACGTCTCTGTAAAACAGGTCGCCGGTCAGGTCAGTTTTGAAGGGTCCACTTTTAGTATTGCCCCTAAGCTGCCTGTTTGTTCAGTGATATGGATGGTGCAACAAGCCTATGTTCCACTCAAATGGAAAGGCGAGCACACGCCTCTAAATCAGGAGTCGCTAATCTGTGCAATGGCCCAGATGTATCGGACTCTCGTGGAAGGCATCTTAGCTGGTGGCCTCTTACAAGGGTATGTTTCAGTGCAAGAGCGTTCCTCTGTTTTGCGTGGCCGGTTATTGCTGAATGAGCAACTTACTCGTCATTATGGGAATCTTTATCCTTTTGAAACGAGCTATCAAAAGTTTGGTGTAAATATCCCAGTCAATCAGGTGTTATTGACGGCGGCGGTGCATCTGATGCACCTGTTGGAACAAGACGGCCGGTTCTCTGATGAGGTTCTGGCGTATCGAAGATTTCTTCAGAGCTTTGATGGTGTACAGTCCCTTGTTCCTGGTCAGGTTGTACCTGATGTGGTTTTTACTCGTCTCAATCAGCATTATGAGCAGGTTTTTCGATGGGCTGCGATGGTTCTTCAGCAGATAGGTTTTAGTGCAACTGCTGGGGTGTATCAGGGCTCTGGTTTCGTGGTGAATATGGCAACGGTATTTGAAGTGATGGTTGGTAACATCCTGGTTTCTTATTACCCGGCCGGGGCGGTGCTGATATGTACTGGGTTCAGTCCACACCTTCCACCCACACCCCACCGGAAGGAATAATAAAGACCATGCCCACCAAATACCCCCCAAGAATTCAAAGAATGAGCAGTACGACTCGTAGGCGACCGACTCAACTACGCTGACGCTCCATCCATAACCGCGGTGATCAAAGATATCGCCCCTCGGCTAGGAATTTCCCACAACACCCTGGCCTGCTGGTGCAACACTGCTGCACTGGACACCGGCAAAGAAATCAGTACTACTAGTGACGCGGCGGCCGAAATCAGACGTCTGAAACGAGAAAACGCGGAACTGCGTAGGGCCAACGAGATTTTGAAAACCGCCTCAGCTTTTTTCGCAGCGGAGCTCGAGGCACCGACCCGATGATGATCCGATTCATCAACACTTATAAGGATCTTTTCGGAATCGAGCCCATATGCCGAGTCCTATTCGAGCATCTTGATGGTGGCTTTATTACGGCCAGCGGCTATTACCGCGCAATTGGCCGTGTCGCTTCAGCCAGATCACTATCCGACCAGCTCCTCATTCCTGAACTGATCAAAATCCACCAGGAGAACTACGGAGTCTATGGCGTGCGCAAAATGTGGCAAGCGATGAGACGAGCAGGCTGGGCAGTCGGACGGGACCAGACCTACCGATTGATGCGTGCAGCTGGTCTCCAGGGGGTGCATCGGGGGCGTAAGCCTGTGACTACTAGGCCTGCCACTGTCTTGGATCACCGTCCTGATTTGGTTCAGCGCAACTTCACCGCTGATGCGCCGAACCGTCTGTGGGTGGCAGATTTCACCTATGTGCGTACTGCTGGCGGGTTTTGCTACACCGCGTTCATCACTGATGTGTTCAGCCGGAAAATTGTGGGCTGGGGCGTTTCCTCGACTATGCATACTCAGGGTATGCCGCTGATGGCTCTCAAGCAGGCTTTGTTTGAAGCCAGGCGTTCAGTGTCTGGTTTGACGCAGGTGGTGCATCATTCTGACCGGGGCTCGCAGTATGTGGCTGAGGATTACACTCGTGAGCTGGTCCAGCTGGGTGTTCGGTTGTCCGTAGGATCTACTGGAGATTCATACGATAATGCCCTGGCTGAGTCGGTTAACAGTGCGTATAAGACTGAGCTTGTACGTGGTCGGTTCTTTGAATCTGTTGCTCAGTTGGAGGCTGCCACGGCGGGT
Organism: Rothia sp. P5764; assembly: GCF_048512965.1. Taxonomy (NCBI): domain Bacteria; kingdom Bacillati; phylum Actinomycetota; class Actinomycetes; order Micrococcales; family Micrococcaceae; genus Rothia; species Rothia sp. P5764. The sequence continues at coordinate 454,873 of NZ_JBLXXQ010000001.1, read as the reverse complement.
TGGGTGTGTTGGTGGAATCGGCAGCGGTTGCATTCGGCTCTTGGTTATCGGGCTCCTCAGGAGGTGGTGGATGATGCTTTAGTTGCTGTTGTTTGATGTGTTAGTTTTTTTGGGTGGTGGGTGTGACCGAAACCCAGTACATACCTTCAGAGTTCAATGTGATGTCTGATTGCGCCTCTGGCAGGTGTCGTGTCTGAACTCAGCTGTTGGAGCTCATCGGTTGTTTCCTTGCTTGTTAGGGTCTTTGTAGGTGTTGTCTAGGCTTCTTTGGATCAGGAAGGTTACTAGGGCTGCCTGGCTGTAGATTGGAACTTTTAATCCGTGGGTCGTGGGTTCGAGCCCCACAGGGCGCACAGCTAAACCCCGGTCTTCCTAGGAAGACCGGGGTTTTCTTATGCTTGGGCTGGTAGTGCGCCTGTTCCTGGAGCTAGTTAGCTTTCAACACGCATTTTAGCGCTCCACGGGGCGTACCCCGGCGGGGTCTTCTGCCCCGTACTCAGCCCAGGAACCGTCGTAGACGGCAATCTGCTGGCAGCCAGAAACATAGGCGGCTAGGGCATCCACGCAGGCGGTGACACCGGAACCGCAGGTGAAAATCAGTAGCTCTTTGCCATCGGCAACCTCATCGACAGCCTTTTTAACTTCATCGGGCTGACGGAACCTGCCCCGTTCATCGAGCAGGCTGGTGAAAGGTAGGTTGACAGAGCCGGGGATATGCCCGGCCCGTAAACCGGGGCGCGGTTCCGGCGCCTTGCCGGCAAAACGCTCAGCGCTGCGGGCATCAATAACCTGTGCTGAATCGTGACCCGCCATGGCCTTGGTGGTCAGGGCATCCACGAAAATCTCTCGGTCTTCTGCAAGGAAAGAGCCAGGGACGAAGGGGCCACGATCTAGAGGGAGCTGTTGGTAGCCAGCTTCTACCCAGGCGGGTAGGCCGCCGTCCAGAACAGCCACGTTGTCAAAACCCATGGCCACAAACATGAACCAACCACGGGCGGCAGAGAACATGCCCTGCCTGTCATAGACCACCAAAGCTGAGTCCTTGTTAATTCCCAGAGCCCGTGCCCTGTCTTCAAACTCGGGTGCACTGAGCATGGTGTGAACGCCTTGGGAGGCGCTGAATTGACCGTCAATATCGAAAGCGCGGGCACCGGGGATCCCCTCGCTTGCTCCTGCAAAGTCACCGACCGACGCGTCCAGAACAATCAGGTTAGGTGCCGTTAGATGAGCGGCAAGCCACTGTGCCCCTACGATAGGGAAGGTCAGCTTAAGAGGTGCAGTCGCTACAGACATAGTGTTCCTTTGCTCAGTGGAAAATCCTAGGGACCATACTACCGCCCCGAAAAGATAAAACCGTGGACTAGACTTTAATCCAGCAATTCCGCAACCCCCTTAGACGTGCCAGAGTAAGAGAGCACGTCAGCACCAGTAGAAAGCCAATAGATGCCTATTCAGCACCCCAGCCATATTACCGTTCTGACTACCGGGGGGACCGTGGATAAAATCTACTCCCTAGAGGGGGAACTTATTATTGGCCCGCCCAGCGTTCCCGAGCTCCTGGGCCCTGTGCTCAGCGACATCAACTTCACGGTACAGAGTGTGCTGAAACTCGACAGCCTGGACATGACCGATCGGGACCGCGCAGTTCTTGCCTCCGCTCTCGAAGCGGTAGAGACCCAGCACGTCATGATCACCCACGGTACGGACACTATGCCCGAGACTGCTCGCTACCTGCAAGCGAACAAAAAGGCACAGGGCAAGGTCGTTGTGCTCACCGGGGCCATGCAACCGGCTTCTATGCGGGCCTCTGACGCCAGCTTCAACCTGGGGTCAGCGGTAACTGCCCTGGGGCTCTTAGAACCTGGTATCTACATTGCTATGAGCGGGCGAATCTTCCCCGCGACCACAGTCCTTAAAGATAAGGCGCGGGGAATCTTCACCCAGGGTAACTAAACCCTACCGGGGGCGTGGCCTAGACAGCCCGGCCCGGTGTCAGAATATTGTTGGGATCCAGCGCCGCCTTAATGGCGCGCTGGGCCGCAAGAGTAGCCGGGCTGAGCTGTTCGAGCATGCCCTGCATCTTCAGAGAGCCGATGCCGTGTTCACCGGTGACGGTACCGCCTAATTTGAGCGCTTCAAGGCCGATTCTGTCTAAGAGCTCGTGGGCCTGTGCCTGGCCTTCCTCCCCATCTGCTGAGTAGACAGCCGGGTGTAGGTTGCCGTCCCCTGCATGGGCAGAGATTGTGACTTTACGGCCGTACTCGGCTTCTAGCTCCCGGATTTTTGCTACGAAGAGGGAGAGCTTCTCTAGCGGTACGCCAGTGTCACCAAAGACCAGGTAGCCCTCTGCAATGGTGGCTGAATGAACCAGTCTGCGGGTTTCCATGAGATCTAGCCCGGGTAGAGCGGCAGTCTCGATTGCACCCCCCTGAGCGCACCGCTGTGCAAAGGCCTGAGCCTGTTCTAGGGCACGTGGCCCGGTGGTTTTACCCATGACGATAGCGGCCTTCGGAATGGTCAGACCCCTGCTGTGGTGCTTCTCAATCATGGTCGCTGTCTCGGCATCTACAAGTTCCAGGCTTTCGGGCTTCTCCTGGCTGGAGGCAATGGCAATGATGGTATCCGTGGCCTCTTCAAACGAATCAAAGTGTGCGGAGAAGGTTGCTGGCTCCCCCTCAGGAACAGGCTTGAGCCGGACCGTCGCCTGGGTAATAACACCCAGGGTGCCCTCCGAACCCACAAAGAGCTGGGTCAGGTTAAGGCCGGTGACATTTTTAGCTGTACGGGCACCGGTATGAATGACACTGCCGTCGGCAAGAACTACTTCAAGGGCTACAACCGAGTCAGCGGTAACACCGTGAGCAAGACAGCGCAGTCCGCCGGCGTTGGTGGCAATGTTACCGCCTACCGTTGAGATAGCCGCCGATGCCGGGTCCGGCGGGAAGAAGAGCCCGTGTTCCTGGGCCGCCCGGTCTAGTTCGGCGGTAATGACGCCGGGGCCAACAACAGCCAAACGGGCTAGCGGGTCAATGGAAAGGGAAGTCATTTTCTCCAGCGAAAGCACCAGGCCACCGGCGTAAGCCACTGCGCCACCGGCAAGACCACTACCCGCACCGCGTACCGACACCTTGACACCGTGCTGGTTGGCCCAGGCAAGGGCGGCAGAAACGTCTTGGGTGGACTCAGCCAGGACAACGGCCAGAGGTACCTCCGGAGTTGCCTCAGAATCATCCGCTGGGTAGCGGCCAAAGTCAGCGGGGTCAGTGAGCAGGGTACAAGAAACGGACCGTGCTAATTCTTGGAGAAGTACAGACATCTTTGTTCTTTCTCTATGGAGCTGTATCACTCTTAGTGTAGGTTCTAAGGAGAAGATGATGCGTGCATCACCGAGTATTAAGACAATCTTGCGCAATGTAGTCGACGCGCGAGAAAGTAAACACCGGGCCTCGCAGAAAGCAAAGGGATAAGGAGAGGAAAGACAGCGATGTCAGATCAGCCTGACTACACCTACCCCAACCAGCCTCAGCCACCCCAGTACGCCGGCCAGTACCAGCAGACACCCCAGTATCAGCAAGGTGCGTACGCCGGGTACACCCAGATGTACGGTCAGCAACTCCCTGAACATATGGAGAAGCCAGTTGCTCCCAAGGCTCTTAAGATTGGGGCATTTATTATGTATTGCATCGCTGGGCTGACCATTATTTCCGATATTCTGGAAATCTTTTTCTACGATGAAATCCAGGCTCAGATAGAGGAAGCTGTCGCAGCACTTTTGGGGGTACCGGATTTCTCTAGCATGGCTGGTACCACGACACAGCTAGAAGGCAGCCTCTTGACCGTGAGTCTGGTGACCGGGCTGATTTTATCTCTCATCTGGAATGGTGGAGCAGCGGTCATAACTTTCTTTATGATGAAGGGGCATAACTGGGCTCGTATTGTGGCGACTATCTATGCTTTGCTGGTTTCGCTCGGTATTTTTAGCGTGTTCGTCTGGTTGCTTCTTTTCCACTGGTCAATGCTGATTGGGCTTTTGGCTTCTGTGCTGGCAATCGTTGCTTTGTTCTTCTTCTGGCAGGGTCCCGCTAACGAATACATGCGGCAGTCCCGTATTTACAAGCAGTGGGTTGAGCAGCAGTCCTATTTTGCTTCTCACTCCTAAAGGCGGGCATATCTGCTCCTTTGCAAAGTCGAAAAGCCACGCTACCGGTAAACTGGTGGGGTAAGGGCCGGAGTACCTGCTCTTAGCCTGTGTTTACGCTCTAGTGTTTTCTGCGCGAACATAGGCCGAGTAAGAGTACTTCGGCAACCCCCGCGAGGCTAGTTCGACAAGAATCAGTCTCACCCCCACCAAGGAATCGAAAAGCGAAACGTAGCATGGGCAAGACGAGCAGGGTCATTTATAAACCGCGTGAGGCGGTGGATTATCGTCTGATTGATATGGCACCCTATATCCAGTCAGGACGGCTCGTGCCTGTTGGCGCGCGAAGCAAATTGAGCCTCTACCTCAAAGATCTCTGGGGACGTCGTAGCTATATCTGGTACGATTCCCGGACCAAGGTCAAGACCCAGAACAACGAGCACCGGCTCGGTACTCTCTGGCTACTGGTCAAGCCCCTGCTCGACATCATTTTTTACGGCCTGCTCTTTGGCGTAGTACTCAAAGCATCGCGGGGTATAGATAACTACCCGGCTTATATCATCATCGGTATTTTGATGTTCCGGTACATCTCAAGCGTTATGAATAACGCCGCCGGCGTGATGAACCAGAGCAAGCCCATGATGAGGGCCTTTTCGTTCCCCCGCATGGCGATACCGCTCTCGATGCTGGCGCGGCAGACTCTACAGATGGGCCCTATCGTTGCGGTCATGATCGTGGGTCTTATTGCTATCCCGCCCCACCAGTACCCCTCACTGACCTGGGCCATGTTTATCCCGGTTTTTGCGCTTAACTCAGTCTTCCTTTTTGGGCTATCCCTGATTATTGCCCGGTACGCTTTTATCCTGCCCGATATTAAACAGCTGTTGAGCTTTGTGACCCGCGTACTCTTGTACGGTTCGGGGATTATCTTCCCCATCGAACGGTTCGTGAACCACCCCGTTTTGGCCCAGATAATTCAGGCCAACCCGGTCTACATTTTTATTGACCTGTACCGGCAGGTCCTACTAAACAACAGTCTGGGCTCGCTTGAATCGTGGGCCGGTGCAGGTGCCTGGACAGTTGGCACGCTGCTGGTAGGTTTCTTTATTTTCTGGCGTGCAGAGGAGGTGTTCGGTCGTGAACTCCGCTAACCAAGAGAACCTGGGGAGCTTTGCTCCCGGTAAACCCTACGACGATGATCGCTTCCTGCAACCGAATATTGTGGTCAATAATCTTTCCGTTGACTACAAGGTATCGGCCGGACTCTTTGGCCGCCGTAAGCAAGAAGTTGTGCACGCTTTGCAACCCTTCTCCTTTGCCGCCTTTGAAGGCGAGTTCATTGGGCTGGTTGGTCGCAACGGCTCGGGCAAGAGTACCCTGCTCAGAGTGATTGCCGGCCTTGAATCGCCCACAACTGGCACGGTTTACGCATCGTCGCGGCCTTCCCTGGTCGGTGTGAGCGCTGCCCTAAACCCCGAACTGACCGGTCGGCAGAATATCATTCTGGGTTGCCTGGCCATGGGCCTTAAAAAGAATCAAATTGATGAGGCCATGCAGAAGGTTATCGACCTAGCCGGTATCGGAACCGCTATCGACCGGCCCATGCGAACCTACTCATCGGGTATGGGTGCCCGCCTACGCTTTGCTATTTCTCTGGCCGCCAAGCCCCGCATCATGCTCGTTGACGAAGCCCTTTCCACCGGTGACGCCGCCTACGCAGAACGCTCAGCCCAGGCCATGAAAGAGGTCCTTGACCAAGCTGGAACGGTCTTCCTGGTCACCCACGCCGCACAGACCATTGAAGAGCTCTGCAACCGCGCTATATGGCTGGATTACGGCGAGTTCGTCATGGACGGCGACGCCCGCCAGGTTGCCCGCAAGTACCGCTGGTTCGCTCACAACCTGGCTCAGGGAAACAACGAAACAGCCGCTCAGTTGCTAGCAGAAGCAAAAGCTCTTGGTGCTCAGGGGTACGTTGCCGACAGCCCCGAAGAAACAGACGAGCACTAAACCACTACACACCCCCCGGCAGATTACAAGGTAAAGAACTGATGTCCCCCCCTACCATCATGACCATTTACGGCACCAGACCGGAAGCTATCAAGGTTGCCCCCATCATTAAAGCCCTTGAAGCATCAACTGACTTTACCCCTGTCATCGTTTCAACAGCTCAACACCGGGAAATACTAGAGCAGGTGCAAGGAATATTTTGATATTAGGCCTGACTAAGCGCTAGACATTATGGAACCAGGCGAGGGCCTGAACTAGGACACCACAAGAACTCCCCCGAAGCTGTTGAGAAGTTGGCGCGGTCGCTAGGGTAACTTGCTGGGGTGAACCGAAAGAAGCTAGAGAGACCAGCCATAGGTACCTTTCAGAGGGGGGACGGTGCCCGGGGGAGGGCTTTAGAAGAAGATGTGTTGCTGGCTGAGGCCGTAGTGGTGGACCCGTGCGTGGGCCAGCACTCGGGAGTCGCTGATATCCCAGGTGTGCTCGGCGCCTTGCCCAGCGGCCCGGCGTACCTGCACAAAGTTGAAGCGGTCAGCGGAGTAGATGCGCCCGCCGGCTTTAGCCACGGATTCCAGGAAGGCGGTGTCTTCGCCGGTGGAGACATCCTCAAAGGGGTGGGCCTGGAAGATTCTGCGGTAGCCCAGCAAGGTGGGCCCTGCAACGAAGTCGGTGAAGCGGTGTTCGCGTTCTGCTGCCCTCACCACGGTTGCGTCAAGGCCTTGCAGGTGCATGTAGTAGGCCTGTTTACCGACCACATCGGCGCGGGAGAAGCGCAGTGCGTGCAGGGAGTCCTCTAGGTAGTGGGGGCCGTAAAGGTCATCGTCGTCCATCTTGGCAAGGACCTCGCCATGCGCCGCATCAACAAGCTGGTTAAGGCAGTAGCCCAGAGAGCGTTCACTACCTGCGGTCAGCAGGCGTGCCCGCTCAATCCCGGCCTGACGGGCACGGTCCTGGAAGGTGCGAGAATCGAGGGTGAAACCGTGGGTCAGCAGAACCAGTTCAGCTTGTACCGTCTGCTGGCCTACCTGTTCAAGGAGGTGCTCCACCTGTTCAGGGCGGCAGGTAGAGGCAATGACGCTGACACTCGGTTGCCCCAGGGCGAAGGGCCCGGTCAGCTTTCCTTGGCTTGCCAGCGCATTGAGAATGGTCAGTGCCCGGTGGGAATAGGTGTGCTGTGACCAGATGTGTCGCTGGGCCAGGTGAACCTGCCGGTCCCGGTACTCACCGCTTGCTAGTAGGGCGCGGGTTGCCTGACGCGCTTGGTCTTCGGTGCCTGCCACCTGGATCATAGTCTCGTCAAAGTAGCTGGTAATAGCGGCTGAGGGGCTGGTTAGTACGGGTGTTCCGCTGGCTAGAATCTCAAAGATTCTGCGGGCGCACATGCTCGGGGAATCTACCACCGAATTGACGTTCAAGAAGACCTTATAGGCCTTATAGGCCACCAGCATCTGCTGGTAGCTCTGGCTGCCCACGACGTGCTCGGTGAGCGGCTGGGGGAACTGGTAGCGTTCGTCCTGACCTAAAAAGCGGGAGAAAATCTCAAAAGGCTCACCGGCCTGGGCCGCTCCGGTGCGGGCACCCTTGAGCAGGTAGTCCATCTGCTCGCGGCGCTCAGGGTATTTGTGGGCAAAGTAAGAACCTGCAAAGGCCGCACCGCGCTCTGCTACCCCGTGGTGGGGGCGCACCGGGTTGTGCACTGCTGGTTGGGCGGCAAAAGCCAGGGGATAGACCCGTTCATGCCCCAGCTCTTGCTGGTAGCGGGTGACCATGTTGCTATCGGAGGTAAAAACAAAGTCAAAAAGCGCGGCAGTAGCGAGGAAGTCCTCAAAATGCGGGGGGTCCTCCTTGTTCCAGAAAACAGAGGGGATGCCTTCTTGCCGGGTGTAGGCCAGAAGCTCTTTGACGGCAGGGCGCGGGGCTGATTCCCCGGTTAGGTGGTACTGCCAGGTGCCGTCGTTACCGGCCCAGGCAGACTCCACCAGCAGAAAATCAGGCTTCTCGCGCTCTAGGACCTCTCGCCAGTTCTCCGGGGTGATAGCTAAAGTGGTGAACTCAAAACCCCAGGCCAGCGCAGAAAAATCATCCAGAATAGTAGCCACTTTTAAGCCCTCAAAAACCGGAGGGTAGCTGGGGTAGTCTAGGGGCAGGAAGTCAAGACGGTAGCCAGCAGGGGTTTTTCGGTCCTTGCTGACCTGGGGGACCGCGCCGACGGCTTCCTCGCTGGCTAGGCCTAAACCTTTGCCCCCGCTGCGGGAGCGGGAACTAAAGGCCGCACCGCCAAAGTGGTTCGCCATGACCTGACGCCGCCTGAACTTACGGACCTGCCTCAGGCCTCCTCGGCGAAAGTGCCAGAGCGCGCGACGTAGTTCAGAGGGGGACAAAAGCTGGGGCACCGCTACTCCTTGACTCAAATAGGCAGATACAATAAACCTACCGCACCGTCAGCGGCGAATACATAAGGGAGAGCATGACAGTAGGAAATCAGGTACAGAGGGTCTTTATCTACGGCTCTTGTGTTGCCCGCGATACCGCTGAGTATTTGCCTGAAAACTATCGGGTAGTCGGCTACACCGCCCGGCACTCCTTGCTTTCGTGGGCTACCGATGCCAGCTATAAGCTCCCTGCAGACCTGGAGCTGAGCAATAAATTTCAAGATAAGATGCTTCGCGCCGACTGGGCCGGTCAATCCTTGGATTCCCTGCTAGAGACCGCAGACCAGTATGACCTGATCCTGTGGGATATCTTCGATGAACGTCACGGGGTCCACTGGTTTAGCACCGGTGAGGTTGTGACCCGCTCTATCGACTTGGTTGCCTCCAAGCCGGCTATGGGCCTGATTGAGGACGGCACCCACGTTGCCTTAGGCGCTGAAGAGCATTTCCAGAGCTGGTGCGAGAAAGCAGACGAGTTTATTGATGCACTGACCGAACACGGTGCCCTTGCTAAGGTGCGCCTTCTGCGCCTGCCCTGGGCCGAACAGACCAGTGCCCATGAGCCTACCCCCGTCAGCATGGGAATTAGCGCCCAAGAAGCCAACCAGCTCACGGTGCCCTACTACGACTATGTGGCGCAGCGGGGCCTACCTATCATTGATGTTCCCGCAGACCTTGTGGTAGCTGACCCCGGCCACCAGTGGGGTCTGGCCCCTTTCCACTATGTGCCTGAGGTCTACCACTACCTGCGGGATGCGATCGTCAACCCCGCCCCGGAAAGCTAGGCTCTCATGACCTCCACCGCCAGTAGTGCACCCCTTAAAGAGCAGGCCCAGGACCTGCTCGCCCAGCTCACCGGCGCCCCTGAGGCCCGGTTCCACCCCGGCCAGTTTGAGGCTATCGAAGCGCTGGTAGAGCACCGCCGCCGCGCCCTGGTGATCCAGCGCACCGGCTGGGGTAAATCTGCGGTCTACTTCATCTCGGCCCTGCTCCTGCGCCGCCAGGGCAGCGGCCCCGCCCTGATTGTCTCCCCGCTGCTGGCCCTGATGCGTGACCAGGTGCTGGCCGCCGCCCGCGCCGGTGTACGAGCCGCTATGGTCAACTCATCGAACGTGACCGAATGGGCGGCAATCCGCGCTGACCTGGCCGCCGGTGAACTAGACGTTTTGCTGGTGGGCCCTGAACGCCTGAACAACCCGGACTTCCGCCTGAACTGGCTCCCTGAGCTGGTGCGCGCCTGTGGCCTGTTGGTGATTGACGAAGCCCACTGTATCTCTGACTGGGGCCACGACTTTAGGCCCGACTACCGCCGAATCCGTGACCTTATCGCCAACCTGCCAGCGGGTGTGCCTGTTCTGGCCACTACCGCCACCGCTAATGAGCGTGTAGTTGAGGATGTTGCGGAGCAACTAGCTATCCAGCAGGGTGGGCAAGCCGGCCCTGACTCGGTCTTTATTCTGCGCGGCCCACTTTCCCGTGACTCTCTGCGGCTGGGCGTTCTGCATCTGCCCACCGCCACCGATAGGCTGGGCTGGCTAGCAACCCACCTGGGGAGCCTACCCGGCTCTGGGATCATCTACACGCTCACGGTGGCCGCTGCCGAAGACACCGCCGCTGCCCTGCGCGCAGCAGGCTACCCGGTACTGCCCTACAGCGGGAAAACCGATGCGGACGAGCGGGCAGAAGCCGAAGAAGCCCTCAAGGAGAACCGGGTCAAAGCCCTGGTTGCTACCAGCGCCCTGGGCATGGGTTTCGATAAGCCGGATCTGGGGTTTGTGATTCACCTGGGCGCGCCCTCCAGCGCGGTTGCCTACTACCAGCAGGTCGGGCGTGCTGGTCGCGGTGCTATCAAGGCCGACGTACTACTTATGCCCGGTAGAGAAGACCGGGAAATCTGGGAGTACTTCGCAACTGCTAGTATGCCCACCCCCGAGAACACCGGTGCTGTTCTTGCCGCTCTTCGCCAAGCAAGCTCCGCGGGGCAGGAACTGACCGTCCCGGCGCTGGAAACTCGCGTGGATGTCAAACGTTCGTCCCTGGATCTGCTCCTGAAGGTCCTCGCGGTTGAGGGCGCTGTTGAGCGGGCCGAGAGGGGCTGGGTAGCCACGGGCGCTCCCTGGCACTACGATGCTCCCCGCTATGAACGTGTGCTCCAGGCGCGCCTGCGTGAACAGCAGGCCATGCTGGACTACCAGCGCACCAGCACCTGCCGTATGGTCTTCCTAGCCCAAGAGCTTGATGACACCACCGCCCAACCCTGCGGTATCTGCGATGTGTGCGCTGGCCCCTGGTACCCCAGCGACCTTGACCCTGCACTGACCGCGCAAGCAGGGATTACCCTCAACCGTACTGGTGTTGAAATTGAGCCGCGCGCCATGTGGCCTAGCGGTTTGGGCTCTCTGGTGTCTGAGGCAACCACGGACCATGGTAAGCCTCTTGGGGGCAGAATCGCCCTGCAGGAGCGGGCCCAAGCAGGCCGGGCCCTTGCCAGGCTCACTGACCTGGGCTGGGGTAATCGCCTGCGAGAAATCTTTGCCCTCGGCCCCGACGGCAGCCCTCTGGACGGGTCGGTACCCGCAGATCTAGGCCGTGCCAGCCTTCAAGTTCTTGCAGACTGGGACTGGGAACAGCGCCCTGTAGCTGTGGTGGGCTTGCCCTCCCCGGTGCGCCCTGTCCTGGCGTCCTCGCTAGCTCGTGGGCTAGCGGCTGCCGGTAAGCTCACCGACCTGGGCGATATGGAATGGGTCAAAGAGCCAGAGCACTTTGGTGGCAACAGCGTCTTTAGATGCGCCGGTGTGCTGGGTGCTTACCGGCTTCCCGACCGGGTGCAAGAGTACCTTGCCAGTAGCCCCGGTCCGGTCCTGCTGGTGACTGACCGTATTGACTCCCGCTGGTCTAGTACGGTTGTTGCCCGTATGCTCCGCAAGGCTGGTGCCACCGCCGTGCTACCTTATGCCCTTGCTATTACCCATTAGAACCACCTTTTCATATGAGAGCCGGTGACCGTGCCCACTATCTTTAGCGACCGCCCCCGCAACCGCGACCACGAAGCCCTCATGCGCCTGGCCCTTGAACAGGCTCGTTGTGCCCTGGTCAGCGATGACGTCCCTATCGGGGCAATTCTTGTGGATGCCTCGGGGCAGGTGATCGGCCGGGGCTATAACCGGCGTGAAGCTGATGCTGACCCTACCGCCCATGCTGAGGTCCTAGCCATTCGAGAGGCGGCTGAGCACCTGGGGAGTTGGAGGCTTGAGGGGTGCACCCTGGTGGTGACCTTGGAGCCCTGCCTTATGTGTGCTGGCGCAATTTTGCTGGCACGTATCCCTACCGTGGTGATGGGTGCCTGGGAAGAAAAAACCGGTGCGGCTGGGAGCGTCTACGATGTTCTGCGTGATCGGAAAGTCAACCACTGGGTAGCGCTCTACCCCGGTGTGCTTGAAACAGAGTGCGCTAGCTTGCTGACCACTTTCTTCCGCCAACAGAGGTAGTTAAGGTTACGCTATTCATGTGCTCGCAAGACCCTGTTTCTTGCCCACTATCCTGTATATTTGCAAAAGGTAACTGATTTTTTCAAATAAAAGAGGGGGCGGGTGTGAACAGCACTCAAGCGAACGCCATTGTTTATGCACACCAGGCACCTGTTGTCCAAGCCAGCACCCGCCGCCCGGGGCGGACCAACAAAACCCAGCTTAAGCTCTTTCAAGCTGCCATGGATATCATGAGCCAGGGCGGGCCTACGGCGACTACCGTTGAAGATATCGCTGAACGGGCCGGTGTTTCTAAAGGTACGGTCTACTACAACTTTGGGTCTAAGAAGACCATGATTGATCAACTTCTGCAGTACGGCGCTAAGCTGCTGCTGGCGGAAATGACAATGGCGAGCGATAGGGGGCTAGACCCCAAGGTTTCTCTCCGTCAGGCTCTTGAGGCGGCTATTGTCTACCTGCGGGAGCACCCCGGCTTTGCGCGCCTGTGGGTCTCGGAACTGTGGCGAGCTGGCTCTGAATGGTCGCCGACTACCGATCTGATCCGTGCCGATATTATGCGGTTTGTTCGTGAATTGATTACTAGGCTTTCGACCCGCTACAGGGTGAATAAGGAGCGTTCCGTTGAGGGGCTTTCGCTGATTATATTCGGTGCTGTTTTCATGCTTTCGATGGACGAAACCCGCCACGGTGCCCAGCGCAGTGCCAGCGAAGCCGCCGATTTGGCTATGCTCACCGTCGACGGTTACATCCTGGGCCCTGCCTAGGCCACGAACCGGTCTTGGCCTGTGCTGGCACTGGCTCTAAGTTGAGGCGCTGGGGCATCTAGGGTAAACTTTCCAGAGTTTGGTGACGTGTCCGAGCGGCCGAAGGTGCAACACTCGAAATGTTGTGTACGGTAACCCCGTACCGAGGGTTCAAATCCCTCCGTCACCGCCACAAAGAAAAACCCGTTTAGGCTAGTAGAAGCTAGGTTAGGCGGGTTTTTTCTATGCCTTAAAATGTCTCTGTGATACTCGTTTGCCCAACAACTTGGCATCAAAGCAGGTGACAAGCAGGCCCAAAGAAGCCTGCCCGGAGGCCAACAAGGGGGGGCAGCTTAGAAGCCTGCGAGCGCCCCATAATCAGGCAAGTTTCCGTTCAAACTCAGGGAACAATTAAAACTTTCAAAGGCCCTAGCACCCTACACAGTCCGAGCGACAGATGAAAGAGGTCAAGGGAAAATATCCCAGGGAGGTGGGGGTTTCTGGTGCCATGGTAGTCACGCTGGTAAGCCTTCTAGCAGGCTAGGGGTTGGCAGTCTCCTTGCCAGATGTGCTTAGGCCTAGCCTTCAGGGTGAGGTGTGGCTAGAGGCTGATGGTGCCCTCCCCCAGGGCCTAGGAGCTGATAGGTTTTAACTATGCGTATTAAAGTTCTGGATCACCCCCTGGTCGATCACAAAATTACCGTCCTGCGAGACAAAAACACCCCCTCACCTATCTTCCGGCAGCTGGTTGACGAGCTGGTAACCCTGCTCGCCTACGAAGCCACCCGCGAGATCCGCACCGAACCCATTGAGGTTGAAACTCCCGTGGCTAAAACCGTCGGGTCGCGCATCTCAACCCCGCGCCCGCTGATCGTCCCCATTCTGCGAGCGGGCCTGGGCATGCTCGAAGGTATGACCCGTCTTATCCCCACCGCCGAGGTTGGCTTCTTGGGCATGGCTCGCAATGAAGAAACCCTGGATATTGTCACCTACGCTGAGCGTCTGCCCGAAGACCTCACTGGCCGCCAGGTCTACCTGCTTGACCCCATGCTCGCTACCGGCGGCACCCTGATTGAGGCCATCAAGTTCTTGCGCGCTCGCGGGGCTGAGCGTATTACCTGCGTGTGCGTGCTGGGTGCCCCCGAAGGTATAGCCGCTCTGGAACGCGGTGTTGAGGGTATGGCCGATATTGACCTTTTCCTGGCCGCTCAGGATGAACGCCTCAACGAAAAGGCTTATATTGTTCCTGGTTTGGGTGATGCCGGTGACCGTCTCTACGGGGTAGCCGACTAGGGCGCGATAGTAAGCACAGTTGGCCTACGGGTCAAGGTGCCGCCCCTAGTTCTCACATATTAATCAGGCAGGTTGGCTTGGTTCTGCAAAGAATCGCTGACCTGCCTGAGCTGTCCCCACCCCCTGAGCGCTGGATTCTGTGACTAGCGGCTTATGGGATAGAGAGGCCTTTCCGCATCGATCTTATTGAGAACTCAGGGTATAAATTGGTGCTTGCAGGTCCCTGAACAAGGCCCTTTCCCTGTGAATACGGGTAGATTAGTTAAAAATTTATCTGAATGTTCCTTGCTTTAATTACAAATTCGGACAACGATTAAAGCTAGACAGCGACAACTCCCTCACGCACGGGATGTGCAGTCTAGCTGAGCCACACACTAGAATGCTCGATACACAGGGAGAAGGTAGGCAAATGTCAGGCGCACCGGGATATGTTCACATATCGCAACGCAATCGTTCTGCCGCACAGCGCCAGCAGGGCGCACCGAATCAAGGCCGAGCAATCAGGCAGCAGCCAGCTAATCTTCGCCCCATGACCTACAAGCCAGAACCCCAGCGAGCAGTAGCTCAAGAAAATGAGGCCCGTGGCTTCGTGATCTACGTTGGCCTAAGTGAGGAAGCCGCTGCAGCGCAGGGCACCTCACTGGTCCGCATCGTTCAGGACACCCGCGTCTACGTGCAGAACCAGGTCCCCGGCGCTGAATCTTATGCCGCCGTTGCCCTAGCCCCCTCCGATGCGCAGGGGAGCGACCTCGAAGTGGTTCGCAATGCTCTAGGCGACCCCACCGCGGTGCACTACCAGCCCGAAGCTGGCCAGCACACTAGCCACCACACGGCCGATGACTCAAAGCCCACCCACTCCGTCGGTGTACTCATTGACCTTTCCCGCCGTGAAGTTTACCTGGACGGTGAGATGCTCAACCTGACCTACAAGGAATTTGAGCTCCTCAACTACCTGGTAGAAAACGGCCAGCGCACCGTCGCCCGCGAAGAACTACTGACCAGCCTGTGGCGAGATGCCGAGGAAGTCCCCAACGAGCGCACTATCGACGTTCATATCCGCCGTCTGCGTTCCAAGCTGGGTCGTCTCTCCAACACCGTACGCACCGTACGTGGCCAGGGCTACCGCTTCTACGAGCACCCCGAGGTCGTTGTCTGGGCCGCACCCGAGTACTCCATCTAAACGGATTTGCCAGCTGAGCCCAGCTCAGCCCAGAACCCTTTATAAGGGTAAGGCCACCCTTGCACCGAGCGGGGGTGGCCTTACCGTTTGTGGTGGTGCCGGGTGTGCCGCCCGATGGGGTTAAAGTAGAGGGTATGACTGCTTCTGCTCTTGCGACCACCGTCATCGGTTCAGGCCCCCTCAAAACCGTCTTTCTGCACGGCCTTTTGGGGCGGGGAAAGAACTTTACCGCTATCGCCAAAAACCTGGGAGAGGGTGTACAAACCCTGCTCCTTGATTTACCCAACCACGGCTCAAGCTACTGGACCGATAGCTTTGACTACCGGCAGATGGCTGACCTGGCCGCCCAAGCTGTAGCCGAGTATGCCGCCGGTGAGCCGGTGGTCGTCATGGGGCACTCCATGGGCGGAAAAATTGCTATGCTCCTTGCCCTGAGACACCCGCACCTGGTCAGCAAGCTGGTCGTTATTGATATCGCCCCCGGTGAGTCCAAGGGTAGCTTCGAGGTGCTCATGGACAGTATGCTGGCTCTACCCATCGACACCTACACCACCAGGGGACAGGCCGATACTGACCTGGCCCGCACCGTTCCTGCAGCAGGAGTGAGAGCCTTCCTGCTCCAAAACCTAAAAATGTCCAAGAGCGGCAACAGCTGGGAGCCCAACCTGGTCATGCTCCGTGAGCACCTAGCGCAGATTATGGGTTGGCCGGGAACAGAACAGCAGTACAAGGGCCCGGTGCTCTGGATCGCCGGTGGCAATTCCCCCTACATCACCCCAGCAGACTTTGAGCCTATGCGCCGGCTCTTCCCCCTGGTACGGCGCTCTGTGATTAGGGGAGCGGGCCACTGGGTTCATTCGGAGAAGCCCCAGGAGACTATCTACTTACTCAGAGGCTTCTTGGGCAACCGCGACTAGGATAGGTGTATGACCGATTTTGCTCTGCCCCGCCACGATGCCCGCACCCTCATCATCATGCGCCACGCCGAGGCTGATTGGGGGCTGGATGATTTCAACCGCCCCCTGACCCGGCGTGGCCACTCCCAAGCCCCGCGGGCCGGTGCCTGGCTGGTAGAGCAGGGCCTAATCCCCGAGATGATGGTCAGCTCAGCCGCCCTGCGTACCCGGCAGACCACCACCTGGGTTTCCGAAGCGCTGGGGGAGAAAGCGCCCACTGCTAGCCTGGACGAGCGCCTCTATAACGCGCCTGCCTCCCAGCTACTGACCACTATTAACCGCACCCCCGAGGCCGTGCATTCGCTGATGCTAATTGCCCACCTACCCGGTGTGCAGGACGCAACCCTGCAACTGGCCCGGCCCGACTCCGACTACGAGGCCCTCATGGATGCCTCTTACGGATTTGCCCCGGCCACTTTGGCTGTATTCCAGGTCCAAGGGGACTGGGGGCAGCTGGTGGACGGTGAAGCTCAGCTGATTCACTGCGTTAGCTTCTAAACCAGAGGCCCCGTGACTAGGGGGAGAGCAAACACGAAAAAGCCCGCCTACTCATCGAGTAGGCGGGCTTTAGAGCGGAGACGGGGGGATTTGAACCCCCGGTCGAGTTTAACCCCGACCCTTCATTAGCAGTGAAGTCCATTCGGCCGCTCTGGCACGTCTCCTAACGCTGCTCAGCTTAACCCGTCAACCTGGCTCAGCACCACAGCTTAGACCAGTCTAGCGACAAAAAGAAGCTTGGTCAAAACGTAAGCTTTAGTAGCCGGTAGGTGAGTTAGCGGTCATGGCTAGGAGGACTAAGCCAACCAGGGCTATAAACCCCAGTACCTTGTAGATAAGAGCAACCCCAGCCGGTGACCTTGCCAATAGTGGCAGCGCTACCCAGGGATTCTGCCTCACCATTTGTTAAAGATAAAGCCCATCTCACGTAAGATACATAAGATGGGCTAGGTGCGGATGGTAAGGGATTTGAACCCTTGAGGCGGGGTTGCCGCCTACTGGTTTTCAAGACCAGCTCCTTCGGCCGCTCGGACAACCATCCAAATGTGCTCAAAGCACTCATCCCATGTTACACAGGCTGGAGCATAAAGCAAAATACTAGTTTCTGTGCCCTTGCTCTCGCTAGGGTAGTAAGGTCAGGCAATACCCACCGCACGATTTAGCTGAACCGCCTGCCTAGGGACAGGAAGAAAAAAGGGGGAGAGCATGCAAGCCATTGTTGAATCTGAGCACGGAAGCCCCGAAGTTCTGTGCGTCAGCCAGGTGCCGGTTCCTGAGCCAGGGCCGGGCCAGGTCCTCCTCAAAGTCGCTGCAGCGGGCATTAACCAGGCCGATCTTGCCCAACGTCGCGGCTTCTACCCGCCACCGCCAGGGGCAAGCTCCATCTACGGACTAGAGGTATCTGGTGTCATCGAAGCGGTCGGACCCGGAGTGGATACGACCCTCGTCGGGGAACCAAGAGTTGCCCTGCTTGCAGGAGGTGGCTACGCCCAATACGTCGCGGTGGACCTAGCACACACTCTGCCCCTACCTGCCGGGGTCAGCTTAGGCGATGCCGCCGGCCTGATAGAGGTAGCCGCAACGGTCTACTCCAACCTGGTGCTCACCCTCGGGGTAGGCACCAGCCCCCAAACCAATCAAGGGGCCAGTCTGCTCATTCACGGGGGTACCGGTGGAATCGGCACCCACGCCATTGAACTAGCCCAGGCGCTGGGCCTCACGGTTTTCGCAACCGCTGGCACCGACGAAAAGTGCGACTATGTTCAGAGCCTCGGTGCCCACCCCATTAACTACCGCACCGAGAACTTCCGCCAGATCGTGCGGCAGGCAACCGAAGAACGCGGGGCCAACTACATTCTCGATGTGGTGGGCGGTAGCTACCTCGAAGAAAACATCAAAACCCTGGCCCTGGACGGTTCCCTCGCGGTGATTGGACTTCAGGGCGGCGCTAAAGGTGAACTGAACCTGGGCTACATGCTACCGCGGCGGCTGAGCCTGCATGCCACCTCCCTGCGCTCACGAAGTGCCGACGATAAGGCGCGCATTGTGGACGGTGTGCACAGACTTGTCTGGCCCCTAATCGAGAGCGGTGCCATCAGCCTTCATACCGACTCTGTTTTCCCCTTGGAGCAGGCCGCCCAAGCCCATGCCCGTCTCGAATCCGGGGCTCACCGGGGTAAAATTCTCCTGGTCCCTGACGCATCAGCGCATGACTAAAGAGGGGTTACAGGTAGGTGCGCTCTAAACCAAATGTCACATGAGCGAAGCAATGTGACCTATCACCCAAAGCCCGGTATAGTGTGAGCACGCACACCGCATTAAAACTGGCGGAACACGCACGATCACACTGGAGTGAGCCCATGACACAACAGAGTTCTTCAACTGCGGAGCAGGAACGCCCGCAAGCCTACATAGACCCCGAGGTGCTAGAGCAAGAACACCGCACCTGGACCCCCAAAACCATCGCTATCTGGGCACTGATTACTCTGCTTGGCGCAGTCAGTTGGTCCATGATCGCTATCTTCCGTGGCGAAACCGTGAACGCTATCTGGTTCGTCTTCGCCGCCGTCTGTAGCTACCTGATCGCCTACCGTTTCTACGCCCGGTTCATTGAAGCCAAACTGGCTCAGCCCGATGACCGCCGGGCAACCCCCGCAGAGTACGATGCTGACGGTAAGGACTACGCCGCCACCGACCGCCGCGTACTCTACGGGCACCACTTCGCCGCAATTGCCGGCGCAGGCCCCCTGGTTGGCCCCGTCCTAGCCGCCCAGATGGGCTTCCTGCCCGGAACCATCTGGATTATCGTCGGCGTTATCTTGGCCGGTGCAGTCCAGGACTACCTGGTTCTCTTCTTCTCAATGCGCCGCGGTGGACGCTCCCTAGGCCAGATGGCCAAGGAAGAGCTTGGCACCATTGGTGGTTACGCCGCGATTCTGGCAACCCTGGCCATCATGATCATCATTACCGCCATCTTGGCGCTGGTGGTTGTCAACGCCTTGGGTGAATCCCCCTGGGGCGTATTCTCCGTGGGCATGACCATCCCTATCGCCCTCTTCATGGGTGTCTACCTGCGCTACATTCGCCCCGGCAAGGTCGGTGAGATCTCAATTATCGGCTTCGTCCTGCTCATGGCCGCTATTATCAGCGGCGGCTGGGTCAGCCACACCGAATGGGGCGCCCAATACCTGCACCTTGACCGGGTCACCCTGGCCTGGTGTGTCATCATCTACGGCTTCATCGCCGCTGTTCTGCCCGTCTGGCTCCTGCTGGCACCCCGCGACTACCTCTCCACCTTCATGAAGGTCGGCACCATCGTGCTCTTGGCCGTGGGTATCATCGTGGTCCGCCCCGAAATTACCGTACCCGCCGTCAGCGAGTTCGCCTCCCGATCAGACGGCCCGGTGTGGTCAGGCTCCCTCTTCCCCTTCCTCTTTGTCACCATTGCCTGCGGTGCGCTCTCCGGTTTCCACGCGCTCATCGCTTCGGGTACCACCCCCAAGATGGTTGAAAAAGAACGCCAGACCCGCTTTATCGGTTACGGCGGCATGCTCATGGAGTCCTTTGTCGCTATCATGGCCCTGGTTGCAGCTGTCACCATTGACCGTGGTATCTACTTCGCCATGAATTCCTCAGCAGGTGCCACAGGCGGCACTGTAGAATCGGCAGCGCTCTTTGTGAACTCACTGGGTCTGACCGGTGTGCAGGTTACACCCGAGCTACTACAGGGTACAGCTGATGCGGTGGGCGAGCATTCCATCGTCTCCCGCACAGGTGGCGCACCCACCCTGGCCGTGGGCATGGCATTCATTCTGGGCAAGATGCTCCCCTGGTTCGAACTGACTAGCTTCTGGTACCACTTCGCCATCATGTTTGAGGCTCTCTTCATTCTGACCGCTGTGGATGCCGGTACCCGCGTTGCCCGCTTCATGCTGTCTGATACCCTGGGGAACTTCTTCCCCAAGTTCCGCGACCACAACTGGCGGGCAGGTGCCTGGATTACCACCGCTCTTATGGTGGCAGGTTGGGGATCCATCTTGATTCTGGGTGTGACCGACCCCTTGGGTGGCATTAACACCTTCTACCCGCTCTTCGGTATCGCCAACCAGCTCCTGGCTGCCTGTGCCCTAGCTGTCTGCCTAGCGATAGCCGCTAACAAGGGCCGCTTCAAGTACCTCTGGATTATCGCCCTGCCTCTGGCCTTCGACCTGTTGGTTACCGTGGTCGGCTCTTACCAGAAGATCTTCTCCACCAACCCCGCAGTGGGCTACTGGGCTAATCACAACCGCTTCAAGGAGGCCCTAGCCGCCGGTGAAACCTCCCTCGGCGCGGCAAAGAACGTGGAAGCAATGGAAGCCGTTGTGCGTAACACTTTCGTGCAGGGCACACTCTCCATTCTCTTCGTGGTGCTGACCCTGATCGTGGTGATTGCCGCCGTCCTGGAGGTATTCAAGGCCAAAAACGGTCACGCCCAGAAGAGCCACGAGAATCCCTATGTCCAGTCCACCATCTACGCACCGGCTGGCCTCTTCGCCACCCCGGCCGAGCGTGAACTGGAAAAGGAATGGAAGGCCTTCTACGAGAAGTACCCCGACCAGATCAGCGGCTCAGCAAGCCACAGCGGCCACTAGGAGAGCCATGCAGAAGATACGGTATTTTCTCTCACGGGCTCGCTGGTTTGCCGGGGGAGTGATGGGCGCTGACAAGTACCAAAAGTACCTGGCCCACCACAGAGCAACCGGTTGCCACCAGGAGCCCATGACCGAACGCCAGTTTTGGCGGGAATACACCGACGGGTTGGACCGTAACCCCGGTGCCCGCTGCTGCTAACAAGTAGCCCAGAGGCCGTTACCCCACCAAAAGTTGGGGTAGCGGCCTCCCTACATAGGCTGGTGACCAGCAGGCGAAGAAATTAGGGTAACCTAAGAAAGTAGGAACCGGTAAGAAAGGGCCAAGCAATGGGCATCAAAGACTTCTTGCAAAGTCGTCGTGACGACGCTGAGCTTGGGCAAGGCCTCTGGCGCAGAACCCACGACCGGTTCGTCCGAGGGCTTGACCGCTTTCACCAGATCCTCGAGCGCGTCCCAGTAGGCCCCACACTCGAAGAAATCGTGCCGCTTGCCAACGAGCTAGCTGACCTGCTCCCCAGGGTTCGAACCGTTGCCGCCGAAGCGCACCGGCTAGCTCCCAGCGACTCCCAGGACATCCCCGCCTCACCCACCGGCGTATATTCCGATCTGCATCGCGCGCTCTCCCGAGCAGGCAACGCACTGGCCCTTACCGCTGAGGCCCTAGCCATGACCCGTTGCGCCGGTGACTGCCTGAACGGATGCACCCGAACTGAGAGCATCGCCCGCCGAATAGACACCGTCAAACAGCACATTAGCGACGCAGAAACCTACCTAGAGCAGGCACGCTGTGAAGCGCAACAAACAGCCTCTTAGCTTCTGACAGGGGAGAACTTTTTTACACTCCGGGATTTGTCGCCAAGACCGCGTAAATATCCCCTAAACCGTACCTATTAAGAAGACCAAAGTACAGGTAAAGTTAGCGCGCGTGCAATTACGCTTAAAGAAGGCACAATCACACACGCTTTTAGGGGAGAAGTAAGCCTATGAACCGCTACGCCCACATAGACGCCATGCGCGCCTTTGCGGTGCTACTCGTGGTCTTTTCACACGCAGGGCTAAAATTTGTGCCGGGCGGCTCCGGGGTAACCATCTTCTTTGCCATTTCAGGCTTCATCATCACCTACCTGCTTCTTCGAGAACGCGACAAAACCGGCAAATTCGATGTATCGGGCTTCTACATCCGCCGCTTCCTCAAAATTGCCCCTCCCCTTATCCTCGTCATAGTCCTGCCCACCATCGTCTACTGGGCGCTCGGCGGAACCCTTGACCCCCTTGACGTGCTGGGCCAGATTTTCTTCTTCTTCAACCTGCGCTACCTGGACTCACACATCACCGTGCTACCCGGTAGCCACGTGATGTGGTCGCTCTCCATCGAGGAGCAGTTCTACCTGGTTTTTGCCATCCTCTGGCTATTCATGGTGCGCTGGCGCAACTACCGGAAGGCCCTGACGCTGCTGGGCCTATCCCTTATCTTGTACTCGGCCCTGTCACGGTGGGCACTGTTCGATGCCGGTGCCAGCAGCGACCGCATCTACTTCGGCACCGATACCCGCCTTGAAGCAATCGCTATCGGCATGCTCACCGCCCTCTGGTACCACCGATACAGCGACGATGAAATGGTCCGAGGACGCCACCTAGCAGGCAAGCACTACATGCCTTCCGGGGGCCTGACACGAGACGGGTACACTATCCCGCTCCTGGGCCGTAACTGGGTCTTCTTCACCGCCATAGGGGTCTACCTGATGACCCTGGTCATCCGCGATACAACCTTCCGCGAAACCGTGCGCTACTCGCTCCAGGCCTGGTCAGCTTCCACCATTATGCTCTGGGGGCTGGTAGCTTCCCGCCAGCCCCTGGGCGCGGCTATCCACCGCTTCTTAGCCTGGCGGCCTCTGCAACTCATTGGCCTGTCGAGCTACAGTATCTACCTGGTACACGATGTGCTGTTCAAAGCAATCGAAGGCCATCTGCAGGACCTGCCCCTTCTGGCCCAGGTTGCTCTTCTGGTGCCCCCCGGCCTTCTCTCGGGTGTACTGATTTACCTCATGGTTGAGGTCCCCGTCCAGCGCTTTAAAGACCGCCGCTTTGGGGCCAGCTGGAAGCAAGACCAGAAGCCAGCACCCGCTCCAGCTGACACCCCTGTTGTCATTCCCTGGAACAAGCAGAAGTCTTAGGCTTCTGCCCGAGAAGGTATCCACCCCGGCCTGCTTTGTGCCCGCCAAGGCCCTAGAAGGCCAACCCCGAGCCAGTTGGCGGGGCACAAAGCAGGCCTTCCTCCTTACACGGGAGCTACCACACCCGCACCATACAACTAGATGAGGTTCTGCGCGCGTGCCGCCGCCACAGCGGCCGTGCGGTTATCCACACCCAACTTGGTGAAAATATGCACCAGGTGCGTCTTTACCGTGGACTGCGAAATAAAGAGCTTCTGCGCAAGCTCCTTGTTGGTTGCACCGGTAGAAACAAGCTCAAGAAGCTCAGTTTCCCGCGCTGAAAGAGTCACAGTAGGCCGTTGCATCCGGTCCACCAGCGCCGCCATGACCTCGGGCGAGAGCGTCCTCTGGCCCCGCGCCGTAGCTAGTACAGCCGTATGCACCTGCTCCGGAGGGGCGTCCTTGAGCAAATAGCCCAGAGCGCCGGCCTCAACAGCTGCCACGATATCGGCCTGCGTATCAAAGGTAGTCAGCACCAGCACTGGAGGACCCTCCATAGCCACCAGCAGACGAGTCGCCTCCACCCCGCCCATAGGTTTCATCTGAAGGTCCATCACCACCGCATCGGGGGCCTCGCCCCGTACGGTTAGCTCCTGTACAACCGAAACAGCCTGACCCCCATCGGAGGCTTCTGCCACTACCTCGATGTCGCTAAACCCGGCAAACAAGGCACCCAAACCAGCCCTGACTACCGGGTGATCATCGACCAGCACAACCTTAACAGTCATAGTTACCTCCAGAAGCCGGGGCAGCCAGTACACCCTCTACCGGTAAACGGACAGACAAGGCGGTACCAGCGCCAGGAGAACTTTCAATATTCAGGGTCCCACCCACCTGGTCTACCCGGGCAGTCAGAGAGATCAACCCATAGCCGGTGCTACCCTCCGCTAGGGCAACCTCAGCCTTATCCGTTACCGGTGAGAGCGCACGAACGTCAAAACCAACCCCGTTATCGCACACATCCAGTGCCACCTCACCCGGCCACAGGCTGAGCGTCATCACCGCCTGACTGGCCTGAGAATGGGCAGCAACATTCGCCAACGCACCCTGGGCTACCCGCACCAGGGTAGAGGCAATCGGCTCAGGCAGCCGGTTCACCGCAGACTCATCACCATCAACGGTCAAAGAGCACCGGAAGTCAAGACCCGCCGCCTGCTGAGTGGCCTGCGTCGAAGCGACCAAAGAGCTCAAAGCACCTACCACAGAACTATCCAGCGCGGGCGAAGCTAAGTCATGAATAAAACGGCGGGCTTCTGCCAGGTTAGTGGACGCGCTCTGCTCAATGACCTGCAATCGTTCCCTCCCCAGCGCAGTATCACCTGATGCCAAGGCATTTGAGGCCGCACGGGACACCAGAACAATCGACGATAGCCCCTGGGCCAAAGTATCGTGTATTTCCCGGGCAAGGCGCTCGCGCTCAGCAATCTTTCCAGCCCGGTACTGCTGTTGAGCCAGCTCGGCCTGCACCGCCCTGAGCTGCTCAGCTAGCCGAAACTGGTGGGCTGCATCCTGTCTCAGTGCCCGGTAGGTAAAAGAGATAACTACAGCCAACATAGCCCCCAGCGTAGGGCCTACCAGGTACCCCGGAGTCAGACCCTCAGCCCGTAAACGAGCCAGGCCGAACCCGGCAGGGCCCACCAAAGGCAAAGCAACCGCCAGAAGGCACAGCGCACCGGTAGCCAGCACCCCGGCTAGAGGTCGCAAGAGGTGCAGGTAGAGGAACATGACGGGGAAAACAGCCCAGGTAAACGAGCTATCCAAACACATCAGCGCCAGCCACAAACCTGTAATGACAAGCAACCAGAGATGAGCCGGGCTAAAAGGCAAAGTACCACCGGAGGCCAAGGGAAAACCTGCCAGCCTCAACCGCTGAGGTAGGCCGCGCCGCTTCTCATAGACCGTACCTGCCAGGTAGATAGCCCCCAGGGTAAGTGTCAGGACCCCGATAGCGGTGTGGCGGGGCTGGTAGACGCTGCCCACTAGAGCCAAAACAGCACCAAAAATGAGTAGGAAAGCGAACATGACGTGCAAGCTCACTCTCAGAGTAGTGAGCACCAGTAACGTCTGCCTGCTACCGCCAGAGGCAGCGGAGGCGGGTGGGGCAAGGGGCACGAGCATCCTTACTGAACTAAGCAAGTCTTACCCCAACCAGTCTAGCCCTCTCAGAGCCTCACCTCGCTTCCCCCGCTATCGTCCAAACGGTTGATTATAGGTTCAACCCTTACCCCGATGTAGTAAGGGTCGGTGAACTGGTCAGATAGATATAGCCCCTGATACGGGGATTGTCTTCTGAAAGGTAAAATCTCATGTTTGTTGGCTGGCGCGATATCCTCTTTGCTAAGGGCCGATTTACCCTTATTGGGGCAACGGTCACCCTCATTACCCTGCTCCTGGTTATGCTGACGGGGCTGACCGGGGGGCTGGGGCGACAAAACACCGATGCCCTCCAAAAAATGGGGGCCGACCGGTTTATTTTCGCCTCCGATACAGCCGGAGCTAAGGCTTCTTTCACCGACTCCAGTGTGACTACCAGTCTCACCCAGCAATGGCAGGAAGAGGCAGACAGGGTTACCCCGGTGGGCTTCCTGACGGCTAAGGTTGAGGGCAAAGGAGCCGCACCCATGACCCTCATCGCCACCCCCCAGGGTTCTCAGCTGCCCGCCTCCACCGCTCCCTTGCATGAGGGCTCTGAAGCAGCTGATGACCAGATCGTCCTCCCCCTGAGCCAGGCCCACGACCTAGGTGCAGGGGTGGGTGATACCGTGAGCGTGAATGGTACCGAACTCACTGTGACAGGTATCGCTGAAGACACCTACTACTCCCACACCCCCGCAGGCTGGATCACCACCAGCACCTGGCAGAAGCTCACCCACCAGAACCCAACCACAGGGCCAGATGCCGTACTGGGAACAGTGCTAGCAGTTCAGGGCGCTAGCCATGTAGATGCCACGGCCACAGCAACCAGAACCCAGGCACTGACCACCAAGCAAGCCTTTGCGGCCCTGCCCGCCTACTCATCAGAGCACGGCTCACTGACGACCATGCAGGGCTTCCTCTACGGTATTTCTGCCCTAGTCATCGTTTCCTTCCTGACTGTGTGGACCATTCAGCGCACTCGGGATATCGCCCTCATGCGAGCGCTAGGTGCTTCTCGTGCTTTCCTGACCCGTGATGCCCTGGCCCAGGCTGGCCTAATTCTGGCTTTAGGAACTCTCAGCGGTGCCCTAGCTGGCTGGGCGCTAGGGGCTCTCGTCTCGGGCACTGTACCCTTCCAGCTCTCACCCCTGACAGTTGCCGGACCAGCAGCTGGAATCTGGGCCTTAGGTATGGGCGGTGCCCTTATCGCTCTACGGCGTGTAGCAACCGTTGATCCCATGCTCGCCCTGGGTGGCAACTAATTAATTCTGATCTAATCCCGAAAGGTAAACCCATGACCTCTGTACTGCCAGGCTCTCTACCTACCCAAGCCGCAGCTGCCGCCGCCCTCGAGCTACGCGATATCACCCTTGACTATCCCGACGGGGTTGATAGCTCCGGAAAACCCCTGACCGCGCGCGCCCTGGACGGCATCAACCTGACGGTAGAGCGGGGTGACTTCTTTGCCCTGACCGGCGCATCTGGCTCCGGTAAATCCTCCCTGCTGTCTGTGGCGGCGGGGCTGATCACCCCTACCTCCGGTAGCCGCCTCATCAACGGTGTAGAGACCACCGGCTACCGGGACTCCCAGCTAGCTGAACTCCGCCGCACCACCATCGGCATTATCTTCCAGCAACCCAACCTGATTGCCTCACTCACCGCTGCAGAACAGCTAGAACTGGTAGCACGCATTGGGGGAGCTCGAGGGGCAGAGCTACGGGCAGCTAGGTCACAGGCCCATGACCTTCTTGATCTGGTAGGGCTCTCTGCTGCCAGCCACCGCAAGGTGCACCAGCTCTCGGGTGGGCAACGTCAGCGAGTCAATATTGCTCGCGCCCTGATGAGCCAGCCAGCGCTTTTGCTGGCCGATGAGCCAACGAGTGCCCTAGATAGTGAGCGTTCGGAAGAGATTGTGCGACTGCTGGCACAGGTCACTGCCGAGTTCAATACTGCCACGCTCATGATTACCCACGATGCCGAGCAGGCCGCGCTGGCTACTGGCCAGTTACATATGGTGGACGGGCGTTTGCTCACACTCTAAGGCGGGCCGGGAAGAACCCGCAGCGGGTAGCTCTTGCGGGGGTAGACTTGAGAGGGTCAGACCCACCTTAACGAGGATCCCGTGATTAATTTCCACCGCAACGAACGCGCCGCATCTTTGCCCGCCCGACTTTCTCGATCCTGGCTTCTAGTATCAGCTGATGCAACCGAACAGACCATTGCAGCAGCCCTGGAATCAGAAGCAGATTCGGTCATCATTGACCTTGAGGACGGTTGCCCCGAGAAAGCCAAAGATGCTGCCCGTGAGCACATCGTTGCCATGCTCAATAAGGGGGCTTCGGCCTGGGTGCGTATCAACGCGATTGACAGTGAACACTGGTCTAAAGACCTTGAAGCGCTGAACCGTGCGGAGGGGCTCAAGGGGGTCATGCTTGCTATGACCGAACACCCTGACCATGTAACTCGTACCGCTATGATGCTCCCAGCCGGTACTCCGGTCATCGCGCTGATTGAGACCGCCCTGGGCATGGTGAATGTGGTGCGTATTGCCAAGGCTCCCGGTACCTTCCGCCTAGCTTTTGGTGTGGGTGACTACCGCCGCGACACCGGAGTTTCAGCCGACCCGATTGCGCTGGCTTATGCGCGGTCACAGCTGGTCTTGGCCTCCCGCGTGGGCGGGCTGGCAGGCCCGATTGATGGGCCTTCTGTGGGTAAGCACAGCGGGGACTTGCTTAAGGACTGCGCGGTGACCACCAGCCACGGCATGACCGGTAAACTGACCTTGGACCCGGCACAGACCGAGACTATCAATCTGGGGCTTGCCCCGAGCGCCGACGAAATTGCCTGGGCGCGGGAGCTTTTGCAGAAGAGCGAAGGCGATTCTGTACCCAAGGACGGTTCCTATCTGCCACGTTTGGCGCGTGCCCGAAAAGTATCATCACTTGCCAAGACCTATGGCCTGTGGCGTAGCTAGAGTTTTCCCTAGGTGAGCCAAGAAAGATAAGCACCGTGAAAAATTATTTTGGTTTTCAAGCCCGCAGAACCCCTCAGGGGGGCTACGCACCCGGGTTCTTGCGTCTCTTTGCGCTACTACTTGTTCCTTCGGCGGGAA
The DNA here is from genome assembly GCF_048512965.1 of Rothia sp. P5764. Taxonomy (NCBI): domain Bacteria; kingdom Bacillati; phylum Actinomycetota; class Actinomycetes; order Micrococcales; family Micrococcaceae; genus Rothia; species Rothia sp. P5764. The sequence continues at coordinate 426,544 of NZ_JBLXXQ010000001.1, read as the reverse complement.
TCTGGTGGTTCTACCGGTGGATTTTTGACAATGACACCAGCCTGTTAGCGCTGTGTTTTCTGGTGCCGGTAAGCGCCTGGATGTGGGCTTATCTGATTGGCTACAGCACGGCTCATCACATTGACGAGGACCGGTCTTAGAGCTTTCTGCTAGCCGGGGCTGACCGAGCTGGTAGAGACAAAGGGCCGCTTCCGAGTGTCTTCGGAAGCGGCCCTTAGCCATCTTATGGAGCCCCCAGTCGGATTTGAACCGACGACCTTTTCTTTACGAGGGAAATGCTCTACCCCTGAGCTATGGAGGCCAGCCGCGCCTGTGCGGACGAAGCAACTCTATCAGAAAGGCAAGGCTACCTGCCAGCTGTGATGCTGGGGCGTTCTCCCTGGGGCGCTGGTTGGTTAGAATTGGGTCTATGACTCAGATTACTCAAAATGACGGTGTGCGCCCCCGCCCCGTTTTCTCTCGACTCCCCAAGTACTCTGCCGGCAAGCCCCCTGCCACTGTGGAAGGGCTAGAACGGTTCAAGCTGTCCTCCAACGAAAATCCCTTCGGGCCGGTTGCTTCTGTCGCTCAGGTGCTTGCTGACTTTGACACTGCCCACCGCTACCCGGACCCGCTGTCAACCGCCCTACGCACCCGCCTGGGTGAGTACCTGGGGGTTGACCCCGAGGACATCGTGACCGGAGCAGGTAGCTTGGGTGCGCTCAACCAGATTCTGGCAACTTTCGCCGGTGCCAACGAAGACGGTACCCAGGACGAGGTCATCTACGCTTGGCGCTCCTTTGAGGCCTACCCCATCTGTGTGGGTCTCGCCGGGGCTAAGAGCGTCCAGGTACCCAACCTACCCAACGGCGCCCACGACCTTGACGCCATGGCGGCGGCTATCACCGACCGCACTCGCGTGATTCTCATCTGTACTCCCAACAACCCTACCGGCCCGGCAGTGACTGAAAGTCAGGTGCGGGACTTCCTCCGTAAGGTCCCTCAAGACCTGCTGGTGGTTATTGACGAGGCCTACTTTGAGTTCTGTGCCGCTTCTGAAATCCCTGAGGGCCAGGAGCCGCCCCTCAACGGCTTGGATATCTACCGGGACTACCCCAATGTGGTGCTGCTGCGCACCTTCTCCAAGGCACAGGGTCTAGCGGGACTGCGCGTTGGCTACTCCATCAGCCACCCCGATATCACCGCCTACCTGCGGGTGGCTGCTACCCCCTTTGCCGTTACAACAATTGCTGAGCAGGCGGCTATCGCCTCCATCGAGCATGCCGATGAGGTCATGGAGCGGGTAGAGCACCTGGTAGCTGAACGCGAAAAAGTAGTGACCGGGCTCAAAGAGCTGGGCTACTGGGTTCCCGAAACCCGGGCTAATTTTGTCTGGCTACCCTTGGGTGAACACACAACTGCCTTTGCTCAGCAGGCCGAGGCACATGCTCTCTCGGTGCGGGCTTTTGCTGGTGAGGGCGTACGCATCAGCATTGGTGAAGATCAGGCCAACGCCCGCCTGCTCACCCTTGCAGAAAAGTTCCCTCACCGTTCAGTAGCTCCTGCCCTCCAATAAGGGGATTTTTCCGGCGCTGGCTTCTCCCTGAACCCTGCGGGGTAGGGGAGGAGCCAGAGTCTGTGTAAACTCATTATTTGTAAAGAAACAGTCAAAAATTCTAAAAATAAGGCCCTGCCCTGCCGAGAGCGGGCGTAGGGTTAAACAAGAGAAAAAGACAGACCTGGACCCGGAGACACGCATGTCACAAACAAAAAGCCCCCAGAACCCCTGGGGGACCCCGGAGCGAATCCAACTTCTGGATGAAACCGGAACTACTAGCTCACACGCTAGCTTTAGCTCCTTTGCCGATGAGCTCACCGGCGAAGATCTCAAAGACATGTACCGTACCATGGCGCTCACCCGCCGTTTTTGCAGTGAAATGACCTCCCTGCAACGGCAGGGTCAGCTAGCTCTCTGGGTTCCGTCTGTGGGGCAGGAGGCCGCCCAGATAGCCTCCGCCCGTGCACTGGCACCTAACGACTACATCTTCCCCTCCTACCGCGAGCACGGCGTGCTCCTGGAGCGGGGGATTGACCCCACCGAAATTACCCCGCTCTTTACCGGCACCGGCACCCTGGGCTGGGACGCTAAAAAGCACAATGTGCACCCCTACACTCTGGTCCTTGCCGCTCAGGTTGTCCATGCCACCGGCTATGCCATGGGCCTTAACTTCGATGCCCAAATCCAGGCCGAAACCGGGCAGTACCAGACCGGACAGGGGCAAGCCACCGACCCGGCTACCGACCCCGAGAAACCTGCGGTTGTTGTCTACTTTGGTGACGGTTCCAGCACCGAGGGCGACGTCCACGAATCCATGATTTTTGCGGCCAGCTACAACGCCCCGGTCCTTTTCTTTGTGCAGAACAACCAGTGGGCTATCTCCGTACCCTTTAGCGTCCAATCCCGCGTGCCCATTTCAACCCGGGCCGCCGGCTACGGCTTTGAAGGTATCCGGGTAGACGGTAACGATGTGCTCGCCGTCTATGCCGCAACCCGCTACGCTATGCAAAAAATTAGGGCGGGACAAGGCCCCGTGCTGATTGAGGCTGAAACCTACCGCCTGGGCCCCCACACCACCGCCGATGACCCCACCAAGTACCGCGCCTCCGAGGACGAGGCCGCCTTCGCTCAGCTTGACCCTATGACCCGACTCGAAAAATACCTGCGCTCAGCCGGGTACGCGGACGACACCTTCTTCACTGAGGTCACTGACTTTGCTGACTCCCAGGTCAGGGGTGTACGTGACTTTGTGCTTGCTAGCCAGCCAGCAGACTTTGAAACCTACCTCAGCCGGGCCTACACCGAACCCCACCAGCAGGTAGAGGACGACCTAGCCTTCCACCGCGCCTACACCGAAGGGTTCGAAGAGGAATAAAGACATGACCGAGCAGATAAGAGAAACCCTCACCCTGGCCAAGGCTATTACCCGGGCCCTCCACGACGAGATGACCAGCAACCGCAAGGTGCTAGCCCTGGGCGAAGACATCGGAAAACTGGGCGGCGTCTACCGCGTAACCGAGGGGCTACAAGAGACCTTCGGCCCTACCCGTGTGATGGACTCACCCCTGGGTGAAGCCGGTATTATCGGCACCTCCATCGGCATGGCCCTGCGCGGCTACCGGCCCGTCCCCGAAATTCAGTTCGACGGCTTTGTCTTTCCCGGTTTTAACCAGATCACCTCCCAGCTCTCCAAGATGCACGGGCGAACCCACGGCCAGTACCAGGTACCCGTGACCGTGCGTATCCCCTACGGCGGCATGATTGGCTCCATCGAGCATCACTCAGAATCACCCGAAGCCCTGTTCACCCACACCCCGGGCTTGCGCGTCATCACCCCATCTAACCCGCACGATGCCTACTGGATGCTCCGCACAGCAATCGCCCACCCCGACCCAGTCATTTTCTTTGAACCCAAACGCCGCTATTGGATGAAGGGCGAAGTCAATTTTGCTGACGCCAACTTTGACCCCTTTACCGCGCAGGTCGTCAGGGAAGGCTCCGAACTGACCATCGCCACCTACGGGCCACTTGTGCCCGTTGCCCTGGCCGCAGCAGAAGCTGCCGCCGAAGACGGACACGATATTGAGGTGCTGGATCTGCGCTCGCTGTCCCCGCTGGATGTCCCGACCATTGAGGCCTCTGTGCAGAAGACCGGCCGCCTGGTAGTAGCCCACGAGGCACCGACCTTTGGTGGCCTGGGCTCCGATATTTCTGCGGCAATCACCGAACGCTGTTTCTACCACCTTGAAGCACCCGTTATCCGCGTGGGCGGCTACCACATGCCCTACCCAGTCTCTAAGGTAGAAGAAGATTACGTGCCCGGCATTGACCGTATGCTCGAAGCCGTCGACCGTTCTTTGGCCTACTAGCCCCCACGAAAGGCACATACCATGTCACAGATTTTTAACCTTCCTGATGTGGGCGAAGGGCTCACCGAAGCAGAAATCCTGAGCTGGAAAGTAGCTCCCGGTGATCTTGTTAAGCTCAACGACATTATCGTTGAGATTGAAACGGCTAAGTCCGTGGTAGAGCTTCCCTCGCCCTACGATGGCAGGGTGCAGGACCTTCTGGTTGCCGAGGGGCAGAGCGTGGAGGTCGGCACCCCCATTATCGCTATTAGCGCTGAGGGCTCCGCCCAGGCGGTATCCGCTCCTGAGGCTAAGGCTGAGAAGGACCCCGGTGCCGGTGCCGCGCTGGTGGGCTCAGGCCCTAAGGCTGATCCCGTTAAGCGCCGTTCACGCAAGAAGAATGCGCCTTCGCCAGCTCCTCTTGCCCCGCCTCCGGCGCCCCCGGCTGCTGCAGCACAGCTTGCTGAACAGCGCAAGCCCCTGCTGACTTCCCTGCCTGCTCGCGCAGGCAAGTTCTTTGAAGAGAGCGGCATGGGGGGAGTCTTGCGCCGTCTGGGCACAGCAGAACACTTGCCCGGGGCTGAACACTCTGAGGTTCCCCGCCGCCAGGCTCTTGCCAAACCTCCGGTGCGTAAGGCTGCTCAGGAAATGGGCATTGACCTGGCACAGGTGACCCCCACCGGCGACAGGGGACAGGTGACTAAGCGTGACCTGCTCAACTTTGCGGCCCACCTGAGCCTGGCAGAAACCGCTGACTTTACCGATAACGCCGATCCCACCAGCTTCTGGATTCCCGCCGGGGCCGGTGGTGACCGCATCGAGCGTATCCGGGTCAAGGGCGTTCGTAAGGCTACGGCCAAGGCTATGGTGGATTCCGCCTTCAAGGCCCCGCACGTTTCTATCTTTGTGGACGTGGATGCTACCCGCACCATGGAGTTCGTCAAGCGCCTCAAGAAGTCACCCCAGTTTGAGGGTGTTAAGGTAACCCCCTTGCTGATTCTTGCTAAGGCCGTTATCTGGGCGGCCTCGCGCACCCCGCAGGTCAACGCCACCTGGACCGACTCAGAGATTCAGATTAAGCACTACATGAACCTGGGCATCGCGGCGGCTACCCCTCGCGGCCTGATGGTACCGAACATCAAGGACGCCCAGAGCATGAACCTGCGTCAGCTGGCTGTAGCGTTGAATGACCTGAGTGCCCGGGCCCGCGAGGGTAAGACCCAGCCTGCTGAGATGCAGGAAGGCACCCTGACTATCACTAATATCGGTTCCCTGGGCATCGACACCGGAACGCCTATTCTGAACCCCGGTGAGGCCGCTATCGTGGCTTTCGGCACGATCAAGCAGAAGCCCTGGGTCGTGGACGGGGAAGTTATCCCGCGCTGGGTTACCACCCTGGGTGGATCTTTCGACCACCGTGTGCTGGATGGTGACCTTTCGGCTAAGTTCCTGGCCGATGTTGCCTCTATCCTCGAAGAACCAGCCCTCCTCCTCGATATGTAGGGTAGAAATCTGCCAAAGACACTCAAAGGCTCAGCTGGCAGCATGCGCGGGCTGAGCCTTTTTGCAGGCGGTTTGATACCTCTTGCTCCCGAAAGGATTAAAGAGGCGAGGCCCCCACCTGAAACAGGTGAAGGCCTCACAACGCCAAGGTACGGAACCTGGAGCAGAATTCGAATTATCTCCCCCAAGAAATCCGAATCCCCGGACACATCGGTCCGGACAAGTTCAGGCCCCGTAGGTTACCTTATGCCCTTGACTGGCTGTTCTACATTTTCTGGATCAGTCCCCCAACGTCACCAGAAAGCTGAGTCCCCCGACTCATCGTTGAACAGCTATCAAGTTACTTAAAATCTTAGTCTGGGTAACCTCAGCTTGTATGTCCTCATATAGGTCTACGCTTGCTCTCAGAAAATTCTTTGAATAAGGCAAAGGTGCCTACAAAAGCCGGGGGGAGTGTCCCCGAGTAGGCTGGGGTTCTTAGAACCTTTCAACCAGGCCAGTCTGAGAAATTTCGATTGCGCTGGGCTCCTCATCCTCTGAGTTACCATCGTGCACCAGCATGACAGCTATCTGGTCGTCAGCAGGGAAAGCACGAACCGTAATAGTCCCGCCCGAGGCCTTATCGAACAGGTCGACCGCGCACTGGGTCAGAATCATCGAGAGCCGGGCAGGTAGAGCGCTTCCTCGCTCGTCGAGAATATCTACCTTGACACCGCGCTGGCGGGCAAGCCAGGCCGCATGAAGAATTTCCTTATTGACGATGTAGCGACCGCGGATAGTGTCACGCAGCTGAGCTTCGGTAAACCGAAACTCGTCCATTTCGTCACGGGTCACGGGTGATTCGTTGTAGGCAATACGGTGAAGCATGTCTTCAGTCAGAGTGCGCACTTCCTGCACACGCTGGGTTGCAATAGCACTCATATCTGCTTCTTCGGTACGGCCCGCATCGGCAATGATGCGCATACTGCGAGCCTGCCGGGTCTTAGAGACGGCCTGCTCAATCTGCTGAGGCACGATGGTGCAGACTACCATGAGCAGGAAAGGGATATAGAACTCGGTAGAAAGATTGATCCGGCTTAAGAAGTAGTTGCTGTGCCAGCTCAGCACCAGTAATACAAAACTTGCAAAGAAGAGCCAGCCGTAGAAAGTGTGCCTGCGGGAAACAAGACCCATAGCCAGCAGAGTATAGGCCATAAGCGGCCAGGAGAGGCTAGAGAAGGTGACTGAATGGCTCATAGCGCTCAAGGTTATATCCACGCTGTGTAGCCCCAAAATAGTAATAAGGGGAAGCATCGCATCGGGTAGAGCCAGCCGCTGAGTGGGCAAGAAGACCGGGAGCGTGGCAATAGCGTAGAGACTGATGATGGTAGCCCAGTGAGGAGCGCGGGTGGTGGTGTACTGGGAGTACCAGAAGAAGAAGGAGCCCAGAACCAGGAGAGTGACAGCGCTCAGAAGCAGAGTGAGCTGACGGGAACGATAGTACTTAACCAGCATCGGGGTCCTCATGGGGCCACTGGACAATGACAGTTGTTCCCTTTTCAGGGGCAGAAGTGATGGTGACCTTGCCACCTACTTCTTCCATGCTGCGGATCATAGAAACACGCACACCCAGGCGACGGAAATCGATATCTTTCATGGAGAAACCCTGGCCTCTATCCGAGATAGTGCAGAGCACATAGGGGCGTTCTTCATCGGACCGGGTCGAGTTGTAGGGTCTGCGCAGCTCGGTACGAATGGAAATCTGTGTGGTGCGGGTTCCCGAGTGCCGGGCGGAGTTCGAAACAGCTTCGGTGACCGCATGGGTAAAAGCGCGTGCCGCCGTATAGGGCAGCGTAGAGTCGGGGCTCGCTAGGGGGTACTTCTCCATGGAGTCTGAGATAAAGCGTAGGCGCTGGTTCCAGGGCTCAACGCCTTCAGCGATCTGTTCGGTCAGAGCCTGGAAGGTAATGGGGCGCTGGGGCTGAGACTTGAGGCTTTCCTCTTCAAGAACATCAATAGCTCGGCGTGCCAGCAGGCGGGTGCGCTGGGGGAGTTCCCCGGGGTTGCGGCTGGCATCGAGCAAGGCGGCCATCACATTATCGTGCACCAGCTTGTCAAAGTTCTGTAGCTCTTGGGAATAGTCGCGTGAACGGTTGAGTAGAAGCTGGGCTGAGAGCGTCTCGTAGTAGGTCCTATCAGACTCCCTAACGGCTTTGAGCGCAAACCGCGCAAGACCTGCTAGCAGAACGCAGGTAAAACACAAATAGCAAGCTCGGATCATCAGCTCGGTGGGATTCAAGGGGACTCCGGTCAGAAGATGGGAAGCCACCGAGCTGATAATCAGTAGTGCGGGTAAAGCAATGCTGTGGGTAATGCCGTCCCGTGATTCTTCCTCAAAGACCGGCACCAGCATGGCGTAGATACCAAAAAGCCAGGACCAGGGGATAGCCGAATGCTGGGCACCGATACTCAAAGGCCACACTATATAGGTGCCGTAGGCAATGACAAGCATGAAATTAACTGTCCTGGCTGAAACCTCTTTACGCACACCGTTGAACATGAGCAAAGAGGCATGGGTGACTATCACAGGGATAATGGCCAGGTACCAGAGAGAGTCCCCGCCCCGGTTCTCGGAAATATTGGCCAAAGATTGCAGGAGCAGGCCGACCGCGATGAGGGAATAGACAATTTCTAGGGTGCAATAGAGACCAAAGGAGCTCGGCCCCATCAGCGGCTGTTGGCCGCTAGTGAGGGTGAGCGACTTCAGCGAGAAAGCGCGGAGTCGATTGACTCTTGAGGGTTGGAGAGCCTGGGCCAGGTCCTTAGAGGCGCCTCCGGTAACAGTAGACAGGTGCACAATCCTTAGGGGTACAGGGGTGAGCGAATTACAGGTGACGGTCTGCGGTGGAGGTGTCTTCCATGGTATCTACCAGGCCATCCTCAATAGCGCGGATACGCAGGTCAATCTTGGTGGGGGCCGGGCGACCAACACGAGCGTACTTTTCGCGGATACGGTCAATATTTGTTTTAACCGCAGACTGCTTAATACCCATACGGCGGGCTACCTGAACCTGTGCAAAGCCGGAGGCATAAAGACGCAGGGTTTCCTGCTCTCGGGGGGAGAGATTAGCGCGAGAGAACTCCTGGTCACCGTCAATAGCGGCGGCAAGTTCCTTGGTAACAACGGCTTTACCGTCTGCGATATTCTTGGCCTCGGCCAGGGCATGTTCAAGAGGCTCAGACTTGCGAACCAGGCCCAGCGCGCCAGCTTTCAGGGCTTCGCGAATCAGGCCGGGGTTTTCTCCGATGCTGAAGATAAGAACCTTAATGCCTGCCCGTTGCAGGATATCAACATTCTCTGACGGTCGAGACTTATCCTGAAGTGAGAGGTCCAGAAGCACAACATCGCAGTCACGCTTCAGCTTTCCCAAATCAGCATGAGAAGGGTCATTGAGGTTGCGCCCCAAGGCTACCAGCAGGTCAGCTGCAGTGGGAGCAGCCGCTACCAGCTCAATTTCGCTAGCGCCGGCAGCGACTGCCCGCATACCTTCGCGGACTACCTCATGGTCATCGACAATGCCTACACGTACTACGCTCATAATTCTTACTTACCTTGTATGCTGTGCAACCCTCACCTGAGACGGTGGCTGCTCGGTGGTTGCATGGGTGCGATGAGCAGACTGTTTACATTACGAACATATTTTACAGCTAAAGCCCGGTTTAAGCCCTCTTAACCCCTGGCTTTTAAGGTGACTTAGAGCCTTCCTAAGTTGATGCTATTTTAGGAATTTATACTTGTCAGGGCTCGACGATACCTCATTCCCAGAGCCGCACCCAGCATTGAGCCGATAGCGGCGAGTAGCCCTGCGGCTAGCGCTGTGAGAGCCCCAAGAGCCAGATCGGGGGCCAGAAGCCGCTGAAAGGCAAAGCTGGGCGTAAGCGGTGACGGGAGCCAAGCGGAAGCCCATGTCACCAGGGTTGCAAGGAGAGCCGCAAGGAAGCTGACAGCAAGAACCCCCAGGGCCTGCCTGGTAGGTGCTACCGCAGCCATGCGGGTGGCAACATATCCTGCCCAGCCGAAGCTCAACAGCCATATAAGAGCACTTGCAACTACCCAAGGAATAGCCTGGCCCTGACTGGAAGCAACAGAAACGGCCAGAGCGCCACCCGTCAGACTGCCATAGGTCGAGATACCAACAGCAGTGAAGACGGTTCTTACCAAGGCAAATAGCCCGGTGCTCAGAGCATAAGCCACGAGGCTACCGCTCATAGCCGGTAGGAACTGAATCCTGCGGTAGACAGCTACACGAGCAGACGGTAGGGGAGCAACCTCATGGTCCCAACCGGCCTCTGTTTGCTGATGGGGTAGGGGGAGTTGAGCGGTAGCAGGGTGCGCCTGTTGCCAGCCCACAGGGTAAGGAGCCTGCCCCGACCGGGTCGCTGAAAGGATCTCCTGCTGGTAGCTGCTAGTTTCAAGCGGCCTGGTATCTTCTTCAAGCCGGTCGGTGTAGTGGTGCTGCGAGGGAGAGAGCAAGCGTGTTGATTCTGAGTCCTCAAAAACCGCGTCCCAATCCTCAAAATCTTCCTGGCCGCTCTGCCGATGATCTGTACTGCTCATTGCCTGTAAACCTATCAAAAAAAAGGGGGTACTTAGACCAGACTCAGAACCTCGACGCGCTCCTGATCCGGGCGGTAACCCATACCTGCTGTCATCTGTTCAAAGACACTCTTACGGTCCCTGCGGGGCTCCCACCTAGTTGCCACCCAAAAGGTACATCAACCCGATAATGACCAGGCCAAGAGCAATAGCTCCAAGCCCCACAAGTATCATGCGTTTGTTAATTTCTTTCATCAACTCCCGAAATTCTTCGGTCGTGATGTCTTTGTTTCCACGTTGCGCCATACCCCTTAGTATGTCAGCTCAAGCACCCCTGTGGCACAATCTTGTGTATGCATGTAGCCGAAAATAACGATACGACCGACACCTTCCCCCTGGCTCACCGCCCCTGGCAGAAGAACTACCGGCCCGAAACACACCGCGATGTGAAGCTGCCTGAAACCTCACTGAGCCACCTCATGGCAGAGGCTGTTCGCACTTCCCCCCAGAAAATTGCCCTCGAATTTTTCGGCTCCACCACCACCTATGCCCAGCTCGGTGACCAGATCCTCCGGGTAGCTGAAGGGCTCCGCAAAGCGGGTATCCAGCACGGGGACCGCGTAGCCATCGCCCTCCCCAACTGCCCCCAGCACATCGTTGCCTTCTACGCCATTCTCCGATTAGGCGCTATCGTCGTTGAGCACAACCCCCTCTACACCGAGGCAGAACTCCGCCACATGTTTGAAGACCACGGAGCAAAAGCCGCCATCGTCTGGGACAAAATCGCAGATAAAATAAGCTCCCTCCCCGCAGACATCCGCCCCCGTACCATCTACGCCGTCAACATGATCGAAGAGATGCCACTTGCCATGCGAGCAGCACTCAAACTCCCCATAGGCAAGATGAAAACCTCACGCGAAAAGCTCGAAGGAACCGCACGCGGCGCCACACCCTGGCGCCAGCTCATGAAGAACCAACCCCTAGCTGCCGACCACCACCGCCCCACCGCCCAAGACCTCGCCCTCCTCCAATACACCTCCGGGACAACAGGGCTCCCCAAGGGCGTCATGCTCACCCACCGCAACCTCGAATCAAACGGCAGAATGGGCGAAGAATGGATTCAACCCGGAAGTAACGAAGTCATCTACGCCGTGCTCCCGCTCTTCCACGCCTACGGCATGACACTGGGGCAGACCATCTCCGCTGTCTGCAAAGCACGACTGGTACTCTTCCCCACCGTGGACATGGACCTCATCTTCCGAGCCATGAAAAAAACCCCACCAACCATCCTGCCTGCCGTCCCACCTATCTACCGCCGCATGCTCGACGAAGCAAAACAGCGCAAAGTCTCGCTCCAGGGAATCCGCTGGTCAGTCTCAGGTGCCATGCACCTACCTACCGAACTGGTCACCGAATGGGAAGAAGCAACCGGAGGCATGCTTGTGGAAGGCTACGGGCTCTCAGAATGTTCACCCCTGGTGTCCTGCAACCCCCTCAACTCCACCCGCCGCGCGGGCTCCATCGGTATCCCCTTCCCCTCCACCGACATCCGCGTTGTTGACCCCGAAACCCTCCAAGACCTCGAACAAGGGCAGGAAGGTGAACTATTGGTGCGCGGACCCCAGGTGATGAAAGGCTACTGGAAACGCGCAGAAGATACCCGCAATACCTTGCTGGAGGGAGGTTGGCTACGAACGGGTGATATTGTCCGTCTCGATAAAGACTCCTTCATAGAAATCGTCGACCGGATTAAAGAAGTCATCATCACTGGTGGCTTCAACGTCTCCCCCTCCGAAATTGAAAACGTCCTTAAACAACACGACTCCGTAGCAGACTGCGCTGTCGTGGGTATGCCCGATGCTAGCGGAGGCGAAACTGTCACCGCCGCTATCGTCCCGGCCCAAGGATATGCATTAGACCCCGCAGAACTTAAAGAGCACTGCTACACGCGACTGACCCGTTACAAGGTTCCTAAAAACTACTACGAGGTTGATGAACTGCCCCGCTCCATGCTGGGCAAGGCCCTGCGCCGCAAGGTGAGGGAAGAGCTAGCTCAGCGTTAAGCAGGGTTTGCGGTAGCTGTCCCCCCTAGGCGGTGTGTCCCTCTGCGTCCTTAGGCGGTGTGGTCGTCTGCACCCTGAAACGCCAGCCCCGAGCCAGCAGACGACCACACCACCTACAGGGCAGGAGCAAGGAGACAGCCCCCAACACCAACCCCAAGCCAGCAACTTCGCGGTGAGCCAGCTTTATCTACCCTGATGAGTAAAACCCTATCTACTTTTCTGACCTGAACCTCGGGGAATAATAATTATTAAAAATATTCCTTGCGAATTTTCAAATTTGTGTCACGGGGTGTCATAAACGCGCCCTCTGCCGCTTCTAGATATATTTTTCGTAAGATATTTATATGGAAATAATTATCTGTGATTCAAAGGATCAAGCCGGTGCCTACGCGGCGTCTTTAATCGCTATGGTGACGGAACGCAATAACCGCCAGGGTCGCCCAACGGTCTGGGGAGTTGCCACGGGATCATCCCCAGAGGCTACCTACCGCTATCTCGCAGAACGCGTAGAAGCAGGCCTAGACGTTAGCTCTGTCAGCGCTTTTGCCCTCGATGAGTACGTTGGCCTAGACCCCTCTCACCCCGAGTCCTACCGAAGCGTCGTCAACCAGCAAATTGTTGGGCGAATCGGGCTCGACTCCCAGAAGGTGCATGTCCTCGATGGCATGGCTCGGGATATCAATGCTGAATGCGCTCGGTACGAAGAGAAAATCAAGACCGCAGGTGGAGTTGACGTGCAGATACTTGGTATAGGCGCCAATGGGCATATAGCTTTCAATGAGCCCGGTTCCTCGCTCGTATCACGCACCCGCATCAAGACTCTAGCACCTAAGACTGTGGCTGATAACGCCCGCTTCTTCGACGGCGATGCAAGTCAGGTGCCAGTACACTGCCTAACCCAGGGGATTGGCACCATCATGGAAGCCCGCAAGATTGTCCTGGTCGCTGACGGAGCCAACAAGGCGAGTGCAATCGCGGGCATGGCAGAAGGCCCCATCACCACCTTCTGCCCGGGGTCAATACTCCAGATGCACCCAGATGTCACCGTCGTGGTCGATGAGGCAGCAGCCAGCCAATTAAAAAATGCAGAATATTATCGTTTTGCGCAAGAAAATATCCCCGACTTCCAAAAGCCAGCTATATTTCTTGGATAAATAAAAATAGGTGGGGTTACTCGAAAGTAGCCCCACCTATTTTTATGCTTGGAGGGCGTCCTTAAACCATCCGGTAATAGAAATAGGGTGCGTAATAGCTGTGCCTACCACAACAGCGTGGGCACCAGCCTCCAGAGCCTGCCGAGCCTGAGCCGGGCTATGGATCCGGCCCTCGGCAATAAGCGGTAGCCCAAGATCCTGTGCAGCAATAGCTTCCAGGAGCTCAAGGTCGGGGCCAGCGGTCTTGGGGCGGGCATCGGTGTAGCCTGCCAGGGTGGTGCCGATAAAATCAGCTCCGGCTTCCGCCGCCGCAACAGCTGCTTCGAGAGAATCACAGTCTGCCATGACCAGTGATGGGCTCGACCCGTGTACCCCGTCAATTACCTCTTTGAGGCTGAGCCCGTCGGGCCGGTCACGCCTAGTGCCATCAAGCGCGACCACATGGGCACCCGCCTGGGCTACTGCCAGGGCATGGTGCAAGGTGGGGGTAATGAAAATACCCTCATGCCCGTCTTTCCACAGGCCAATGACCGGGACCTCAACGCTGGTGCGGGTGAACTGAATATCAGCCAACCCCTGTACACGGACAGCGGCCGCGCCTCCCATCACTGCAGAAGCCGCTACCTGCCCGGTTGTTCGGGGGTCGCGCATAGGCTCACCGGGGTAAGCCTGGCAGGAGACAATGAGCTGGCCTGCAAGCGAATCAATCAGTTCTTGAGCTGTAAACACGGTGAATCCTAACCTCGTGATGAGTCTCTGACAATGAAATCCGGGATCAGGCTTGCCGCCCCCAGAAGCGGGGCATCTGAACCTAGTGAAGCTGAGATAATGCGGGTTTCGGTAGCCTGTCCAAGTGCTGCCTGCTGGTAGGCCTGCACCATGCCCTGCCACCAGAGATCGCCCAGGTTAGTCACACCCCCGGAGACAAGAATCAGGTGGGGGTCCAGGATAGTTGCCAGGTCACCGAGTGCGATACCCGCTGCCCGCGCACCTAGCGCAATAGCTTCTTGGGCATGAGTATCTCCGGTAGTAGCAAGTTCTTTTACCTCAACTAGGCTCTCAACCTCAGTAGGTCCGCCCAGCCTGCGATAGCTATTGACGATGCCGGTACCTGAGGCGACAGCCTCCACATGCCCCACTCCTCCGCAGGTGCAGGCAATATCTAGAGCACAGGGGGATGAGAAGTGCCCCACATGTCCCGCAAGGGAATGCGCTCCGTGAAGCTGCTGGCCCCCCACAATATAGGAGCCACCCACACCTGTGCCAAAAGCTACCATGAGACTGCTTTCAGCATCGGCGGAAGCACCGAGCCAGGCCTCACCCAGGGCATGAGCGTGGACATCGTTCACCGCGTAGGCAGGCAGACCCGTCACATCACTGAGAATAGAAGCTAGGGGAGTGCCGCTCCAGCCCTTAATCAGGTTGGCAGCCGTGATGACCTGCCCCTCGGAGCCAATGACGCCAGCAGATCCAATACCCACCCCAAGGGGCTCATAGCCTAGCTCACGGGCAGTAGCACCCAGCTTTTTGAGCGCCTCGGCCGTGTGCCGGGCCAGCTCAGTACCACCAGCCTGAGCCAAAGTGGGTATCTGGTCACGGTGGAGAACCTGGCCTGTGCAACTGACAATGCCAAGCGCGGTTTTGGTGCCTCCTAGGTCAGCGACCAGGGCGACGTGTTGGGGGTTACTCATCCTTGTCCCTTCAGTGGGTGTGCTAAACCCGGCCTAGAGGAGCCCCGTTGAGGCAAGGATAGCGCGAATCCGCTCTGCCTCTTCGGACCCTAGTGTCTCCATGGGCTGAGACATTGTGTTTGATTCAATGACTCCCATGATCTGTAGTGCGGTCTTGAAAGCACCCAGGCCAGCCGCTCCGCCTGAGACGCTGGGGGTCTGAACGAAAACAATGTCAAAGAGCTTGGCTAGGCGGTCCTGCTCCTGGCGGGCGCTCTCCCAATCCCCGGCCTGAGCCGCATCAAAGAGACGACGGTAGCCTGCAGGGTCAACGTTGCCTAGGCCCGGTACGAGGCCTGCCGCACCTGAGAGCAGAGCACCGTCGCAGACCACCTCATGACCTGTAAAGGCGGCGAAGCCCTCAATATCAGCGGTTGCAAGCGCGAGCTGGCGGAAAGCAACGTCATCACCGGATGAGTCTTTAACACCGGCAATTACGCCGTCCTTGGCCAGCTGAACCAGCAAGCCCAGGGGGAGCTTCTGCTTGGTGCGTACCGGAACGTCGTAGGCGAAGACCGGTACATCTACAGCATCAGCGATAGCGCGGAAGTGTCGGTCTTCTTCAAAGGTATTATCTACAGCGTAGAACTGGCTGGTGACCACAATCGCGTCGCCACCAATAGCAAGCAGGCGCTGGGCTTCGTCAATAACACGGGCTGTGGTCATGTCGTTAACTCCGACAATGAGAGGGACTCGCCCTGCAATGGTCTCTACACAGGTGCGGAGCACTTTTTCTCGCTCAGCATTGGTTAGGTAAAGCACCTCAGAGGATGAACCCAGGGCAAAAATACCGTGTGAACCGCCTTCGATCAGGTGGTTAATCAGTCGCTCCAGGGAGCCCAAATCGAGGGTGCCGTCGGCGGAACGGGGAGTTAGAAGTGGCGGGATAAGGCCGGAAAAAAGCGGGGAGCTCATGTGATTCTTCTCCTGGAATATTAAATTATTGAGTTGAAAGCCGCTGTCTCTTTTAGACGTGGAGCAGAGTGGGTGCAGCCCCTAAGAGGGTGCGGGTGTAATCCTGGCTGGGGGTATCAAAGACCTGTTCGGCGGTCCCCTCTTCGACGATGTTGCCCTTGTTCATGACGCAGATACGGTCTGAGACGTAGCGAACGGTCTGGATATCGTGGGAGATGAAGACCATACCCAAGAAGAGCTCTTCTTTAAGGTCTGAGAGCAGGTTGAGCACCTGGGCACGCACTGACACATCCAGCGCACTGGTGGGCTCATCGGCCACAATAATCTTGGGTTCCAGAGCCAGGGCGCGGGCAATTGCTACGCGTTGACGCTGACCACCAGAAATCTGGGAGGGCAGAGCATCGGCGGCGGAAACGGGTAGACCCACCAGCGCCAGGAGCTCACGCACTCGGCGGTCACGGCCTGACTTATCGCCAATGCCGTGCACATCAAGGGGATCCTTGAGGATGTCCTGGATGGTCATACGGGGGTTGAGCGCAGTGGCCGGGTCCTGGAAGACGATCGAGACATCGGAACCGAACTCTTTACGCAGGGCAGCATTGCGCTTGAGCACGCTCTTACCCTTGAAGAGGACGTCACCGCCGGTGGGCTTTTGCAGGCCCACAATCACAGAGGCCAGGGTGGATTTACCACACCCAGACTCACCGACCAGGCCGATGGTTTCACCGCGGCGAACCGTGAGGTTTACCCCGTCAACAGCCTTGACGATAGTGGGCTTGAGAATACCGCCACTACGGGCTCGGTAGTGAACCTGGACGTCCTTGAGCTCAATGATGGGCTCATTGACACGGCTCACTGCAGCCCGGCCGGTGGTATTGAGCAGGCTCTTGTCTTCGGGGGTTACAGCTGGGTTGCTCATGCTGTCTCCTGTGCGGTGGTGAGGTGGGATGCCCAGAGGTGGTCGCTGTCGCCTTCAACAGGCGTGAAGACCAGCTTCTGCTCGGGGTCGGCATCGGGTCGAAGTGAACGGGGTGCAAAGCGGTCCCCTGCTGAGAAATCTGAGGGTGAGGGCACGGTACCGGGAATCTGGTAGAGCCGTTCTGCCCCGGACTCGATAGAAAGCACTGCTCCCAGAAGGCCGCGAGTGTATTCATGCTGGGGGTTGGTCAAGAGCTGGCTGGTTGCGCCGGCTTCTACAATCTGGCCCGCGTACATAACCGAGATGCGATGGGCTACCTGGGCTACCAAGGCCAGGTCGTGGGACACGAAGATCATGGCGAAGCCCAGCTGCTCACGCAGCTCATTGAGCAGGTCGATTACTTCTGCCTGCACGGTTACATCGAGTGCGGTGGTGGGCTCATCGGCAATAACCAGCTTGGGGGAGCGGGAGAGTGCCATGGCGATGAGAACACGCTGACGCTGACCACCAGATAGCTCATGCGGGTAGGAGGCTAGAGTACGCTCCGGGTCAAGTTTGACCAGGCGGAGGAGTTCTTCGGGGCTCTTGCGGCCGCCACGGCGGGTGAGCTGCTCCATCTGGTCCTTGATCAGCATGGAGGGATTCAGAGAGCTCAGGGCGTCCTGGTAGACCATGGAAATCACGGCACCGCGGAGCTTCTGGAACTCGGCTTCGCTGGCACCGACCAGTTCCTGACCTTCAAAGAGGACGGAGCCGGTGATCTTGGCCTTACGGTCAAGTAAGCCGATGATAGCCAGTGAGGTGATGGACTTACCGGAACCTGATTCACCGACCAAGCCCATAGTTTGGCCTTCGGTGACGGTGAAGGAAACGCGGTCAACCACGGGGGTGTCGCCAAACCGCTCAGGGAAATAGATAGAAAGGTCTTTGACCTCAAGTATGACTCGAGCTGAAGGATCTGCCATGAGGCGGTCTTCTCTGCGGCTTTCAGTCATTTTGAGTTTTTGCAGAACAGTTTCAAGCTCAGCGCTAGCCTTGCGGTCACGTACGGTTAGGGCCGCAGATGCCGCTAGAGCCTGGGCGGTTGGCTGTTCATTATTTTCTTCGATCTTGACCTTACGGCGGAGTTTGGGGTTCACCATGGCATCGGTCATGCCCTCAGAGAGTACGTTAAGTGCCAGGACGGTGAGCAAGATAACGCCACCTGCGAAGGTGGTGGCCCACCAGCCGCCTGCTAGTACGATAGCGCGACCGTCTGCGATGACGTTACCCCAGGAAGGCTCAGGGGGGCGTACACCGGCGGAGAGGAAGGACAGCGAAGCCTCCAAGATAATAGCGTCGGCCACCATAACGGTTGCAAAAACAAGCACCGGGGCGATGGTGTTGCGTACCACGTGCTTGAGCAGGATGTAGAAGCGGGGGGCACCCATAACGCGCTCTGCACGGACGTAGTCCTCGTCCCAGGCTGCCAGCACCTGGGCGCGGACAACGCGGGCTAGCTGCGGGGTGTAGACCACCGCAATAGCGAAGATAATAGTCCCAACAGAGTTGCCCAGGGAGGCCAGCAAGACAGCGGCCAGAGCGATACCGGGGAAGGCCATGAGCACATCCATGATGCGCATGATGACTTCTGCAACAAATTTAGAGCTGGTTGCTGCAAGTGAGCCCAGGATTCCACCCATAATCAGTGCCAGGGCAACAGCGCCGAGGCCTACCTGCAGGGAAGCGCGGGCACCGTACATGAGGCGGGAGAGAATATCGCGGCCCTGACGGTCGGTACCAAAGAGGTACTCAGAGTTGGGTGCACCAATCGGTGCGCCGGTGGAGGCTAGCGGATCGTGAGGAGCTAGCCAGGGTGCCAAGAGCGCAACCAGGGCGATAAGGGCGATGAATGTGAGAGCTAGCTTTGAGCTAGCGGGGAGCGCCTTGAATCGGATGCCCGGTGCTGAGAGGCGTTCTGCGAGTCCGCTACGCATGATTAGACGCTCCTGATTCGTGGGTTGATGAGCAGGTAGAGCAGGTCAACGACAATGTTGACCAGAACAAAGGTGATGGCGATGGTTAGTACAACGCCCTGGACAAGGTTGATGTCGTTACCGGTGATACCGATAAAGATGAGGTTGCCCATGCCATTGAGGGAGAAGATCATCTCGATGACGACCGCGCCGCCCAGGAGGTAGCCAATGCGCAGGCCCAGCACGGTGACCGGGGTGATGAGGGCGTTACGGAGTACGTTCTTGGTAATAACTTCCTTGCGGGGGACACCGTTACCGATAGCGGTGCGCACGTAGTCCTTGTCGAGTTCTTCCACCATGGAGGTACGAACGGTTCGGGTCAGCGATGCGCTGACGGGCACAGCAAGAGCCACTGCCGGAAGGAACATGTGCAAAAGCCAGGTGCCAAATCCGCTACCTGCCGGTGCGGAACCACCTGTGGGGAACCAGCCCAGGCCCAGAGCAAAGTACTGAATCATGAGGATACCCAGCCAGAAGGAAGGAGTGGCGATGGAGGCCATGGACAGCACACGGATCAGCTGATCGGGCCAGCGATCGCGGTAAAGGGCGGCAACAACGCCAAGGACCAAGGAAGCCACAGCAGCGATGACGACCCCCAGGAAGGTCAACTGCAAGGTTGTGGGGAAAGCGACCTTAATCTGGTCAATAACAGGCTGAGCGGGTGGGGTAGTCATACCCAAATCAAAGTGAGCTAGCCGTGCCAGGAAGGCAAAGTACTGGACATAGAGCGGGTCATTGAGACCGTGCGAGTCTCGGTAGGCTTCTTTAGCTTCTTCCGATGCGCCTTCGCCCAGGGCAATAGTGGCGGGGTCACCAGGAGTGAACTGGAGAATGATGAAGACAAGAAGGGTAACGCCCAAAATCATGATGGGCAGGGCTACCAGGCGTCTGCCGAGGAGCCTAAGAAAGTTTGACACGGAGAGTCACTCCCTGCAAGAGAAAGAACGAGGTGGGTGTGGCTAGCGCACGGTGAGGCGCCAGGGCTGGCTGAGCCTGCCCGCTACCGGCCTAGGGGCCGGGCGGGCAGGCAACCAGGTGCTCAATGAGCGATTACTGTGAGCGGTTCAAATCATGTGTGGAGGGGGAGCCCGCTCACGGATCCCAGGCTAAGCCTGGGTGGTGCCGACATTCAGGAATGACAGGCCGGTCGTGGGGAGCGGCTTGAAGTCAACCAGGCTGTCGGTAGCCCACGCGGTGGGCAGCTTGCGGTGGAAGAGGGGGTAGAGGGGTACATTCTCTGCCACGATGTCCAGGCAGGCCTTCCAGTCGGGCTTCTCTGATGTGACCGCGGCAGACATTGCGCTCTGCAGGGCGGCGTATTCAGGGGTGGAGGACCAGCGGAAGCGCTTCTCAGGCCAGGTAGCACCGCGGTACCACCAGGACAGAAGCAGGTCGGGGTCATTGCCGAAGACTGAGGGATCGCCGGGGGCCAGGACCACATCGAAGTCGCCGCTATCGACAAAGTCGGAGTAGAGGGAGGAAGACTGTGAGTCTTCTAGGGCAACCTCAATACCGGCATCTTTGAGGGATTCCTGAACCAACTGGGCGCACTGCTTGACCCAGTCGTGGTCGGTGGTGCGCAGGGTGATGGAGAGCTTATCCACACCTGCATCCTTAAGGAGCTGCTGGGCCTTGGCCTTGTCATAGGTGTAGACGGTGGAAGCCTCAACATAGTCGGGGTGCTCCTTCTGCAGGAAGGAGGTGGCTGCGGTGGCGTTGCCCAGCAGACCGGTGGAGATGACCTTGTCCATGTCGATTGCGTAGAAGAGTGCCTGGCGGACTTCCTTCTTGTCGAAGGGAGCCTTCTGGCAGTTGAACATCATGAAGAGCAGACCGAAGGACTGAACTGACTCCACGGTAACGCCGTTGGTCTTTTCCAGGACCGGGATATTGTCGTAGGGCACTGACTCGATAGCCTGAACTCGCTGTGAGCTCATGGCGGTGACGCGGGCTGAAGATTCAGAAAGAATGAGCCACTTCATGGTCTTAGCCAGGGCAGGGCGGGGGCCGTTGTAGTCGTCGTAGCGTTCAAAGGCAATGTGGTCACCCTTGGTAGCTGAGACAAACTTGTAGGGGCCTGAGCCAATGGGCTTAGCACCGAATGCTTCAAGGTCGGCACTAGCGCTGGCCGGCATGATGTTAACCAGGGAGATACGGTCAGCAAAGAGGGGGAAAGCCTGGTTGAGCTTGAACTCTACGGTGCTGTCATCGACTGCGGTTACCCCGTCGATGAAGTAGAGGAACTGGCTAAAGAGAGATTCCTCGGAGGTGTAGAGCTTAAAGGTTTCAACGACATCCTTGGCAGTAACTGCTGCACCGTCGTGGAAGGTAGCACCCTCTCGGAGGCTGACGCGATAGGTGGTTTCGTCAACAACTTCGGGGTCACCGGTTGCTAGTGCGTTGTAGCGTTCACGGGTTGCCGGGTCCAGACCGTAGAGGCCTTCGAAGATGTGCAGGTTGGCTGCGAAGGGAGCCGCACCCGATGCCTGAGAGGGATCGAAGGTGGTGGACACATCGTAGGCAATTGCTGCGGTGATGGAGCCGTCTTTGTTTTCTTTGCCAGCGGCTGAGCCGGATGATTGGCTAGATGAGCCACCGCATGCGGCAATGGATGCGGCGAAAGCTGTTGCTGCGCTGATTCCACCGGCGATTTTGAAAAAGCTACGGCGGGAGGTATCAAATTCTTTTACCTGGGTGAGCTGTGACATCTATGTCGCACTCCTTCGGGCTGCGCTCCTGGTAGGGAGGGGGTGATAAAAATAAGGTAGAGGTAGGATGTCCTACCTATATCTTGTATGGTAGTGATGGGTATCCAAATCGGTCAAGCTGGGCAGGAAAAGTCATCAAAATATGACGCCACCCTCTTACCTTGCGGATGGAAACTGTCCCTGGGTGGCAAGGGCTCCTACAGTAGTAGAAGGATCCGGTGGAAGTAGTCCTGCCGGATAGTGTTTTGGGTGCCCTCAATATCAACACACTGAAAAGAGCACGTTATGAACAGCCACGACTCTCTTCCTCCCGCCCCATACGTCCCTGACCTTGGTTTTCTCCACCCTGAGGGGGTGCGCCGCAGCGCCGCGCAGAAACGCCAACAGCAGCTCCAGAATGAGATAATTTCGCTAATTTTTAAGCGGCAGTTAGGCCAGGGGGACCCCCTGCCCAGCGAACAGGAACTGATCGATGAACTAGGTGTGGGGCGAAACTCCATTCGTGAAGCTCTTAAGGTTCTAGAAGCGCTGGGGATTGTGGAGGTTCGCCACGGCTTTGGAACCTTTGTCGGTGGTCAGGTCCTTATTTCTATGGCGCGAGGCCTGAGCTTTCGAGGCTGTTTAGCGCTCTACCACGGTGGCCAAGAGGCTCTGGAACTGGTGGAGGTCCGGGAGGCTCTTGAAGTTGGATTGTTACGCGCCGTTATTCCGGTGATGACCGAAGAACAGCTCCAACGTGTCAAACAGTCCTATGACGCAATGGAAGAAAGCGTCCACAACGGGGTCTGGCTGGCAGAATCAGATCAGTCTTTCCATGCTGCTATCTTTGCGCCCTTGGGTAACGAATTGCTGTCCAAACTACTGGATATCTTCTGGCAGGTTTACAACAATATTGCCGGCCTACTCGATACCGTTGCCCCACTGGATGAAGCACAGACCTGCACCCTGCTGGAGGCCCACCTGCGGCTCTATGAAGCTATTAGGGACCGAGATGCCGATGCGGCAACCGAACTGATGAGAGAGCACTTTGTGGGTATCCGCGAGAGACTGACCTCTTGGCAGGCCAACTGGTTGGCAGAAGGCTAACTCCTATATACCTTTTATGACGCACTGTTACGGTGTAACTTTTTGTTGCTTACAGATAGGTGAAATATGACCCAATTTTGGGCTGATTTCTAGCCTGACCATTGTGGAGTGTTCTAATAGAAGAGTCGCTGAAACCAGCGTCCGAAACCACATCAGCCAACAGCCCCCGGTAAACCGCTGAATCGTGGCCGCACCCATCAATTTTCCCAACAGAAAGATTCATAGCCGTGAAGAAATTTGTTGCCACTTTGGCTCTCGTACCCCTCGCATTTGGTCTTGCAGCCTGCGGCTCATCATCAGACTCAGCGTCTCCTGCCTCCGCTTCATCAGCCGATGATGTTATCAAGATCGGTGTTGTCGGCGCATCTGACTCCAACGCCAAGCTGGTCGAAGTGGCCAAGGCTGAGGGCATCAATATCGAGATTATTGAGTTCTCCGATTACACTCAGCCCAACCCCGCGCTCAGTACCGGTGAAATTGACCTCAACTGGTTCCAGCACATCGCTTACCTCTCCAACTACAACGTTGAGGCCAACGACAACCTGCAGATTGTTGGCCCCACCGTGATCTACCCCATGGCTCTCTTCTCTGAGAAGCACGATTCCATTTCTGCACTGCCCCAGGGCGCTGAAATCGCTATCCCCAACGACACCGTTAATGAAGCTCGCGCTCTTCTTCTGCTTGAGGCTAACGGTCTTGTGTCCTTCACCAAAGACACCGATTCACCCACCGTGGACGATGTAGACACCGCTGACTCTAAGGTTAAAGTCACCCCCGTTGATGCAGCTCAGACCGTTCTTGCTCTCAAATCAGTGGATGGTTCGGTCATCAACAATGACTTCCTGAAAGATGCTGGGCTTAACCCCAAGGACGCTCTGGCTCAGGACGACCCCGCTAACGACAGCGCTCGCCCCTACGTCAACCTCTTCGTCTCCCGCGCAGATGACGCTGATAACGAAACCTACAAGAAGATCGTAGAACTCTTCCACAGCGATGAGGTTCTGGCAGCTGTCCAGGAAGAGACTGAGGGAACCGCAGTTGAGGTTAACACCGATATGGCAGACCTGCGTTCAACCCTTGCCGACCTGGAAGCTAAGAAGCGTAAGCAGTAGTCCTCGGTTTTAATCACACAGCGTGATGCAGGCAATAAGGGCGGCAACCAACTTGGGGTAGGCTAGACCTTTTGCCCCTCCGGGGCAGAATGTTGGACTAGGCTAGGGCGGTTGCCGCTTTACCTATTCCTGTTTCCCCTGAGGTTTCTCCGTGATGGGGTAGCTGCCCTCCCAAACCTTACAAAGAAGAAGAGATGACCCAACAACGAGCAGTATCAGACAACCAGGCCTCCGAGCCTATGGTTGTGCTGAAGAAGGTGACCAAAGAGTTTAAGGTCGGTAAGAAGACCGTTACCGCAGTAGACGATGTTGATCTGACCATCAACAAAGGCGAAATCTTCGCCATCATTGGTTACTCCGGTGCCGGTAAATCGACCCTTGTTCGCCTGATTAATGGCTTGGAAAGTATCACCAGTGGTTCTTTGACCGTGGATGGTCTAGAGATTGCCGGTAAGCGTGAGTCCCAGCTCCGCCAGGCCCGAACCAACATTGGTATGATTTTCCAGCAGTTCAACCTCATGCACTCTCGCACGGTGGCGGGTAACGTCGAGTTTCCCCTGATCGTTGCGGGCTGGGATAAGGCTAAGCGTACTGCCCGTGTAGCGGAGCTCCTAGAGTTTGTGGGTCTTTCGGATAAGGCTAAGAACTACCCCGATCAGCTTTCAGGCGGTCAGAAGCAACGTGTGGGTATTGCCCGTGCTCTAGCGACCTCTCCCTCACTTTTGCTGGCTGACGAGTCAACCAGCGCCCTTGACCCTGAGACCACCGCTGAGGTCCTTGAGCTGCTCAAGAAAGTCAACAGGGAGCTGGGTATCACCGTTATTGTGATTACCCACGAGATGGATGTTGTCTCATCTATCGCTGACCGTGTGGCTGTCATGGAGAAGGGCAGGGTCGTTGAAAGCGGCAATGTCTACGACGTTTTTTCGGCTCCTCAGACCGTCACCGCCCAGCGTTTTGTGGGTACCGCGGTCAAGTCTCTTCCCGTTGGTGCCCAAGCCGCTGAACTTAAAAAGCGTCACCGCGGGTACCTCATTAATATTGAAATTACTGAGGGTAATAAGGGTATCGGTAAGGTCCTTTCTTACCTGGGGAGCCGCAATGTTTCCTTCAACATTGTGCAGGGTGGATTGGAGACCTTGCAGGGTAAGAGCTACGGCAACCTAACTCTTGAACTTCTTGGCGATGTAACCAGCTTGGACGCTGTTATCGCTGAACTTAAGACCGTCACCCGTGTGCAGGAGGTCCGCTAGCATGGACGCAACATTTATTAACGGCAAACTGCTCCCTGCCCTGGGTGATACCCTCTACATGGTCAGCTTCACCATGCTGGTGGCCGGTGCGCTGGGCCTCTTCTTTGGGGTCTTGCTGTACACCACCCGCCAGGGCAATATCTTGGCTAACCGCTGTGTCAACATTGTGCTGAATATTGTGGTGAACGTTGTCCGCCCTATTCCCTTCATTATTCTGTTGGCGGCTTTGGGGCCGCTCACTCAGGCTATCGTGGGGACCCGCTTGGGCGTGAACGCCGCTATCTTCGCTATGGTCTTTGGCGCAACTTTTGCTATTGCCCGTATCGTTGAGCAGAACATGGTCTCTATTGATCCTGGCGTGATTGAAGCGGCCCGTGCAATGGGGGCATCAAAGCCCCGTATCTTGCTGACCGTGATGATTCCCGAGGCTCTTGGCCCCCTGATTCTGGGTTATACCTTCTTGGTGATTGGCGTGGTCGATATGTCGGCTATGGCCGGTTACATTGGTGGTGGTGGCCTGGGTAAGGTTGCCCTGGTCGATGGTTACCAGCGCTTCAACGAGGTTGTGACCTGGAGCGTTGTTGCGGTCATTATTATTCTGGTTCAGCTTATTCAGCTGGTTGGTAATATGCTGGCCCGTAAAGTCATGCGCCGATGAGCTTGCCGGTCGTGAACAGGTAAGCGCCTGAGAAACGGCCAGCTGAGCCTTTTCTAAGCCGAGTGCCAGCCTGCTGACAGGCGCAAGAAACCCTAACCGTATATCTACCCCGCACCTCGGTGCGGGGTAGATATTTTTAAAGGTGCGTCTTACTTTTTACCGCTAATCCACGACGAATCGTAGAGATCTCCTGGGCCTTTGCCCCGCTTGTGCTCTATCTCTTTTTCCCAGAGCTGTTCGGCGTAGTCGGTGGGGCGGATAAGCCTGTCGTCGTCTACATCATCGTGATCACTCCAGGCGGCCAGCGCAAAAATACCGTAGAGCAGGGCGGCAAGGAGCAAGAAGAACATAGCCAGCTCAGCCCACAGGATAACGTAGTTGCGACGAAGGTCAGCACTTACATGGCTGTAGACTTCGGGGATGACCAGGAAGGAGATGAGCCCCAGAACGACGGCGATAGCGGTGAGTAAATGGGGCGCCCAATACCAAGGGTTCTTGGTGCGGGGCTTAGCCTGCCGGGCAGGTTTAAGCGGGGGCAGCTGCTGAGCCGGGGGAGTGGGGGTGGCCTGCGGGGGGAGGAACTCCCGATAGTAGGCGCGCTCGTCTTCGGAGAGGTCCTCAAGCCGCCTACCGTAGCGGGAGGGCTTGCTCTGGGAATCCTTGTGGTTCATGACCTGCTCCTTGCGCTGGCGGGCAAAAGTGTTGGCTCTAGTTTACTGAGGTAACCCTGTAGAAAACCAGCGCTCTACCTGTGCCAGGAGCTGGGGGTCGGTGAAGGAGTCGCAGCGGCCCACACCGGCGGTAAGCAAGAGCGGCTTATCGGTGGGTTCACCCAGGTAGACAAGGGGCTGAGTACCTGCGGCAATAGCTGCGGTGAGGCCTGCAACGGAGTCTTCAAGGGTGAGGGTCAGTTCTGGCCTTCCATCCAGACGGCGGACAGCTTCCAGGTAGATGTCGGGCGCTGGTTTGCCCTTGGCCACGTCGTCGGAGGAAACCCAGGTGGTGAGGACATCTGATAGGCCTGCGGCCCGGATTTTTGTTTCGAGGACTGGTGCTGTTGAGTTGGAGGCTACCGCTACGGGAATGTGCTGAGCCAGTTTTTTGATCAGGGCAATGGCTCCGGGAATCTCATCGACTCCGGCTTCGATGGTGGCACGTTCGGTGGCTAGGAGATCGGTGAGTACCTGCTGGTAGTGCTCCTGCTTACCCAGGTCTGTGAGGCCTGCAGGTTGGGAGAGTTCTGCTAGGCGGCGGGCAACGTCGTAGGCAGTGTAGCCGACCAGGGAAGCTTGAAGCTCAGGGGTGTAATCGACTCCCCAGCCTTTAAAGACCTGGCCTTGGATCTGTCCCCATGTGGTTTCGGAATCCAGAATGACGCCGTCACAGTCAAAGACAGCACAACGCGGTGCCCAGTCGGGGCTTAAGGAGAACTCAAACATAGTTCCATGCTCTCACATTGCTAGGCCATGGTGACAGATGGCGTACCCCAGCCATCCGGAGATATGAAAGAAAAACATGTAGAAATATTGCGTAAATCACTTTTGTTTGTTATTTTTATCTCACGCATGGTGTTGTTGTCTCACTGTTGATTACAAGGAAGTGATCGTTATGAGGAATAAAATGTTGAAGGCTACCGCAGGAGTGGTGCTTGCAGTGACGGCTATGATGGTGCCAGCACTGTAGCTGAAGCGGCTACTGTTTATTACAAAGGTAGCGCTGTGAGCTGGGATCATGGTCGTAGCTGGGGTGTGAATAGCTATTCCAATGTGCAGAGTGGAGTGTATGACCACTCAGCGACTGCTAATACCACTTTTTCAGGGTGGAAGAGGCCTGGTGTGCTTGCCTCGGCGAGCCAGTATGTTGGTCTTGGTCAAGCAACTGCTTATTGGAATTGTCGCGGCTAATTAAATAGTACAAGGAGATAATGACACCATGCGGCATACTCTTAAATATTGTGCTTGTGCTCTTGTGCTCTTACTGGCTGTAGCCAGCGCCGCCCTTTTCGCCTTGATGAGAGCAGATGCCTATACCGCTACTCTTGAAGGCTATCTAGCTGAGGGAAAACACTTTACTCTTTCCGGTGTTAGTCCTGGAAACACTGCTGTCGTACAGAGCTACCTAGAGACAGAAACTACTCGCCGGCAGGTTTTTCTGGTACGAGCCGATGACAAACTCTCAGCGGTGGACGGCTCAGCGGCGGGCACCCATTGGGGTGTCCTGGCTGATAGAGCTCATCTAACTTCTGTACCGGAACTGGACTACCTGGGCATCAGTATTTTAAACAGGGAAAATCTAACGGAGCTTCTGGCCGCAGAAGAGGGAAAAACTCTGGGTCTCTATAAGGTTTCAGAAGATACTCTGGAGACTTTACCCGAGGTCACCTTTGCTCCCGGTTTTAGCCTGGGGAAGCTGAGCGACCTAGTGGAAGAAACCGGTACTATTAACGGCTCTTATACCGTGTATGGCCTCGGTGAAGAGGAATTTGCTGATTTTGTGAGCGGTCTTTCTACCCTCACCGGTAGTAGCGAAGAAAACCTGCTGACCCCACTATCTGGTCATGCTAAGGACGCAGGTCTTCTACCTGTATTCGTTACCCTTGCGGTGCTGTCCTTAGCTCTTTTGCTGACCCTGGTCTTTTTCATCTATGTCACCCAGGGAGCAAAAGAACTGGGTACCTACCTCATTCTGGGCTGGTCAAAAACTGATTACCTGATTAATCTCTTCAAACCCATCCTATACTGCCTCCTCCCAGCCTTACTGATTACTCTCTTCGGTAGCTGGCTGACCCTCCACAGCTTTGGATTTAGCGTGGAGATGCTCCCTGCCCTCTTTTACCCCTTTGGAGCTACGGTCTTTATCACGGTCTTGAGCTTTCTGCTCTCCTCGCTGGTAGTTATTGGCATGAAGCCCATCCATGCGGTTCGGGGCTACACACCGCAAAAGCTTTTTGCCTTCATGCTGGCAGGGGCTTTTGTCGCTACCAGTGCAGGGCTTTATATCACAGCTTCCTACCTTGATGGTCCTCTCAAAGAAGTAGAGAAGACTGCTACGGTGCAGAGGGAATGGGGCCGGGTTGCCGATGAGTATATTCTTTACTCCCAAAGCGCGGGCTCTGACAGTACGAGCTTTACCGGTCAGTCCACCGAATACGCTGCAGATTTTTACCGTTGGTATGCATCGATAGAGAACGAAAGCGGTGTTTCATTGGTCAATACCTACTACGTCGATCAGCAGTTGCTTCAGCAATGGAGAGAACTTGGGGAAGAAGTACCCACCAGAGAATTCTGGTACATGGCAGCTTCCCCGAGCTACCTGCAGAAAATTGGCCTTCAGATACCGGCAGAGACTTTGGAGCGTGCCGAAGCGGGGCAACAGGTTTTTCTCCTGCCGGATCACTTTAATCAGGAGGACCTAGCTTCAATTAGCGGTTGGCTGAAAGCCGAAGCTCTGAGGAAGGGGCAAGCAGAGCAAGATATCAGCACGCCTTTTACCCAGAACCCGGTAAGTTATCTCGACAGCTATTCTCCCGGTGAGGGACTCTTTACGTGGAGCGCCGACCCCCGGCAGGACTTTCGCAGCCGGGACGTAGTGATTTACGTGGCAACCGCAGCAAATATGACCTATTTCGAATCAGAAAGTTTGGCAGCCTCCGGCCTGGCAGATAGCTATGTGAAATTGTCAGAAGAAGCCGTTAACCAGTACACATCAGCGGCCTATCTATCACGGTATGGTCTGGCAGATAATCAGCCGGTCTTTATCTCTTCTGAGAGCTTTGTTGCCGGTCTGCAGAAAAGCCTTCGGCAGTACCTTCAGCTGTTCGGCACAGTGACCTTGCTGCTGGTTCTTTTGGTAGCTGTGGCTTTGAGTGCCTTTACCGGCATTTACTCACTTCTTAACAGGAATAAGATAGCGGTGCTACGACTGCTGGGGCACTCCCTCCTCGCTTCCTTCAAACCTGCCTATCTACTGGTTATCTTGACCAACCTTGGGGGTCTAGCGGTAATGGTGTTGGCCTCCTCCCAAGTGGGTATCATTCTGGCGCTCATCATGCTGCTTGGTCAGCCGGTACTCCTCTACCTACTTGCTCAAAAATTCGCTTACTCAAACATGGTGAGCCTCATTAAAGAATCATAGGAAGGTGAACTATGGAAAACTTTGTGGAAGTCTCCAATCTTTCTAAAACCTTTGGCGACCGAGTAGTGCTGAACAGCATCTCCTTACATGTCGCTGAGGGTACCTCACTAGCAATTGTGGGAAGATCAGGCTCCGGTAAATCGACCCTGCTGAATATCATTGGGTTACTCGAAACCGCTACCTCCGGCAATCTGACAATTGCCGGTCGCCCCGCTCCCGGTGTCCGTACCCGCCAGGCAATGATGCTCCGTCGCAACACCATTAATTACCTTTTTCAAAGCTTCGCCCTTATTCCTTCCCAAACTGTTATACAGAACATTCTGCTCGGTATGGAATACGTCAAAGAGCCCCTAACAGAAAAACGTGAGCGCATTGCAGATACTCTTGCCAGGCTTTCTATCGGCCATCTTGCTAATCAGAAGGTAGCTACCCTCTCGGGCGGGGAGCAACAGCGTGTGGCGCTGGCCAGATGCCTACTTAAGCCGGGAGACCTCATCCTTGCTGACGAGCCCACGGGCTCCCTTGATAAGGAGCTGGCGCTTGCCTCTATCTCTGAAATGCTTCAGCTACACCGTGAATTTGGCAAAACACTGATTATTGTGACCCACGATCCGGATGTAGCCCAACGCTGTGACAGGGTCTTTGATCTCAGCGCAAATTAGGTGAATGTCCTGTGAAGACCAGCCTTGTTACATTTTCTGAATTAAGTGCTAGTAAATGTAACAAGGCTTAATACCTGGGCCGGAGTCTAGAGCAAGCTAACACCGGATAAAACCTGCTGGGATCGCTCACACCTGAGATAATGGGAGCCATGCTTAGCGTACTTATCAGACACGGACAGACCGATTGGAACCTAGAGCGCCGCTTGCAGGGTTCTAGCGATATACCCCTCAACGACACCGGTCGTGCCCAGGCCCAGGAGGCTGCCCTCAACCTGCGTGAGTACGCCCACACCCAGCAAGAAACAGACCCCGGCTTCACCTGGCACGGCGTAGTCACCTCACCCCTTTCCCGTGCCGCAGAGACCGGGCAGATTATTGCCGATGAGCTGGGCCTGCCCGTACTGGGCTCCTACGAGGGTCTAGCAGAGCGCTCCTTTAAAGACCTCGAAGGCATCAAAAACTACCCTGAGCTATGGGAAACTGTCGAGAACGAAACCGCCGATATTGAACCCCTGGGGGACTTCCTCAACAGGGTAGAGCAGGCCCTGGAACAGGTAGAAGCTGACTACCCGGGTAAGAACCTGATTATCGCCGTTCACGGTATGCTCATCTCCCGCCTGATGAGCTCACGCACCGGCCAGAAAGTCCCGGTTCCCGACAACGGCACGGTTACCGAGTTAGCACCGGCTCGCCGCGCCAGCTCCATTATGCTGATCCGCCACGGTCAGACCGATTGGAACAAGCTCAGCCTCATGCAGGGATCCAGCGACATTCCCCTCAACGATACCGGCCGATCCCAGGCCCGTGACACCGCCCGCTCCCTGATTGAGCGCGGCTTCACCTTTGATGTGGTGGTCTCCTCCCCACTTTCTCGGGCCCAAGAAACCGCCGATATTATGGCCGCTGCCTTTGGCCTGACCCTTGCAGGCACCTACGAGGGGCTGGTGGAGCGTGGCTACGGTCAGGCAGAAGGGCTCGATATTTCCGCTGAGGCCCGCAGGGAACCCGATGCCTACTACGCCGGGGTTGAAAGCGAACGCTCTGTCTACACCAGGGGAATCGAGACCCTGCGTCAGATCGCCCGGGACTACCCCGGTCAGCGGGTACTTGCGGTGTCCCACGGTTCCCTGATCCGCCGGGCACTTTCTGCCACCCACGGCTACGAATTTGGAACCATCGCTAACGCTGAACCCTTTCAGGTAGATCTGGTGGGGCTGGCCCGTTGGAACGAGAATGCTGAGCCCCTGCTGAACGGCAAAATCTAGTGGCTCGCTACCCTAAAGCCCTGGGGTGGGCCCTGGTAGGTCTTTACCTTACCGCTGTAGCCTTTATGGTTTTCTGGCCTGTACACGTTGACTCGGGCGATACCGGCCAAACTCTAGCCCGCCTGCTGGCTCATGCTCACGCCCAGGGGTGGCTACCTGCCTGGTTCGGCTACGGGCAGGTTGAATGGCTTTCCAACGTGGTCATGTTCATCCCCGGCGGCCTACTTTTTACCTGTCTCCTGCGCCCCGAACGCCTCTGGCTCATTCCCCTAGGCGGGCTAGTCTCTACCCTTAGCATTGAGAGTATCCAGCACTTCATGCCGGGGCGAACCAGCTCACCGCTGGATGTTTTAGCCAATTTTTTAGGCTGTGTTATCGGTTGGGTTTTCGCCTTAGGCTTGCTCAAAACGAGAGCAAAACGCAACAAAAAGAGCGACTGAAGCCCTTTTTTCTAGGGGTTTACATTGACTTACCCACAAAAACCCACATAAAATCAACTAATAATAGGGTTATTTAGCCCATCTCAATCTTTAAGGTGATAAAGACATGTTCGCTGAAGAACGACGTGCCGAAATAGCAAAGCTGGTAGCTTCAGCACGCCGTGTCAACGGCGCAGACCTGGCTAGACGCTACGAAGTCACGATGGAAACAGTCCGTCGTGACCTCGCCGCGCTCGAAGCCGATGGAAAACTGCGCCGAGTACACGGTGGTGCTGTAACTGTAGAGCAGTCAACATCCGTTGAATCCTCCATAGCCTTGCGCCAAAACATGAACACCCCCGAAAAGCAGAAAATTGCTCTGCGTGCCTACGAGCTACTGCGCGATTCCGATGCCGGGGCCGTTGTTCTTGATGCAGGTACAACTATCGAAATTTTAGCTGACCGTATCGCGGCCGCTGATTTTTCTCTTAAATCTGGTGCCGACCGCCTGATTATTACTCATGCGCTTCACATCGCCGTGAAACTTGCTGAGGCCGATGGCATCGTGCTCGATATGGTGGGTGGGCAACTCCGCAAAATGACCTGGGCCGCTGTAGGAACCCGTGCCGCCGCCCACTTCGAAACGATCCGCCCCGATATCGCCTTCATCGGTGTGAACGGGCTGGACGCCGAGTTTGGGCTCAGTACCCCCGGCTTGAACGAAGCTATCGTCAAAACCGCCATCGTTAAATCTGCCCGTCGCGTCGTCCTACTGTGTGACTCCGCAAAGTTCGGCCAGGAATCCCTGGTCCGGTTCGCAGGTCTAGGCGATATTGACACGCTTATTACCGATAAAGCGCCCGACGGTGAACTTGCTGCCGCGCTTGAAGAATCCAATGTAGAGGTGCTTATCGCATGATCGTAACCCTAACCGCTAACCCCAGTATGGACCGCACCGTGGAGCTAGACCACCAAATTAAGCGCGGAGCCGTTCAGCGCGCCAGCGGGGCGGCCTCCGACCCCGGCGGCAAAGGCGTAAATATCGCGCGTGCTCTCAATATCTCCGGTTTTGAGACCGTTGCGGTACTCCCCGGCGACGCTGAGGACCCCGTCCTGGCCGGTCTCAAAGACGAGGGTGTTCCCTTTGTGAATATGCCGATTGGCTCGCCCATCCGGTCCAACATCACCGTTGTTGAGCCCGATGGCACCACCACTAAGATTAATGCGCCCGGTCAGCCACTGAATGACGTTGCCCAGCAACAGCTCACCCGTCTGATGATTAAAGAAACCATTGACGCTTCCTGGCTGGTTCTGGCGGGTTCATTGCCTGCCGGTGTGCCCACCGACTACTACGCGGTCGTGGGTCGCTCTATCCGCGAATCCCTGGGCGAAAAAGCACCCCGAATAGCTGTCGATACCTCTGGCGCGGCCCTGCGTGATGCGCTGGTTGGCCTGGACGGTATGCCCAACCTCATTAAGCCCAATTCCG
The DNA here is from genome assembly GCF_048512965.1 of Rothia sp. P5764. Lineage (NCBI taxonomy): Bacteria > Bacillati > Actinomycetota > Actinomycetes > Micrococcales > Micrococcaceae > Rothia > Rothia sp. P5764. Next base: position 392,998 of record NZ_JBLXXQ010000001.1, on the reverse strand, counting down.
AGGAACTGGCCGAACTGGTCGGCAAGCTAGAGATGGCCGACGAACTGGAAAAGAACCCCGAGCTGAGCGCCGCTACCGCCAAGGAACTGGTAGACCGCGGTGTCGAAATGGTCCTGGCCACTCTGGGCGGGGCCGGCGCTGTACTGGTAACTGCTGAAGGTGCCTGGCACGCAGTCCACGAGCCGGTGAAAGTTCGTTCCACCGTCGGGGCAGGGGACTGCTCCTTGGCAGGTTTTCTCATTGCCCACGAAGAGGGCAAAACTCTGCCTGAATGCCTGGTCCAGGCAGTAGCTCACGGCTCAGCCGCCGCTTCTTTGCCCGGTACCCAGGTGCCTACTGTGGAGTCAACTGCACCTGCACTGGTGACCCTGCGCCAACTGGTTCTGTAGATAACTCCAAAAGACACATCAGTATTACTCACCCACCCATACCCCGAGGAGGAGCACATGTCTGCTCTGATCACTGCGGACCTCATCAGCCTTGATGAGGACCTCGGAAACTCCCGCTTTGAGGTTATAGCGCATCTGGCTAAGCTGGTCACCACAGCTGGCCGGTCCAGCGACTATGACACCCTCTACGCGGCGGCCCGCGCCCGCGAAGAGAAAACCGACACCGGTATTCCCGGCGGTATCGCCATTCCTCACTGCCGGAGCCAGGCCGTTACCCAACCCACCCTTGCAATGGCCCGGCCTAAACCCGCCGTTGACTTTGGTGCCCAGGACGGACCCGCTGACCTCATTTTTTTCATTGCCGCGCCGGCAGACGGTGATGAAGCCCACCTGAAGATTCTTTCTCAGATGGCCCGCTCACTGATGAAAAAGTCCTTTACCGCCGCACTGCGCGAAGCAAAAACCGCCAGCCAGGTCCTTGCCTTGGTTGAGGATGCTCTGGGCGTGCGCGAGAAAGCACCCCAAGCTCCCTCAGCTACCCCCGTGGCAGAAGCCGCTACCGAGTCTTCTGCCCGCCGTAAGAAGATTGTGGCTGTGACCAACTGCCCCACCGGTATCGCCCACACCTATATGGCAGCTGACGGCCTCAAATACGCCGCCGAAGAGCTGGGCTATGACTTCAAGGTGGAGACCCAGGGGTCCTCCGGCGGTGAAAAGCTGACCCAGGCTGAAATTGATCAAGCAGATGCCGTTGTCTTTGCTGTAGCTCTGCCCGTTCGCGGGCGTGAGCGCTTTGCCGGCAAACCCTTTGTTGAGGGGGCTGTTAAGCGCGCTATCGACGAACCCAAGGTCATGCTTGAAGAGGCCCTGGCTGAGGCCGCTAGCCCCAGCGGTAAGCGCCTTGCTGCCCCTAGCTCCGCCGACTCCTCCGAATCAGCCGATGAGGGCGGCCCCTGGGGTAGCCGCATCTATAAGGCACTGATGACCGGTGTCTCCTACATGATTCCTTTTGTGGCCGCTGGCGGCATTATTCTGGCTATCGGCTTCATGCTCGAAGCAGTAACCATGCCCAACCTAGGTGACGTTGATCCTCAGCTTATCCTGGGGCTTAAAGATGATTCAGTTACGCATCCCAGCCTCTTGAACCTTGATGGAGTGCCCCTATCTCTCTATCTAGGGGCATCATTACACCTGATTGGGGCCTTTGGCCTGAACGCTATGGTTCCGATTCTGGCGGCCTATATCGCCTACGGTCTGGCCCAGCGCCCCGGTATCGCACCGGGCTTCATTGCCGGGTCTGTTGCCGTGCTTGTTGGTGGTGGTTTCTTAGGCGGTATCGTCGCAGGCCTGCTAGCCGGTCTGTGCGCCTACTGGCTCTCCTTGCTGAAGCTACCTCGCTGGATGGCATCCATGATGCCCGTGGTGATTACCCCGCTGGTCGCTACTCTCTTTGCAGGCGGTCTGATTTTCTTCCTGCTCGGTACACCCCTGGCCTGGATTACCAGCTCACTGACTGAGTGGCTGAACTCCATGACCGGTGCTTCTGCCCTTCTGCTGGGCCTTATCCTGGGCGCCATGATGGGCTTTGACCTGGGTGGCCCCGTTAACAAGGCCGCCTACCTCTTTGCGACCGCAGGCCTATCCGCCGGTACCCTGGCCTCCCAGCAGGTCATGGCCGCTGTCATTATCTCCGGTATGGTGCCGCCGTTGGCTATGGCTCTGGCAACCACTGTTCGTCCCAAGCTCTTTAGCGCCCCTGAGCGCGAGAACGGTAAGGCCGCCTGGTTGCTGGGTGCCTCCTTCATTTCCGAAGGTGCCATTCCTTTTGCGACCGCTGACCCCCTGCGCGTAATCCCCTCATCGATGGTTGGTGCCGCTGTTGCCGGTGCTATCTCCATGGGTGCTGGTGTTGCTTCCCCTGCGCCTCACGGTGGTGTCTGGATTATCGCTCTTGTGCAGAATCCGGTCATGTTCCTTCTTGCGGCTCTGGCAGGCACTATCGTCGGCTCTGTCATGTATATTGTTCTCAAGTCACTTGCCGGTCGTCAGGCCGAGGCAACTGCCTAAACCCCTCCAACACTAAGGAAAACACTATGACTACCTACACTGGCGTCGGCGTCTACGCCGGACGCGTCATTGGCAAAGTTTTGCAGATGCCTGAACCTATCAAGGCCCCCTCTTCATCACTGAAGCTGTCAGCTGATGAGACTGCCGAGCAGGCTGCTGAACGTATTAAGGCCGCTGCCCAGACTGTCAAGAACGGTCTGCTAGAGCGTGCTGAAAATGCGGGCCGTGACGGCAAGGCAGTGCTTAAGTCCACGTCACAGATGGCAACTGACCGCGCCCTGCTCAAGAGCGCAATCCAGATTGTGGAGAAGCAGGGTAAGGCACCTGAACTCGCTGTATGGGAAGCCGCATCGGCTTTTGCTGACCAGATGGCTGCCCTGGGCGGCTACATGGCTGAGCGTGTGACCGACATCCACGATGTTCGCGCCCGCATCGTTGCTGAGCTGACCGGCCAGCAGGCCCCCGGTATTCCGGTGTCGTCTGAGCCTTTCATCCTAGCTGCTATTGACCTGGCACCGGCTGATACCGCAACCCTGGACCCTAAGCAGGTGATCGCTCTGATTACCTCTGACGGTGGCCCCCAGGCTCATACCGCTATCCTGGCCCGAGGCCTGGGTCTGCCCGCTATCGTTGCCGCTAAGGGGGTTACCGAGATTGAAAACGGTACCGAGGTTTACATCGACTCTAACGAAGGCGTCGTTGAAACCGAGGTCACCGCTGAGCACCGCGACCTGGCGCAGAAGTACGCTAACCGCAAGGAACTAGCAGACTTCGACGGTCTTGGGGTGATGGCAGACGGTACCCGCGTACCCCTCTACGCTAATGTCGGTGACGGCAAGAGCGCCGAGAAGGCAGCCGGCCTCAAGGCAGAAGGCGTTGGCCTGCTCCGCACCGAGTTCGGGTTCCTGGGTTACGATGCCGAGCCTTCGGTGGAGACCCAGACCGAAACGTACAAGTCTGTTTTTGATGCCTTCCCCGGCAAGCACATCGTAGTCCGTACTCTCGATGCTGGTGCCGATAAGCCCCTGCCCTTCCTCAACGTCAAGGAAGAAGAGAACCCCGCGCTGGGTGTTCGCGGCTTCCGCACCGACTGGACTGTGCCCGGTGTTCTTAAGCGTCAGCTTGAGGCTATTAAGGCAGCAGCTGACGGCACCGAAGCTGACATTTGGGTCATGGCTCCGATGATTTCAACGACCAGCGAAGCCCGTAACTTCAAGAACATGCTCGATGAGGTTGGTCTGAAGACCCGCGGTGTCATGGTAGAAACCCCTGCCGCCGCTGTAAACGCTGAGGCTATCCTGGGCGAGGTTGATTTCGTATCTATCGGTACCAACGACCTGACTCAGTACACCATGGCCGCTGACCGCCTGCTGGGCGACCTGGCTCACCTGAACAACCCCTGGCAGCCTGCCGTCCTGAAGATGATCAAGCTAACTGTTGAAGGCGCCAAGCGAGCCTCGGCAGCTGCCGGTAAGAAGAAGTACGTCTCGGTCTGTGGCGAAGCTGCCGCTGACCCCGCACTGGCTGTTGTCCTGGTTGGTCTGGGTGTTGATACCCTCTCCATGAACGCTGGCGCTATGGCCGCTGTTTCCGCTGTGCTCAAGTCGGTTACCCCCGAGAAGGCACAACAGATTGCTCACAAGGCACTGAGCCAGATCTCATCGGCTGAAGCCAAGGCGGCAGCTCGCTCTGAACTGCCCATCCTCGATGAGCTCGGTCTGTAAGTTAAACCAACTCGTTCATTGCTGAATAAAAGTCGTCAAAATCAGGGGTAACACGCCCCAAAGGTGCTGCCCCTGATTTAGACTCAGTAGTGGACAACAAATCCGCACTCTTTATAAGGAGAATCCCATGGCAGAACGTATTGCCACCATCGCAAGCCGTGTTGGCCTGCACGCCCGCCCCGCAGCGATTTTTGCTGAAGCAGCAGGTGACCTCCCCGTTGAAGTTACCATCGCCGCTGAAGGTGAGCCCGCAGACGAGGCAATGGACGCAGCTTCCATTCTCTCCCTGATGTCACTCGGTGCTAAGCACGGCGACAAGGTCGTTCTGCGTGCAGAAGGCGAAGGCGCTGAAGAAGCACTCGACAGCCTGGTTAAGATCCTCGAGACCGACCACGACGCCGAGTAATTATCTGAAGTAGTTGTGTGTCATCGTGGTCGGTTACGGGGTTCGCTTCGCTCACCGCACCACCTTCACCAGCTCCCAAGTCACCGTGTACGGTGACCTGCTGGCTGATTACGATGCCAAGTAATTAAAGCTTCACGGCGACGACATACTGTGTCGCTAACTGATTTACATGTCTGGCCCCCGCCCCGTATGGAGCAGGGGCCAGGCTGTGTTTTAGCATAAAACACGCACCCTACCCGCCTTGCGGGCTACACGGGTTAGCGACAAGTCGATAAACTGGAACACTGAACCTAGAATTTTTCGCGTTCACCCGCGTACCCAACCTGAAAAAGAGGGACCTTGCGAGACTTCACCGCCCGCTTCGCCACAGACACCGAAATCGCCCAATGGGATGAACACGTCATCGCCAGCCCCGGCGGCGGTAACCTGTTGCAGTCAGCTTCCTTCGCCTCGGTCAAAGCCAAGCACGGCTGGAAGCCCCTCTACCTGGTCTACGAAGGCACCACCGTCCTGAACGGTGAGAGCGCTCCCTTCGCCAGCTACAACCTGATTCTTGAAAAGTCTGTTCCTGCCCTGGGCAAGATCTGGTACATGATCAAGGGCCCCGGCGTGAACTCTGTTGAAGAGATCCCCGCGATCCTGGACGCTAACCGCGAATTCGTCACCCGCGAAAAGCTCGGCGTTTTTGCTATCAAGATTGAACCCGATATCGTCGCTGACGAAACCACCAAGGCTCTCATGGCTAAGAGCGGCCTGGTCAAGAGCTGGAATATTCAGCCCAATGACTCCACCGCTATTCTGGCAACCGATAAGAGCCAAGAGGAGGTCCTCAAGTCGCTCTCCTCACGCGGTCGTAATGCCGTGCGTCGTTCACTGCGCGAAGGTTGCCAGGTGGAGCGCGTGCCGCTAACTGAAGAGAACATGAAGAAGATGTACGCCCTCATGGACACTGTGGGCCAGGGCAACGCCCAGGTGAACCTGCGCTCCTACGACTACTACCGCGACTTCTGGACCACCTTTGAAAAGGCCGGGCAGGGGCGCCTCTACTTCACCTATGAAGACGGTGAACCTTCCGTGGGCGCTTATGTCATTCGCTACGGGGAAAAGGGAACCTACAAGGACGGCGGTTCCAAGCCCCGGCGTAAGCAGTACGGTGACTCCCACCAGGTGCAGTGGACTGCGCTGACTGACCTCATGAAAGAGTTCGGTATCAAGAGCTACGACTTCTGCGGCACCCCGCCAAAGGACCAGCTGAAGAACAAGGAACACCACCACTACGGCCTGGGTCTCTTTAAGACCTCCTTCACCAAGGAGGTCATCGACTACGTTGGTGTCTGGGACCAGGTGCTTTCACCGTTCAAATATAAGGCCTGGAACACCAGTGTTGAGAAGGTCATGCGTCAGCTCTGGGTTCGTAAGACCGGTCAGCCTTTCTACTAAACCAGCACGGACCGTTTTGGCGGTTATCTTGAACTTTCACCGATCAGGCGGAAGGAGTATCCCTTTCAGTGAGCAAGAGCTCTACCGGCTTGCAGCAGAAGGCTTACCCTTCTGCCTCTGCATTTGAAACAGGTATTGATAACACAGAAGATAGCGGTGCCTTTGGACAAACCGGGCTTCTGCCCCGTGCCGACACCGCAGTATCTGTGCTACCCGCTACGGGGCAGATGGCTGCCCAGGACTCGGAGGCCCCCCGGTCGCTAGGTGGTGCGCTTCCGGTAGTGTCCCTGGCTCAGGTGCGCGATCCCAAGCTTCGCGATGCACTGGCTCATCTGGGGGATGCCCCCAGCTCACCGGTGCAGGGGCAGGATAGCCCTACCGCAAGCCCCGCTCCAGCATCTGCCTTTGACCAGTTAGCACCGCCAACCTATCAGGTACCCTCCGCATTTGGGCCGGCCACTGACCTGAGTCTCAACCAGGCCCAACCGCCCAGCACGGAAGCAACACCTCCACCAGTCGATGATAGGCCCACAGCGTCAAGGACGGGCGGACTCCAGAAGGCTTTCTACCCCTCGGTAGCGGGTGCTCATACCGTGGCACGGCCCCTGACTGCACCCAAGCGGCCTTCGCGTATGCGTTCGTCGCTTAAGTCCTTTGTGAGCACGGACCAGTCCCTGACCAAACCGATGCGCGGCATCGCCCGCCTGGCCCAGCGCCCTTTCAATATCGCCTCCGCCCACCGGGCCGAGTATGTGCGCGAGAAAGAAGAAGCGCGTGAGGTCCTCAACTTCTCCCTGCGACTGGCTGAGACCATGTTCCACTACGGGGCAGATACGGTCGATGTTGACTCCGCAATCGTTGCGGTGTGCGCCGCCTATGGTCTGGAAGACGTTGAAATCGACATCACTAACCAGTCGGTTATTATCAACTACGTCTCAGATATTGATGAGGTTGATGACCAGACCCGGGCAATTGACTTCTCCGGCTCCGGAGCCATGTCCTCGAGCAAAGAACGCTTTAGCCACACGGTATTGCGCGTGGTTCGTTCCTGGTCCGAGAACTATGCGGCCCTAGATGACATTTATAAGCTAATCACCGAGATTACCGCAGGCAATCTGCCACGGCATCGGGCTGAACGCCGCCTGCACCGCATTAATACTGCTAAGAAGCCCTACTCGCCCATGATTATCATGCTGGCTAACATGCTAGCGGCTTTCTCCTTGGTGCTGGCTCTGGGCGGTTCGCTGGCGGCGGGCGCTGTAGGCGGTATCGTCTTTTTGGCCATTCACTTTGTGAACAGTGTGATTTCACGTCTCAAGATGCCCAGCTTCTTCAACATGGCTGCGGGCGCGGGCGTCGTAACGTTCGCATCTATTCTTATTTCCGATGACTCGTCTATCTTCTCCCAGCTGGGGCTCCACGTGAGCGCACCGCACATTGTGGCTGCGGGCCTGATCATGCTTCTGCCCACCGCCCGGTTAGTATCAACAGTCCAGGACGCCCTCAACGGTTTCCCGCTGACCGCAGCAGGTAAGTTCGTCTCGACGGGCATGTCATTTCTGGGTATTGTGGTGGGGCTTGCCTCAGCGGTGGCAGTCCTGACAGCTCTAGACATTAGAGAACTAGATATTACCGAGACCCGCTTTGTGGGGGCCTCTTTGGGGGTAAGCTACCTTTTCTTTATGCTAGCTTCCCTGGCTTTTGCGGTCACAACTCACGCCCGCTGGCAGACACTCTTATGGAACTTACTGATTGCTACCAGTGGTTTTTGGGTCTACCAGGGCTACACTTTCCTTTTTGGGGCTGGTGCAGGACGTGCCAATACCGCTTTTGCGGCTCTGGTCATTGGCCTCATGAGCACCTTCTTGGCTTACCGCTTGCAGGCCCCAGCCTCTATCTTTTATGTACCGGCCCTAACTTTTCTCCTGCCCGGTCTTTCCATTTTCCGGGGCCTTTATATCTTCACCGTAGAGGCTAATCCTTCGACTGGTGTGCCGGGGATGGTTGCGGCAATTTCAATTATCCTTTCTATGGCGTCCGGGGTGGTCCTCGGTAGCTACCTGATGCAGTACTTTATTCAGCAAGCGTCGGGTCAGCTCCAAACAGAAAAACAAGATCCGAAAGATACTCGGGACCGCTAAAGTGAGCCCAGACCTTCCCCCTATCATTTAGGAGCCGGCCAGGGGTGGCATTCTCAGCTGCCGCCTTGAGTGGGATAGATAACTGAGACCGGTAGATTTTCCGATCTGCTCTAGGGCTTTAGAGAGCCCAGTTCACCGGGGAGGCCCCCTGAGCGAGCAAGAGCTCATTGACGCGGCTAAAGGGTCGAGAGCCAAAGAAACCCCGCGAGGCAGAGAGCGGCGAGGGGTGCGGTGACTCCACGCAGGGGTAGCCACCCAGAAGCGGTTTGCAGGAGCGGGCATCTGCGCCCCACAGTAGCCCTACCAGCGGCCTGCCCCGGGCTACCAGGGCTTGAACAGCGGCGGTAGTGACCTGTTCCCAGCCCAGGTTGCGGTGGGAACCTGCGGCCCCAGCACCCACCGAAAGAACCCTATTGAGGAGCATGACCCCCTGCTGGCTCCAGGCCCGTAAATCCCCGTGATCCGGGGGCGTGATGCCCAGATCGGTGTTGAGCTCTTTGTAGATATTGTGCAGGGAACGTGGCACCGGCCTGACCTCGGGACGTACAGAGAAACTTAGCCCCATAGCGTGCCCGGGGGTAGGGTAGGGGTCCTGACCCAGCACCAGAACCTTGACCTGGCTCATGGGGTAGGTGAAGGCCCTAAAAATATCCGGGCCAGGGGGCAGGGTGTCCCGGCCAGCCTGATGCTCGGCCCGCAAAAAATTACCCATAGCCCTAATCTGAGGCTCCACGGGTGCCAGGGCCTGCGCCCAGTCCGGGTCCATAATCTCGTGTAGGGGCTGAGCAGGCACGGCGCTTGTTCTCCTCTTGTATGCGGTATTCTCCCTATAAGACTAGACCACCGAAAGAAGACCCATGAACATGCCAGCCGGTTCACCCACACCAGAGTCTCAGACTAGCTCTACCCACCGGCTTACCGAGCAGGAGCGCGCCATCTTAGATATGGAGAAAAAACGCTTCAAGTACCAGGGAAGTAAAGAACAGGCCATCAGCAAAGACCTGGGGCTGAGCCCGATTGCCTACTACCAGCAACTCAATGCACTAATCGATAATCCGCGCGCTATTGCCGCTGAACCGGCCCTCACCCGCAAGCTCCGGCTCACACGCAACCGACTCACCTAAAACAGGGCGGGGGAGTGTACCCTAGAAGCTGACCCCCGTAGCAACCGTGCACCGAAAGAGGCGACCAGTGAACACCTACCCCCGTGACGAGTTCGATGATGTCGAAGAAAACTCCTCCCGGCGGGGTGCCTACCGCGGACGAGTCACCGACACCTCAACCTCACGGGCCGGCCTGCTGGCTGTCATCATCAGTGGTATTCTCGCCCTCCTGGTGGGCGGCATCATGTACGTGGTTTCGCCCCGGACTGCTGGCCCGGGCATCACAACCGCGCCCGCATCGGCAAGAGCCACCGCAACAGCTACCGCCGATGCCAGCCCCAGCACCAACCCAGCTAGCGTTACCGTAGCGGTCTATAACTCAAGCGCCCCCGAAGGCTCAGCCAGCACCGCCGCCAGTGTCTTGCAAAAAGCAAACTACAAGATTACTGAAACCACCAACTGGACCGGCACCTATGCCACCGAGTCTATGGTTTACTTTGCTACCGGGGCCTCATCAGAAGCCAACGAAGTCGCTGACCTCTTAGGTATTGCCTACATCAACCAAGACTTCCAGGCCGAGACCGGTGAGGTCTATGTGGTGCTCGGAGCAGACTTCGACCCCACCGCGCTTGCAGAGCAGACCCAGGTGGCCAGCGCGGATGCTGCCACCTCGACAGCAACAGAGGATAGCCAGCTTTTCTACGTCTTTGACCCGGTGAACGGGACTTACACCGCCACCAGCAAGACAGAGGCCCTGGCCTCGGGTAAGGTTCTCTACCGTGTGGACCCCGCTACCGGTGCCTACGTTGAATACTCCGGAACTGATGCCAGCTCACCAGCCTCAGCGACTACGGGAACCGCTACCCAGAACACCCAGCGCTACAGCCTGGACCCTGCTACCGGCACCTATGTACTGGATCCTGCCGGTGCCTATATCTACGATTCTGCTACTGGAACATACACACAGGGCTAAGCAAGATCTAAGCCCGGGAGCTGTAGCTTTGTGCGCTGTTGGCGATTAAGGCTTCTCAAAGCGAATAATAGGTTTGCGCGCTCTGGGCTCAGGTGCCAAGATTGTAGTTAGCACTCAGAGGCTTGGACTGCTAAATCATGTGCTAGATTCTGCACCCGGGTGGCTCTGAGTAAAACACCTGAGCGATTTCTTGGTGAGGTCCTCCCCGTGCCGCCCCTATGGCGGCCCCGGTAGCGCCGTCCGTCGCGGGCACCGACTAATCGCGCTCACACCTAATGTTCCAGAAGGAGCGAAAGCCATATGGCAAAGCTGATTGCTTTTGATGAAGAAGCACGCCGCGGTCTTGAAAAGGGCCTCAACACCCTCGCAGACGCAGTAAAGGTAACTCTCGGCCCCCGCGGTCGTAACGTTGTCTTGGAGAAGGCCTGGGGCGCCCCCACCATCACCAACGATGGTGTTTCCATCGCCAAGGAAATCGAACTTGAAGACCCCTACGAGAAGATTGGCGCTGAGCTGGTCAAGGAGGTCGCAAAGAAGACTGACGACATTGCCGGTGACGGTACCACCACCGCAACCGTTCTAGCTCAGGCTCTCGTCCGCGAAGGCCTGCGCAATGTTGCCGCTGGCGCTGATCCCCTCTCCCTCAAGCGCGGTATCGAAAAGGCTGTAGAAGCTGTTACCGCTGAACTGCTCGCTTCTGCCAAGGAAGTTGAGACCGAAGAGGAAATCGCCGCAACCGCATCTATCTCCGCTGGTGACCCCGAAATCGGTAAGCTCATTGCCCAGGCTATGGAGAAGGTCGGCAAGGAAGGCGTTATCACAGTTGAAGAGTCCAATACTTTCGGCCTGACCCTTGAACTGACCGAGGGTATGCGCTTTGATAAGGGCTTCCTCTCTGGCTACTTCGTTACCGATGCTGACCGTCAGGAAGCTGTCCTTGAGGACCCCTACATCCTGATTGTTAGCTCCAAGATCTCCAACGTCAAGGACCTGGTTCCCGTTCTGGAGAAGGTCATGCAGGCCGGTAAGCCCCTGCTGATTGTTGCCGAGGATGTTGAGGGCGAAGCCCTGGCCCTGCTGGTTCTGAACAAGATGCGCGGCTCCATCAAGTCTGTTGCCGTTAAGGCTCCTGGCTTTGGCGACCGCCGGAAGGCTCAGCTGGCTGACATCGCTATTCTGACCGGTGGACAGGTTATTACCGAAGAGGTTGGCCTGTCACTTGATACCGCAACCATCGACCTGCTGGGCCAGGCCCGCAAGGTTGTTGTTACCAAGGACGAGACCACCATCATCGAAGGCGCAGGTGACCCTGAGGCCATCGAGGGCCGCGTTGCTCAGATCCGTGGCGAAATCGCTAACTCTGACTCTGACTACGACCGCGAGAAGCTGCAGGAGCGTCTGGCTAAGCTTGCCGGTGGTGTTGCTGTGCTCAAGGCCGGCGCTGCTACCGAGGTTGAGCTCAAGGAACGCAAGCATCGCATCGAGGACGCCGTCCGCAACGCTAAGGCCGCTGTTGAAGAGGGTATTGTTCCCGGCGGCGGTGTTGCCCTGATTCAGGCTGGCGTGAAGGCTTTTGAGAAGCTGGAACTGACCGGCGATGAGGCAACCGGTGCCAACATCGTCCGTGTTGCCATCGACGCTCCCCTCAAGCAGATTGCTTTCAATGCTGGCATGGAGCCCGGCGTCGTCGTCGATAAGGTCCGTCACCTCTCTGCTGGTACCGGCCTGAACGCCGCAACCGGTGAGTACGAGGACCTGATGGCCGCCGGTATTAACGACCCCGTAAAAGTCACCCGCTCAGCTCTTCAGAATGCAGCGTCAATTGCCGGTCTCTTCCTGACCACCGAGGCTGTTGTTGCCGATAAGCCTGAGCCTGCTGGTGCGGCACCGGCTGCCCCCGACATGGGTGGCATGGGCGGCATGATGTAGTCTGCCGCTTGCTCTGGTAAGTAGCCGCTCTTTGAGCTGAGAACTCCGCCTGCCCCGTTTGGGGTGGGCGGAGTTCTCTTTTAAGGACGCTGACTAAAAAATGCAGATAAGGGTATTGTGGTTCACACTTATTGGGAGTATTCTTTAAATCACTTAAGAGGTTTCCTCTAAGTTTTACTCATCAGTCTCAAAGGTGAAACTGAAAGGTGTGAGGCTCATGGCCACACTCGTGGATCTTGTTCTCTACGCAATTATCGTAGGCTTGCTGGCTCTCTTGCTGGGTGCCTACCTAGCAGATGGGTGGACCAAGCTGGAGAAGAAGAGCAATGAGGCCCTTCGCCAGGATGTTGCCTTTGGGGCCGGTGGCTAAAAGTTAATAGTGATTGTGTTTTCCTTTTGAGCCGGCACCCCGGAACGGGGTGCCGGCTTTTATCTTCCGTTACCGCCTGCTTACAGGGGGCGGTAAGATAGTCACGCTATGCAATGCCACTATTACGATGCCAGCCTGTGCCGCTCCTGCTCACTAATTCTTACCCCCTACGCACAACAGCTTGAAGGGAAGCAGAACGATGCCCGCAAACTGATGGCACCGTGGCCCGGTATCGAGTGGCTAGCACCGGTGGCGAGTGCTGAAACCGGGTTCAGGAACAAGGCTAAGCTGGTGGTGGGTGGAAGCGTCCAGGAACCAAGGCTCGGTATCTTGAGCCGGGACGGTGCGAGTGTAGACCTGAGCGACTGTCAGCTTTACACCGCACCTGTAGCAGATACATTCCCGGTGCTCAAGGAGCTAATTAGCCGGGCGGGGCTTACCCCCTATAGCGTTGCCCGGCGTAAGGGCGAGCTCAAAAATATTCTGGTGACGGCCTCTGAGGCCGGTGAGCTTCTCATTCGCTTTGTGCTCCGTTCCAAGAAACTACTGGTACCTATCCGGCGCGAGCTTGACTGGCTCCACACCCAGCTCCCTCAGCTCGCGGTTCTTAGCATTAACCTGCTCAGGGAACATATCGCCTTGGTGGAGGGCGACGAAGAAATCATCCTGAGCGAACGCCAGACCCTACCGATGCAGGTCAACGACCTAACGCTCCACCTACGCCCGCAGAGCTTCTTCCAGACCAATACAGCGGTCTCAGCAGCTCTCTACCGCCAGGGGCAGGAATGGGTAAAAGAGTCCCAGCCCAATACCCTCTGGGACCTCTACTGCGGTGTGGGCGGCTTTGCCCTCCACGCGGCGCAGGTCATGCCCGAAGAGGCCAAAGTTACCGGCATAGAAATCAGCCCTGAGGCTATCGAGTCAGCCCGCCGGGCGGTGGCCGAGTACGACCTAACCGGTATTGAGTTTTCCGCTCAGGATGCCAGGGCTTACGCTCTAGAAAGCGGCCAGGTACCCGACCTGCTGGTGCTTAACCCGCCCCGTCGCGGCCTTGGCCCTGAACTTTCGACCTGGATTGAGGCCAGCGGTATCGAGCGGGTTATTTACTCAAGCTGTAACCTAGCTACCATGGTTAAGGACCTGCACCAGATGCCTTCGATGCAAGCGGTCAAGGGCCGGGTTATGGACATGTTCCCCCACAGTAGCCACTACGAGACAATTGTGCTCTTGGAGCGCTATTCGCTCAGCTAGCATAGGCTTAAGAGAGCTCAGGCTGCACAGGTCAGGTCACCAAGAGCCTCACACTAGTAGGGGCAGAAATGAGCAAGGCCAGGTGCTTGACTCTTGGCAGTTTCTCTGACTGATTGACTAGAGGCTCCGATGAAGGTCTGTCTTTAAAGCGGGGGTGTGAGAGCTCGCTTGACCATATAGGGAGCGGTTACCTTCTGTGCTTCTAGATGGTGAGGTCCCTTACTAGCAACAGCTACGAGATGGGTGTCCTCGTAGACCTGCCAGGTAATCCAAAAAGGTACCGCTTCTGCCTGCTCCGGTAGGTAGGCTTTGGCACCTGCTGTGAGCCCGTGGACGCTACCGATATCGGTGGGTAGGGGCGGTAGCGCTAGCATAACCTGGTTAGGTTTAACAGATAGTCCGTGTCCGCTGGCCTTGAGAACTGCTTCTTTAGCGCACCAGAGCATCTGGCGTACCAGCCGGGCCTGATCCGGTAGGAGCGAATCCACGACACGTTTTTCGTAGTCAGCTAGTGCAATACGGTCAAAGCCGTCAAAGTAGTGGTCTCTTACCGTAATCAGGTCAATTCCAAGGGCAGTATCGGATGCTGAGTACACACCGGCGGCCAGGCCAAGGGCGCGCGCCATGTTCAGGTTTACTCCCTCAAGGCGGGGTTTTCCGTGGCTTGCTGACTTCAGGCAGAGACTGCAGGAGCGGTCTACGGGAATCTGTGAGGCTTCTGCATCCCTTACCCCGAGTACGGTAGCAGCGATACAGCGCATGAGGGTGTGCTGGGCCGCGTAGCTCATGGCCTCTTCGGGGCTTGCATACTCTGCGGCTCGCTTCTGCTCTGTCATACCGACGTAGGCCAGCCAGCTGACACCGTGCCCGCTCCGCAAGGTCTCCGGGGGCATCAGAAAGAGAGCCAGTCGGGTGTGACTTGCCCCGTCAACTATTGAAGCGTGAACCATGCTCCTATTCTAGCTGTGCCTACCCTCTTATAGCCGGGCGTAGAATGGAATGGCTAGTCCGTAGGAGGGTAGAGGAACCATGACCGAGAAAATAATTGCTGCTGCCGATGGATCTGCCCTGGGTAATCCCGGCCCCGCAGGCTGGGCCTGGTACATTGACGAAACCCGGTGGGCCGCCGGAGGGTGGGCTCACGGGACAAATAACATGGGTGAACTCAAAGCTGTTCTGGACCTCTTCGAGGCTACGGCGCACCTTCCTGAAACCCATCTGCACATTATCTGCGATAGCAAATACACCATTGATTCTATTAGCCGCTGGTTGCCGGGGTGGAAGAAGAAAGGCTGGAAGAAAGCGGACGGTAAGCCGGTACAGAATCTTGACCTCATGCAGGCACTGGATGCCGCCATTGAGGGCCGCTCCTATTCTTTTGAGTGGGTCAAGGGCCACACCGGCCACCCCCTCAATGAGGCGGCTGATCGGAGAGCTAATGAGGCTGCCCAAGCCTACCGCGATGGCGTGGAACCTCTGACCGGGCCTGGCTGGGGTAAGGGTGAGAGCTCGCAAGAGTTTCCTGATGACTCCGCGGCAGATACCCCTGACCCTGAGACTCTAGCGCCCACAGAGCAGGTAGCTGATGACGCGGTGGAAGAGGCCCGTAGCTGCGAACTGCAAACGCTGAACCCTTCAATCTATGGGTCTGAAAAGCTACTGGGCAGCTTGCTTCACCCGGAGCTAGCCTGGGTTGTTCCAACAGGCCAGGTAACTGACCGCGATACGGTCCTTCACTACCGTCTGCGTGCTTGTGCTAGTAGTGGGCCTGTCGAGGAAGTCTTGGCAACTGAGTTAGGTACTGAGGCAACCCTGCTAGTAACCAGAGTGCCTACGGATAAGGGCCTGCTGATCCGTTCAAGTACCTGGGTGCTTACTGGCGGTAGCTGGAAGCTCCGCTACCGCCAGGACACCCGAGCCTAGCCGACAAACATTGAGGCGTTAGCCAGTTCGGTATCGGAGTAGTTGATGCCGGCCCGTGATAGGGCCTCGTTGATTTGGGCAATGGACTCTTCGACCTGTCGCTGGGTATTGCGCCAGTTAGTTAGGACCCCCTGAAAGTTGGCAGAGGCTGAGCCGGTCCATGATCCCTGCAGATCCTGGAGGGAGGTGGTGAGCGCATTGACCTCTGAAACGATGGTATCTACCTGGCCGCGGGCTTGGGCTGACTTGCTGGCGATGAGGTCTGCATCGACGTTGAACTGTGCCATGGGAGGCTCTCCTTTTGCATAAAGATTGGGTCGTTGGCTACCGGTGCCGGTGTCTAACTGGCTACCGGTGTTTTGACACTAGCCCCCTCACCTGGCGCGGACTACCCCCGTGTGGTGGTGTGGAAAACCCCGGTTCGGGTGGGCCACCTAAACCGGGGTGTTTGAGTCAATCGTAAGCCCAAAATGATGTAAATGCGTCTGCAATATGAAGCTCGCCCGGCATTTATACACAAGTGTTCTCCCGGGGCAAGACCGCCTACTTTTGCCGGGCGAGAGCAACCGGGCCTGTATGGGTGCTGTACTGGGGGAGCCTGATAGTGAAAGTGGCACCGCCGCCTTCGGTTTCTTCAATACTGATTGAGCCATCGTGCTGGCTAACAATAGCCGCTACAATCGCCAGGCCCAGGCCAGTCCCGCCTGTCTCCCTGGTCCGGGAGGTATCTGCCCGGTAGAACCGTTCAAAGACGCGTTCGGCATCCTCACCGTGGATGCCCGGGCCGTGATCTCGCACTTGGAGCATGGAGGTCCAGCTACCGTCGATACCGGGAACAGAACCCACCGCTATTTCAATGGGGGAGCCGGCGGGCGTGTAACGCAGGGCATTGGTCATGAGGTTGGCTAGCACCTGGCGTAGCCGTTGCTCATCGCCCCAGACCAGGGCCGTAAGCGCCTCTGCGCCTTCGAGGCCGACTACCTCAATGGTTCGGTCGGGTTCAGAAGCAAAGGCGTCGTTGGCGGCATCCTGGGCTAATCTGAGCAGGTCTACCTGAGCGTTCTCTGTCACTCGCCGTTCGTCTAGCCGTGCCAGGGTCAGGAGATCTTCTACCAGCTGGCCCATGCGCTTTGACTCGGATTCAATCCGGTCCATAGCCATAGCAACAGCCTCGTCGTTAGGTAGCCCGCCCATACGGTAAAGCTCAGAGTAACCACGGATGGACACCAGCGGGGTTCTGAGCTCATGCGAGGCATCGCCTACAAAGCGCCTCATTTTAACTTCAGAGCGCTTTTGCGCGTCAAAGGCCTCCTCAATATGGGAGAGCATGGTGTTGAGTGAGGTAGTGAGATGGCCGATTTCGTTGTAGGGGCTGTAGTTCTCGATACGCTGAGAAAGATCGCCTGCCGCAATCTGGGCGGCGGTCTGTTCTACCCTTGCCAGCGGCTCAAAGGCCCGGGTGACAATGACCCAGGTCAGGGCTATGGAGGCAAGCAAAGTAGCCACGCCAAAGAGTAAGGTCAGGCCGCCTACGATGGCTACGGTCTGGTTGATCTGGGTGAGCGGCGCTGCAATGACCAGGGTCTGATGGGTCTCCTCCACAGGGAAAGCAATCAGGCGCCACTCGGTGTGCCCGCTTGACGAGCGGACCGTCAGCGCTGCCTTGTTGTATTTTTTGACGTTTTCAGCGGTCAGCCCAGAGATCAGGGGCGAGGAGGTTTCGTCGGCCAGAGTGGCTACCGGGCGCACAATCTTTCCGTCGCTATCAAGTAGGTAGGCCTCGTAGGGTATAAAAGTTCCCTCTGTTTGAGAGAGCTGCTGGTCTGCATACACTGCGGTGACCAGGTAGCTGTAGCTGGCCTCAATCTCATCATCGAGCTGGTCCATCATCTTGGCTCGAATGGCAGAAATAGCGACCAGAGACATGACCGAAATGGCCAGGGCCAGGAGCATAGACGTTAAAAGCACCAACTGGGTCCGCAATGAAAGCGAACCCAGCCGGTGCACAGAGAGACGAGAGCGCAAACTCTTACCCCTTAATTTTTGTTAGCTGTCCGTAACAGGTAGCCCACGCCACGCTTGGTGTGAATGAGCGGGGGGAGCTCCGGATCGTTGTCAATTTTGCGGCGCAGGTAAGAGATGTAGGACTCCACGATAGAGGCGTCGCCGTTGAAGTCGTACTCCCACACATGGTCAAGAATCTGCGCTTTGGAGAGCACCCGGTTGGGGTTGAGCATCAGGTAGCGCAGCAGCTTGAATTCGGTGGGGGAGAGGTCGATTTCGCGGTCGCCACGGAAAACCTCGTGGGCATCGTCATCAAGAATTAGGTCATCAACCCGCAGGCGTGAATCTTCTTCGTGCTGGGGCTGAGTGCGTCGCAGCACGGCGCGGATCCGAGCTACCACTTCATCAAGGCTAAAGGGCTTAGTGACGTAGTCGTCACCGCCGACGGTAAGGCCGGTGACCTTGTCCTCGGTGTCGTCTTTAGCGGTGAGGAAGAGCACGGGAAAGAGGCGGCCGGAGCTGCGCAGCTTACGGGTGACAGTAAAGCCATCCATATCAGGCAACATGACGTCAAGGACGGCCAGGTCGGGGGACTCAGTTTCGGCCTTATCAAGGGCTTCACGCCCGTTGGACGCCGTAACAACCTCAAAACCTGCAAAGCGCAGGGAAGTTGCCAGCAACTCTAAAATGTTGGGCTCGTCATCGACGACCAATAATTTTGCTTCAGGTTCTTTGATGTTCACAGTTCTATTGTGCGCTTATTACCTGTGCGCTACCTGTGCACAGCTGGGCGCTTTGCTGGGTATTAGGGAAAGGTTGGGTCTGATGCGCGCAGAAACGCGAGCCGAGAGGGACAGCTCTAGTCTAGCTTGTTCGGCGGCGAAGCAGAGTAAAGAAAAGAGCCGCTAATAAGGCCATGAAAGCGACCGGGAGCACCATCAGCGGGATAATACTCAGGATATGGGGAGCTGAGCCGGTCGCCCATTTAAGCAGAAGCATAGCCAGCCCAGAGATAGCACCCAGAATCATGAGGGCAAGAGAGCTCACCCCCAAAGAACGGATGGTCTTGCCGTAGGGGAGCTCGGGGGTTTCAGAAAAGTCAGAGTCCATACCCAATAAGGTATCAAGATTAGGCCGCCTCGGAGGGCACGTTCTGAGAAGGTAGTGGGAGGGAAACCCCACAACTCGCGCTAGCCTGCTTTAATAGAGGGTATGACTGAAGTGGTAAAAGACGGGCTCCAAGAAACCGGTAGCGATAAGTTCTTGCTACCCCCTGCCCCTGATTCTTCTGCGGAGCAGGGTTTAGGGCTTGAAAAGGACCAGGCACCGGCTCCCGAGCCGACCCTGGGCCTACCTACCCGCCGGCGTCGAACCAGCAAAGTTGATGCCGTCCTTGCCGCCGCTAAAGATGTAGCTCTTGCGGGGCTGGCTGACATTGCACCCGAAAACTCTATTGGCCCGGTCCACCACCTGCGCGGTGAAGAAGAGCGGCTCACCACCCACCTCTTTGAATGTGACCTCCCTGGCTACAGGGGCTGGTTCTGGTTTGCCACGCTCTCCCGCGCCCCGCGTTCTAAGGTCGCAACCGTCTGCGAAATTGGGCTGATACCGGGTGACGATGCTCTTCTTGCCCCTGCCTGGGTTCCCTGGGCTGACCGCCTGCGCCCCGAAGATCGCGAGGACCTTGATTACGATCAGGAAATACCCGAAGGTGACGCGGCAGACTTTGAGGGCGAATATGCCGAGAGTAAGTCAGCTTCAACCTCGGTGGCCGCTGCCCAAGAATGAGTGGGCTGTTGCAATCAGGGCCTCCACCTGTGACCGGAAAGCCTAGAACTTTCCGGTCACTGTGGATTTTTAACTACCGAATCTGGTTTATCGGTGCCCTAATTTCTAATATCGGTACCTGGATGCAACGTACAGCCCAGGACTGGCTGGTTTTTAACGACCTGTCCAGCCATGACTCTACCCAGATGGGTATTGTGATAGCTCTCCAGTTCGCCCCACCGCTTTTGCTGTCCCCCTACGCCGGTGCACTAGCTGACCGGGGTAACCGCCGGAAAATTCTGATGTGGACCCAGGGCCTTATGGGGCTTCTTGCCCTCGGCCTGGGCTTACTGGTGCTCTCTGGGCATGTTGCTATCTGGCAGGTCTACCTTTTTGCGCTCGCCCTGGGCCTGGTTTCTACCCTTGACGCGCCAGTACGTTCCACCCTGGTTTCTGAATTGGTATCGGATAAAGACCTACCCAACGCCGTTGCCCTGAACTCCATGTCCTTTAACGTGGCGCGCATGATCGGCCCGGCTTGCGCCGGTTTGCTGGTGGTTCTTGTGGGTACGGGGCCGGTCTTCTTGATTAATACCTTCTCTTTTGCTGCCATGATGGCAGCTATTCTCGCTCTGCGTACCTCGGAGCTAAGGCCTCTGCCCCGTTCATCGGCGGCCCAGAGCCGTATCCGTGACGGCTTTGGCTACCTTAGGGGCCGCCCCGACATCGTTGTGGTGATGGTAGCGGCCTTCCTCATCGGCACTTTTGGCCTTAACACAGCCCTCAACATTGCTGCCATGGCAACCACCGAATTTGGGCAGGGTGCCGGGGAATTCGGTGTGCTGAACTCGGTGGTAGCTATCGGCTCGGTAGCCGGTACACTCTTAGCTGCTCGGCGAGATACCCCACGGATGCGGTTCATGTTCGCATCCTGCCTGGGGTTTGGCGTGGCTACAGCGCTCGCGGCGCTGGCTCCCAGTCTCTGGCTCTTTGCTCTGGCACTGATTCCTCTGGGGTTGATGGCGCTGACTATTATTACTTCTGCCAACGCCTATGTGCAGGTGACCACCGAGCCTGAAATGCGCGGGCGGGTTATGAGTATCTATATGGCTGTCTTTATTGGTGGAACCCCTATCGGTTCTCCCTTGGTAGGGCTGGTTAACGATATCTTTGGGGCGCGTTGGGGGCTGGGTGTGGCCTCTGCGTCGGGTTTCCTGGCCGCTCTTCTGGGGCTGGTATGGATTATGAAGTACCGGCACCTGCACCTGCGCTATGACCGCTCAGTACCTACCCGCCTGGTTCTGCGCGCTCAGCAAAGCCCCGCTGCTGAGGGCACTGAGCCGCCGCCTGTGACAGCTGCAATTGATATCCAGGAGCCACGCTAGACTTTCACGTGGCATAAAAAGCCGCCCCGCACTGCCTCTAGGAGGTGAAACGGGGCGGCCCGGTCTTAAGGGCCGGAAGCTTTTTAGCCCGCGGTCTGCTCGACCAGGTAGTCGATACAGTTCAGCAAAGCTGATACATCGTCGGGGTCAATCGCGGTAAAGGTCGCAATGCGGAGCTGGTTGCGGCCCAGCTTGCGGTAGGGCTCGGTATCGACGATACCGTTAGCGCGTAGCGCCTTAGCGATAGCTGCCGCGTCAATGCTGTCATCAAAATCCACGGTGGTAATCACGTTTGAGCGCTCTGCCGGATTAGCTACAAAGGGGCTGGCAAAGTCTGACTCTTCTGCCCAGCGGTAGACTCTGCCTGCTGAGTCAGCGGTACGGGCCGATGCAAAGGCTAGACCGCCTTGTTCATTGAGCCACTTGAGCTGTTCGTTGAGCATGATCAGGGTGGCCAGTGCGGGGGTGTTGTAGGTTTGGTTCTTGCGTGAGTTATCGATAGCGGTTACCAGGTTGAGGGAGTCAGGAATCCAGCGGCCTGAGTCCTGAATCCGCTGTGCCCGTTCCAGGGCGGCGGGTGACCAGAGCCCCAACCAGAGGCCGCCGTCGGAGGCAAAGTTCTTCTGGGCTGAGAAATAATAGACATCAGCCTGCGAGATATCAAGGTCAAGGCCTCCTGCGGCGCTGGTTGCATCGATGAGAACCAGGGCGTTTTCACCGGCACCTTGGGGGCGGCTGACGGGTGCGAAAACACCGGTTGAGGTTTCGTTGTGAGGCCAAGCATATACATCAACACCTTCCTCAGCGTGGGCAACCGGCCTAGTCCCTGCAGGGCTGGTCAAGACGGTAGAGTCTGCCAGGAAAGGAGCGGCCTGGGTGGCGGCTGCGAACTTAGAGCCGAACTCACCAAAGGTGAGGTGCTGGGCTTTGTTCTCGATTAGCCCAAAGGTGGCGGCATCCCAGAAAGCAGTAGCTCCGCCGTTACCAAGAATTACCTCGTAGCCCTCGGGCGCAGAGTAGAAAGAACGCAGACCCTTACGGATTTCACTGACCAGGTTCTTGACAGGGGCCTGTCGGTGGGAGGTTCCCATAAGATGCTGGCCTGCCGCTTGAACAGCAGCAACCTGTTCGGGGCGAACCTTTGAAGGGCCGGCACCAAAACGGCCATCGGCTGGGAGCATATGGGATGGAATGGTGGGGAAGTCGGTCACGGTGTCTCCTCGTAAAAAGTAGGGGCTAAGCGCAGATAGCGGATGCGTGGAAAGGGGGAAGGTGCTATCTGCCGTCCTACTCTTTCTATTGTGACGGTGATAGGGGTGCTTGTCGGCTAGGGCGGGGCAAGAACCGCAAAAGAGGGGCTGAAATTTACAGAGTGAGAAGTAAGAGGGCAGAACTGTGCAAACCTGATCGGGCAGGGTCACGCCCAAAAGCCTGGGCACGGCATACAATTAATGATAATGACTGCACTGTTTGCCTAGCCCTAGCGGGGTGGGCTCGGAACGAGAGGAGAAGGCATGACTGACCTGATTGATACTACTGAGATGTATCTGCGAACTGTGCTCGAACTTGAAGAAGAGGGTATTACCCCTATGCGAGCTCGAATCGCCGAACGCCTTGAACACTCTGGGCCTACCGTCTCCCAGACTGTTGCCCGTATGGAACGACACGGCCTGTTGACTGTAGCGAGCGACCGTTCTCTTCAACTCACCGATGAAGGCCGCCACAAGGCTGTTGAGGTAATGCGTAAGCACCGTCTTGCTGAACGCCTACTGGCCGATGTGATTGGTTTAGAAATGGAGTACATCCACGAAGAAGCCTGCCGCTGGGAGCATGTGATGAGCGAGCGAGTGGAACGTCGTCTCCTGGAACTCCTCAACGAACCTAAGTTCTCGCCTTACGGTAATGCTATTCCTGGTTTGGAGGAGCTGGGTGCACAGAGCCAAGAGAACGATGGACGTACAGTCACCATGTCGATTGCGGCTAAAGATTCCGATGAGGATGACCGGTTTACCGTCTCTCGTCTGCCAGAGTTTATTCAGACAGATGTTGAGCTATTAAAGCGCTTAGGTGATGCAGGAATTGTCTACGGCGCAACTGTTTCTATTGTGGGGCGTAAGGACGGCTCCGTTCTGGTGCACGCCGATGGTGAAGATGAGTCCTTGATCCTGAACGCTGAGGTAGCAGAAGCTATCGTCGTCAAAAGGTAACATCTTGGTAACAGAAAAGAGGCTTGGGCGAGCGCCTAGGCCTCTTTTTTGTTATCAAACTGTTATATTCGCTGCTTCCGGGAGGCGGTAGGGGGCGCGGTGATGGGTCCTGGGGCCCTCAGTAGTGCCGTCCAGTGAAGTTTTTTAATTAAGTGGCGGGTTTCTCATTGGTGCCCCCTGATGGGAGGGCGCGGTGGCTCCTGGGGTAAAAAACTCTTCTTTATATGACCCCAGTCACCATAATTTCAGCTTGTCAGAACGGGTTTTTTGACAGCTTTCAGAGCTTTGTTCCCGAGGTGTGACCTGCAGGCAATAGGTAACCCTGCTTACTTTCTAGGGTTGGAAGCCGCGACTTTTGTAATCAAAACGTGACAATATCTGAAAGTGTGTGTAGTGTTTTGATTTGTGCTCATCACTGGTCGGATTAGCACCCTGCGGACTGAACGCCTAGTTCTGCCACGGTTCACAGGTTCACTCACAAACATCATCAGGCAGAAGCGGGGGACCCAACTTTGGGATCCTGTACTAGGAGCCCTTGGGGTTAAGTTACCTTCACCGGTAGCCGAGCGTACTTCATGTTCGAACCCGACAGCTCACCTCGTCCGGCAATGGAGGAAAACACAATGACTAAGTCAACTATCATTCGCAATGCAGGTATCGTTGCAGCTTCAGGTGCCATGCTGGCCGCTTCAGTTGCTCCCGCAAACGCTTTTGCAGTAGCAGAAACCGCTACCGCTCCCGTTCAGTCCGCTCCTGCGCTGGCTGTATACAACAACCAGGCTTACAACTCCTACAGCTACAACTACGAAACCGTTGCCCCTGTAGAAAATACCTCTGTTGTAACCACTCAGTCCAACACCGTCGCTGAGCTTCCCAGCAACGTCGATCTCTCCACCGCTCGTGAAACCGTTCTGGCAGCTGCTTACGACGGCCTCGGTGGTGCCTACGTATGGGGTGGCAAGTCCTACAAGGCTTGGGACTGCTCAGGCTTCGTATCCTACGTTTACGCTCAGGCTGGCATCAACCTGACCGCCTACACCTACGCTATGGCAACCCAGCTCACCCCTACCGCTAACCCCCAGCCCGGTGACATCGTTTTCACTAACGGTTATGCACACGTTGGTATCTACGTTGGCAACGGCCAGATGATCTCAGCACTGAACCCCTCACAGGGCACCATGCTGACCGCTGTTGACGGTGGCGGCTTCATGCCTGTTGACGGTTACTACACCGCAGGTATCTAATAAGACTTCACCCTAGGGTTCTGCCAAGGCGAATAGCCTCGGCTTCCCTGAGGTAGTCCAACCACAGTTTTCCTGGTCGTAAGAGAAAGCTGTGAGTATTAAAGAATTCCTACCACACATCACACGGTATGGATCCCCCAGTAGGCCTAAGCCTGCTAATGCGCACCAGACGACCAGCTGGGGCGCATTTTTTATCCCCTTTTTCTATTCCCTTACGCGCAGCTAGGATATAGCCTATGGCACCTCAATTTGAAAGCCCCAGGAACGCATCGGATCAAGAGTTTACCTATATGGCTGTGGGTATGATTGCCGGGGCGGTCCCCGGAATTGTTATTGGTCTGCTTATCGCCCTTTTGGTTGGCCACGCTGCTATGTGGGTATCGATTACCGGTGGTGTGGGTATCGTCATCGGCTTGCTGATCTCGCGTGCCCTCTACCGTAAAAAGCAGCAGAAGCTCCCGTAGGAAAAGGGCTGCTAGGGCTATAAAAAGAATGTTCATTCTCTCATAAGCTGAGGTCTAAACGCGAAAAACCCACCTACCAGAGTAGGTGGGTTTCTCTGTCTGTGCCCTCGAATGGATTCGAACCATCGACACCCGCTTTAGGAGAGCGGTGCTCTATCCCCTGAGCTACGAGGGCAGGCAACCCCATCAGTTTACAGCATTTGAGGAGCTAACTCTAAATACAGGCCGTGTGTGAGCTCGCCATTCAAAGCCCCTTGCCGGGGTACTCCTTGACCCCGAACTCAGGTTTATGACTGGCCGGGTAGCTCACCGCGTGAGAAAGCATCAACCTTAGAGCGGACAAGACGTACAGCCAGATACCCTAGCTGAAGCAGGCAGAGTACAAAGAGTCCCCAGCGAAGTGCTATGAGCAAAGAAGCCAAAGCTGTAGCGGAGCTGAGCGGGTTGGCAATAGCCTGATCCAGCGCAAAACCACCGGCCATAAATACACCGGCGTAGGCAAGAGGAAGGGCGAGCATCAGCCGGCCCAGAAGCAGCTCAAAGCGGGAAGCCCTAACCATATTCCACCAGGTAAAAGCAAAAATGAGGGGTAAAATCAGGCCCGTTGAGCGGTGCACAATCTGGTAGCTACGGATACCTTCTTCGCCCAGGCCAGATGCCAGAGCCTCTAGGTGCTCAGCATCAAAGCTAGCCATGAGTTCAGGGGCAGTCACACCTGCAACTGTCGAAATACCGGGCAATAAGATGAGGTAGTAGTAGAGAAGGAAGAGGGCTGTGACCGCGAAAGCCACTCCCACAAAGATATAGGAGCCGCCGCCTTTTTCCGGTTGGGCAGCTAACTCCGCTGCGCTGTAGTCGGTGATAACCCGCGGTTCTGCCAGTGCCTTTAGTCTGGACCGTGCTGCAGGCGGAGAGGGAGCAGGGGAGTGCACTTGTGTGTTCTCGCCATAGAGGCGCTTCTTCTGACCTTTTGAAAGACCCATACTGTCTATCTTATCTGTCAGCTAAAAGCTGGGGCCTCGAAAGTATGTTCGCCTAAAATGGTTATTTGACGGTTGAATCAGGAAAAGAGCCCACCATGTTTGATGACGATGATTTTATGCCCACCTCTCGGGCACCCAGGCCTCAGGGCGAAAGCGCAGAAGAGGCCCCGCCTATGGGCCAACCTGGGGGAGGGTACTACGATGAACCCGACCGGCTCCCTAGTCAAGATCCTGCACCGGTTCCCACCGCCCCAGCTGATCTGGCTGAGCTCGACTTCCTGCCACCCTCCTACCAGATGGGTGGTGCTCAGTTTGGCGGTCCTTCCCGTCAGCCCGCTTGGCAGGTCCAACCGCATAGGCTCCTTGAAGGCCTGAACGAGCACCAGGCTGCAGCCGTTGAACACGCTGGCTCGCCTCTGCTCATCGTTGCTGGTGCAGGATCCGGTAAAACCCGCGTCCTCACCCACCGTATTGCCTACCTGCTGGCGACCGGGCGTGCTCACCAGGGTCAGATCCTGGCTATTACCTTTACCAACAAAGCGGCCGCAGAGATGCGTGAACGTATTACCGACCTCGTTGGGCCAAAAGCTCAAAATATGTGGATTTCCACCTTCCACAGCTTCTGCGTGCGTCTACTTCGCCGTGAAGCTAAGAACCTGGGCCTTAAAACAACTTTCTCAATCTACGATTCTGCCGACTCCCAGCGCCTGCTAACCCTGATTATCAAACAGCTCAACCTGGACACTAAGAAGTTCACCGCTAAGGCCGTGGGCAACCGAATCTCCAACCTGAAGAATGAGCTGGTGACCGCCCAGCAGTTTGCCCAGGAAACCTCCCCCAGCGACCCCTGGGAAGCTGCCATCTCTAAGGTTTACAGCATCTATACCGAACGTCTCAAAGCGGCCCACTCACTTGACTTTGATGACCTGATCTTGGAAACCGTCAACCTGCTTCGGAATCACCCGCAGGTAGCCGAATACTACCGCCGCCGCTTCCGCCATATCCTGGTGGATGAGTACCAGGACACCAACCACGCCCAGTACCAGCTCGTTCGCCAGCTGGTGGGGGCTCCCGCTCAAGGCCCGGAACCCGGTGCGCCAGGGCCCTACCCCGATGCCTACCCTCCGGCAGAGCTGACCGTTGTGGGCGACTCTGACCAGTCCATCTATGCCTTCCGCGGTGCTGATATTCGCAATATCACCGATTTTGAGCAGGATTACCCCACTGCTCGCACCATTTTGCTGGAACAGAACTACCGCTCAACCCAGAACATCCTGAGCGCGGCTAATGCCGTGATTGAACGCAACCCCGGCCGCAGGCCCAAGAAACTCTGGACAGCCAGCGGTGATGGCGCAAAAATTACCGGCTATGTGGCCGAATCTGAGCAGGCCGAAGCACGGTATATCGCCCAGGAGATTGACCGCCTGCGTGACGAGTACGGAACCGCGCCGGGTGATATTGCGGTCTTCTACCGGACCAACGCCCAATCCCGTACCCTGGAAGAAATGCTCATGCGAGTTGGTCTGCCCTACCGGGTGGTGGGCGGCACTCGCTTCTACGAACGCAAAGAAATTAAAGACGCCCTGAGCTACCTGCGAGTTCTCGTCAACCCCGATGATGATATCAACCTGCGCCGGATTCTCAACGAGCCTAAGCGCGGTATCGGAACTAAATCGGAGAGTGTGGTTGCCGACTACGCACGAGTCAACCGCATCTCTTTCATGGCAGCCCTGCGCCAGGGTACCGAAGTTCCGGGGCTGGGCTCTGCCGCGGTTAAGAAGCTGGCCGTTTTTTCCCAGCTCATCGACGACCTGGCCCAGATCGCACAGACCGAGTCTGCCGCTACCTGCCTAGAAGCCGTCCTGGAACAGAGCGGCTACCTGGCTGCCCTGCGTGAATCCAAGGATATTCAGGACGAGTCCCGGGTAGAAAACCTATCGGAACTGGTAGATGCTGTCCGCGAGTTTGAGATTGATAACCCCGGTGCAAGCCTCGAGGACTTCTTGGAGCACGTTGCCCTGGTCGCTGACGCTGACCAGATTCCCAACAAGCCAAAGCAGGACCAGGAAGGCGGCCCCAGCGCTGCTCAGATTGCGGCAGAGGTTGCCGAGGCTCGTTCTCAGGGCGTAGTTACCCTCATGACCCTACACACGGCTAAGGGCCTAGAGTTTCCGGTGGTCTTCCTCACCGGTATGGAGCACGGACTCTTCCCTCACCAGCGTGCCCTGACCGATGACTCGGAGATGAGTGAGGAACGCCGACTGGCTTACGTTGGCCTGACTCGCGCGATGGAACGGCTTTACCTGACTCGTGCCGAGAACCGGTCTATGTGGGGCCAGAGCCAGTTCAACCCACCCTCTCCTTTCCTTGAAGAGATTCCCGAGGAACTTATCGAATGGAAACGTACCGGCTCCACTTATTCGATGGGTGGCCTTAGCTACGGCGGTGCCTACGCTGGCGGCAGGGGCGCTTGGCGGTCAGAAACTGGCACACCGGCTTACGGAAGCTCTAGCTACTCTGCTCGCTTCGATCAACCTCAGCGCAGGTCTTCCCCCTCGATAGCTGAAGTGAACGGTTCTGCCTCCTACGGCTATGCCGCCGCAGCAGGCAAGGTCTCGCGGGTACAGCAGAATAAGGAAATTCCCCTACTCTCCGTCGGCGATACTGTAGAGCACACAACTTTCGGTGAGGGTAAGGTTCTGGCACTTGAAGGGGCAGGAGACAAAACGGTGGCTAAAGTTCGTTTTGCCCGCGAAGAAAAGCGACTGCTTCTGCGCTATGCGCCATTGACCAAGAAAGATAGCTAATCGTGGCCGCTAGCGCCCTAAGGGGGTATCATGCCTTTGCCGGTTCTCTATCATGCCACAATGAGGTAGCTCGATGAACAATGACAGTAGTTTGCCCTCGGTTGCTGAGGAGTTCGCTCATGCCATGGACGAGGTCACCGATACCCGTATCCAGCTTCAGGAAATATCTGACCTGTCGCTCTTCCGGCTTGAAGTGGACCCTGCTAGCTCCGCCGCTCACCGTTTAGAAAAGGTACTGGGAGTTTCCCTCCCCGAATTACCCGGCCAGGTCAGCGGTGACGCATTAGCCCGCTACATGCTCTACGGTACCCGACAGGTCGTAGCCTGCCTTTATGTCGAAGCAGGGGTCTACCTGGTCGTGACCCGCGTTGATCCGGTGAAACTAGGGCGAGCTTTAGCTACTGCCCTAGGGAATGATGAGGGTCTGGTTCTTGATGTATCAGTTAACCGCACCGTCCTTAACCTTAGCGGGCAAGCAGCTGCGCAGGTGATTGACCAAGTTGTAGCTTTTGACTTCCCACCCGATGTCTTTAAACCGGGGCAGGCCATGAGCTGCCGGGTTTCTGAAGCCAGGATTATGCTATGGCGTATTGATGAGATGGAGTACCTCATGGTTCCGAGGGCTTCAGACACAGCACCGTTCTTGGTCAATATCTTGGATGCCTGTGCCCTCCTTAAGTAGCTGAGCCTAGCTCTGCTAACTCGATCGTACTTAACTGGGTCGCTCAATATAACTTGATAAGTTAGCTCCCTTGCTGTGAAGTGCGCTAAAGTTGCTCATGGAGAGGCTTCTGTGTGCTCTGGCTCTCGCTGGGGGCACGTGGAGGCTTCGCATTTGTAAAGGCCTGGCCCACACGGCCCGGCACGACTTCGACGAAGAAGGACACTCCTGTGGACCTGTTTGAATACCAGGCACGAGATCTCTTTGAGAAGCACGGTGTACCCGTGCTCCAGGGCATCGTAGCTACCACCCCAGAAGAAGCAAAAGCAGCTGCCGAAAAAATTGGTGGCGTCACCGTTGTCAAAGCACAGGTCAAGGTAGGCGGCCGCGGTAAAGCGGGCGGCGTTAAGGTTGCTAAGACCGCCGATGAAGCCTACGAGTATGCTCAGCAGATTCTGGGCATGGACATTAAAGGCCACACCGTTCACCGCGTGATGATTGCTCAGGGCGCTGACATTGCCGAAGAGTACTATTTCTCTATGCTGCTTGACCGGGCTAACCGCTCCTACCTGGCTATGTGTTCGGTGGAAGGCGGCGTGGATATTGAAACTCTGGCCGTTGAGCGCCCCGAGGCTCTGGCCAAGGTAGACATCAACCCCATTGAGGGAATTAGCCCCGCTAAGGCCGCTGAAATCGTTGAGACAGCTGGCTTTGCCGAGGACACCCGCCAGGCTGTAGCCGCTGTACTGGTCAAGCTGGGCGAGGTCTACAAGAAGGAAGATGCCACCCTGGTGGAGGTCAACCCGCTGGTCAAGACCGGTGACGGCAAGATTCTGGCACTGGATGGCAAGGTCTCCCTGGACGATAACGCAGAGTTCCGCCAGCCCGATCACGAGGCCCTGGTCGATAAGAGCGCAGAGAACCCCCTCGAAGCCAAGGCCAAGGAAAACGAACTGAACTACGTCAAGCTCGATGGTCAGGTCGGCATCATCGGTAACGGTGCGGGCCTGGTTATGTCCACCCTGGACGTTGTAGCCTACGCTGGCGAGAACCACGGCAAGGTCAAGCCCGCTAACTTCCTGGATATCGGTGGCGGCGCTTCTGCTGAGGTTATGGCCGCTGGTCTGGATATCATCCTCAACGATGAGCAGGTCAAGTCTGTGTTCGTCAATGTCTTTGGTGGTATTACCTCCTGTGACGCTGTTGCTAACGGTATCGTTCAGGCTCTTGAGATCCTGGGCGATAAGGCAACCAAGCCCCTGGTCGTTCGCCTTGACGGTAACAACGTGGAAGAAGGTCGCCGCATTCTTTCTGAGGCCAACCACCCGCTTGTACACCTGGCCGAGACTATGGACTCCGGTGCCGATAAGGCCGCCGAGCTGGCTTACAACGCTTAATTCACCGCGAAAACACAGATTTAGAAGGTTTTTATTATGTCTATCTTTTTGAACAAGGACTCTAAGGTCATCGTTCAGGGCATCACCGGCGGTGAAGGTACTAAGCACACCGCCCGTATGCTGGCCGCTGGTACCCAGATTGTGGGCGGCGTTAACGCCCGCAAGGCTGGCACCACCGTTACTCACAAGGACGCTTCGGGCCAGGACATCGAGCTGAAGGTTTTTGGCTCTGTGGCTGAAGCTATCCAGGAGACCGGCGCAGACGTTTCAATCGTCTTTGTACCCCCGGCCTTTACCAAGGACGCTGTTATTGAAGCGATTGACGCTGAGGTTCCCCTGGTGGTTGTCATCACCGAGGGCGTGCCCGTAGGTGATACTGCCGAATTCTGGGCCTACGCCAAGAGCAAGGTCAATGCTGAGGGCAAGCAGGTCACCCGCATCATTGGCCCCAACTGCCCCGGTATCATTACCCCCGGTGAATCCCTGGTGGGTATTACCCCCGCCAACATCACCGGCAAGGGCAAAATCGGTCTGGTATCTAAGTCAGGCACCCTGACCTACCAGATGATGTTTGAGCTGCGCGATATTGGCTTTACCACCGCTATCGGTATTGGCGGTGATCCCATTATTGGCACCACCCACATTGACGCTCTGGAGGCTTTTGAAGCTGACCCTGAGACCGAAGCGATTGTGATGATTGGTGAGATTGGTGGTGACGCTGAGGAGCGTGCCGCTGAGTTTATCAAGGCTCATGTGACCAAGCCTGTTGTTGGCTATGTGGCTGGTTTTACCGCTCCTGAGGGTAAGACTATGGGCCATGCTGGTGCGATTGTCTCCGGTTCTTCGGGTACCGCTCAGGCTAAGAAGGAGGCCTTGGAAGCTGCTGGTGTGAAGGTGGGTAAGACTCCTTCTGAGGCTGCTCAGCTCATGCGTGAGATTTTTGCCTCTTAGAAAGTAGCCTTTCTCTAATTATTAGAAGATAGAGAAGGACAGATAAGTATCTGAGCAGGGGTTGGAGCTATAGGCTCCAGCCCCTGCCTTTTGTCGGTCAACAAGAGCAAGTAGGTCAGGGCTGATGGGCGGGCAAGAACTAGTGGATAGGGGCAAGGCGCTAGCTAGCCTAAAGGGTATTGAGGCCAGGGGGCGGTAGCTTGAGACAGTGATCCTGAGCGCTTGCTCAGAGAGATTGCTGGCTAGGCCAGAGCCACATTAAAGGCCAGCCCCAGCAAGTAGGTAGCCAGGGCAGCTCCGTAGCCAATAGCTAGCTGACGTAAGCCACGTTTGAAAGGTGAAGCACCGGAGAGTAGGCCCACCACGCCACCGGTTAGCATGAGGGCAAGGCCTACCAGCAACATGGCTAGCAACATAGCGAATGGACCCTGTACCCCAAAGATGTAGGGCAGGATCGGAATGAGAGCGCCGGAGGCAAAGAAGCAGAAGCTTGAGGCGGCAGCTCCCACATCGCTACCCAGCGCACCGTGTTCTACCCCCGCTTCCTGATCCTCCTCAAGGTCGCGGAAAGAGAGTGATGGGTCGCAGTCGCAGGTGAAGTGCCCAAAGCGTTCCATGGCACGGTGGCGGGCTGCCTCCTCGCTCATACCGCGGGCCTTGTAAATCAGCTCTAACTCATTTTGGTTAATATCGAGCTGGTGGGCTACATCGAGGGTGACCTGGGTGGGGCGGGAGGCGTCGAGTAGCTCGCGCTGGGAACGGACCGATACAAACTCACCGGCAGCCATAGAAAGCGCGCCTGCCAACAGGCCTGCGACACCAGAAAGAAGAATCATAGAGTTGCTGACCCCGCTAGCGCCAACACCCATGATGAGCGCAGCATTAGAGACAAGGCCGTCATTTGCGCCAAAGACAGCGGCGCGGAAGTTGCCAGAAAGCTTTTCTCGGCCAGCGGTAGAAAGGGCTCGAATGATTTCCTCATGGATAGCCTCATCGGCTGCCATAGCCTCAGTTGCATCGGGATCCTCCGCGTAGGGGGAGCGTCCCTCGGCTCTTTGGGCTAGGGCAAGAACGAAGACTGAGCCAAAATTTTTGGCTAGAAGTTCAAGAATACGGGCCGAGACCGAAGGTTTGGGCTCAGGAAAAGCGTGTTCTCCAAGAAGCTGGCGCCAGTGATTCTGGTGGCGGTATTCGGCCTGGGCTACTTGGCCTAAGATTTCTGCCTCTTTACCGTGGGTGCGTTCAGCCAGCGCAGCGTAAATGCGAGCTTCGGAGATTTCTTCTGCTAAATAACGCCGCCAGCGGCGAATTTGGGCCTTGCTGGGTGTTGTGCAGGGGGCAGTATATGGGGTGGGTGCTGTCACGATCTTTTACTCTTAGGTCTGGAGCTGGTAGCGCTGGGGCGAGCCCCCTGTGGCTGACTCTTACTCTAGTCATAGACTGGGACCGGTGGCAACGGTCAGCTAGAGCCCCGGGGGATATGTTGTAAATCACATAAATGGTTTATGGTCTTTGGTGGGTAGAGCAGGGGCTGGCTAAGATCCCTTTGGGGAGAGTGTTGTGCCCAGTCAGTTGCGCTGAGGTTAGCCTTGCTTACCTTCTGTTTTAGGCAGAATACCTTGTCAAATCAGGGTTTCCTTATTATGATTTACTCAGAATAAGCCTTGAAATGGCGGCAGGGACAGCGTAAGGTTGGAACTACACAGCAGGCCGAAACCCACAGCTTGGGATCGACCTGATTACCTAACAGGAAGTTTAAGAATCATGAGCAAATACGCATCATTTACCGTACCGGGCCTCACCGAAGAGTCTGGCCACCACGTAGCTGACGTCCTCCAGCTCCGCCTGCACGCCCTCAATGACCTGCACCTGGTCCTCAAGCATGCTCACTGGAATGTTGTTGGCCCCAACTTCATTGCAGTCCACGAAATGCTGGACCCCCAGGTAGACCAGGTGCGCGGCTTTGTTGATGCCATCGCAGAGCGCATGGCTACCATGGGTGTTTCCCCCAACGGTCTCTCAGGCGACCTGGTAGAAAAGCGCACCTGGGCCGGATATGATGTTGACCGTGCTGACGCTATGACCCATATTCGTGCTCTTAATGACGTCTATAGCGCTGTTATCGAAGACCACCGTGCTGCTATTGCTAAGGTGGGCGATATTGACCCTATTACCGAAGATTTGCTGATCGGTCAGACTGCCGAACTGGAGCTCTTCCAGTGGTTCCTGCGCAGTCACCTCGAAGATGGGCAGGGTAACCTCAGCTAGCAGGTAACCCTCGCAACTCAAAAGCCGGGGTGGCTCACCGTCAAGAGGTGGGCCACCCCGGCTTTGTGGTGCCTGCTTCTTGTGGGGACTAAGAAGGGTGGGCCTAAAATGGGGGAGTGAGCCAAATGCAAAAAACCTCAGCCAATCACCTACCTCCGCAGGGCCCTCAGCCGGGTGCTCCTGGTGAGGCCCGGTCACACCCCTACTTGATGAGACAGGGCGGGCTCCTGACCAGGGCTATTTTCTACCTGGCTGTTCCCTGGGCACTTCTCTCGGCCCTGTGGGTGGTTGCTGGGCGCTCCCTGTTTGGTGCCGGTGGTAGCCTGCTGCCAATTTTCGCCATTTCACTAGGGCCGATCCTGGCGGGTCTGATGCTAGCTGCAGCCTACTTCTCGGGCAAAGAAATGAAATTACAAAAAGCTGGTAAACGGGCAGGTTTACCGCCGACGACCGCGCTTGTCTGGGGTGCCACCTGGCTGATGGCCCTCATCTTCGGTTTTTTGGTCCCCGACCGCCTGGATGGAACTGTTGTCTCGGCGGCATCGTCACTACTGGGGGGTGACTTTATTGGGCTCTCAGCCGGTTTCGGCAACCCAGCCGGTATCCTCACTTACGCCTTTGCAACTGCCTCCCTACTCCTTTCCCTGAGCAACTGGCGGCGAGCTGAATCGGTCTCCCGCGGTGTCGATGATGCTGTCAAGGAAGAATTGGAGCGGGCAGAATCCATATATGATTTCTTGGATTGAGCTAGCCGGACTCGGTGGGTTGACCTTCTTGCTCGGTGGGTCAAGGGTGGGGAAGGCCTCAGCTACCTGGTGTATATAAGTTGAGTGTAGTAGACTCAATTATGAGTTGAGTGAAGTACACTCAACCTTAAGGAAAAGACCTACTAGCTCAGGAGAAAAATGTCAGCTCAATTCACCAGTAAAAGCCAAGAGGCCTTATCGGCCGCCAACCTTAACGCCCAAACCGCAGGCAACCCCACCCTCGATACACCCCACCTGCTCAAAGCCTTGCTTGACCAGCGCCAGGGAGTAGCGGTCGCCGTACTCACAACCGCCGGTATCGACGTTGACGCGCTCTCGGTTGCAGCATCGACCGAAATCTCCAAGCTCCCCAAAGCCTCCGGAGAATCCATCGCCCAGGCACAGCCCTCACGAGCCCTACTCACCGCCATCCAAACAGCCCAGGCCAAAGCCGGAACCTTCGGTGACACCTACATCTCCACCGAGATCCTCCTGCTCGCCCTCGCCACAGGGAGCGACGCAACCGCCCGCGCCCTCACCGCCGCAGGCGCCACCGAAAAAACTCTAGAAGAAACCATCCCCACCGTCCGAGGAGACCGCACCGTGACCACCCCCGACCCCGAAGGTACCTTCGGCGCCCTCGAACAATACGGCACCGACCTCACCGCCATCGCCCGCGAAGGCAAACTCGACCCCGTCATCGGCCGAGACAGCGAAATCCGCCGCGTCATCCAGGTACTCTCCCGCCGCACCAAAAACAACCCCGTACTCATCGGCCAACCCGGCGTCGGCAAAACCGCCGTCGTTGAAGGCCTCGCCCAGCGCATGGTCTCCGGCGACGTACCCGAAACCCTGCGCGGCAAAACCCTCATCTCCCTCGACCTGGGAGCCATGGTCGCCGGCGCCAAATACCGCGGCGAATTCGAAGAACGCCTCAAAGCCGTACTCGAAGACATCAAAAAATCCGAAGGCCAAATCGTCACCTTCATCGACGAAATCCACACCGTCGTCGGTGCCGGTGCCAGCGAAGGCTCCATGGACGCAGGCAACATGCTCAAGCCCATGCTAGCCCGCGGCGAACTACGCCTGATCGGTGCCACCACCCTGGACGAATACCGCGAAAACATCGAAAAAGACGCCGCCCTGGAACGCCGCTTCCAGCAAGTCTTTGTCGGTGAGCCCTCCGTAGAAGACACCATCGGCATTCTGCGCGGCCTCAAAGAACGCTACGAAGCCCACCACAAGGTAGCCATCGCAGACTCCGCCCTGGTCGCCGCAGCCAACCTCTCCAACCGTTACATCCCCTCCCGCCAGCTCCCCGACAAGGCCATCGACCTCATCGACGAAGCCGCCTCACGCCTGCGCATGGAAATCGACTCGGCACCCGAAGAAATCGACGTACTCCGCCGCGCCGTAGACCGCCTCACCATGGAAGAACTGGCGCTCGCCAACGAAACCGACCCCGCCTCCGCCGAACGCCTAGCCGCCCTGCGCGCCGACATGGCCGACAAGAAGGAAGAACTCGACGCCCTCAACGCCCGCTGGGAAGCCGAGAAAGCCGGACTCAACCGGGTCGGTGACCTCAAAACCCAAATCGACGAACTGCGCTCCAAAGCAGAAGTAGCCCAACGCGAAGGCAACCTGGCCGAAGCCTCCCGGATCCTCTACGGCGAAATCCCCGCCCTCGAAGCGCAACTGCTCGAAGCCCAACAAGTAGAAAAGACCGCTCTCCAAGAGTCCATGGTCTCCGAAGAAGTCACCGCCGACGAAATCGCCGAAGTCATCTCCGCCTGGACCGGTATTCCCGCAGGCCGCATGCTCCAAGGCGAATCCGAAAAACTCCTACACATGGAAGAAGAACTCGGCAAACGACTGATCGGCCAGAAGAAAGCCGTCACCGCCGTAGCCGATGCCGTCCGCCGCTCCCGCGCCGGGATCTCCGACCCCGACCGGCCCATCGGCTCCTTCCTCTTCCTCGGCCCCACCGGCGTCGGAAAAACCGAGCTAGCCAAGGCACTCGCTGAGTTCCAATTCGACGACGAACGCGCCCTCGTACGTATCGACATGAGCGAATACTCCGAAAAGCACGCCGTCGCCCGCCTCGTTGGTGCCCCTCCCGGATACGTCGGCTACGAAGAAGGCGGCCAGCTCACCGAAGCAGTCCGCCGCCGCCCCTACTCCGTCGTCCTACTCGATGAAGTCGAAAAAGCCCACCCCGAAGTCTTCGACATCCTACTCCAGGTTCTCGACGACGGCCGCCTCACCGACGGCCAGGGCCGCACCGTTGACTTCCGCAACGTCATCCTAATCCTGACCTCCAACCTGGGCTCCCAGTTCCTCATCGACCAGAACCTGGACGATGAGAGCCGCGAGAGCGCAGTCATGAACACGGTCAACACCGCCTTCAAACCGGAGTTCCTCAACCGCCTCGACGAGCTCATCATCTTCGAGCCCCTCAGCGCAGAGGACCTGTCCTCCATCGTGGCCCTGCAAATCAAGTCCATGGCCCGCCGACTCGAGGACCGCCGCCTGACCCTGGACGTCACCCCCGCCGCCACCGAGTGGCTGGGACTGGCAGGCTATGACCCCGCCTACGGTGCCCGCCCCCTGCGACGCCTAGTTCAGCGAGAAATCGGTGACCGCCTGGCGCGAGGAATCCTGGCCGGAACCATCAAGGACGGCGACACCGTCCGGGTGGATATCAACCCCGATGTTGCTGTAGACGGCCTGGTCGTTACCGCCAGCTAATCCTCCCTCACGGCAGGTGCAAGGTCGGCAAGCTTCCTTCTTGCCCGGCTCGCTATCGCTCGCTGGGCAATTCATGCCAGCCCCAGCCAGCTTGCCTTCCCCTTGCACCTGCCTTAGCTTGCGCCGCCGAACGGCAAGCTTCCTTCTTGCCCGGCTCGCTATCGCTCGCTGGGCAATTCATGCCAGCCCCAGCCAGCTTGCCTTCCCCTTGCACCTGCCAGGGCTGATGCCGCATAGATACTCACCTACACTGGAAGAGTGAGAGAGAACCAACCGCATCACCGGGGAGAAACACTCGACACCCGCTACGCCGGCGACCCCACCCGCCTGACCGAACAGGCCCACATCGCGGCCACCCACGCCGCCGCCCTACGGTCCATCGAACGGGTCGTCCACGAAACCACCCCACCCACCGACCCTGAGGTTGCCTGCCGGGGCATCCAAGAACTCCTCGCACATGGGGGAGTGCTGGCCCTGACCGGCGCAGGCATATCCACCGGCTCAGGAATACCCGACTACCGGGGCCCCGCCGGTTCCCTGCGCAACCACCGGCCCATGACCTACCAAGAATTCCTCTACGACCCCCAAGCCCGCCACCGCTACTGGGCCCGCTCCTTCGTCGGCTGGCGGCAGATGAGCCGCGCCCACCCCAACACCGCCCACTACCTACTTGCCGAACTCGAAAACAAGGGGCACCTCACCGGCATCATCACCCAAAACGTAGACGGCCTGCACACCGCCGCTGGGAGCCGAACCGTGCTCCCACTCCACGGGGACCTCTCCACCATCCAATGCCTCGAATGCGGAGCCGAAGAAGCCCGCACCAGCCTCGATACCCGCATTAACGCCGCCAACCCCGGCTACCTAGAACGGGTCACCAGCCGTTCCCTACAGGTCAACCCCGACGGCGACGTAGACCTAGACGTTACCTTTATCCGCGATTTTCAGATGGTCGGTTGCCTTGCCTGCGGCTCCACCCGCCTCAAACCCGCCGTGGTCTACTTTGGCGAACCCGTCCCCGCCACCAGAAAAGCCCGTGTCAAAGACCTCCTAGAACAATCCCGCTCCCTGCTCGTACTCGGATCATCCCTAGCCGTCATGAGCAGCTACAAGATAGCCCTTGACGCCGTCCGCGCAGGAAAACCCCTGGCCATCATCAACCGCGGACCGGGCCGCGCCGACCGCCGCGCAACCTATCTCTGGCGCGAAGACATCACCGATGCGCTCTACCGCACTATATACAGCTCATAAGTGAAGGCTAACCTCAGCACAGCCTAAACACAGCCTCCGGGGTCATTCTGGAATATAGATAAAGAAAAACACCAGAAACCCGGAGACACCCCTTGAACACCATCACCGTCATGGCAGCACTTGACCTACTCGCCATTCTGACCCTCTGCACCATGTACGTCAGCCGCCACCGCCGCCGTGACCTCGTAGTTTCCTACCTCGTCATCAACGTAGGTGTCTTCGCCGTCACCGTAGCACTCGCCAACGCCGACGCCACCAGCGCAGGCATGGGAATGGGCCTCTTCGGTGTACTCTCCATCATCCGCCTGCGCTCCACCGAACTTGACCAGCGCGAAGTTGCCTACTACTTTGCCGCACTCGCGCTCGGCCTACTCATGGGTATCGGACTCAACCCGGTTGGCCTTGCGCTCGGCCTGGCCGCCCTGCTCCTAGCCATCATGTTCATCGTGGATCACCCCAAGCTCATGACCACCCTGCGAAGCCAGACCATTATCGTGGACCGCGCCATCAGCGACGAAGAAGAACTCAAAACCTACCTCTCTACCCAGCTGGGCTACAGCATCGAAAACGTCAGCATCGATGAGCTAGACCTCATCAACGACAAGACCATCGCCAAAATCCGCTACACCGTCACCAAGCTGGACGAAACCCGCCCCGTTCCCGCAGCCCACGGCGCTCGCTAAAGCCTCACTCAAGGTAGCTAGCTCTGAGCACCCCGGGCATAACCCGCGCAGACTCATAAGGCTACGACAGGCCAGCCACAGCACAAACATAGGCAGGTCTAACAGACTGAACACAGACGACAAGAACTACAGGCCTGATAGCCAACCGCTACAGGAACCTCATCAGGAAAGATTATGACTACCACCGCACCGCAAATACCAGCCAGCCCCACCGCAGAAACTATGCTCCCCGCGAGCTGGCCCGGTATTAGCCTCGAAGAGCTCAACGCAAAAGCCGCCATGCAAACCCGCGTGGACCGCAAATACATCGTTGATGCCCACTACGCGGCACTGGTACTTGCTGATCTGCCCGCTGAGGCCTCAGTGCTAGAAATCTCCGGTGAACGCCAGTTCTCCTACGACTCGGTCTACTTCGATACACCCAACCTTGACTCCTACCGCCTGGCTGCCACCGGCCGCCGCAACCGCTACAAGATCCGCACCCGCTCCTACCTAGACACCGGGGACACCTACCTCGAAGTCAAAACCGAAGGCGCTCGCGCTCTGACCGTCAAAGAACGCATACCCTACCCCTACGCAGACAGGGCCTACCTCAACGCCCAGGGCCGCGACTACGTCGAAGAATCCCTGCGCGGCCTCATCGAAGCCCCCGCGACCGCCTTTGAGCCAGTGCTCACAACCGGCTACCGCAGAACCACCGTCCTGCTTCCCGCATCGGACCTCAACCCGTCTGATTCGCGCATGACCATCGATACGGACCTCACCTGGACCCCGTTGAGCAACTTTGCACTCAGCACCAGCTCACCCTACCGACTAGGGCAGGCCTACACTGCCGCAGGCATGGTCATTATCGAAACCAAATCTGGCAGCGCTCCCTCTGTTGCTGATAAACACCTGTGGCGGGCAGGCATACGGCCTTCCAAAATCTCCAAGTTCGCCACCGGGCTTGCCGCGCTGAACCCGGAACTTACCTCCAACAAATGGAACCGAACCATTGCCCGAAGCATGAACCTGCAACCTGTAGACAACGGCACAGACCTCTACCTGCCAGTCGCCTCGTAGCCAGAACCTAGTTTTAAACACCAAAACCCAACCCCAAGGAAAACCCATGAAAAAGCCAACACGCCTGACCTACCTGTTCACCTCAGTAGCCGTTGCCGGAACCATCGCCCTCGCCGGTTGCTCAGCAACCACCTCCGCAACCTCCACCAGCACAGCCACCGGTACCAGCGTCAGCAGCTCAGCAAGCACCAGCGCCACTGCCGTAGCCACCAGCACCGGTGAGACCGTAACCAGCGCTATCAGCTACGACACCCACTACGACGCCGATGACCTCACCTGGGATACCTCCAGCGAAACCACCATCGACCTCTCCAACCCCACCGCCACCGACGGTGTTAGCGTCAAAGACGGCGTCATCACCATTACTGCCGGCGGCAACTACCGGCTCACCGGAACCCTCAAAGACGGCCAGATTGTAGTAACCGCTGGAGAAGAAGACATAGTGCGCCTGATCCTTGATAGCGCCACCATTACCAACTCCGGTGGTCCTGCCGTTGACGCAGAAAGCGCTAACGAGGTTATCGTCTACACCGCATCGGGTACCACCAACACCGTTACCGACGGCTCCAGCTACACCGCTACCGGAACCGACGACCCCGATGCCGCCCTCTTCGCCCGCACCGACCTGACCTTAGCCGGTGAAGGAACCCTCAAAGTCGCCGGCAACTACGCAGACGGTATTGCCTCAAGCGACGGCCTGGTTATTGCCGGGGGAACCATCAACGTCACCGCCGTCGATGACGGCATCAAGGGTAAGGACTACGTCGATATCCTGGGCGGCACCGTAGACGTCACCGCCGCAAGCGACGGCATCAAGTCCACCAACGACACCGACGCTGAACGCGGCTGGACCCGCCTGCTCGACGGCACCGTAACCGTCAGCGCCGGGGACGACGGCTTCAAATCAGAGCGCGAACTAGAAATTGCCGGTGGTACCCTCACAATTAACGAATCAAACGAGGCAATTGAGGGCCAGTACATCACCATTAGCGGTGGTAAAACCAATGTGACAAGTAGCGATGACGCTATCAATGCCACTATTCCCTCCGATAACTCAAGCACTACTTCCGGTGGTATGGGCGGCGGCATGAACCAGGCTGTTGACGCCTGGATCGCAATCAGCGGCGGCGAGATCACCCTCAACACTGAGGGCGACGGCATTGACTCCAACGGCACCGCAGAAATCTCCGGTGGCACCGTTGTTATCAACGGCCCCTCCACCGGTGGCAACGGCGCAACCGATGCAACCGGCGGTCTGACCATCACCGGTGGCACCCTAATCCAAGGTGATGCAGGTGACATGTTTGAAGGCATGGAAGGTGCTTACGTTCGCTTTAGCGCAAGCGTTTCCTCCGGTGATACTGTGACCGTGACCGACTCCAGCGGTAAGACCGTTGCAGAATATACCTCCACTAAGAACATCTCAGCTGTTGTTGTAGCCGGTAGCTCTATCAGCGAGGGTGCAAGCTACACCATCAGCGTCAACGGTAGCGAAGCCGGTACCGCAACAGCTACCAGCGGTAGCTCAGGTGCCGCTATGGGTGGCGGATTCCGCCGCTAAGGCAGAGAACTCCGGCAGAGGCGGAGATATTTTACAGCTGTTGA
The DNA here is from genome assembly GCF_048512965.1 of Rothia sp. P5764. Lineage (NCBI taxonomy): Bacteria > Bacillati > Actinomycetota > Actinomycetes > Micrococcales > Micrococcaceae > Rothia > Rothia sp. P5764. The sequence goes on along the minus strand of NZ_JBLXXQ010000001.1, from coordinate 351,049 downwards.
GCTAGAGACTCTCTCTATGAGCAGAAGCTCCGCACCCCTCGAAGAAAGGGGTGCGGAGCTTTATACCCGGTGGGAGGGCAACTCTTTATAAAACGGCCGTTCGCTATTTTTTGTGCTTCTTACATCTCACTTGGCGAACAGGCAAGCAAATGCGCTCAAAACAATGTACCCTTATATACGGAAAAGACTGAAAGATTTTCTGGTTCTCCCCTGAGCACGGATGGGTAGCCAGATACGAGCGATAAAGAGGGGGTCTCGCCATGGGGCGCGGCCGTCAAAAGGCTAAAGCAACTCGGCAGGCTCGGGAGATGAAATATTTCAGCCCCGACACTGACTACACGGCACTCGAACGTGAACTGAGAAGAAGCGGCAATTCCAAGCCTAAGACGTCTGCTCATCAGTACGATGATGACGACGACTACTCAGAGTACGTAGATAAGTACGCCGACAAATACTTGGAGAAGTAAACCCGCATCACTGTGATGCGGGTTCTTCCCGTAACCAAGCACTAGGGGGGCCTGCTACCGTTACCGGTGGCAGGCCCCCTTGCTACGTAGATCGGAGGGGGTCACAGCTAGAACATAGGTAAGACAAGCCTTCGTCATGGGTAAGCCCAGCATAGTTGGGGGTATGACGAAACAAGCAGACCTCAACGATCCCCTCGAACCCTCAGATACTCAGACGACGGAAACCAAGAAGAAATTCCTGGCATCTACCGCCAGCAGGCGGGCAGTTCTTGTGGGCGGCCTGGGCACCCTGGGCGTTGCCGGTCTGGGCGGTGGCTGGGCCTATAACCGCTTCTTGCAGGAACACACCGAAATCTCCGATGTAGCCGCCTACGAGGCCCAGGCGACTGCTACCGCTAGCAGCACCGCCAGCATGGATACGGAACTGACCGGCATGACGGTCACCGATACAGGCCTGACCGCAGAGAACGGCTCCCTGGTACTCAAAACAATCGTCCTGAACGAGGGCACCAGCGACCAGATCACTGCCTACACCGCCGAGGTGAAACTGGGCTCGGCCAGCATCCTCCGCTCTGCCTTTGCCAAGAACCAGTTCGGCCTGAACATTGTTGAGAATCCCAGCGCTATCGCCGCCGAGCACAACGCAATCTGGGCAATCAACGGTGACTACTACGGCTTCCGTGAGACCGGCATCGTGGTCCGTAACGGTGTGGTCTACCGTGACTCACCGGCCCGTGAAGGGTTGGCTTTTTACTCAGACGGTAGCGTCCGTGTTTACGATGAAACAGCTACTACCGCCCAGAAACTGGTGGATGAGGGCGTACTCAACACGCTCTCCTTTGGCCCAGCTCTACTAGAGAACGGCACAATTCGCGCCGGAATTGAAGAGGTAGAGGTCGACACTAACTTCGGTAACCACTCCATTCAGGGCAACCAGCCCCGCACCGCGGTAGGTGCTATCGGGGAGAACCACCTGCTGTTCATGGTGGTCGATGGCCGCTCAGAGGGCTACTCACGGGGCGTGACCATGACCGAGCTAGCCCAGATGATGCTGGACGCCGGATGCGTAACAGCCTACAACATTGACGGTGGCGGCTCATCAGCTATGCTCTTCAACAATGCTCTGGTGAACAACCCCCTGGGTAAGGGCCAAGAACGCGAAACCAGCGATATTCTCTACATCGCGGGGGTCTAAGACCCCATGCTGATTCTTATCCCCGCCTACAAGCCAGATACCTCCCTGGTTCAGCTTGCCCGCGATATTGACCAGCAGGCTAAGCACACTGAATCTACGGTTCACCTACTGGTAATCAACGACGGTTCCGGAACGGACTACATACCGGTCTTTGAGCAGGTAGCCAACCTTCCCACCGCCGCACCGGCTCCTTCCCTGGAACGGCGGCTGGATAGGCCGGGGCTGAGCACAGTAACGGTCTTGCACCTGCCCGCTAATGGAGGTAAAGGTGCGGCCCTGCGTGCTGGCCTGGCATGGGCTCAGCAAAACCTGCCCCACGAGCCCGTGATTACCGCTGACGCGGATGGCCAGCACCTCGCCCAGGATATTCTGGCGGTGGGGCAAGCCACCCAGAACTACACGGACCGCAAAGCCCGCTGCCTCGTTCTAGGGATAAGAACACTCCAAGACCCTGCTGAATCGCAACACCGCGCCCCGCTACGCTCACGGGTGGGCAACGCCCTCACCGCAGCCCTCTTTCGCATATCCACCGGGAAGAACATCGCGGACACCCAAACAGGCCTAAGGGGACTGACCCCGCAGATCATCCCCTGGGCATTAGAGCTGCCGGGGGATAGGTACGAGTACGAGTTCACCATGCTCCTGCGAGCATCACGCCATCATGTTGAGCTTGCTCAGGTGCCCATCACAAAGGTGTATGAGGAAGGGAACCCTACCAGCCATTTCCAGCCGGTTCGTGATTCCATCAGAATCTATGCTCCGCTTCTTGCTTTCCTGGCTGCCTCATTCTCCAGCTTTATCATCGATACTCTGGCCCTGCTCATCCTTGTTGCCGCGGGTATGGCGGTTATCCCGGCAGTCTTTGCCGCCCGGATCATCTCGGCGCTCGGGAACTTCGCCCTCAACCGCGTCATTTTGCACGATGGAGGGCCCCGGCCCTCAGCCCAACGCTCACTGGGACGCTACGCAATCCTCGCGCTGGTTATTCTGGCCCTCAATAGTACGGCGATGGAAGCCCTAACCCGCGTATGTATTCCCTTGCTCGCCGCTAAAATCCTCGTCGAGGGTGCGCTGATTCCCCTGAGCTTCTCGGTTCAGCGCCGCTGGGTTTTTGCCCGCGCTACCCAGGGTGAGCAGGACCCCCAGCTATCGAGCCGGAGAACGGACGAGAGAGGGACCGAAGCGGACCTGACATGCGCTGTCAGCCAGCTAACCGACGGCGGCAAAGAACTTTCCCCCAATAGTTCTGACAGAGGCAAGCAAACATCGAAAGCCGCGTAGGGATTTTTGTATGTGCGTGAGGACTTAAAGGGGTACAGTTGAGGTAGTTACACACCCTATAACCACCATTGCGAACCACACCCAGCACACATCATCTCAATGAAAATACTTGTCATTACGCACTACTACCCGCCCGAAATTGGTGCGCCTCAGCGCCGTTGGTCGGCTTTAGTAAAACGCTGGCAGAAATCAGGGCACCAGGTGACCGTGTGTTGCCCCCCTCCCCATTATCCGAATGCAGCAGCGACTACCTCAATACGTGAAAGCTTTAGGGGAACTCCTCGAGTTCATCAGGGTAAATACGGAGAAAAAATTATTCGAGTGCCCTATTTACTACATGGGGTCTCCGGAGCTGTGCGCACCCTAGACCAGATTATTGCTGCATTTGGGACTATTGCTGCTGTGGCTACTTTGAAGCTACAGAAGGTGTCGTTTGATGTTGTAATTGCTACCGTACCCGGGGTTCCCAGTGCGGGAGCAGGTCTGGTGGCAAAGAGTTTACTGGGGGTACCTCTAATATTAGAGATGCGGGATGCCTGGCCTGATGTTGTAGTTATACCAGATACCTCGGTGAGTGGGATAGCTCCCATGCTGAGAGCACGTAGGTTTTTTGCCCAAGCGCTTACCCTGGCTCAGCGTCAAGCTGATGCTGTTGTTACAACGACAGAGAGCTTTGCTCAGGTCCTGCGTAATCGAGGTCTAGAATCTGTCTATACTGTGAGCAATGGTGTGACCCCGAGCCTGTTTTATAGCAGTATTGATTCGTTGCCGTCTCGTCCGGATGAACTACATCTTCTTTACACTGGCACTATAGGGCGCTCTCAGGGACTAATGGTTCTTCTTGATGCACTGAAATTGGCGATGGATGCTCGCCCTTCCACCCGTTTTACTTTACGGCTTATCGGTGAAGGCTCTGAGCGTAAAGAACTAATGGAAGTAGCAGAGGCTGGTGGGCTACCTGTTGAATTTATTCATCTTCTCGATCGTGAGGAGGTACGCAATCACTACTCGTGGGCTGATGTTAATCATGTGTCTTTAAAATCCTTACCTGCTTTTGCCTGGACAGTTCCTTCAAAACTTTATGAGCTTCTGACGGTACCGCGTCTGGTTGTGGGTCTGCTCGAGGGCGAGGCAGAACAAATCTTGCGGGAGTCTGCAGCGGGTATTCATCTTGCCCCAGAGTCGGCGCAAGAGCTTGCCGACCTTTGGGTGGATCTGGCTGACGACCGCTCCCGCCTTCACCCTAACGATGGGGGGCGGCAGTTCGTGCTGGAGCACTTTAACTACGACTATCTGGCGCAGAAATACCTCACCGTCTTAGAGGCAGTCATCAGCAGAGAGCGCAGCCGATGAAGGCCCTGCAGATGTTCAGAAACGCCACTCTCGCCGCGACAGTTGTTATAGGGCTGATACGCACTGACCCTGCCGCCTTCCTCACCCAGGTAGGGCAGCGCATGCCCGTGGTAGTCCGTACCCACCTTGCTCCTGCTCTTGAACGGTTATCGCCGTCGCCGGACGCCGCCCGCACGCTATGGTCTGCAGGGCAGGTCACCGAGGCCCTGGCTTCTGCCCGCACAAAGGGCAAACGTCGCTTAGCCCAAAAACTTGAAGCGGAAGCTGCGCTACTGGATTCGGGTCTAGTACTGAGACTTCCAGTCTATACCCCTACTACATTCGCGGCCACCGATAGCCAAGCGGGGGAGGGGGCACCGGCGTCCGCCCCCGAAGCCCAAAGGCCGCGCGTGCTTCACCTGCTCACCAACTCGCTACCGGCAACCCAGTCAGGCTATACCCTGCGCACCCACCGACTGCTCAGTGCCCTGGCGCAGCGGGGGATGCCTCTGACTGCACATACCCGCATCGGCTACCCGGTGATGGTGGGTAGCCTGACCGCAGCAGACACAGTGCAGGTAGGCTCGGTGACCTACCGGCGTTATCTGCCCTGGAGGCTTGCCTCCACCGCCACAGGGCGTCTAGAGCAGTGGGCCAGCCAGCTTGCCCGCACCTATGACAGCCAGCCGCCTCACATCATCCATACCACCACCCACTTCCACAACGCGCTGGTGGCGCGGGCGCTCGCGGAGCGTTGGGGAATCCCCTGGGTCTATGAGGTGCGTGGGGTTCTGGAAGAAACCTGGCTGTCGAAACAGCCAGAGCACCTGCGGGCATCTGCTGCACGGAGCGAGCGTTTTCTACTGACGCGGGCAAGAGAAACTCAGGTGATGAAGGCAGCGAGCCATGTACTGACCCTATCGGAGACTATGAAGAAGAGTCTGATAGAGCGCGGTGTAGCCGAAGTCCGAGTTACTGTGGTGCCCAATAGCGTGGATTCCTCGCTCTTGGAGCAGCACCTTAGCCCCCGCGAGGCACGAGCCCAGCTGGGACTACCCGAGAGCGGGTTCTGGATCGGATCGGTGAGTTCGCTGGTACCCTATGAGGGGTTCGACACCCTGCTACGGGCACTTGTGCGCCTGCGTGACCAGGGGCTGGATGCCCGCCTGCTTCTGGTAGGGGACGGTACAGATAGGGTTCGCCTTGAGAAGCTAGCCCAGTCCCTGGGGGTAGCTGACAGCACGGTTTTTCTGGGGCGGATTGCGCCCGAGCTAACGCCCCTTGCCCACCAGTCTCTCGATGTCTTTGTTGTCCCCCGCACTAACGACGAGGTCTGCCGTACCGTCACCCCCCTCAAACCTATTGAGGCGATGGCGCTGGGGCGGCCTGTGGTGGCAAGCGACTTACCGCCCCTAGCTGACCTTATATGCCCTGAGGGCCAGCAGCCCGCCGGTAGGTTAGCGCAGGCAGAAGACCCGGCGTCTATCGCCCAGGCCCTGCTTTTACTCGCTGAGAATCCGGACGCCCGCGCCCGTCTAGGCGCGCAGGGTCGGGAGCTTGCCCGGGCAAGGACCTGGGAGAAGCAAGCAGCTATTGTAGAAGAGATTTACAATGGTCTTTTGACCGATGGGGGCACAATGCGCCGGAACCAAGCAACACAGCCCCCAGCTCTAGCGGAGGAGAGCTGATGTCTAACTATTCTCGTGGAAGTCTAGAGCTGAGTAGCCAGTACAGCCATTATCAGGGGCTTGTGACCAGGGGGTAGCTTCAGCAGGTAGGCGCACGCGGTAACTACCGGCTGTACTTACAGCGTCTGTGGAAGTACCGGGCGTTCATGTGGCACCAGTCCCTCTACAAGGTGTTTGCGAGCAACAGCGATAACCGGCTGGGGTCTCTGTGGCTTTTTCTCAAACCGGTGATGGATGTGGTCTTCTATTGGGTACTCTTCGGGCTGGTATTAGGTATTAATCGTGGCATGGAAAACTTTCCTGCCTTCCTAATAGTAGGAATTTTGATGTTCCGGTTTACTGCGCAGTCTATTACCTCTGCTGCATTGGTAGTGAAACAGAATAAGAGCCTGATTCAGGGTTTTAATTTTCCACGTGCGCTCCCTCCGGTTGCCCTTGCTCTAAAGAACACGCTGGAAGCTTTACCGATGATTGCGGTGATGCTAGTGGGGATTATCGTTATACCGCCGCATGTGACGGTGTCGTGGACCTGGATTCTGGTGGTGCCGATTTTCTTGCTTCAGGTTCTGTTTAACACGGGTCTGAATATGCTTATTGCTCGAATTGGCTACTTTATTCCAGATATTTTTGCTCTCTTTTCGTTTATGACCCGAATCCTTATGTATGGTTCCGGGGTTATTTTCCCTATTGAGCGGTTTATTAATCATCCAACAGCACTTCTTGTCATTGAATCTAATCCGCTGTTTATCGTCCTCAATATGTACAGGGAGGTGCTGGTCGAAGGTACAGTTCCCGGTGCCTATGAGTGGCTTTTGATGGTTTTATGGGTGGTTCTGCTGGTACTTGTTGGATTTATATTTTTTTGTTGATGCGGAGGAGCGTTATGGTTCGGTTTCCTAGTGAGTATGACCCGCAGAAACAGCTCAACGTACTGGTGGATAATGTGCATGTTGAGTACACCACTCGATTCAAAACTGGTAGGTTTAGCCGCCAGAAGAAGCAGGTGAAAGCTCTGAGCGGTGTTTCCTTTTCAGCGTTTGAGGGAGAGTTCATCGGTCTGGTGGGAAGGAACGGTGCAGGAAAATCTACCCTTTTGAGAGTAATCGCAGGTCTACAGACACCCACTAAGGGGCAGGTACTGGCAGCTGACCAACCTACTCTCATCGGTATTTCTGCAGCCTTGAATCCTTCAATGTCGGGGGATGACAACATTACTTTGGGCTGTTTGGCGATGGGCATGAGCATGGCCGAGGTTGAGGCCACCCGCCCCGGGGTAATTGAGCTGGCTGGTATTGGAGATGCTGTTTATCGCCCTATGAATACCTATTCGGCCGGTATGGGGTCGCGTCTGCGCTTTGCAATATCGATGGCTGCTAGACCCCAGATTATGCTGATCGACGAGGCCCTAAGTGCGGGCGATGCTGCTTTTGCTGACCGGGCTAAAAAGGCCATGGACGGGCTACTTGACCAGGCAGGCACCGTATTTCTCGTATCTCACGCAGCTCAGACTGTTGAGGAGATGTGTACCCGTGCCCTGTGGATTGACAGGGGTGAGCTGGTAATGGATGGGGATGCTCGCGCGGTTGCACGCAAATATCGCTGGTATGCGCATGTGCTCTCATCGGGTGATGAAGAGAAAGCCTCGGGGTTACTGGGGGACGCTCGGACTGAGGGGGCGTGCGGTTATGTGCAGGATTCCTCGGCTGGGTAGGTACTTGCTGAATTGTTACTTGCTCTTTGGGGCTAGGGCGAGAAAAAACTTTTGCGGGCAACTAGAATATAGGTGGGCTTTACACCCTTCCCCACACCGTCGTAGAGGTATAGAAGATGAAGAAGATTATGACCGTTTATGGTACTCGTCCCGAGGCCATTAAGGTTGCCCCGGTTATTAAGGCGCTTGAGGCGTCTGAGAAGTTTGAGTCGATTGCTGTAGTGACCGGGCAGCACCGGGAAATGCTTGATCAAGTCAACGCGCTGTTTGGTATTGAGCCCGTTGAGGATCTCAATATTATGTCTGCCGGCCAGGGCTTGAACGGCATTGTTGCACGGGTGATCACAGGCGTTGACGCTATTTATGAGAAGTATGCCCCTGATGCGGTGATTGTGCAGGGTGATACCTCAACGGTGATGGGTGCTGCTGTGGCTGCCTTTAATCGGCAGATTCCGGTGGTGCATCTTGAGGCTGGTCTGCGCTCGGGCGATATCAATTCTCCTTTCCCGGAGGAAGCCAACCGTAAGCTGACGAGTCAGATTGCTGCCCTTCATCTTGCTCCTACAGATGAATCAAAAGCTAATCTGCTGCGAGAGGGCGTTAACGGGGCCGATATCGTAGTAACCGGTAACTCGGTGATTGATGCCTTGCTGACCACGGTTGAGAAGACTATTGAGTTTGAGGACGCCGCAGTGCAGCAGGTAGTTGAGAGCGGCTCCCCGATGGTTCTGGTGACCACTCATCGCCGGGAGAACTGGGGTGAGCCTATGGAACGTATCGGTCAGGCTGTTGCTGAACTAGCCCGTAAATTCCCCGACTTCACTTTTGTTTTCCCTGCCCATAAGAACCCGCTGGTGCGTGAGGCTGTTCTGCCTTCGTTGGAGGGCTTGCAGAACGTCATCGTAACGGAGCCTCTTGCATATGCCGAGTTTACTCACGTCATGAAGGCTGCTCACCTGGTGCTGACTGACTCAGGTGGGGTGCAGGAGGAAGCTCCGAGCTTGGGAAAGCCGGTACTGGTACTTCGTGAGAATACTGAACGCCCTGAGGCTGTCGAGGCCGGTACTGTACGTCTAATCGGTACTGAGCTGGAACGGATCGTTTCTGAGGTTTCTGCCCTGATTGAAGATAAGGCTCATTACGCTTCGATGGCTAATGCCGTGAACCCCTATGGCGATGGTAAGGCTGCTGAGCGTACGGTAGCAGCACTTGAAGCCATGTTCGGTGTGGGTGAACGCCTGGAGGATTTCTCATCCTAGCTGCCTGTATAGGTGAGAGTCTTTTAGCGCGAATGCTCTAGCAATAATCAAGGGTTGCCCCGGTATGAACCGAGGCAACCCTTGATATATGGGGTGGGCAGAGAGTTAGCCCTATTGCCGGTAGACAGCCTGCAGGAGCTCTTCTTCAGATAGGGCGTAGTAGGTCTTTTTACGGGTGAGGAAGAAGACCATGCCAAGAATGGCCCACAGGAGAAGGGCGAATAGAGATTCTTTACCGAGCTGGCCCGGTGAACCCGGAAGCAGCAGAAGTAGCAAGAAGCCAAGGGAAAAAATGCAGCCTAGAAGCCCAAACCACTTCATACCGGCTCTCGGGGCATCATGAGAGCTCATACCGAAAACTCGGCCCTTTTTACCGATGGCATAAGCACAGTAGCAGGTGTAGAAGTAAGCAACAGAGATACCCACACTGGTCATATCTACAATCCATGAAAGAGCTGAACGTCCGAACCAGGGGGAGATAAGGCAGAGGGCCGCCACGGAGATAATAGAAACCTTGGGGGAGTTAAACTTCGGGTCAAGGCGGGCAAAAGCTGAGGGAATCATCTGAGCCCGGCCCATGGTGAGAAGCACTCGGCTTGATGAAACGTAGAAGCCATTGAGTCCGGTGAGCACACCCATGCTGGCTGAAACTACCATGAGAATGAGACCTATAGGGCCAATTAGATCAGCAATGGCGGTAGCGGTAGGCCAGCTATCGCTTGCGTAGGCATCGTGATTCTTGCCGACTGCGAAGGTGACGGCAAACATCATGACCAGGTAGATGGCTGTGGCAGCGAAAACACCCCACATGAGTAGGGCGAAGGCTTTCTTGGGGCTGAAATTGAACTCACCGGCGAGCTGGGGAACGCTGTCAAAACCTACGTAAGCCCAGGGCGCAAACGCGACGATAGTGAAGACTGCAACCCAGGGTGATACCCCCTCGGGAAAAACGGCTGGGAGTTCTAGACCACGGGTGAAGAAGATAAGAGCGCTGGCTATAAAGATAAAGACTACGCCTAGGAGGAGTAGCAGGACCGCAAAGAATTGGAATCGCCCTGAGAAAGCGATTCCGCGAATATTAAGAACCGCAAAAATAATCAGGAAGAGTGACGCGGTGATGACCTCGGGCAGGTAGATATCCCAGCCAGCCAAGCTGTAGAGCTTATAGTTCATAAATAATTGGGGCAAAGTTACTCGGAAAACTAGAGTGACAGCTGAGGCGTTGAGAGCCACAATGCCGGCATACCCAAGCGTAAGACACCAGCCCGCAATAAAGCCGTGCAGCCGACCTAAACTTGAGAGGGCAAAGGCGACTCCGCCGCCAGCGACCGGTAGTTTTTCAATAACGTTGCCGTAGCTTACTGCGATAACGGCGATAATCAGACCGCCTATGATGAAGCCGATGGTTGTTCCGGCAAGACCACCCTCTGCACCCCAATCGAAAGGGAGAATGAAGGCACCCCAGCCAACGGCTGAACCCAAGGCCATAGCGAACGCCCAGCTGGGCTTCATTGTTTTTTCAAGTCGTCCGTTTACAGGAGACGCAGTATCTGATGGGTTTACCATGAGGTCCTTGTAGAAATAGAGAGTGAACTGACTGTCAGTTTATCGCTTCCCGATTGTTACAATGAAGCGGTGAGAGAAAATTCCTTAGTAGCACCCGATGGAGGGCACGTTCATGGAAAGTAGCGTTTTCCCCGTTTCATCAAGGGATATACCGGTCTTTGCACGAGGGTTTTATCTGACCCGTAGTGCAGACCAGGTGGTTGTTCCTGAGACCTATGAGAACCAGCCGCTGGGAGATACTTGGAGCTATTTTCATGATTTTCTAACCAGCCCATCAGTGGCCCGAGACGGTGCGGCTTTTCTTGTTATACACGGTAATTTTGAGTCGCTTCAGACGTTTGCCCGAGATCAGGTTGCAGAGGTCGCTCTCGCAAAGTTTCGGAAGAATCAGCAAGACTTCTATGAATTCTTAGATGATCTGGTCGGGCGTTGGGCTATGTTTGTTTCGCTGGACGGTGAGAACCTAGAGGTCTTTCACGACGCCTTTGGCAGCAGGGTTGTCTACTACGACGAGCTAACGGGGGATTTATCGTCTCATGTTGACTTTATCGCCCGTAACAGAGGGTATGTAGATTTAGGCAACGGTACTTATTATCAGGCCGTCTCTGCAAATTTCGACCAGACCAAGAGTGAGCATATTTATGCGCTTATTCCTAACCACCGCCTTTCAATCAACGGTGAGGCTGTCGAGACTAGACGGTACTGGCCCCGCTATGAGAACCCCTACACCAGCTTGTCCCATGAGCAGAAGATAGAGAAGCTGATGACCTACTGGGGGTCCGTAGTCCAGCAATACACCCGCGATTATGACTCACTGGTTTTTTCTCTTTCAGGCGGTGAGGATTCCAGAGCCAACCTAGCTATGGCCTCTGACTATCTCGATCAGTTTGAACTTTTTACCTACGCTACTCACCGCACCGATGGTGAAAGCTACTGGTATAAGTCGATCCGAAAAGACTATGAGATTGTTCAGCAAATCGTTGGCATGGTTCCTGCCAACCACCGTTTCATGTTTAGGGAGGAATCGACTCTTGAGGCCGAGCCTCAGCTGAGTCAGGTCGTTGATATCAACACAACAGGTCAACACGGAAAATGGTTGCTACCACTCTATAGACAAGAGTTTCCGGGCATGAGACACCTGCATATGCGAGGTACCCTCTTTGAGATTGGTAAGGCTCTCTACCATGACCTCAAAGATCAGGGGGAACTTGAGGATATGAAGCGCCTGTTTGACCTCCACTCCCGAAAATCCCAGCAGGATCAAGCCCTCAAAGATGCATTCTTTGCTGAAAAGGTTGCGCGGCTGGAGCTAGAACCTAAGCACTATCGCTCTTATCTGCCCTCAGATATCTTCTACTGGGAGATGCGCCAAGGCCGCTGGTTCAGTGAGACCCTCAATGAGTCAGACCTGGCCTTCGACTCCTTCATCCCCATTAACTGCCGCCGCATTGTGATGTTGTTGCTCTCCTTCACCCTCAGTGAGCGTAGAGCGTCTTTCATCTTCGATGAGCTCATTAACCGTACCTACCCGGTACTGAACTTTATCGGTAAAAATAATCTTAAGAATCTCTATGAGCAGGTACGAGATAGCGGCAGAGTAGGTTTTTATACCGTCCCATCACGGGTTGTAATGCACTATTCCTCAAATGGTGCGCAGTATCGAGAAGCTGTGCTGCCCGATGCTGAGTCTACCTTTGGGATTCCACGCGGAAAGTTTACTGAGGGTAACTACGTTACTGCCCGGTACGTTGCTACGGCTCCTATGCCCCGGGCTGTTGTACGGTGGCAAAGCCCCTACCAGAAGGCAGCCGGTAGAGGAGTCTTCGAGTATAGGGTTTATAAGAATGGTATTTTGATGCTAACCCAAGATGGAGCAGAGACAGCTGAAGTGACAGAGTTCGGTATAGGTGACCTGCGCCCTGGTGATAATGTGCAACTAGAAATTCGGGTTCTGAAATCCCAACAGAGTAACTCGTGGCCTGCTGCATCTCGCGTTGAGATGTTTGATGTCGTTTCCTTGTAGAGAAAAGAGCTTTTTGCGATGTATAGCAAAGATTTGATTTCGCCCCTGAAACGCGGCTACCGCAAGGCTGTGAGGGTATGGGAACAGGCTCCGGAGGTATCGCGGGACGCTCTTAACGCTCTGGAGAAAGCTGATAGCTTCAAGCAGAAGAAGCAGTGGGAGAAGGCCCTCGAAAACTACCGCCTGTACCTGATGGAGAAACCAGATGACGTTTCTGCCAATATGCAGGTTGCCTATGCCTACCTTGCCCTTAACCTGCCGGGTGCAGCTTACGAGGCGATTCGCCGCGTGCTTCTCGTCGATCCTTCTCACCCCGCTGCCTTTGAGCTGTTCTTAGATTTGGCAGAGCGGGTCAAGATGGACGCCAAGTTGCGTAAGTATGTGGTTCGTTCCTTTAGCGAGCACGTGACTGAGCGGCCTGAGCGTTGGCTTGATGCAAGCGACCTAGTCATATCGCTAAATATGGAGGTAGCGCTCCAAGCTTTTGCTGCATCACCCGATGATTTGATTCGAACCTTGGGCAAACTCTCTTTGCTGGGTACCTCTAAGCCGCAAGACCAGGAACTGATTCTTGTGGCTGCTGGGCAAAAGCGGAACGAGGCGCTTCTGCGCTATAACTTAGCAAAAGGGCGCTATAGTGTGGCTCTTAAACAGCTGGCCAAGATGGAACCTGCTGAAATTCCTCTGCCCCCTCTGCGTATTGCTATTCGTGCAACCCACCGTAAGCAGAAGACCTCGGTGGCTATACAGCTCGTTAATGTTTATCTCAAGGCAGCTCCTACAGATAGCTGGGCTAATAGCAAGAAAGCCACGCTCAATACTGAGTTGCAGGAATCTAAGATAGGGAAGGAACGAAACGAGGTTCTAAATAACGGCTACCGGAACCTGCAGGTGAGCCGTCTGCAGAGGCCGGTTCCCACGGTTGAGCGGAATTCGACCGGGCTTTATCTACTGCACAACTCTCTGCCTTATAACTCTGCAGGGTATGCGACTCGGTCCCACGGAATTATCCGGGGTCTGAGGGAACTTGGCTGGGATATGCGTGGTGTAACCCGCCCGGGCTACCCATTTGATCGTCCGGAAACTAAGGTCGATGCACATCGGGTTATTCCTCCCCTCGATGTGGTGGACGGGGTACCTTATCACCGCTTGACGACTGAACGGGAATCTGTCCCTCGTGCTCCTTTTAAGCCCTATCAGGAGACCTATACCCGGCGCTTGGTGCAATTGGCTAAGAGACAAAACGTCGGACTAATTCATGCGGCCTCTAACTATTGGAACGGTATTTCTGGAGTGATGGCTGGGCGACAGCTAGGCGTGCCGTCTGTCTATGAGGTACGCGGGCTCTGGGAAATTACCCGTATCTCGCGTGAGCCTGAGTGGCTCAATACTGACGAGTATCGGTTTATGGCTGAGATGGAGGCTGAGGCTGCTCGTCATGCTGATGTGGTTCTCTCCCTGACTCGTGCTTTGAAAGAGGAGCTGATTTCTCGCGGAGTTGACGGGAACAAGATTACGATTGCTCCCAATGGCGTGGACCCTGAGCGCTTTGTGCCTCGTGAGCCTAACCTGCAGATGAAGCAGCAGCTGGGGCTGGGCGATGCTCCGACGATTGGGTACGTTGGCTCAATTTTGGACTATGAAGGTATTGATACCCTACTGGAGTCGATTGCTTTGTTGCGCGATACGGGATTGGACTTTAATGTGCTGATTGTGGGCGACGGGTCTTTCTACGAGAGCGCTTTGGAGCTTGCCCGAAGCCTGGGACTTGATGATTTCGTAAAATTTACGGGGCGGGTGCCCCATGAGGACGTCGAGGACTATTATTCTCTGATTGATATTTGCCCTCTGCCTCGTCATGGCCTGCCTGTGTGTGAGATGGTCTCGCCTTTGAAACCTTTTGAGGCGATGGCGATGGGCAAGGTCGTCGTTGGCTCTAATGTGGATGCCATTGATGAAATTATTACTCCCGGTGTGAACGGTTTGCTGAGCCAGAAGGATAATCCGCATGATTTGGCCTTACAACTGGAGCAGCTGGTGAAGGCTCCTGCTGATGTTCGAGAACTTGGTCATTCTTCACGTGCTTGGGTAGTTGAGCACCGAAGCTGGAACTCGATTGCAGGTATTATCGACCAGGCCTATGAAGCTGCAGGAATCATAGAATAGGTAATATACTGAAGCGCCTCGTAGTGACGAGGCGCTTCAGCTTACTCCCGGATATGTTTTACAGTTCTCCCCTAAGAAGTGTATTTAATGGATTGACTTAAAGTGCTTAAAGATTCAAATGAGTCAGGGATACAAATTTTTCGTAATATCTCAGTAAAGATTTCCTTATTAGGCCCTACATGTCCCTTGCCAATAAAAGGCGTAACGACTTCAACGTTATTAGAAGGGTGAAGATGGTCGAGGAAGGGAATCATGTGCCGATTCACATGGTAGCTATCACCTGAATTTTGAAGGTAGATAATCTTTGAATCGATGGGGTCCTTATAAGCATCGACTACCGAGCTTCGAAAAGGTATGGAGTCTTCACTGGTCATGCCCCAGGCCGTCTCGAGGTATCTATCAGAGACTGGCTTATAGTAATTAAAAATATTGGTTTGAGGGTTAGAAACTATTGCTGTTACCCCGTTTTGTAAGCGAATAGTTTGTTCGAGAGCTGCAAAACCTCCTCCGGAGGCGCCAAATAGAACAACTCTCTGGGCTTGAACCAAGTGTTGAATAATTTCCGCAATATCATTCTGTAGGGAGGGTTGGTGCATATTTCCTGCATACCATCCCAGGCGAAGTTCGGTGTCGAGGATGAGGGACGGATCTGAAAAAAAGAGCCGGTTAACTTTCATATTGCGAGTCACGCCCATGCCCGAGTAGGCAGGAAGATTCTCGACGTTAGGTGAAACAGCGCCGTGAAAGGATACTAGGGTAGTTTTTGCTCCACGGTCGTGGTAGTAGAAGTGTAACGGTATACCGCTGGGGTATTGAACTTCTACTGATCCATTTTTGGGTGGGGGAGACGATAGTAAATCTTTCAAAGAGTTGAATCTTGAGGGTTCTCCAGTGAACCTAATGCCACGTTTGGTCAAAATTTCTCTTCCTTATGTGCTCGCATACTTACTGATATAGATGTGGGCTAGGCGAAAATTTTTTTCTGCCTAGCCCACTGATAGTGTGCGTTCTAGCGCCAGATTCCCTTGGTGTCTACAATTTGTTTACCTGCTAAAGCTGTAGCTGCAACAGTCTTAAACTCATCGTGGTCAACCAGTAGAACTACGATATCTGCGCGTTCAATTGCAGTTTCGTAGTCGGCAAACTCAACGTTATCAATACCCTCAAGCTTCTTAGGCAAGGCAGAAACATTGGGCTCAACCGCGATAACAGTACCGTGACCAAACTCCACTGCGAGACGCTTCGTAATATCCATAGCAGGCGACTCGCGCAAGTCATCAATATTCGGCTTAAAGGCCAAACCAAGAGCCGCAATCACCGGCTCTGGAGAAGAGCCAGCAGCTTCCTTCACCTTTGAAATAACCCACTCAGGCTTACCATCGTTCACTTCACGCGCGGTGCGAATCAGGTTTGAGTTCTCACGGTCGGTTGAGACAATGAACCAGGGGTCAACAGCGATGCAGTGACCACCAACGCCGGGGCCCGGTTGCAAAATATTCACACGAGGGTGCTTATTCGCTAGGCTGATAAGCTCCCATACATCGATACCAAGCTTGTCAGAAATCAGCGAAAGCTCATTTGCAAACGCAATATTGACATCGCGGAACGAATTTTCGGTTAGCTTAGCCATCTCAGCGGTAACATCGTCTGTTGCTACCAGCTCACCAGTGCAGAAAGCTCCGTAAATCTCCTTGGCAATTTCAGTAGCCTTTGCGGTTTGCCCGCCAATAATACGAGAGTTAGTGATGAGCTCTTCCATAGCGTAGCCAGGCAGAATGCGCTCGGGGCAGTAAGCGAAGTAGATGACCGGCTTACCTTCAGGGTTTTCGGTACCATCAGCAACAAGGTCGGGGCGAAGCTCAAGAACCTTGGCTGCAAGCTTTTGAGTAGTCTTGGGGGGAGAAGTGGACTCAAGGATGATAAGCTCATCACCCTTGAGCTGGGGCGCAATATTCTCAGCGGCAGCCATGATATACGACAGGTCCCCCTCATAGTTCTCCTTGAAAGGAGTGGGAACCGCAATGACGTAAACATCAGCGTGGGGCATCTCTGTGGTTGCTTTAAGATTTCCAGAAGAAACAGCCTTCTGTAGCTGTTCCTCAAGCCCCGGCTCAACAATGGTAACCTCACCACGGTTAATGCGCTCTACATTAGCGGCATTGATATCAACGCCGGTGACCTTAAGGCCATGGTTAGCCATTACAACGGCTGTCGGCAGACCGATATAGCCGAGGCCTACGAAAGCTACAGTACGAGTGGACAAGAGTTTCACCTAACGAGTTGTCTGGGCGAAGATGAATCGTAGGACGGAACCATCAACACCCGTTGAATTGTGTATGTTAATGCCCTGTCCATTCTACGCGCAAAACGGTTCTAGACCTCAGGCGACGGCGCAAAAAAGAAATATAGAACACAGAAAGCCAATACAATAAGACCCTAGCTAAACATCTCACCTTGAAAGAAGTAGGGCGGCAACAATGGATAAAGTCTACGAAGTGTTTCAGTATGTTCGTCGAGGAGCCTGGCACCTACGTACTGGTGGGGGTTCAACAGCTTAAGGCTTTCAAAACCCGGCAAAACACTGTTCGGGGTGCAGATGCCCGCCCAGCTATCAATAGACTGTCGCCCTTACAGAGGATTTTTTTCACGATTCCCCAGTGATTACCTTAGACTTTCCCGCATTAGAAGCCTCCCCTAAACCTCCTACCTTCGATGATGTACATGTAGCCACAATTCTCGATGACTTCTATGAAACTGCGTGGGGTTATGAGTTTACAACCTACCCTCTAAAACCAGATTCTTGGGAACATACCCTTCAAGCAAACCCCATTGATCTACTGTTGGTCGAATCTGCCTGGGCTGGTAGCAACGGCGTCTGGCGCTACAAACTGACCGGTGAGAACGCTCCTGCCTCAGAACTTCTTGATCTCACTAACTACTGTAAAAGTAAAGGGATCCCCACCGTCTTCTGGAACAAAGAAGATCCTCCCCACTTCGAAGATTTTCTTGAAACGGCCAAACTGTTTGATGCGGTTTTCACATCAGATACCAATAAGATACCCGATTACCGTCAAGCACTAGGGCACAGCCGGGTGGAGGCTCTCTCCTTCGCCGCGCAAGAAGCAATCCATAATCCCATCCGCCCTAACCACGGGTATCACGAGCGGGATATAGCGTTCGCCGGTATGTATTTTGCCCACAAATACCCTGAACGTCGCGAACAAATGGATCTTCTTCTCGGAGCTGCCTACTCTGCATCAGAAAAAATGCAAACGGGGCTGGAAATCTTTTCGCGATTCTTGGGCGATAATCCTAACTACCAGTTCCCAACTCCCTACAACACACGAGTCGTGGGCTCTCTCCCTTACCCCAAAATGCTCACCGCTTACAAGGTCTTCCTCAACGTCAACTCGGTAACAGATTCACCCAGCATGTGTGCCCGTCGGGTATTCGAAATTACCGCCAGCGGTACACCCGTAGTCACCACACGATCCGAAGCCATACCCCGCTTTTTTGACCCTGCCGAAGGGCCTGTGGTTGATACCCGGGAAGAAGCCCGCCACGTACTAGCTGCATTGGTCCAGTCGCCATAGCTGAATAACCGTACAACCCACCTGGCTCAAAGGAAAATCTGGGAACATCACACCTATTCTCATCGTGCTGCACAGATTCTATCCACGGTGGGTAAACAAGGAGAGGAACGCCTTAAACTACCGAGTGTTTCGGCTCTTGTATCTCCCAATAGGCTACAACAAATTGATCATATCTTTGAGACCGTGCAGGGTTTGCCAAGGTCGAGCTAGAACTCAACCTACTCACCCACGGGTTTGAATTACCGTTCAAAGAGCTCAAAGCCCGAGCAAAAGATAGCGGTGTTGCTCTTAACGTGAGGACAGCAGACACGAACCAGTCGTTAGGAGCTTGCCTCAATCAGCTTGTTCAGGGCGCTGGTGGTGACGTGCTGACCAAAATGGACGATGATGACCTCTACGGAGAAAACTACCTGCGAGATCTTCTCCATGCACTACGTTTTTCGGGCGCAGATATCGTCGGCAAACAGGCCCATTACATGCATCTTGCACGTACTAACGCAACTATTTTGCGTAACCCAGAACGAGAACACCGGTGGACTACCTTCGTTGCCGGTCCTACTATTACAGGAAAACGAGAGGTCTTCCTAGATACTCCCTTCGCCCATAAAAACCGCGGTGAAGCCACAACTTTCCTTGAAACCGTTGCTGGCTCAGGTGGTCGTATTTACTCAGCAGACCGGTACAATTTCACTCAAATGCGATCGGTCGATATACGCGAGCACACTTGGGACATCGGAGACTCAAATCTTCTAGCTACCGGTGAGCTTAAATTTTATGGGTTAGGAACTGAACATATCATGTTCTAAGCCTTTTACCATAAACTCAAAACATCAACAGTTAGACCGCCTTTACCTAAGAGAAAGACCTAACGGTGACAGAGTCACCGCGAATCTATGTTTATGGTTCCTGCGTTGCCCGGGACACCGTCGCTGCTCTGCCTACCGGAAGCTACACCCTGGCAGGGTACACAGCCCGCCACTCCGTACTCTCCGAAGGTAGCGACGCCAGCGCGAAACTACCGGCCAGTCTCGGTCTCAACTCAGCCTTTCAAGAACGTATGGTCCGTGACGACTGGGCAGGAACCCCTCTTGAACATCTCTTTCCACGAGCAGAAACCATCGATGTATTTCTCTGGGACCTTACCTACGAGCGCCACGGCGTGCACTGGTTCATGAGCGGAGAAATCATCACCCGCTCCATCGACCTCATTCATTCTCAGCCAGCTCTTGAAGCTCTTGAACCCCACACCCACGTAACTTTTGGAAGTGACGAGCATTTTGAAGCCTGGAGCGAAAAAGTCACCAACTTCGCTCACCGGCTAGACGACACCGGCTTTTTAGAACGCACCCGCCTACTACGCATCAACTGGGCTGAAACAACCCCAGACGGGCAACCCACACCCGCATCCATGGGGCTCAGCGCCGCCCAAGCAAACCGCCTCTACACCCGCTATTACGAGCACCTAGCTGCCGCCGGCGTCCGCACCATCACTGTACCTGCCGATATCACCTACGCTGACCCCAACCACCGCTGGGGTCTAGCCCCCTTCCATTACACCCCAGAGGTCTACCAGTACGTCATCAACCAGCTTAGGGCAGAAGGCTACCGTATCTAACCCACAGCTCTAGAAAGAAAAGGAAACCTTCACAATCGTCCCACCGCGCATGAAAGTGGCGCTGGTTGCCTTATGTCGTGATAACAGCACTACATAAGGCAACCAGTGCCTTAAACCTGGCAGCTAGCTCCAGGAGCTGTAAAAGCGTAAAACCTACTTGTAGGACCCCAGGAGCACAGCGGCACCGCCGTCTACGCCCTTAGCGCCCTGCAGATAGTCGGGGTTAGCCTTATGCTGGCCGGTATCGGCCTCAACGGTGCCCAGAACCCAGCTGGGCAGGCCCCGCTGGTTGAGCCGGGCAACAGCGGCATCGGCCACCGAGGGGTCAACCACGGCAATCATGCCCACACCCAGGTTGAGGGTGCGCTCAAGGTCAGCCTGGGGCACAGAACCCAGCTCCCCGATCAGACGGAAGATAGCCGGAATCTCCCAGGTGGAGCGATCCACCAGACCCACGGTACCTACCGGCAGAACGCGTGCCAGGTTAGCGGCAAGACCGCCACCTGTCACATGCGAGAAGCCACGGATACCGGAACCGGTCTGGCCGTCCTCACCGTTGACGGGGAAAGCCTCAATCAGGTCCAGGCAGTCAGCAGTGTAAATGCGGGTAGGCTCCAGAAGTTCCTCACCCAGGGTACGGCCCAGCTCGGGGACCTGCCGCTGGTACTCCCAGCCCGCAAGAGAGAGCACCTTACGCACCAGTGAATAGCCGTTGGAGTGAATACCGGAAGACGCCATAGCAATCAGGACGTCGCCCTCGCTCACCCGGTCGGGGCCCAAGAGCTCATCGGCTTCAAGGATGCCGGTCGCAGCGCCGGCAAGATCGTATTCGTCCTCAGCCAGCAAGCCGGGGTGCTCAGCGGTTTCACCACCTACCAGGGCGGTACCCGCCAAAGAACAGCCCTCAGCCACACCGCGCACAATATCGGCAATACGCTCGGGCACAACCTTGCCGGTTGCGATGTAGTCGGTCATAAAGAGCGGCCTGGCACCGGTTACCACGATGTCATCAACCACCATGCCCACCAGGTCATGCCCAATGGTGTGGTGGATATCGAGCTTCTGCGCAATAGCAACCTTGGTACCCACACCGTCGGTGGAGGTTGCCAGATAGGGCTTCTTATAGCCCTTGAGCACCGAGAGATCGAACAGGCCAGCAAAGCCACCCACGCCGCCTACTACACCGGCACCGTGGGTTGCTTTAACAGCGTCTTTCATGAGTTCAACGGCGCGGTCACCCGCTTCAACATCAACCCCCGCCGAAGCGTAGGTAACTGCGTTCTGGTTTTGGCTCATCAGCCTGCCTCTCGGTCGGTGCCGCACTCAGCGGCAGGGCGTGTGTCTTGGGGGAGTACCAAATCTTCAAGCTCAGCGTCGGGGCCGGGCTCGCAGCCTGGCCGTGCAGGTTGCGACTGCTGGGCCGGTTCCTCAAATTTTTTTTCCAGTGAACGGGACCCGGCCCGAGTCTCAAGAGAAATAGCCTGGGCGTGGTCAGGCTTATGGGCTACTGGGCGTTCTACCGTCACCTCAGCAGCAGTTCCTGCTAGGGGGCCACCGGCGACCTTGTCCAGAATAGATTTACCGCGTCGGTCCTCATGCGGAAGCTCAATAGGATACTTACCGGTAAAGCAGGCAGTGCACAGGCGCTCGCGGGGCTGCTCGGTGGCTGCAATCATGCCATCTTCGGAGATATAACCCAGGGAATCAGCACTCAGCGACTGACGAATCTCATCAATGGTCAGCCCGTTAGCAATGAGTTCAGAGCGAGAGGCGAAATCAATACCGTAGAAGCAGGGCCACTTGACCGGAGGCGAAGAAATTCGAATGTGAACCTCCTTGGCTCCTGCCTCACGGAGCATCCGTACCAGGGCGCGCTGGGTATTGCCACGAACAATCGAGTCATCAATAACAACCAGGCGCTTACCCTCAACCACCGAACGCAGAGGGTTCAGCTTAAGGCGGATACCCAGCTGCCGGATAGTTTGAGAGGGCTGAATAAAGGTACGGCCAACGTAGGCATTTTTGACCAGGCCGTTACCGAAAGGAATACCAGACTCCTGGGCATAGCCAATAGCCGCAGGCGTTCCGGACTCCGGTGTGGGCATGACCAGGTCAGCTTCAACCTTGTGTTCACGGGCAAGTTGGCGGCCCATTTCCACCCGGGATTCGTAGACGCTTCGACCGGCAATCGTAGTATCGGGGCGGGCCAGATAGACATACTCAAAGACGCAACCGGCGGCTTGAGCTGAAGCAAACCGCTGGGAACGTAAACCGTCCTCGTCAATGGTGATGAACTCACCGGGTTCGACTTCTCGCACCAGGGAGGCGCCCACAATGTCGAGGGCGGCAGTTTCAGAGGCAATGACCCAGCCTCGATCCAACCTACCCAAGACCAGAGGACGGACCCCCTGCGGGTCACGCGCGGCATATAGGGCCTGTTCGTCCATGAAAACCAGGCAGAAGGCCCCCGACAGGGTGGGCAGTAAGTCCAGTGCCGCTTCTTCTAAGCTCTCGAAGCTGTGTTCTTTCAGGAGCGCCGTAACAAGCGCAGTATCGGTGGTGTTACCCTGGGCCAGTTCACCACGTTCGGGGCGTTTACCCCCATTTTTTGCCAGGAGTCGGTCGTAGAGATCAGCCGAATTTACCAGGTTACCGTTGTGGGCCAGGGCCAGGGTCCCGTGCGGGGTATCCCCTAGAGTGGGCTGGGCGTTCTGCCAGATATTGCCACCGGTAGTGGAGTAACGGCAGTGCCCGATGGATAGATGCCCCTGCATAGCATTGAGGGTGGTCTCATCGAATACCTGGGATACCAGACCAATATCTTTATACACGCTGAGGTGCTTGCCGTCGCTGGTTGCGATACCGGCAGATTCCTGGCCTCGGTGTTGGAGGGCATATAGGCCGTAGTAGGTAAGTTTTGCGACATCTTCGCCGGGAGCCCATACACCAAAGACACCACATTCATCTTTGGGGCCGTGGTCTACAGGGTCCAGGTCGAAGGAGAGCTTTCCGTCAGGACGAGCCAAGGTGGATTTTCCATCTCTTCTGTGGTGGTTATCTCGCCTTCACGCCTGGGATAAACGTGAGCGAGCGAACATTCCTAGTGTACCTGTCTGCGACCTAGGTGATAACAGGTATCCACATCTATGAAGAGAGTGTCGCCAAGAAACCCTTAGTCTTTGGTACTGATAGCTTTGTAGGTGGTGGTATGCCGGATTGAACGACGCTCCAGCAAGAGAGCCAGGCCGATGGCTGCTGCGGTACAGAGGGTGCCAAAGATAACGGCCATGACCCCGAAGACCGCTGCAAAGGTGTAGCTAGGGTTCTCCGGGCCCAGCGCGGTGACCACAAAAGCAACAACCAGGCCAATGAGCAGACCGGTGATAGCGAAGGCAGGCAAGGAGGGAGCTCTACGCACAGTAAGCTGGGCTCGCTCAGGTGCTGTGGCCGGTGAGAAGTGCTGGCCGGGGGCGGCCTGCTTATCCTGCTCAGTAAGGGGAGCCTGCGGCTCGGTGGGCTGACGGAATTTAGATAGAAGACTCATAGACACCAACGATACCAAGGTTTATCTTTCCGGGAGCGCGGCTAGAAGAGGGGCAGGCGCTCGCTGAGGTCTGATCGTAAACCCGAAGCAGAAATTTTAGAAAGAACCTGCTCCCAGCGGACCAGCCCCAGAGCAAGGCAACACCAGGTGTGGGCATCTGTTTCGACCACGTTGGGCGGAGTGCCGCGGGTGTGCCGTGGCCCGGCAATGCACTGGGTAACCCCGTAGGGGGGAACGCGTACCTCAACCGAATTTCCCGGTGCCAGGGTGGCCAGTTCCTCTAGGGAATAGCGGACAGCGGTGGCCCGCACCGACCGGGGTAGGGCGGCAAAGGCCTGGGTTCTTTCACCGTCGCTTGTGCCTGTGGTGAGCGCTAACCGTACCTGGGCCAGGGCGGCGGCACCGTTTTGCTCCGATATTTTGCGGCGGATAGCCACTAGAGCAGTCCCTCAAAAGCCCTGCCCGGTTCGATGGCTCCCACGGCAGCGCCACCACCGGTAATGGGGAAAGTTGTTGCGGCCACAGCCCGGTCCGCAAGCTCTTGTTCAAGATAGCCTGCTACCTGAAGGGCTCGGACAGCGGCCAGGGGAGCGGCACGGTTGGAACCGTCCAAGATTTTCACGGCAACAGAGGCCCCGGACCGCAGGCCAATAGCCAGTACGCCTTCGGCACCGCGCTTGACCACGGCATCGAGCGCCTGACTCAAAAGGGTATCGGAGCTGTTATGGCCGTGGACGTACTCGGGGTAGTCCACCATTGCGGTGGCAACGGTGGCGGCGCGGGCATCGGCCTTAATGTTCTCCACCGCTGAACCCAGAGCGCTGTAGGCGCGTGCTAGGCCAGTGAGAGAAGTTGCACCGAGCGGGGCACCGCACCCGTCCACGGTAATGTGCTGGGGTTCCTCGCCGGTGAACTGCTCAATGGTGCGCATTACCAGCTCTTGGAGGGGGTGATCGGGGGAGAGATAGTCTTCGGTAGGCCAGCCCGACTTGACACAGCCCCACAGGAAGGCGGCGTGTTTACCGGAACAGTTAAAGGCCAGGCGCTGTTTGCCGTGACCCGCTTTCAGGAGGGCCTGGTAGCTAGGCTCATCGGTGGGCCAGGCCTGCGGGCAGAGCAGGTCATCTGCGCTCAGGCCGGCCTCGGCCAAGATGCCCTGGGCGACCGTCATGTGCTCAAAGGAGCCGGTGTGGGAGCCTGAAGCTAGGGCAATCTGTGCGCCCTGAAGCTCAGCGCCGGCGTTCATTGAGGCAATAGCCTGAAAGGGTTTGAGGGCAGACCGCGCGTAGATGAGCTCCTCCGGTGCCCCCAAGGCCAGGGCTGTATCACCGCTGGGGGAGAGCACCACCAGGGAGCCCACATGCCTGGTCTCTATAAAGTTGCCTCGGGTAATGACTGCGAGTTCTGCTGCGCTACCGGCCTGAAAAGTGTGCATGGTTCAAGTGTAGCGGGCAGTCCTAGCGAGCGGTGAGGTCAGGATATGAAAAAACCCGCTCAATATGTGGTAGGAAAGCCCTGAAAGGTATATAAAAACGTGACCTAGCCGGTAGCCTAAAAGAATGAAGGTTTTGGTCTTGGGCCCTGGCGGTCGCGAACACGCAATTATCCGAGCTCTCCTACGAGATTCTGCTGTCACTGAGATTCACTCAGCCCCCGGTAACGCCGGGATTGCAGCCGATGTCCCCGTTCACGCAATTGATGCTAATGATCCCCGGGCAGCTGTCGCACTTGCGACCGATCTGGCCGTTGATTTAGTGGTTATTGGTCCCGAAGCGCCCCTGGTCGCCGGTGTCTCCGATGCTCTGCGCGAGCAGGGCTTCCCCGTTTTTGGCCCCTCCAAAGCTGCTGCTCTGCTTGAAGGCTCTAAAGCTTTCGCTAAAGAAGTCATGGCAAGTGCCGGTGTGCCGACCGCTATGGCTCACATTGCAACTAACCGGGCAGAAGCCGAATCAGCGCTGACCTCTTTTGGTGCCCCCTACGTTGTGAAAGATGACGGCCTGGCCGCAGGTAAGGGCGTTGTGGTCACCGATGACTACGATACTGCGCTGGCTCATGCCGAATCCTGCTTTGCCGCCGGAGGTGGCGTAGTCATTGAAGAGTTCCTGGACGGCCCCGAAGTCTCCCTGTTTGTCATTTCAGATGGTGCTACCTGCCTGCCCCTGTCCCCAGCCCAAGATTTCAAGCGAATCTTTGACGGCGACCGTGGCCCCAACACCGGTGGCATGGGGGCCTACACCCCACTGCCCTGGCTCCCCGAAGGCTTTGTTGAAGATGTTATTGAACGGGTCGCCCAGCCCACCGTCGATGAGATGGCCCGTCGCGGAACCCCCTTTGTGGGCCTACTCTACTGCGGTCTAGCCGCTACCAGCCGCGGTATCAGGGTCATTGAGTTTAACGCCCGCTTTGGCGACCCCGAAACCCAGGTCGTTCTGGCCCGTCTGCGCACCCCGCTCGGTGCTCTACTTCTTGCCGCCGCTAAGGGTGAGCTACCTGCTGACTTCGCGCTTGACTGGGACCCCCGGAGCGCCGTGGACGTTGTTATTGCCTCCCAGAACTACCCCGATACCCCGCGCAAGGGTGACCCCATTAGCGGCCTTGCAAGGGCCGCCGCCCCGGAGAACGTGCACATAGACCACGCGGGCACAGCCAGCGTGAACGGCGAGACCGTGACTGCCGGTGGCCGCGTCTTAGCCGTGGTTGCCCTGGGCGAAACCCTTGATCAAGCACGCCAGGCCGCCTACGCTGGGGTCCAAGAGATTTCGTGGGAAGGCGCTCAATACCGTACCGATATTGCCCTGGCCGCTGTCAAAAACCGGATCACCATTCCCACCCCCTAAACTGCTGCGAGTGACTGCCCACCGTACCCACCGGCGGGCAGTCACTCCTTTATAGCTTCATTTACCCCACATGCTCACCCACAGGAGAACGCGATGAACCATACCCCTCTTGATATTCCAGGCTGGAAGCACGTTTACTCTGGCAAGGTACGCGACCTATATATCCCCGCCGAAGATACCCAGGATGTCACAGGTATCAACCTTAAAGACGATGCTGAATTACGTGCCGGTGCCGTGATGGTGGTTGCCTCCGACCGCATCAGCGCTTTTGACCAGGTACTGCCTACCGAGATCCCTGACAAGGGGAAGATTCTCACCCAGATATCCCTCTGGTGGTTTGACCAGCTTAAGGGGGTACCCAACCACGTGCTTTCCACCGATGTCCCCGAGGTTGTTGCTGGTCGCGCTATGATTTGTAAGTCACTGAACATGTTCCCGGTAGAGTGCATCGTGCGTGGATACCTGACCGGCTCCGGGCTGGCCTCCTACCAGAAGACCGGCAAGGTCAATGAGTACGAGCTACCTAGCGGACTGGTCGATGGCTCCCGTCTCGAACCGGCCCTGTTTACCCCCACCGGCAAAGCCGAAGTAGGGGAGCACGATGAACCTATCACCCGCCAGGAACTCGATGAAGAGGTGGGGGAGGCTATCGCTGACCGCCTGCAGGAGCTGACCCTCTACGTCTACGAAACCGCCGAGAAAATTGCCCGTGAACGGGGCATCATTCTGGCCGATACCAAGATTGAATTTGGTACAGACTCCTACCGGGGCGAAATTACCCTGGGTGATGAGGTCCTGACCCCCGACTCATCGAGGTTTTGGGATGCCACCGACTACGAGCCCGGCCGCCCACAGGCATCTTTCGACAAACAGTATGTGCGCGACTGGCTCAAGAGCGAAGAATCCGGCTGGGATGGCCTTGGCCCCGTGCCGGAGCTACCCGCCGATGTTGTGGAAAAGACCCGTGCCCGCTACATTGAAGCCTTCGAACGGCTGACCGGGCAGGAGTTTGTAGCCTAGCGGCTCGGCTTACAGGGGGAGGGAGTGCTCTAGGCTCTCTCCCCTTTGCTATGACATAGGTGTTGCGGGCTTAGGCCAGGTCACGGACCTTGCGATGATAGTCGGCGTGGGTAGCGCCAATCTCGGAGAGCGCATAGAACCAGCGGATATGTTCTGTCACGTGCATTTGTGCAGCTTGGGCATTGCCTGCTGCTACGGCCTTGTAGATGGCCCGGTGCTGTTCTTGGAGCCTGGATTTGGTGCTAGCCCAGTCCTCCAGGTAGGGCACGGCCTCCTGCACGTAGCTGACGGTGGCCAGATGAAGTGAGTCGATAACGGTATCCATAACGATGTTGCTCCCCAGCGAGGAAATCTCGTAGTGGAAACGCGTATCGCAGAAGTGGAAACGCTCATCGGAGATGTCGTCTCTATCCATCTCTTCGAGGTAGCGGCGGGCTGTTGCTAAAGACTCGGCGTGCTCGGGCAGGTGGGCCTGGGTGGCGGCTTTAGCCGCCGCCTCACCTTCGAGCAGAACACGGGTGCTGACAATATCTGCCACCGGTAGGGTGCGGGTGGCGATATGCATGCGTAGAGCCCAGCCCAGCGCGTCGGAAGGCTGAGAAACGACGACAGCACCGGATTTAGGGCCTGAGCCAACACCGGAACGGATTAGACCCACAGCGCTGAGAATACGCAGGGCTTCACGGACTGAGGCGCGGGAGATGCCGTACTCTTCGGCCAAGCTCCGTTCACCGGGGAGCCGGTCACCTAGGCGGAGCTGGCCGTGGCGTAGCCGGTTTTCAATGGATTCAAGCAGAGCAGTGTAAGTGGGTTCTTTGTCTTTCACGCGCTGACTTTCGGTTTGGGAAGGGCCTGGGGTAAGGGAAAGGGCGGGCAGTACAGGCTCTTGATGCCGGTACTGCTCCGCCCTTATGGGGTTACTGAGTGCTACCTCAGCGGTGGGCTACTAAAACTTAGTGGCCACCGGTGATGTAAGGCTCAACAAGAACCCCGCTGAGAACGGTTGCCTGCAGGAAGACCAGAAGGCAAACCGCCAGGAGCAAGATGAGAGACCAGCCAAGAACTGCCTTGAAGATTTCGGACTCCCGGCCTTCCATATCAACCGAGGTAGCGGCGATAGCAAGGGACTGGGGCGAAATCATCTTACCGACAACACCGCCGGTGGTGTTAGCAGCCAGCATGAGCTCGGGGTGAGCACCGGTCATACCGTTAGCCTGCAGATGTTCAGCCGCGGTGACCTGGAGCTTGGAGAAGAGGGCGTTAGCTGAGGTATCTGAACCGGTTACAGCGGTGCCGACCCAGCCCAGCATGGGAGCCAGGAAGGCGTAGGCAACACCCAGTGAGGCAACGTACTGACCGATAGCGACGGTCTGGCCGGAGTAGTTCATGACATAGGCCAGGGCCAGAACCAAGGCGATGGTTACTGCTGACCAGCGCATCTTGTAGGCAACAGCACCGATTTCCTTGAAAGCATCACCCAGGGAGATCTTGTACTTGCCGTTTTCGTTGAAAATGGAGTAGAGAACCGCAACGATGATGCCCGAGATCAGCAGGTAGGTACCGGGGTTGCTCAACCAGGGCCAGGCGTAAACGGTCTTGACGGGCTCGCCTGAGGCGGTGAGCAGACGGTCTTTGAGCAGGGGCATATCGAAAGTGATCGCGGTGCTCTTGAGCCACTTGGCAACATCATCGATTAGGTTGGCCAGACCAAAGATGATCACAACAACCAGGTAGGGCATAAGCGCCATCCAGATACGACGACCGGGCAGGTGCTCAGCTTCGATGGGACCGGTGATACCGTAGCGCTCCCGGACGCCCTCAACACCGCGGGGCTTGACGAAGCGTAGGAAGACAACAGCCGTAGCGATGGAGACGATGCAGGCGATAACATCGGTTAGCTGGTAGACGAAGTAGGTTGCGGCCCACCACTGAGCGATAGCGAAGGAAGCGCCGATAACCGCTGCGTGCATCCAGGCATCCTTGAGACCCTGAACGCCGTCCAGGATCCAGAGCAGGATGAAGGGGACGAAGAAAGCGATGAAGGGAGCCTGGTGGCCAACGATTGCTGCGATATCGGCTGCTGACTTACCGCCAACATCACCTGCGGTGGTAATCGGGATAGCGACAGCACCGAAGGCAACGGGTGCGGTGTTAGCAATCAGAACGGTGGTAGCTGCCTTGAGGGGCTTGACACCCAGGGCCAGAATCATGGTTGCGGTAATTGCAACGGGGGCGCCGAAGCCAGCCAGAGCTTCGAGTAGGCCGCCGAAGCAGAAAGCAATCAGGATGGCCTGGATGCGTAGGTCGCCGCCGCCGATCAGGTCGAAGGTACGGCGCAGGTCTTCAAAGCGGCCTGAGAGCACGGTGATCTGGTAGAACCAGATAGCCATGAGAATAACCCAGACAATGGGGAAGATGCCGTAGATACCGCCACGGAAAGCGGACATGCCGGCCAAATCCCAGGGCATACCGAAGCCGAAGACGGCAACGAGGATAGCAACGAGAAGTGAGACCAAGCCTGAGACGTGGGCACGAGCCTTGACGCCTAGGAGCATGATAAAGAATGCAAGTAGCGGCAGGGCTGAGACCAGGGCGCTCAGCGCGAGGCTACCACCGACTGCGTCGGTTACAGCGGTATAGGTATTTTCCACTGCGTCCTCCTTATGTGATGTGTGGTGAGTGCTCCTGCCCTAAGCTGCGGGGAGAAGCCAAAAAAATTTGTGGTCTAACCGCATGTGGTCAGACCATTGTTTTCGGGCTCTACGATACATGAGACTTCTCACGCTCACCAACTTTTGAGGGAATAAATTTTTGTCACCTTCCGTTCCTGTGGCTTTCTACTCCCTTGGCCGCCTCCAGGCTTCTTGCTTTGTTGTTTCAGGTGAGATTGTGTGTTCTATGGGGGGTGGGTAGCCTTCTTGCCTCCGTCCCTGACTTCTGCCAGGGGAGGGCAGGGCAAGGTTATCTTATTTTGCACAAGAAAATATGACCTATTTAAAGTATTAAAATCTCTTATTTATCGTGTTAAATGAAGGATAAAGAAGCCAATCGAACGGGCATCTGCCTGTCTAGCCTTTCCCATCACGAAGTCCGTGTTTTTCACCTGCCCGTGTTAGGCCTCAGGCAGGCTCACTGCCACACTGAAGAAGAGAGAAATTAAGATGCGTGTCGCACTGTTTTCAACGTGCATCGTCGACGCAATGTACCCCAGGGTGGCTCAGGCTACTGTAGACATTCTGGAAGGTCTCGGTCACGAGGTTGTTTTTCCGCAGGGTCAGACCTGCTGTTCCCAGATGCATGTCAACTCGGGCTACTTTGACGATGCTTATCCCATTGTCAAGAACCACGTAAAGTCCTTTGAAGAATGGGATTTTGATGCGATTGTAGCGCCCTCTGGCTCCTGCGTTGCCTCTCTGGGGCACCAGCAACCCATGATTGCTGAGCGTGCAGGCGATACCGCCACCGCTCAGGCCGCTACTTCATTGGCCGCTCGTTCCTTTGAGCTCTCCCAATTCCTGATTGATGTCTGCGGTATTACCAATGCTGCCGAGCAGCTGGGCTCCTACTTCCCCGAGAAAGTCACCTACCACTCATCCTGCCACGGCATGCGTCTGCTGGGTCTGGGCACCCGCCAAGAAGACCTCATCCGCACCGTCGAAGGCTTGGAGTACACCCAGATTGAAGGCCTGGATCAGTGCTGTGGCTTCGGTGGCACCTTCTCCTTTAAGAATGCTGACACCTCCGGCGCAATGGTTGCCGACAAGGTCGAAAACATTGAAAAGACCGGTGCTTCAGTTTGCACCGGTGGCGACGCCTCCTGCTTGATGAACATTGGCGGCGCCCTCTCCCGCAAGGACTCAGCTGTGCGCACCGTACACTACGCCGAGATCCTAGCATCCACCAAGGACAACCCGCTCAAGGTCGATGGCCCCGTTGCTGTCACCGCAGGAGGTAAATAAACCATGTCAAGCACCGCACTCGGTATGCCCAAAGTCCGTCACGGCGTGGGCAATATCTTCGAATTTGAGCCCTTCCCTGAATACGCAGAACGTGAGC
Organism: Rothia sp. P5764; assembly: GCF_048512965.1. NCBI lineage: Bacteria > Bacillati > Actinomycetota > Actinomycetes > Micrococcales > Micrococcaceae > Rothia > Rothia sp. P5764. The sequence goes on along the minus strand of NZ_JBLXXQ010000001.1, from coordinate 319,696 downwards.
TTCAGAACGAGCAGCTGCGCTCCAACCTGGGTTTTGCCACCCATAAGATTCGCAACAAGCGTGCCGCTGTTATCTCGGAGCTATCAGACTGGCAGGACCTACGCACCGCCGGTTCCATGATCAAGCAGAAGGTCATGGCCAACCTAGACACCTACCTGGAAGAATTTGAGCGTAACTTTACCGCCAAGGGCGGTCATGTCCACTGGGCACGCGATGCCCATGAGGCCAACGAGATTGCCCTCAAACTGATCCAGGCTGAAGGCGTCACCGAGGTCAACAAGATCAAGTCCATGGCGACCGCAGAAACCGGCCTCAACGAGTTCCTCGAAGAGCACGGTATCTCGGCCATCGAGACCGACCTGGCAGAAGAAATCGTCCAGTTGGGCGATAACGACCGCCCCTCACACATTCTGGTACCCGCCATTCACCGCAACCGTACCGAAATCCGTGACATCTTCCTCAAGAAGATTGAGGGCGTCAACCCCGACCTGAGCAACGACCCTGCTGAACTGGCCGAGGCCTCACGTTTCCGTTTGCGCGAAAAGTTCCTGACCAATAAGGTCGCTATCTCCGGTGTAAACTTTGGTATCGCCGATACCGGCACCATGACCATCGTGGAGTCCGAAGGTAACGGCCGTATGTGCCTGACCCTGCCCGAAACCCTGATTACTTTCATGGGTATCGAGAAGATTCTGCCCACCGTTCAGGACTACGAGGTCTTCCTCCAGCTCCTGCCCCGCTCTTCTACCGGTGAGCGCATGAACCCCTATACCTCCATGTGGACCGGTGTCACACCGGGTGACGGCCCCCAGAACCTGCACGTTATCCTTATGGACAACGGCCGTACCGCAGCGCTGGCTGACCAGGTAGGCCGCCAGGCTCTGCACTGCATCCGCTGTTCAGCCTGTATGAACGTCTGCCCCGTGTACGAACGGGCAGGTGGCCACGCCTACGGGTCCACCTACCCCGGTCCCATTGGTGCTATCCTTTCACCCCAGCTGGGCGGCATTGAGAACGAACATAACGCGACCCTGCCTTTCGCCTCATCGCTGTGCGGTGCCTGCTATGATGCTTGCCCCGTCAAAATCAACATCCCCGAAGTGCTGGTTCACCTGCGCGGTAAGGCTGTGGACGCCGAAAAGGCTCAGGGCGAATTTGCCGGTGGCAAGAAAGACCGCCACCTGCAGATGGATGCCATGATGTTTGGCGCTAAGAAGCTCTTCTCCTCGGGCAAGATGATGGCACTGGCAACCAAGGGTCTGCCTGCCTCCAAGCTGATTACCGGCAAGAATCATAAGATCACCAAGCTCCCCGGTATTGTGGGCGGCTGGACCGACTACCGTGACATTCCTGAACCCCCCAAGACCTCCTTCCGTAACCAGTGGAAGAAGGAACGCGGGCAGGCTCCCCAGCGTGTAGCTGGCGAGCGTGTTGATGTTCAGGCACTTATAGCCGCTAACCAGGCAAAGATCGCTGAGGCCCACGCTAACGCCGCGGCCGCTAACCCCATTGCCCCCAAGGAGGCTAACTAATGTCTGATGCAAAAGCAGAAATCCTGGGTCGCATCCGCGCCTCCCTATGGGACAGCCCTCAGCCCGCTGAACCTATCCGCAACTACCGCCGCGAGAGTGACAAAGGTATTGAGGAGATCACCGAGATTCTGATTGACCGCCTGGTTGATTACAAGGCCAATGTCTACCAGGAAACCGAGGAAACCATTGCCGAGCGTATCGCTGAGCTGCTGGGTAAGTCAGCTCGCTACGTGGTCCCCTCTGGCCTGAAGAGTCAGTGGCTGCCTGAAGACACCGCCGCCCGTTCCCGCATGGTGGATTCGGGCAACGCTAACAAGCCCGGTGCTCTGTCTGTGCGTGAACTCGACGCCGTTGACGCTGTGGTGACTTCATCCACCGTCTCCTGCGCGGAGACCGGCACTATTGCGCTCAACAGTACCGATCAGGAAGGCCGCCGCGCGATCTCGCTGGTGCCCGACCACCACATCTGCGTGGTTCCCCTGGATACTGTTGTGGAGCTGATTCCCGAGACTGTCTCCCGCCTGGATTTCTCCCGGCCTGTGACCTGGATTTCGGGGCCGTCAGCAACCAGCGATATTGAGCTGATTCGCGTGGAGGGCGTACACGGCCCCCGCACCCTGGATGTCATTATCCTCAAATAGGCCTTTTGGTTAGGCCCTGGGGGAGTAGCTACCACTGATGATCTGGTAGCTACTCCCCTTTCTCTTTAACGAGGGGCATAACGCCGGTTGCTGCCTGCACAGCAGCCGAACGCTCTTGCTTCTTGGCGCTCCGGAGCTCTCTTGAATCCTTGGAGACTTCCGGAGTGGGGGTGGGGCTACCCTTAGCAACTGCTCCGATAGCGGATGCCCATAAGGGGAAGAGAAGAACTGTTAGGGCACCGCCGGTAACGAGCAGAGAAGCATTGTGCTCAGTGAGGAGGTTATGAGCTAGCGCTACCTCTGTGACCGCCACAATCATGGGCAGGCCAGCTGAGGCGTAGAGACCCAGTTGGAGTCGCTCCTGAGGAGTCTGCAAGCCTGAGCCGGTGTCTAAGAACCGTTCAGCTAGAACTACCGGTAGCCCGCGTACTAAGAGAATACCCAGGATTAAGGCTGCTAGGGTCAGGGGCTGTTCCCAGATAACTGAAACCGTGATTCCCATGCCGGAGCACACGAAGAAAAGGGGAATCAGGAAGGAAAAGCCCAGGGCCTCTAGGCGTTTGGAGAATGGTTCGAAGGCTCCATCTGGGGTCAGCGAGCGTAAGATAACACCTGCGGCGAAGGCTCCTAGCACCACATCGAGATTAAAGACAGCAGCTACCATCATCAAGGTAGCCAGCAACAACATGGCTAGGCGGAGCATGGTTTGGCTAGTGGTGTTAGCCTCGGCAGCCATGGTTCTGCTTAAGCCAGGAATTTTTTCAAAAAGACGATGAGGCAGAATTGCTGAGAACAGGGCAACAAGCATGAAGGCCACCAAAATCAGAGCAGCCAGCCAAGGAGAATGCGATGAAAGGAGCAAGGACATAGCAAAGATGGGCAGAACCTCACCGATAGCCCCGTGAACCATGACGCTTTCACCTACCGTAGTTCCCGTTTTGCCGTGGCTTTTCAGTAAGGGAAGGAGGGTGCCCAAGGCTGTGGAGCTCATGGCGATACCAATGACCGCATAGACCGACAGATCCCCTTTGAAACCGGTCAAAACCATGGCAAGAAGCGAGCCCAGAGTGAAGCTCACAGCCCATGCGCCCGCGGCAAATCCACCCTGTCGACCGCGTAGTGAGGCTGTGTTGACCTCATAACCGGCTAGCAGGAAGAGTAAACCCAGCCCTAGGTCCTTGAGGAGGGAAACCCCTTCGTCACCGCTGGCAAGCCCTAAGACATGAGGGCCGATCAGGGTGCCAAATATGATGAGGAAAACAACGTCTGGAATCTTTTTGCGGACCAGGTTGCTAGCTAGAGGAGCCAGGAGTGCTACCAGCGAGATCCAAAAAATGGAGATATATTCGCTGGTTGTTGAGGAACCAGCGGCAAGAAGAGTTGTCGTTTCGCTCGCTCCAAAGGGCATAGAACGTCCTCTCATATGTCGTTTGTAAAAGACTAGTGACCAGCGACTACCCTACCGCCTTATGAGTCGGTGTTAGGCTATCTCTGAGTAAATGTGAGGGAGGACTATGCCAGACCATTCCGGAGCGGGCAGAATTATTGGTATCGATCTGGCGCGCTGTATCGCCCTGATTAGCATGTTTGTTGCCCACACTGCCCCGACGGGTGGCCCCGCTGGGCTACTTAACCTCAGTGAGTTCCTGACTGCGCCCCTATTCGCTCTGCTTCTGGGGGCCTCAGCTTTTTACTCATCCCAGCGCATGGGTTTCCCAAGTCTCTTTGCTAGCTCTGTTGTCCGTGCAATTGCCCTGATTGCTCTGGGGCTCTATATCAGTAGCTGGGGGGCTCAGGTGGATATTGTGCTCCAGTACCTGGGCTTGCTCAGCCTCATCATGGCACCCCTGGTCTTTTTGCCGGCTTGGGCTTTGGGTGCCCTGGCGGTGGCCTGCTGGTGGTGGGCGGCCCCGGCTCGCACCTACTTTGCCGCAGATGCCGCTCAGGCTACCCTCAACGGTAGCTACACCGCCTACCTCTACGACTGGGCCTTTACCGGCCACAGCTACCAGGTGCTCACCCTGCTGACCTATGCCTGCCTGGGCGCTATCTTGGCCGCTGGCCTGGAAAGCTGGGGAGCTGTGGGAGATGCCGCAGTTGCGGTTGCCGGAACCGGTCTGACAGGCCTGCTGTTCTGGTACTCCCGAACTGCCGTTCCAGAATTCCTGCCCTACACCTCCAGCCGCCTAGAAATTGGGTTTAGCCTCAGTGCCTGTCTCGCGGTGGTGGGCTGGTCTTGTCTGCTGGCCCGAGTATTCAGCCAAGGTGAAGGGTTTCTGGCTCCCCTGGTGGCGGCCGGTCGTATGACCCTTTCTCTCTATGTTCTTCAGATCGCGGTTCTGGCTGCCTATTCGGTCTATGCCGTGGGCTACGGGCTACCAGCCCGTGCTGACTCCTGGCCCATGATGTTCGGCCTGATTGTTCTGGCTCTACTCTTCGCCTGGGCTTGGCAACGGTTCTTGGGGCACACCTTCTTGCGACGTGGCCCCCTCGAAACAGCTCTGGCCTGGGTATCGGGTCGCGGCTAGCGGCCCATGAACCAGAAGCTACGGTTTGGGCCGTACGGGGTTGGCCTTGAGCGCTACTGAGTCGATGAGTAGTAGAGTAGGGGCCAAGGCACTATGAAGTAAGGAATCATCACCCCTATGCCACAGCTAACTCGCACGGCTCCCTGGAAACAGGATCCCACAAAAGAGCAGAAACCCCGACATACCTGGCTTAGGGTTCTGATCGCCCTGACCCTCGCCCTGGTCTGGTTGGGGGTTGCCGGAGTGGGTGGCCCCTACTTCGGTAAAATTTCTGAGGTCTCCACTAACTCACAAACTGACTTCCTGCCTGCCTCGGCTGAATCAACCCGGGTCGTTCAAGAACAGGGCGACTTCTTGGGAACCGATGCCATTCCCGCAATTCTGGTATTTGAGGCCCAAGGCCAGCTGACCGACGCTCAGCGCACCTACCTGGAAGGTCTTACCGACCGGCTGGCCCAGAACGACACTTTCACCGGTGAGGCTTCACCCGTTATCTACTCAGAGGATGGACGGGCTGCCGAAATCATTCTGCCTATCAGCACCGAGGGTAAAACCGGTGACACTGTAGAAGCAATCCGGGAAGATATCAGCCAGGTCCCCGATGGACTGACCGGCTATGTGACCGGACCGGCTGGCTTTACCGCGGATCTGACGGAAGCCTTTGGCGGCATTGACGGCCTGCTTCTGATAGTGGCTTTGGTTGTTGTCTTTATTATTTTGTTGGTGGTTTACCGCTCACCACTACTACCCATTTTGGTGCTGACATCATCGGTGGTTGCGCTCTCGGGAGCTATCTTCGTGATTTGGCATATGGCTAATGCTGGTTGGGTCATGATTAACGGCCAGGTTCAGGGCATCTTGCTCATTCTTGTGGTGGGTGCGGCCACTGACTATTCCTTGCTCTATGTGGCCCGCTACCGTGAAGCCCTAACCCAGTACAGCTCCCGCTTCCAGGCCACTAACGTAGCCTGGAAAGGCTCCCTAGAACCAATCCTGGCTTCCGGTGGAACCGTGATCGCCGGTCTACTCTGTCTCTTACTTTCAGAACTTGCATCGAACAAGGCACTGGGCCCGGTAGCCGCAACCGGTATTGCGCTCGCTATGCTGGCGTCGCTGACCTTCCTGCCCGCCGTACTGGCTCTCTTTGGCCGTGTTGCCTTCTGGCCTGCCCGCCCCAAGTACGCAGGCCAGGTGCGCGAGGCCTCTACCGGGCTGTGGTCGCGCATCGCCTCCTTCGTAGCGGCTAAACCCCGTAAGGTTTGGTTGGCTACCGCACTTCTGCTGGCGGTCTTTGCGGGCTTCTCCACCACTTTCCAGGCAGAGGGCGTACGCCAGTCCGACCTGGTACTGGGTGCCTCCCAGGCTCGGGACGGCCAAAATGTGCTGGCTGAACACTTCCCAGGTGGCACTGGCTCCCCGGCCAACATTATCGTGCCCCTAGCGCAGAAAGATGCGGCTATTGCTGCTCTTGATCACCTTGAGGGTGTCAGCTCGGTTGCCGCTATTTCTGCTGATTCCCCGGCAGGAACCGTGCCGGTAGGGGCTTCTGCTGAGAGTCTGCCCCCCATCTTTGCTGCTGCCAGCCCCACCGAGGTAAAGGGCCGCGTGATGCTCCAAGCAACCCTTGCTGATCCGGCTGATTCCACGCAGGCAGAAGCAACCATTCTGGAGATTCGTCAAGCCTTTGAGAGCCAGGCTCCTGAGGCCCTAGTGGGCGGGGCTAGCGCATCGGATCTGGATACTATCACCAGTGCCCAGCATGACCGGGCACTGATTATCCCGGTGGTGCTGGCAGTTATTTCGCTGATTCTAATGCTGCTCCTGCGCTCGATTCTAGCTCCGCTCATTCTGGTGGCCGCCACGGTACTGTCCTACCTGACTGCGCTGGGCGTCTCAGCCCTGGTCTTTAACCATATTTTCAAGTTCCCCGGTGCAGACCCCACCGTGCCTCTCTTCGGGTTCGTATTCCTGGTGGCTCTGGGCATTGATTACACCATCTTCCTGATGACACGGGTACGCGAAGAAACCCTGCTCACGGATACCAGGCAAGGCTTGCGCACCGCCCTGGTTGCAACCGGCGGGGTGATTACCTCAGCGGGTATCGTACTGGCTGCGACCTTTGCTGCCCTGGGCGTTATCCCGCTCATCTTCCTGGCTCAGCTGGCCTTTATCGTTGCCTTTGGTGTGCTTTTGGACGCTACCGTTGTGCGGGCTCTGCTGATACCGGCCCTGGTAGAGGACTTCGGTAAGAAAATCTGGTGGCCCTCTAAACTCTCAGGCTAGGAAGGTAAACCCAAGGCGATAATCGTAATTACAAGAGCACTCCGGTGACCGGAGTGCTCTTGTAATTTTTTGCCCGCTGCCTTTGCAGTCCTTAGCTCCTAGAAGCTGGTAAAAATTTATCCTTGGTGGATAAAGGCCAGGTAGTTAGCTATGAAGGTATCTGCTTTCTGCTGTTGCTCCCAATCAAGAATCAGTTTGCCTTCTGCACGGGCCTCTCGCGGTATGCGGATACCGAGACCCTGGCTGTCCATCAGGTCAGCACCTACAAAGTTAATAAGATGCTCCAGGCTTTTGAGAGCAAATTTGCCGTAGCTGGAGTTGGCAACCGAGGCAATACCCACCTTCTTACCGGCTAGGACAGTGGGAGTTCCTGGGGCTTCAGCAGGATCGGGCCGTGAGGCCCAGTCGATCAGGTTTTTGAGGCGAGCGGGGTAAGCGCCGTTGTATTCGGGAGAGACAATAAGTAGCCCGTCTGCCTGCTTAATATCGGCGCGGAGCTGGGCAATAATAGCTCGGGTGGGGAACTCATCATTCTGACTGAGTAAGGGTATATGGGAGTAGTTGTAGACTTCTGCCTCAAGGCCCCTAGCCTGGGCGGTTTGAGCGAACTGCTCGGCGAGCTGGGTGTTGAAGGAACCTGTCCGGTCTGAGCCGGAGATGATAAGAATTTTTACTGACATGGTGCTACCCTTTCACACGAAGCCCAAAGCATTTACCCCTAGCTAACGTATTGTATCTATCAAGTAAATCTTGGTGGCCTTGTTGCTGCTGCCCCTAGACGTCTTGCTGCGGGACTACTCTTCGGTCAAGTCTACCCGGCAGCGCATCAGGGAAAAGTTCGAAAGGGAGTTTTTATGCTGGACAGGCAGAGATGCCCCTGGGCTCTCCAGAGCGAAATTGAGCGTGATTATCACGACAGGGTATGGGGCAGACCCCAACACAATGACAGGGCCCTCTTGGCCATGCTTAATCTGGAAGGGCAACAGGCAGGCCTCAGCTGGTATACCGTGCTTTCCAAAATAGAGTCACTCTACCGGGCCTATGCGGACTTTGACCCCGAAGTTTTAGTGACCTATGGGGACCAGCAGGTCGCTAGTCTCATGCAGACAGAGGGGATTATTAGGAATCAACTCAAAATAAGGTCGGTTCTGGCTAATGCACATGCTTATGTTGAGGTCTGCCATGAGTTTGGATCTTTTGATAATTACCTCTGGAGTTTTGTGAACTATCAGCCCATCATTAACTTCTGGAAGAGCTCAGAACAGGTACCGGCTCGAACCGACCTATCCGAGTCTATGAGTAAGGACCTCAAGGCTAGGGGTTTTAAGTTTGTGGGGCCCACAACTGTCTATGCCTTTATGCAGGCAACAGGTATGGTCAATGACCACCTGCTGACCTGCCCTATCAGGGAACAAACTTTAGGCACAAGAAAAGCCCCTGCTTCCTTGTTAAGAAACTGGGGCTAGCTGTCGGGATGACAGGATTTGAACCTGCGGCCTCGTCGTCCCGAACGACGCGCGCTACCAAGCTGCGCCACATCCCGATGTTGTTAGAACAACTGTTCAATCATAACTCCTGCCCCGGCCCACCGCAAACCGGTGTTCCGGGGCTAAGGCGGTATAGCGGCCTAGCGGGTGGCCTTTTCGAGCAGTTGAAGAATGTTCTGGTAGGTATGGCCGGTGGCCTCGGTCATGCCCTGCTCGCAGGTGCGGTTGGTGGAGGCGTAGGCCTCAAAGCTGCGGGAATTGACCTCAGCGGCTTCTGCGGCGGTGGCGCTGGCGGTCAGCTCGGGGTGGAGCATACCCCGGTCCCCAGCATAGGCGCAGCAACCCCAGGCCTGGGGCACTACAGCATCGGGTGAAATAGCCTGCGCCACTTGCACAAACTTACTGGCAATGCCCAGATGGGTCACGGAACAGGTGGGGTGCAGAGCAAGCGAGGCAATGGGGCCAGTGACGGTGAGCGCGGTGAGCAGGCGGTCAGCGGCAAACTCCACCGAGTCAATGAAGGTCAGCTGGGAGTAATCGCGCCCAGATGCTCCGGGGCCTGACGCGGCAGCTTTTTCTTTCATGACCTGGAGGCCCTCGGTACAGGAGGAAGCATCACAGACAATCGGGAGGCGCCCACCCTGGCTGGCCGCCCAAAGAATGTCGAGAACACGGTCGGCCATGTGCTGGTAGCCGTCGGTGTACCCCTTTGACTTCCACGGGGTTCCACAGCACAGGGACTTGATGCCCTCGGGCACGGTGAACTCTACACCGGCCCGCTGGCAGAGAGTTGTGAAAGCTTCGGTAGCGCTGGGAGCCGGTGCGCCGGTGGAATCTACACCGCCAAACATGGCACCCACGCAGGCGGGGAAGAAGACAATCTCGGCGCGGGGATTGGGCTGGGGTGCGCGAGACTTGCCGCCTGCGGGCAGGTCTTTCTTGTAGGAGGGGACCAGATCTGTACCCAGGAGTTTGCGCCCGATATCGGTGGCAGTTTTGGGCAGGGGGAAAGGCAGAGCCTTAGCGGTAGTCAGCGCGAGCCCGGCTGTTGAATCAACCGCCGCCCAGTTCTTGGCCGCCAGGTCCCACCCCTTAGCGGCAGCCTTGTTCTGCTGTTCGGAACGGAGTCTGCGCACCAGGTCGCCGGTATTGATCTGCACCGGGCAGCGGGTTAGGCACATACCATCTACCGCGCAGGTTTGCACACCGTGGTAGGTGTACTCGGTGGCAAGCTGGTCAGCCAAAGCGGTATTGCCCTCAGCCTGGGCTGCCTGAATTTCCCGGCGAATAACAATGCGCTGGCGTGGGGTCAGCGTCAGGTCCTTAGAGGGGCAGACCGGCTCGCAGTAGCCGCATTCGACACAGCGGTCCACTTCTTCTTCCACCGGTTCAGCGACCTTAAGGTTTTGGATGTAGCTGGCCGGGTCATCCGAGAGCACCACCCCGGGGTTGAAGACATTCTTGGGGTCAATCAGGGCTTTGAGCTCGCACATGATGCGGTAAAGCTCATCACCAAACTGGCGGCGCACATAGGGGGCCATAATACGGCCGGTGCCATGCTCAGCTTTCAGGGAGCCGTCCGCATCGAGAATGAGCTGCACCATGTCCTCGGTGAAGGCCTCATAGCGTTTGAGCAGCTTGGCATCGCGGAACTGCTCGTTGAGCATGAAGTGGATATTGCCGTCCTTGGCGTGTCCGAATATGACGGAGTCTTGGTAGCCGTGGGCATCGAAGAGTTCTGAGAGGCTCTGGCAGGTAGTTCCCAGTTTTTCAACGGGCACCACGACGTCTTCGAGCAGGGCGTTTGTGCCGCTGGGTCGGGCGCCTGCCACCGTGGTGTAGAGGCCACGGCGGGCTGCCCAGAGCTTGTTGCGCTCGGCGGCATCGGAGGTCATACGCACCGGCAGGACAGTCGGTAAACCGGCCAGCATGGGGGCCGCCTGATCTTGCTGGTGGGTGATTTCCTCGGCGCTATTGCCCGAGAACTCAACCAGGAGAGTCGCATGATCAATGACCTCAATAGCGGCTAGAGATTCGGGGACCTGCCCGGTGCGCTGGGCTACCCGAATAGAGGTCGCATCCAGCAGCTCGGCGGTTGCTGTGCCAGCTTCAACGAGCTGGGGGATAGCCTTGGTGGCATCAATAAGATTGCTGAAGGTGAGTAGGCCGGTTGTGACGTGGGAAAGTACCGGCAGGGTGCGGTAGGTGGCTGAGGCGACGAAACCCAGGGTACCCTCAGAACCGATCATCAGGTGTTCCAGAATCTTGACGGGTAGTTCGTAGTCCACAAAAGAGTTGAGCCCGTAGCCCATGGTGTTCTTCATGGAGAACTGCTGCTGAATTTTTGCCACCGAAGCTGGGTTATCCAGAATCTGGCGGCGCAGGCGGGTCAGACCCTCGTGCAGGGCGGGCTCCTGGGCGGCCAGTTGGGCATCGGCATCGGGCTCTGCGGTATCAATGACAGTGCCCGAGGGCAAGATAAAGACCATAGAGTCCAGGGTCTTGTAGGTGTTGAATTCCGTGCCCGATGACATACCAGATGAGTTGTTGGCAACCACACCACCGATGGTGCAGGCGCTGATGGAGGCCGGGTCGGGGCCCAGCTTGCGGCCGTAGGGTGCGAGGGCGGTATTGACTGCCTGCACTGTGGCGCCCGGCTGAACCCGAACGCGCTGACCGCCGTCGAGTACCTCGATGCCGCGGAAATGGCGGCGGGTATCTATGAGCAGGCCCTCGGTACCGGCCTGACCCGAGAGGGAGGTACCGCCAGAACGGAAGGTCAGTGGTAGGTTGTGCCGGTCAGCGGCCGCGAAAATCTTACCCATATCGGTGGCTGACTGCGGGCGGACTACCGCACCGGGCACCAGCAGGTAGTGGGAGGCATCGTGAGCCATAGCCAGCCGGTCGAGCGACGAATTGGAGAAGAAGTCGGAGTGGGTGATATCCCTTAGCTCAGCTGCGAAAGCGGCGATTGAATCTGTGGCAGATCGGGAGAGGGCTTGGCTTGCAGAAGCGACACTCATCGGTGATTTTCCTTGGCTGGGGCGGCGCAGACATTTGAAGAGCAGTGCTGGGCGCCGATGACCAGCCGTGCACATCCTCAATCTATCGGCCTGTGGTGTAGCCCGCAAACGATGGGTCTTGTCTGCTTGAAATAGAGCGGGGGTAAGAACTGCGCCAACAGTGCCTTGGGGCGGATAAGGGAAGGTTTCTCTTGCTTAACACAGCCTCAAAATCGCCTACTGGGTTGCGCTCTACTTAGGTTTCTTGGTCAATTCCTTGGTTCTGTTCCCAGGCTTCAACCATCCGAGCAAACCGCCCGCCGCGAGCTACCAGGGTGCTGGGGGAGCCGTCCTCAACCACCCGCCCGTCATCCATCACCAGGATCCGGTCGGCGGTGAGCACCGTGGAGAGCCGGTGGGCTATGACCAGGGAGGTGCGCCCCGCCAGCAGGGTACCAAGGCCGTGCTGAACCAGCCGCTCGGTGGGGATATCAAGGGAGGCTGTTGCCTCATCAAGAATGAGCACGGCGGGATCAGCCAGGAAGGCGCGGGCAAATGAAATGAGCTGGCCTTGCCCGGCGGAGACACGACCACCGCGCTTGGCCAGGTGGGTGTTAAAACCCTGGGGTAGGGCGGTGATGAAATCGTAGGCCCCCACCCTACGGGCGGCCTCATGAACCTGCTCGTCGGTGGCCTGCGGGTTGCCCAGCCGAATGTTATCGGCAACGGTGCCCTCAAACAGGTAGGCCTCCTGGGTCACCATCACAACCTCGCGGCGGAGCTGATGGTCGCTGAGCTCTCGCAGGTCTAGGCCGTCCAAGCGGATAGAGCCCTGGGTGACGTCGTAAAAGCGAGCTACCAGCTTTGCCAGGGTAGATTTACCGGCGCCGGTCGCTCCTACCAGCGCAAGGTGCTGGCCCGCAGCTACCTCTAGGTTAAGTCGGTGGAGAGCAGGTCTGCCGGGTAGGTACTCAAATTCGGCCTCATCAAAGACCAAATACCCCTGGGCCGGCCTGCTTCTTTGAGCCGGGTGCTCGGGTTCGGCAACATCAGGTTCTTCCGCCAGAAAGCCGGACACCTTTTCAAGGGCAGAAACTGCCGACTGGAAGAGGTTGTAGAAATCAGAGAGCATAAAGATCGGTTCAAAGACCCGGTTGGCATAGATCACTAGAGCCAGGAGTGTGCCGGCCTGCATGGAGCCGCCCAAAATGGAGTAGCCACCAATCACCAGGACCGTGGCAACAAAGGTATTGCCCAGAGCCTGCAGGGTGGGCATGTAGATGCCGTGGAGCTTAACGGACTGCATAACCCGCATCCGGTACTCTTCGGCGGCCTGCCCATACTGTTCGCGGGCGGTCGCCTCTGCCCGGAAGGCTTTGACTGCGCGGATGCCGGTAAAGGTTTCCGAAAAACGGCTAATGATTCGCGCTGATGCCACACGCTGGGCCCGGTAGGCCAGAGTCGAATTGCGGCGGAACCAGAGGGTAAGTAGGGCAACCGGAAGGCCGATACAGGCCAGGGCCACACCGGCCCGCCAGTCCATCAGGCAGAGCGCTAATACCGTGAACACAATACTGAGGAGCATGGAGGCAAGTTCCGAGAGCCCAGAATCCAAGAACTGCCGGAGCGTGTCGAGGTCACTGGTCAGGCGGGAGATAACTCGCCCGGAGGTGTAGGTTTCGTGAAAGCTCACCGAGAGTTTCTGCGAGTGCGCAAACATGCGTTGCCGCAGTTCAAAGAGCGCGTTCTGCGAGATTTTATAGGTCAGCAGAATGTTGGTGTAAAGGCAGATACCCGAGATAAGACCGGCTCCCGCGTAGAGCAGGACGACCCGGGTAGCTGGCCCCGGATCCCCACCCCTGAGCGGTTCTATGGTGGTGTTAATTGCCTGTGAGATGAGCCAGGGCATGGCCGTGTTGAGCCCCATGGCGATGACCACCAGTATCAGGGTTAACAGCAGGTGGCCGCGCACGGGTCTTAGGATTTCTACCAGCAGGTTCAGGGAACGGCGGCGTACCAGGCCTGCTTCTTCTGCGCTGAGTTCTACCCGGTCTTCGCGGGGCAGTACAGGGTTCATGCCAGGCCCTCCTGTGCTGGGGCTTCGGGTGCCATGAGTTCCCGGTAGTCAGCTCGGGCCAGTAGCTCGGTGTGACTTCCTACTGCGGCAACCTGCCCGTCCTGGAGTAGCACTACCCGGTCGGCCAGCGCCACCGTTGAGGGCCGGTGCGCGGTGAGCAGGGTGGTGGTTTTGGTGAGCTCTTGTTTGAGCTGGTCAATAACGCGTTCTTCGGTGGTGACATCGAGTGCCGAGAGCGGATCATCGAGCAGGAGCACCGCTGGATTGGTCGCAATAGCGCGGGCAAGGGAGAGCCGCTGACGTTGACCGCCCGAAAGACTCATCCCCTCTTCACCGATCACCGTTTCTGCCCCCTCCGGCAGGTGGGCAACAAAATCTGCGGCAGCAACCTTAAGGGCATTCTCTAGCCGTCGGGTCAGTTCTGCCTCGGTGAGGCCCTGGTCTTGAACCCCCAGGAGGACGTTCTCACGGACGCTGGTGGAAAAGAGAACGGGTTCCTCAAAAGCGATAGCTACGGAGGAACGAAGCTCCGGCAGGGGGAGGGAAGCAATATCGTGACCGTCCAGGTAAAGGGCCCCGGAATTGGGTTGGTACAACCGCTGGACCAAGTGTAAGACGGTCGATTTACCGGAGCCGGTGGAACCGACCAGGGCAATAATCTCGCCGGGGCCAATATCCAGGCTGAAGCCCCTTAGGACCGGGCGCTCAGCCGGGCCGTAGCTAAAGTCCACCCGGTCAAACCTAAGGGCTGCGGCCTGAGTTGTTGAGGGGCTAAGGGGTGAGCCAGTCACAAGTTCCACCTCTTCACCGGGTGCACCGACCATGACAGCGCGGTGGCGGTCCATGGAAACCTTGGCAGCCAGGTACATGGAAAGCAGCATACCGCTGCGCTCCACCTGCCCCGTCAGCATGGCTACCGTAGCAAAATACCCTGTTAGCCTACCAACACTCAATGAGCCTGCCGCGACAAGCTGAAGACCAACAATCAAAGCAAGCGCCAGTGATAGGCCGCTGGTCATAGCTGTTTGCATACGCATGGCTCCCGTAGCCCGACCGCGCCGGATTTCAAGGTCTTTGAGTTCTGCAGAGCTGGTCGCAAAGCCAGCTAAGGCATGATCGCCCCTTCCTAAGGCTTTGAGCACACGAATACCCTGCACAGATTCTTCAACAGAGGTTGCTAGGTCACCTGCCTTCTCCTGGGAAGCACGGGTGAGCTGGCGGAAAGTACGTACGAACCGCCAGATAAAGAAAACAGTAACTGGAAGACTGGCTAGGAAAATGAGGGCTAGCTGCCAGGAACCGACAAACATATAGAGCGTTCCCACCAGTACCTGGATAGCGGTGGTGATGAGCTGAATCAGGCCGAAGGCCGTCCAGCGACGCACCGTGCCCAAATCGGACATGGTACGGGTCAGTAGCTGGCCCGATGGCCAGCGGTCGTGGAAAGTAACGGGTGAACGCAAGAGCCGGTCAAAGATTCTGACCCGCATGGTATTCTCCACCTCCGAAGCCGGCTCAACGACCAGCTGGCGGCGTAAGAGGAAAAGCCCCGACTGGAGCAGACCTAAGGCTAAGACTATGCCACCACCGACCCAGATAGCCTGTACGGTGGGCTGATCGGTGAGGAGCGAATCAACAATCCACCCCAAGACCTGCGGTATCGAGATTGCCACAATAGCACTGGTGATAGCCACCAGCAGACCGGCAAACCAGCGCCCCCGGATAGGGCCTGAGTAACGCCAGAGTGTAAGGTCGTGTTCGTTTGTGTCAACAAAAGGCGCTGGCTCAGGTGTGGGTAGAGGCTTAACCCGCAAGAGGCGCAATGACATGTTTACCTTTTCTTCCGGTCTGTGGGTGAGGAAGAGAACCGTTAGTGTGCGTGCTTAGGGAGTGGTCAAAGTGACCAGTACGGCCTCCGGCGGGCAGAAGAGCCGCACCTGGGCAAACCGGGAGGTGCCCAGTCCGGCAGAAACCTGTACCGGAATATTACCTTGCAGGGAGACTCCCTTGGCGCGTTCCGGGGGCAGGTCGCAGTTAGAAACCAGTGCCCGGCCACCGGGTAGGCAGACCTGCCCGCCGTGGGTGTGTCCGGCAAAAATTGCTTGGGCGCCGTCCGCTACAAAACGATTGAGGGTACGCAGGTAGGGGGCGTGACAGATACCAAGGCGCAGGCTTGGTGCCGGTTGCCGCTCAAAGGCGGTGGGGGAGAACCCGGGGTGCCGGTCATAGTCCAGGTGAGGGTCATCGACCCCGGAGAACTCCAAGCGCAGACCCTTGAGAGTGAGCGTGTCATAGCGGTTAATGAGCCCCAGCCAGCCGCGAGCATCGAAAGCATCGTGCATGTCCTGGGTCGGTAGGGGTGCGCGGGTTTCTTGGCTGGCTTCGTCCCCGGTGTTCTTTTTCCACAGGTAGCGGGCCGGGTTTTTGGCGACCGGCGCGAAATAGCAGTTGGAGCCGGGAACGTAGACTCCGGGGAAGTCCAGGAGTGGGTCCAGCGCATCGAGCAGGGCGGGTAGCCCACTGATATGGGAGAGGTTATCCCCGGTATTAATAACCAGGTCCGGTTTCAG
Organism: Rothia sp. P5764; assembly: GCF_048512965.1. NCBI lineage: Bacteria > Bacillati > Actinomycetota > Actinomycetes > Micrococcales > Micrococcaceae > Rothia > Rothia sp. P5764. The sequence continues at coordinate 303,576 of NZ_JBLXXQ010000001.1, read as the reverse complement.
CTCGGCCAGCGAATGCATGAAATCCCGCTTAGGCCGCTGGCCGGGAATCATGTGCATATCCGAAATGTGCAGAACCTTAAAGTCGGGGCTACCGGCGGGAAGTACCGGTAGAGTCTCGGTGCGAATCGTGAAGTTATTGAGCTCAATAAAGTGGGCATAAGCGGCCGTGGCGGCCCCAGCTAGAGCACCTGCGCCAAGAACCGCTGCTGCGGATCGTGCCAGAGTGCCAGCCGAAGCCGCCACATGAGCAGAATTCAGAGAATTCACATCATTCCTTACTGGTTGGTGCCAAGCACCTTAGCCGAAGGTGTAGTGAAAGCGTCAGTCTTGTAGTTCTTAGCTACAGCGCGCATATAGCGTTGCCACTGAGCACCGGCGTAGGTGGCGCCGTCCACGTAGCTAAGTCGCTGCCCGTTGATGGATAGGCCGTTGAGGGAGCGGGAACCCTTATCGACGTTACCTACCCAGGAGGCGGTGGCAATGCCACGGGTGTAACCAATCATCCAGGTCTGGGTGGAGTCGTTGGTGGTACCGGTCTTAGCTGCAGAGGCACCGGCTAGCCCGATGCCGCGCTGGTAGCCGGAGCCACTGACTAGCACCTGTTCAAGGACGTAGTTAACGCCATTGGCAACGTCTTCATCGAGTACACGCTCACAGGTAGATTTATAGCCTTTGACCTCTTTGCCGTTCTTGGAGACCTTGGTGAGGGAGCGGGGCTCACAGTAGGTGCCACCGCTGGCAAAGGTAGCGTAGGCCGAAGCCATGGTGAGGGGCGTAGTACCCTTTTCCCAGCCACCTAGCATGTAGGAAGGACGGGAGATCTCGTAGGGGGCCTCGCCGGCCCCGTCGGTGATGCGTAGCTTGGCCCGCAGGTCGTTAATGGCGCAGGCATCGGTAGTCGATACCATTTTGGCAGTGAAGGAGTTAATAGAGTTCTTAATGCCGTAGGCCACTGTGTTCCAGGTTCGTAGGCCCCCTTCTGCGTTGCTGAAGGAGAAACCCTCGGCATCCTCAGAAATAATGTACCCGTTGGGCTGGCAGGAGGCCGGCCAGCGGAAGGACTTGGGGTAGTTCAGGGAGGTGCCGTCAATGGTGGCGTTAACGCCCTTACCGTCCTTGATCCACTGGGCCAGAATCACGGGTTTGAAGGTTGAACCGGGCTGGAAACCTGCAGTACCGCCGTGGGCAATATCAACGTTGAAGTTGTAGAAGTTGTCCTCGAAATTGGTTTCGACGGAGTCACCGTAGCCGGAGTTCTGCGCCATAGCAAGAACCTTTCCGCTACCGGGCTCTACAGAAACCAGAGCCGCTGATACCTTATCGGGGTTGTTGGTGGAAGGTTGGGTAGCTTCTACCTGGGCCTTGGCTTCCTTCTGGGCCTTAACGTCAACGGTGGTAATGATCTTGTAACCGCCCCGGTAGAGGGCATTCTTACGGTCATCTTCGGTTGCGCCGTAGGTTTCATCATTCAAGAAATCCGTAACAGCGTAAACACAGAAATGGGCGAAATCTCCAGCCGTAGAACAGCCTGAGGGGGTGGTGTGAATATCGAGGTTGACGTCCTCGTTGAGCGCCTCAGAGTATTCATCCTCAGTGATTTTGCCGTCACGGAGCATGGTGCCCAGTACGATGTCCCGACGCTTTTTGGCAAGTTCGGGATTCTTATCGGGGCGGTACATGTTGGGAGAGACCACCATACCGGCAAGAATGGCTGACTGGGAGATATCCAGCTCAGAGGCCGAAATACCCCAGTAGTAGTAGGCGGCGGCTTCCACGCCGTAGTTAGAGCCACCCAGGTTAATGATGTTCAGGTACCCTTCAAGGATCTGGTCCTTGCTCAGGTTCTGTTCCATGGAAATGGCCAGCTTCATTTCCTTGATTTTGTCTAGGTAGTCCTTGTTGGCACCCAGAGTTCCCGCTTCTTCCCCAGACTGCTCGGCAGCATCAATCAGCAGGTTATTGACGTACTGCTGGGTCAGGGTAGATGCACCCTGGCGGTTACCGGGGTTAATCACGTTGTTAACTACAGCGCGTGCAATACCAAGGGGTGAGACAGCCCCGTGCTCGTAGAACTTACGGTCCTCTGAGGAAAGAATGGCATCTTTCATATGCTGTGAAATTTTATCCAGAGAAACCTCTGTGCGGTTCTGAGCATAGTAAGAAGCAAGTTCGGTCTTGCCATCGCTTGCGTAAATAACAGAGGGCTTCGAGAGCGGCCCGTTGCTCATGCTGACAGGCAGAGCCTTAAACCAGTTCATGGATGCGTTGATAGTTGCGCTCATCGCGGTAGTTGGTGGTATCAGAATCAGAGCAACTACGAAGCCGGAGATAATGCTCAGTGCAATAAACTGAATGAAATCGCCCGGAGTGCGGCGCCGTGTACGAACGTTCTTAGAGGAAGCCATTTAACCAGTTTATCGGCTCCCCGGCCAAAGCGCACCACAGGGCCGGGGGACTAGCCCGGAAAAGTCCCTCAAAATCTACCGGCTTGCCTCCGTGTGGAGCTCCCTTTTAGCACCCCACAAGACACTGTCCCGGCTCCACTCTGTAGTGCACAGTAGGCACACCGAAGGCTTTGGCTGTTTCAAAACCTACTCTTGAGGCCCGGCCTCTTCGTCTTTTAGGCCCGGGTGGTCTAGGCTTGGTGCTATGGAAAAATGGGAATACGCAACAGTGCCCCTGATGATTCACGCAACCAAGCAGATCCTCGATAACTGGGGTGAAGACGGCTGGGAGCTTGTGGCAGTTCTGCCCGGTGCCGCGCCCAGCGGTGCAACCCCGGCAGGGAACATGGTTGCCCCCACTCAGGGCAATCCGATCGCCTACTTTAAGCGCAAGAAGGCAACTAACTAAACATCGCACCAGAACCGGGTTCGGGCCATAAGGCCTGTAGCCCGGTTTTATGCCCCCCGGACACCCTGTGAGAAAGGGCTTACCGTGTCAAAGATTGAAGACCGCATTAAAGAGCTTGGTTTTGAGCTCCCCGAACTGGCAGCTCCCGTGGCCGCTTACGTTCCCGCTGTAACCAGTGGCAACTATGTTTACACATCGGGCCAGCTTCCCTTCGTGCAAGGCCAGCTTCCGGCTACTGGCAAGGTAGCCGATAAGGGTCAGGAAGGGTTCGTTGACCCTGAGACCGCCCAGAAACTTGCTAGCCTCTCTGCACTCAACGCTTTGGCCGCAGTGAAGTCTGTGATCGGTGACCTTGACCGCGTGACCCGGGTGGTGAAGGTCCTTGGTTTCGTCTCTTCTGACCCCTCTTTCACCGCTCAGCCTGCTGTCATCAACGGCGCTTCTCTGCTGCTAGGCGACATATTCGGTGATGCCGGTGTGCACGCCCGTTCAGCTGTCGGCGTGCCAGTACTCCCGCTCGATTCACCGGTTGAAGTCGAAATTATCGTGGAATATGCCTAACCAGTCCATGTACACAGGTGCCCTTAAGCAGGTAGCCCCTTCCTCCGCCTCGCGCCCCTACTCCGCGGGAACTGGGGCCGTCCCGCGCGTGCCGGTAGTTAAAACCCACCCGATTCCTCCCAATCAGCAGGACTGCGCCCGCGCCTGGCTTGATCAGGGTGCCTGTGACCAAGCCCCGGCTAAACCTGCCGCCGCAGTGGTCTTTGTGCGAGATGGTGCCAACGGCGTGGAAACCTTTATGACCTACCGGGTTAAATCCCCCATGGGTAGGGTAGCTTTCCCCGGCGGTCTGGGGGTTCGTCAAGACTACGCTCCCCTAGGCTGGGTTGGGCCCGGTGGCGAATACTGGGCTAAGAGTTTTGCCCAGGAAGACCTGGGAGCTACAAGCGCTGTTGTAGTGACCGCTATCCGTGAACTTTTTGAAGAGACCGGTGTTCTGCTGGCCGGTGATAATGAGCTGTCCACTATCGAACTGACCAGCGGCCACGAATGCATGACTTCACGTCAGTCGGTAGCCCAGCAGGAGAAAATTTTCGCGGACTACCTTGAACGCAGGGGCCTAAAAATTAGGGCTGACCTGCTCAAACCTCTGGCCCGCTGGCAGTCCCCGGGTTTCTTTCACAAACGCTATGACGTGCACTATTTCACCTGCGCTGTCCCCGTAGGGCAGAGCCCCTCTCTCCTTGCTGGAAAGGGCATTTGGGGGCGCTGGGTGAGTGCTCGCGACCTGACCGCGGCTCCCTCAAGTACTGCCCTGGGTGATGAAATCGGTCAGCCGGACACCGTGGGGGTACCCTTCCAGGAGCTTGTTACCCCGGGCGTTATGTACCTGCTTGAACAGCTCGCGGGGGCTTCTGGTGCGGTGGCTTTTCTCTCAAAACGCCGCCAGGTTAGCCTCTATCTACCCGAGGTTAAACGGGACGTCACAGGTACCTGCTACCTGTCAGTAGAGGAAAAGAAAGTTTAGTTTTTTATGACTAGCTTTATTCAGGCAAAACAAGAGCAGAATGTGCTCTACTAAGAAGTCCCTGGCTTTTATCAAAGAACTTTAAAGCGCTGGGGTGTTTACTGTTCTGACTGTGTGCTTTATGGCCAGAAATTTTCTACACATAGGGCTATCTGCGGGTGTTCAGGTCGGGGGCGCATTTGAAGAAGTCTTTATAGTCCTTTGACTGTGCTAGGTCCCAGCTCTTGTTCTCCTCAAGAGCTAAGGCCTAGAAACGAAAACCGGGTGAGACAGTAACTGTCTCACCCGGTTTTTATGTTTCTACCCCTCCTTGAGGGGAGCTTGCCTTAGCGTGAACGCTGGCGCAGGCGCTGCAGGTCAAGAATGACCACTGCGCGAGCTTCCAGACGGATCCAGCCACGGGAAACGAATTCAGCCAGAGCCTTGTTAACGGTCTCGCGGGAAGCACCAACCAGCTGAGCCAGCTCTTCCTGAGTCAGTTCGTGGGCAACCAGAACACCGTCGGTTGCGGGGCGACCAAAGCGGTCAGCCAGATCCAGCAGAGCCTTAGCAACGCGACCGGGAACATCGGAGAAGACCAGGTCAGCCAGGTTTTCGTTGGTGCGGCGCAGGCGGCGGGCCAGTGCCTGAAGAACCTGAGCGGAGATATTCGGTGACTTCTCCATAGCCTTACGCAGGGACTCATGCTTGACACCTGCCAGGCGAGTCTCGGAAACAGCGGTTGCGCTGGTAGAACGGGGTGAAGGGTCAAACAGGGCCATCTCACCGAAGATTTCTCCGGGACCCATGATAGCTACCAGGTTTTCACGACCATCAGAGGCGGTGCGGCCCAGCTTCATCTTGCCTGAGATAACGAAGTAGAGCTGGTCCCCCTGATCGCCTTCGTAGAAGAGGGTGGCACCGCGGGAAAGGTCTACCTCGGTGATGTCTTCGGTGAGAGCGGCGAATGCCTCATCGTCGAGAGAAGCGAAGAGTGGCGCGCGGCGTAGTACTTCAATATCCATGGTTCTTTTGTTACTCCTAGGGGGATGATTGGTTAGTTTAAGCGCGAACCCTGTTCCTGAGGGCTACGGACTACCTAAGCATAGTCTTTGCCTAGTTCATCACACAGCACTTTTAACTGTGACTTATTCAACTACTTTAGAGCCTACATGATATTCGTGGCTTTGGACACCCATTAAGATTGCTGTTCCGAGCAGTACCAGAGTTTTTTTAACCGTCCTTTCCCGCTATTTTCAGGTTGAGCCGGTAGGCTGTGAAACCCTTACGGGTAGCCGTGCAGATTACCTGGTTAAATACTTGAGTCTGCCTCCCTCTTTCTTAAGGAGATATATGACCATCCTTGACTGGGTAATTCTTGCCATTATCGGCATCTACTTTCTTGCCGGTTTACGCCAAGGACTTTTTGTTACTCTGGGGACCTTCGTCGGCTTTATCGCCGGTGCCCTAGCTGCCCTCTACGCAACCCCGTGGGCTATCAACCAGGTGAGTTCTCACTGGTATCTGTTAGTGGGGCTGGGCACTGCCTTAGGATGTTTGATTCTTGGCCAAACCCTTGGGATGACCGTAGGCAACCTGATTCGCCGCGCCAGCGATAAGACACCCTTGCGCGGTTTGGAGCGCCTTGCAGGTGGCCTGCTCAACATCTTTTTGAGCGCTCTGGTCATCGTTACCCTTGTTCTGGTGGTCCGACCGCTCGGTATTCCCACCGTTACCGCCCTGACCTCTGAATCTAAGGTGGTTAGCTGGCTGCTCCAGGTAACACCGCCTGCCGCCCAGGAAAAGGTGACAGAGATTAAGGGTCAACTCGTCCAGGCCGCCGGCCTTCCTGAGGTATCGCATCTTCTCTACCCCGAGCAGGAAGCCCCCAGCGACCCGCTGGAAACAGATGCACTTGAAACTGCTAGCCAGTCGGTTGTGCAGGTGGTGGGTTCCGCAAACGCCTGCAACTACGTATCAGAAGGCTCAGGCTTTGCGGTGGACGGTGGGCTGGTGGTAACAAACGCCCACGTTGTTGCCGGTGTCAGTACCCCCTCCCTACTGGGCCGTAACGGGCAGGCAGCTACCGGCCAGGTGGTTTACTTCGATGCAGAGCAGGATGTTGCTATTATCAGTGCCCCTGACTTGGCTCTTGCCCCCCTGCCTATCCAAGGTGCTGAGGTGGCCGCAGGAACCACCGTTGCCTTTATGGGTTACCCCGGCGGAGGGCCTTTTGCCAGCCGTTCAGCAACCGTCCAGGGCCTAGGCTATACGCAGACCATTAATGCAAGTACAGGCCAAACGAATCCCTCCCGCTTGGTCTACCAGATAGCGGCCCATGTCCAGCAGGGGAACTCTGGTGGGCCGGTGCTCACCGAAGATGGTCAGGTCATGGCCATGATTTTTGCTAAATCCACCCAGGGCCAGACCGGTTACGCTATTCCTTCATCGATTCTGCTGGAGGCGCTCAGCCAGGTGCACTCTGGCTCTCTTGCGGTCGCAACCGGCCAGTGTGCCGTCTAGGTAGGCTAGCCTGTGCCAGAAGCGGGTAAGAGGTAGCGCCCAGGGCCTATGAGGCTACTTCCTCAACTGCCGTTCTAAAAAGGTCAAGGCCAGTTCGTAGCCCTGGGCACCGGCACCGGTAATTACAGCGGTTGCTTGCGGAGAAACAAAAGAACGGTGGCGGAAAGGCTCTCGCTTATGCACATTGGACAGGTGAACCTCCACCACCGGTAGCTCAGCGGCCTCCAAGGCATCGTGCAGGGCAAGAGAGGTGTGGGTGTAGGCTGCCGGGTTAATGATGATCCCGGCTGCTTGGGTGCCTGCTGCCTGGATAGCGTCCACCAGGTCGCCCTCATGGTTGGACTGCATAAAGCTCAGCTCAAAACCCAGCTCCGCAGCCTGCTGGCGCAAGGTGGCCTCAATATCCGCCAGGGTGGTGTGCCCGTAGACCTCGGGCTTACGCGCTCCCAAGAGGTTGAGGTTGGGTCCGTTGATAACGGAAATGAGCTTGGATGCAGTCTGTCTATGTGCCATAGGTTCTAGTTTTTCACATAAAAGGGCCCGCCCCCTGTTTATCTGCTCGGTTGCAGGTAAACAAGAGGCGGACCTAGAGTAAATATTTTTTCTGGGTTTCACCGGGCTACGGTAGTCGCCCCAGCCATGGGCCTTGGAAACAGGCTCGGGGGATTAGCCGGGCTAGCTCTTCTTAAAGTTAGCCTCAATGGACTCCATGACCGTGGGATCAGCCAGGGTGGTGGTGTCACCGACCGGGCGGTCCTCGGCTACGTCCTTGAGCAGGCGGCGCATAATCTTACCCGACCGGGTCTTGGGCAGGTCCTCCACGATGAGCACTCGCTTGGGCTTGGCGATGGGTGAAATCTCCACACCCACATGGGCGCGAATCTGCTCGGCCAGCTCAGCATCGTCGTAGCCTGCTGCCTTAGCCTCGTCGTTGAGAATGACGAAGGCCATGACGGCCTGGCCTGTGGTTTCGTCGCTAGCGCCGACAACGGCGGCCTCGGCAACAGCCGGGTGTGAAACCAGGGCCGACTCAATCTCGGGGGTGGAGAGGCGGTGGCCCGATACGTTCATGACATCGTCCACACGGCCCAGTACCCACAGGTCACCGTCAGCGTCGCGCTTAGCGCCGTCACCGGCAAAGTACATGCTCTCAAAACGAGACCAGTAGGTATCGACAAAACGGTCATCATCGCCCCAGATGGTGCGGAGCATAGAGGGCCAGGGCTCCCGAATGGTTAGAAAGCCGGACTGCTCGTTGGGTAGGGACTCGCCCAGATCATCGACCACGTCAATGGTGATACCGGGGATAGGCTGCTGGGCGCTACCGGGCTTAGCCACGGTAATACCGGGGAGCTGGGAGACCATGATGGCCCCGGTCTCAGTCTGCCACCAGGTATCAACGATGGGGCAGTTGCCCCCACCAATGACCCGGTGGAACCAGCGCCAGGCCTCGGGGTTAATAGCCTCACCCACGGTACCCAGTACGCGCAGGGAGCTCAGGTCGTACTTGGCGGGAATGTCCTCACCCCACTTCATCATGGTGCGGATAGCGGTGGGGGAGGTATACATGATGCTCACACCGTACTTTTGCACAATCTCCCAGAAGCGGCCACGGTGCGGGGCATCGGGAGTGCCCTCGTAAATGACCTGGGTGGCGCCGTTGACCAGAGGAGCGTAGGCAACATAGGAGTGGCCGGTTACCCAACCAACATCTGCGGTGCACCAGTAGACATCTGTCTCAGGCTTGAGGTCAAAGATGTTCCTGTGGGTAAAAGCGCCCTGGGTCAGGTAGCCACCGGTGGTGTGCAGAATACCCTTGGGCTTACCTGTGGTACCGGAGGTGTAGAGGATAAAGAGGGGATCCTCGGCGTTCTGGCGTGAGGGAGTGTGCTCGGTGGACTGCTCAGCGGTCAGCTCGTGCCACCAGACATCGCGGCCTTGCACCCAGCTGATCTCCTCACCGTTGCGTTGAACAACAAGGACGTGCTCGACGCTGGAGCCCCCCTTTTCTAGGGCGGCATCGACGGCGGGTTTGAGCATAGAAGGCTTACCACGGCGGTAGGAGCCGTCGGCGGTGATAACCAGCTTGGCCTCCCCGTCTTCGATACGGGAACGCAAGGCATCCGCCGAGAAGCCGCCAAAGACTACCGAATGGACGGCACCGATGCGGGCGCAGGCCAGCATAGCAATCACAGCTTCGGCAATCATGGGCAGGTAGATGGCTACACGGTCACCCTTGGTCACGCCAAGAGATTCTAGGCCGTTGGCTACGCGGGATACCTGGTCTTTGAGCTGGGCGTAGGTGTAGGAGGCGGTGTCGCCGGGCTCGCCCTCAAAGAGCAGGGCGGTGCGCTCGCCCAGGCCGTTTTCAACGTGGCGGTCTACGGCGTTGTAGCAGGCGTTGAGCTCGCCGTCGCCAAACCACTTGGCGAAGGGAGGGTTGGACCAGTCGAGGGTTTGGGTGAAGGGCTTGTACCAGGTCAGCAGGTCACGAGCCTGTTCCGCCCAGAATTCGGGGCCTTTTTCCGTGGCTTCTTGGTAGATGCCGGGCTGGGCGTTGGCCTGGGCTGAGAATTCGGGGCTGGGTGCAAAGACGTCCTGGGTGTCGGTCATCAATATGCCTTCCTCTGTGTGTGGCGTCATAGACTTAGGCCACATTGTGGTTTTCTCCCCAACAATAGCGCATCTGTAGTTTATGTCACAAATTTAGGGTTCGTGTTGAGCGAACTGACACCGAACATCAGCTTGTCGCTTCTACGGGTAATCTCTAGGTATGCCCCAGTCCAAGAAGACACCAGCATCCGCAACAGCTATAGACCAGGAACCCGCACCCCTCACCGATACTGAGCGCCAGCTCCTAGAAATCCGCACCGTTCCCACCCCAGTCGCCGAGGCCGCCGCCCGCAAACGCGCCCGCGCCACCGCCACAAATCAGGCAGAAAGCCCCCTAGCCCGCACCCGCCGCGCCCGCAAAATCAACCGCATCCTGGGCCAAACCTACCCCTACGCCGTCGCAGAACTAGACTTCGATAACCCCTACCAGCTCCTGATCGCCACCGTACTCTCAGCCCAAACCACCGACGTGCGCGTCAACGCCACCACCCCCGAACTCTTCGCCCGCTACCCCGACGCCCAGGCCCTAGCAACCGCCCGACTCGAAGACATCGAAGACATGGTGCGCCCCCTAGGCTTCTACCGCTCCAAAGCCAAATCAATCGTCAACCTGGCCGCCCAACTTGTAGCTGAACACAAAGGGGAAGTGCCGGGCAAACTCGAAGACCTGGTCAAACTCCCCGGCGTGGGCCGAAAAACCGCATTCGTAGTGCTCGGCAACGCCTTTGGCAGGCCAGGCATCACCGTAGACACCCACTTTGGCAGGCTCTCCCGCAGGCTCGGATTCACCGACCAAGAAGACCCCACCAAAGTAGAGCAGGCGGTAGCAGAACTCTTTGAACCCAAAGACTGGACCCAGCTCTCCCACAGGCTGGTCTACCACGGGCGGCGCATCTGCCACTCCCAAAAACCAGCCTGCGGAGCCTGCCCCGTAGCTGACCTCTGCCCCGCCTACGGCACCGGCGAAACAGACCAAACCAAAGCCGCCAAACTCCTCAAATACGAGATGGCACCGGGCCGTGAGCGCCTACACCTACGTTTCCTCCAGGGAGCCACCCGCCGCCAGCTGCGAGCAGAAGGGTACTCACTCAGTGCCTAAAAACCCGCAAGCTCCCAACCAGATTCCTGCGTCAGAAGCGGGAGAACACCCCGCCCTCACCCAGCTCACAGACCTGGCCCACAGGGCCCCCGCCCTTGTCAAACAGAGGGAAAACTGGAAAATCGGCGCAATTGACCCCCACACCATCAAACCCGCCGCCGTACTCCTACTCTTTGGCTTGCTTGACACCGCGCCAGCCCACCACCGCACCTGCCCCACCGTCACCAGCGACCTGGACCTGCTGCTACTAGTACGCTCCGACGGGCTACGCCATCACGCCGGGCAACCAGCCCTACCCGGTGGGCGCATCGACCCCGAAGACTACGACCAAGCCACCCTCACCGGTCAAACCGTAGAAGAGGTAGCAGCCCTCCGTGAAGCCGTCGAAGAAACCGGGCTAGATGCCAGCGGAGTGCGCCTGCTCGGGCAACTCCCACCCATCGACCTGCCAGTCAGCAACTACCGGGTCACACCTGTACTGGGCTGGTGGGATTTACCCACCCCCGTGCAAGCAGTCGACAGGGAAGAATCAGCCCTAGTGGTGCGTGTGCCGGTCGCTGACCTGCTCGACCCAGCTAACCGCCACACCGCCACTGTGCGCCGGGGCAGAACCACCCATAAGTCACCGGCCTTTGACGTAACCAACGCGGACCAGAACTTCACCATCTGGGGCTTTACCGGGATTTTGCTCTCCCGGGTCTTTGAAGAACTGGGCTGGGAAGAACCCTGGGACAGGGAACAGACGCGGGAAGACCACACCTAGAAGATCGGTAATTTATAACCCCGCAGACGGTGTTCCCGTTAGCACCCTTAAACGCCAGCCCCAAGCCAGCTAACAGTCATACCAGCTACGACGACCGAGCTACTTGGCGGTGGAATAGTCATCCGTGGTCACAACCGTTACCGGGAACTCCACATCCGTCTTCCCAAAAATCAGTTCGGTAGCGGTCTGCGCCGACTCCCGCACAATTTTCGTGCAGAGAGCCGCCTCACCCACCGGGCCGTAAAGCATAATCTCATCGTGCAAAAAATAGACCAGGCGCGACTGCAAACGCCGCCCAAAACGGCGTTCGGTACGTAGACGCCGGCGAATCTGTGCCATCCAGATAAGAGCCCACTCAGCGGCAGTACCCTGAATAAGGAAGTTGCGGGTAAACCGGCTCTGCGCGCGGGCCGCAGAGAGAGCGGCACGCTCATCGGCAGCGGTACCCTGACTGCGCTGAGCCTGAAACCAGGTGGCCGAAGGCGCAGGGGAAGTACGCCCCAAATAAGTGCTCACCTGCCCACCGCGCATACCAAGAGCGGCGGCCCGCTCTGTCAAAGCTATAGCCTGCGGGAACATCTTTTTCAGGTGCGGCATGAGCTGGCCCGCCTCACCGCTAGTAGCCCCGTACATAGCGCCCAGTAAGGCAACCTTAGCGTGGGGGCGGTCATTCAGCACACTACCGGTGCGCTCACCAATCTGAGCTATCCCCAGGTACAGGTCCCTACCCCGCCCCGCAAGAGCCAGCGCACGATCCCCGCTCATCACCGCCAAGATACGCGGCTCAATCTGCGCGGCATCGGCCACCGTAAGGATCATGCCCTCCTCAGCACGAACAGCAGGACGCACGTCCTTAGGGATCTGCATGGCACCCCCGCCATGCCCACCCCAACGACCCGTAGCTGCCGAACCCACCTCATAGCTAGGGTAAAAGCGGTTGTCACTGACCCAGGCATCAAGCCAATTCCAGCCATTAGCCGTGTAAAGCCGAGCCAACCGCTTATAAGCCAGCAAAGGCCGCACCACCTGCCAGCGATCCTCACGCAGGTGCGGCACCGCATTAGCCCACTCAGTCAGCTCCCACTTACGGGTAGTCGTGACCGAATGCCCAGCGGCCTGCAAAGCCTTGAGCACATCCTGGGGCGAATCAGGGTTCAGATGGGGCGCCCCCAGCTCCTCACGGATACGGGCGGCAAGAGCCTCCATCTTAGAGGGCCGGTCATACCCCGCCGGGCGGGGGCCCAACTCGTGCTCCAGAATCTTCTCGTGGATAGCACGGTTCCAGGGCATACCCCAGTGCTTCATCTCAGCGGCAATCAGCGCCCCCTGAGACTCAGCGGCCAACAGCAGAGCCAAACGCGAAGGGTGAGGGGAAGTCGCCACAGCCGCACGCTGGGCCGTCAGCTCGGCGGCCAAAGTCTGGGCACTCGGCTCCTGCGGAGCCTTCCTGGCCAGAGAAGAACCGGCCAACTCATCATCAAACAGGGAACCCTGCCCCTCCATGGGCTGACGCGCAGGCATCACCCCAGCAGGCTCAGGGACCAGCCGCTCCACATCAAGAGTAGGGGTATAGCTCATCGCGTTCTGCGCATTAGAAGCCGCCGTAACAAGAATCCGCTGAGCCAGCCGCAGATCATGACAGGACGCCGGCGACACCCCCGCAGTCAAGAGCTGAGGCATCACCAGACGCGAATCAGCCCACGTCCAACGAATAGTCCGGTGCGGGTTCTGGCCCTCCACCGCCCTAATAAAATCAGGGAGCTTAGCGCGGGGGAAAGTGCGGCGGCTACCGGCACCGGTATCGCTGAGAGTTATAGCCTCCCAGCTATCCCCCCGATTCGGGGTAGCTACGGGGCCGAGCACTATATACATTCTTCTATTATGGGGTCTGCCCAAAACACGGCTCAACCCTGGCTCAGCGCCAGACCCGAACACACCGTACGTTTGGGTAGGTAGACCGGCAAGCCTCCCTCTTGCCCGGTTGGCTAGCGCCCACAGCGCAATTCAAGCCACCCACCTGACCCCAGTGCTGTCTCTGCCAACATCCCTTAAACGCCAGCCCCAAGCCAGTTGGCAGACACAGCACTGAACTCTGGGCATCGCCCCCGGTTTATCCACAGCCTGCCAGGCGGGGCTAGACCTGGCGCTTTATCTGTGGCATAAAGAGGGCAGGAAAAGAAGCGGGTAGGGCTGAACCCAGAGGTCAATCATGCCTTCACCAGCTAAAACTACAGACGAACGGGTGGGCGCTGACACCGCCCCTGACGACCAGATCCAAATCCTTGTCCGCAAAGCACGCAGCCGCTTCTTTGACCTAGAGCCCCAAGACATGGCCCAACTACCCGGCCCAAAGCAGGAAAACCCCGGTGAAGAACCCAAAGCGCGGAACCAGTCCCCGGTGGAACAAAACGCAGATAAACCGGGTGAACAGCTCACCGCCGACAGCCTGAGCCTAGAGGCCATGACCGACCCCGCCCGCTTACAGGGCCTCATTGATACGGTCCTGGACGAACAAGAAAAAGCCGAAAAAACCACCTCAGCAGGTGAACCCCAGCGCGAGATAGCACCCCAAGCAGGTGCCCGCCTCAAAGCCGAACTCACCGGGCTAGGGCCCCTCGAAGAGCTCCTGAACATTGACGAACTCACCGATATTTTTGTCAATGGCCCGCACCGGGTCTGGTACGAAGCAGCAGGCAGCCTACACCGCTCAAACATCACCTTTGAGCACGACAAGGACGTGCGGGCACTGGCTACCCGCCTCATTCTGGCCGCAGGAGGCCGCCTAGATGATGCCTACCCCGCCGCCGACGTCCAGACCGCTCAGGGTGCACGCGTCCACGCGATTCTGCCACCGCTCAGCCAAAGCGGGACCCTACTTTCTATCCGTCTTCAAGGCGAGCGCCGCTACGAACTGCGCCAGCTCCGTGAGAAAGGCATGATGGGTAAGGACCTGGAACAGCTCTTGCGCTACCTGGTGAAAAGTCGTGCCAACCTGGTGGTGAGCGGGGGAACCGGCAGCGGTAAGACCACGCTTCTGCGGGCCCTCTTGCAGGAGGCCCCTGACCATGAGCGGCTGGTGCTGGTGGAGGACACTGCCGAACTACATCTGGAGCACCCCCATACGGTGAGCCTGCAAGCGCGGGTAGCTAATGCCGAAGGGCGCGGTGCCGTGGGGCTGGACGAGCTGATTCGCCAGGCCCTGCGTATGCGCCCGAGTCGCCTGGTGGTGGGGGAATGCCGGGGGGCTGAGGTCATGGACATGCTGACCGCCATGAACACCGGCCACTCCGGGAGCGGGAGCACCCTACACGCCAACTCTGCCGACGCTGTACCTGCCCGCCTCTATGCCATGGGGGCTTTAGCGGGGGTGAGCCAGGAGGCTGTGGCCCTGCAAGCCCAGACTGCTCTGGACTATCTTATTCACCTGGAGCGGGATAAAGGGCAACGGCTCGTGCGCGGTGTCTACCGGCTGCGGGGGAGCGCAGGTGCCCTGCTGGTAGAGCCGGTGTGTACAGTGGAGGCTCGCCGCCGGGGCAGTTTTCTGCTGTGGCACCCCGAGGCGAGCGGCCTTAAAGCTGCCGCCGGCCTGGGGGAATACCGATGAAAACAGGACCGGTCAGCACCCTGCCCGGCCCTCTAGGAGGGCTGGAAACCCGCTTAACTCACCTGGTTCTGAGGGCGCGCCAGGGAAACAAACCCTCTCTGGATGAGTTAGAGCTTTGGCCTGACGCTATCTGGCGAATGGCGGCCCTGCTTAAGGCAGGCTGTTCGCCGGCCTTTGCCTGCGCTATGGTAGGCCGGAACCTGGCTAGTTCATTAGAAGAAACCCGTACCCGAATAGCGAGCATGAGGCCAGTGGCGCGGTGGGGCACAGAGCGTTGGCAGGACGAGGATCTTGCCCGCGCCCTGGCCGATATGGTGGACCTCTTTGAGCGCTGTACCGAGGCCGCCCAGAAAGGGCTTCCGCTGGGCCCGGCATGCCTGCACCCTGGTACCGCTGACTACCGGGAATCTGTGCGGGATGGTGTGGTAGCTCTGGCCGCCTGCTGGCAGGTGGGGCAAACAACCGGCGCTTCACTTGCTTCAGTTTTTGAGAGACTGGCCCGCTACTACGAGACGGAAATCGACCTACGTCAACAGCGAGAAACCGCTTTGAGCGGTCCCAAGGCAACGGGACGGATCCTGTCCTGGCTACCCGCTCTGGGGCTGGGCTTGGGCATCATCATGGGTACCGACCCTCTGGGTGTTCTACTCGGTTCCTTTGGCGGTGCCCTGGTGGGACTAACCGGTCTGGGCCTAGCCTACGCGGGGAGCCGGTGGACTTCCCGGCTGATTGGGCGTGCGGAAGGGGGTGAGCTCTAGTGGTGCTGCTGGTTTTCTGTCTGAGCCTGCTCTGCCTCTTGTCTGCTGGCCTGCTCTGGGTGCTCGGCGGCAGAAAGAAGACGGAGGCGCAAGAACAGGGAGGTCCGCGCCCGCCGGTTCCTGCAGGCAATACGGAGTCGGGTTTGCCTGCTCTTAGCCCCGCCCTCTACCTGGACCTGGCGGCCACGATGCTCACCGCGGGGCTCTCTGTGCCCGCTGTGTTGGAACAGCTCAGCCAGCTTGAGCAGGGGCGGTACCGCACCGAACTAGCAGTGGTGGTTGCTAAGCTCTACGCCGGTGCCCACTGGGAGCAAGCCTGGGGCAAGAGTAGACCGGAGGGGCTGGCACCGGTGCGTGACTGTCTGGGTATGGCCCTAGAAACAGGTGCGCCCAGCGCCCAACTCGTGAGGGTGCTGGCCGACCGCCAGCGCAGGCACCGGCAACGGCAACACGAAAAATCTGCGGCCCGGCTAGCTGTCAAACTGGTGGTTCCCCTGGGGGCTTGTTCCCTGCCCGCTTTTATCTGTCTGGGGGTAATCCCCGTGCTGATAGCGCTTTTACCGACCCTCTTCTAAGAAACCGGTGGGGTTGGGGCGGTGTTCACAGGTGCCTGCTTAAGAGAAAAATGCGCGTTACACAGTGTCTTGGGAACACCAATTCGCCGGGCGAGTAGGAAGAACCCTTGAGAGCTAGGTGGGCAGAGCGACGCGCCGGGGGAGTAGTGGTCTATCCACAGGGGTGAATGAGCCTTTACCCGGTGCGTGAGCGGGAGCAGGCTAGAGGCACCCGGTCAGGACCTGCTTCTTTTCCAACGGTATCCGCACCCCTTGCCCCCGGGTTCTGATCGGGCAACAAAAACGCATGGTCTAGAGAATCTAGCCCACTGACTCTGACAAGGAGATAGAACATGTCACGTTTTTCTGCACCTCGGGACCGCGCTACGACGGAACAGTATCGGATGGAGCCTGCGGGCGCTGATAAAGCGCTTACCGGCGAGCTAGTTCATGCTGGCCTTGATAACCCTGAGGCTGGCGCCACCACTGCTGAATACGGCATCGTCATGCTAGCAGCCGTGGGCTTTGCCGGCCTGCTAGTGGTTATCCTCAAATCTGATGAAGTCCGGCAGATGCTCCTGAATATCGTTCAAACAGCACTCTCAACGGGGGCCTAGCCTCATGTCCGCCACCCTTGACCGCACCGAGGGCCAGCGGGGCTCGACTACCGCAGAGTTCGCTGTGGCCTTGCCCGCTGTGGTTTTCATTCTTGCCCTGGTTCTGGGTGCTGCCGCCACCGGCATGATCCAGCTGCGGCTGGAAGAGGGGGCCCGCCTGGGTGCCCGTGCCGCCGCACGCGGTGAAGACTCACAGACGGTAATCCGTATCGTCCAGGATGTTGAGCCGGAGGCTAGGGTTACTATCGGCCAGCAGGATGGCATGACCCGTGTGAGCGTGAGTAGGCCAGCGCCGGGACTCATTGGAAAGATCAGTGGGTGGCAGCTGAATACCGATGCCTGGGCTCTTACCGAACCTAGGGCTCAGGGCGGTGAAACTCCGTGACCCGCCCCTGCGCAGGCAGTCATGGTTCCCGCCCGCTCGGGGATTCCCCCGAGCGGGGGAGCGGGAGCCTGTCGGTGGTGGGTATGGTGTGCGCCCTGCTCATAGTGGGGATTACCTGCGCCGGGCTCATAGGCGTCCTAGCGGCTAACCACCGGGCGGCCCAGGCCGCTGACCTGGCGGCTCTAGCCGCTGCCGATGCCGCTCGCGGGCTGACCTCGGGGGATCCCTGCGATAGAGCCCAGGAGGTAGCTCAGGCCAACCGGGTCAACCTGGTGGCCTGCGCCCTTCCACCGGGCCTGGCCGGTACAGCGGATATCCGCACCTCGGTCGATATTGCTGGCCCCTTCGCCTTTCTGGGGCCAGCCCAGGGTATTTCTAGGGCTGGCCCACCCGGGCTAAGTGGTTCTTAGGTACCGGTCACCGCGATTAGCTCAGTACCGGTAAATCCTTTAGAAGGGGTCACCACTATCCTTGTGGCCGGTCAGAGACTCCGTGACGGTGAGCTCTCGGTGACTTTGCTCAAGCGTAGGTAGCTGATCTGGTGTGCTTGCTTGAGAGAGCGCGCTTGCTCGACCCGGTGCCGTAGTTCGGTTCGGTGCCGTAGTCCTGTTCGGGTTGCTGCTTCTGCCAGGTTCGTCAGTACCGGGGTGAGCCACTGCACCCAGTAGATCGGCACCTTGCTGTTCGGTGAGTTCCCCGGCTTCTACTAGCAGGGAAGCTAATAACTGTGCGGCTCCCTTCTTGTGGAGCGGTTCATTGCGGTTACCGCATTTGGGGGACTGCACGCAGGAGGGGCAGCCCAGCTCACACTCGCAGGCCAGAATGGTGTCCAGGGTTGCGCGGAGCCAGTGGGTTACCCGCTCAAAACCACGCTCGGCAAAACCCGCCCCTCCGGGGTGGCCGTCGTAGACGAAAATGGTGGGCAACTCAGTGTCTATGTGGAAGGCTGTTGAAAGCCCGCCGATATCCCACCGGTCACAGGTTGCCACCAGGGGGAGCAGGCCAATAGCGGCATGCTCGGCTGCGTGAAGCGCGCCGGGGATATCCTTCTCATGGATACCCGCTGCCTGGAGTAGCGAAGCGGGCATGGACCACCAGATGGCGCGGGTCTGGAGGAGCTGGGGCTCTAGTTCCAAAGGCTCGTCCCCTAAAACCTGTTGCCCCACCAGGCTTTTCTTCTGGTAGCTCACCACCTGAGAACGTACCCGCACCTGGCCAAAGTTCAGGCTCACCTGCCCCTGCTGGAGAGACTTTTCTGTTGCCAGTACGGCGACCTCGGTGACGTCCCGGGCCTGGGTGTAGTAGTCGGGGTTGGCCGCTGTTACGGTGATAACCCCCTTCTCCTCATCTAAATCTTCTACCAGGAAAGTTTTACCCTGGTGCGTGTAAATCGCACCGGGGTGGCCCTGGGAGTGGGATTGTGCCCGGTCCATGGTGCCGATAACACTTCCGGTGTCGCTCTCCACGATATGCAAGGGAGCGCCACCACCGCGCAGATTTACCAGGTCGCTGGCCTGCTCTGGGTGGGTCCAGAACCAGCCGGTAGCCCGCTGGCGCAGGTAGCCTCGGGAGACAAGGCTTTCCAAAAGCCGCTCGGTGCTAGTCCCAAAGATGGGTAGTTCTTCCCTGCGCAGGGGAATCTCGGAGGCTGCCGCACACAGATGGGGACTCAGGACGTAGGGGTTGTGCGGGTCAAAGACAGTCTTTTCAACACCCTGGTCAAAGATGTCCTCGGGGTGGTGAACCAGGTAGGTATCTAGGGGGTCTTCGCTGGCGATGAGCACTGCAAAGCTGTCCTGCCCGGCTCGTCCTGCCCGCCCGATCTGCTGGTAGAAGGAAGCCCGGGTCCCCGGCCAGCCGGCTACGAGCACGGCATCCAGCCCGGCAATATCTATACCCAGCTCCAGGGCAGAAGTGCTGGCAATACCCAGTATGTGCCCCCGCCTCAGACCGATTTCCAGTGCACGACGTTCCTCGGGCAGGTAGCCTGCCCGGTAGGCGGCTATGCGTTCGGAGAGACCCGGCTCTACCTCATCGAGGTAGCGCCCGGCCGTTTGCGCTATGGCTTCTGCCCCGCGCCGGGACTTAATAAAGGCGATGGTTCGGGTGCGACTGACCGCCAGGTCAGCCATCATCTCTGCTACCTGACCGATAACTGATTTGCGGACCGGGGCACCGTTTTCGCCCGCACCCGCCGGTTGTCTAGTTGGAGCCGCTAGCCGGTCACGAACCGTGTCAGGCTCGGTGAACTCAGGCTCCCACAGAAGCACCTGTGTGGATCCTCTGGGTGCGGTGCTCCGGGTAATTGCAGTGACCGCCTGAGGGCGCGACCCAATGAGGAGGGCAAAAGACTCGGCAGGTTCCGCACTGGTAGCAGAAGCCCCAATAAAAACGGGAGTAGCACCGTAATGACGGCAGATTCGGCGCAGCCGCCGCACCACAAGAGAGACGTGCGCCCCAAAAACACCCCGGTAGCCGTGCGCCTCATCAACCACCACATATTTGAGCTTGCGCAGAAAAGTTGCCCACCGGGCATGGTTAGGCAAAATAGCGTGATGAAGCATATCCGGATTAGCCAGGACCAGATGGGCACGCTCGCGGATAAAGCGGCGGTCTTCGCGTGGGGTGTCCCCGTCGTAGGCCTCTACCGCAATCCCTGGCAGGTTAAGAGCTCGTAAGGAAGAGAGCTGGTCGGCAGCTAGCGCCTTGGTGGGCGAGAGATAGAGGGCTGTTGCCCTGCCGGTATCAAAGCCGGTTCCCTGATATTCGTGTTCGCCCCGGTAGAGGGCATCGAGCACGGGGAGCTGATAGGCCAGTGACTTGCCGGAGGCTGTGCCCGTTGCAAGAATGACGTGCCTGCTACCGGAGGAATCGTGGGCAAGGGTGGCTGCCTGGACTTGGTGCAGGTAGGGCTCATCCACGCCCAAAGATTGGAAGGCCTCAACGACAGCGGGGTGGGCCCAGCTCGGCCAGGGGCTGGTCTGTGCCTCTTGGGCTGGCAGGGTGCGCACATGCCTGACCTGTGCAGGGAGCTCGGTCAGACCAAGCTGTTCCAGCACGAGTAAGAGCTCTTGGGGGGCGGGTGCCCGTGAGCCGGGGCTTTCCTGCGGGGTTTGGGTAGGCACATCCCTATTATGGCACCGCTTGGTCGGTGGTTTATTGCCTGGCCTGTTGCTGCTGTTTCCCAGACCTGTCCTGTCTGCCTGTACTGTGTTCCTACCTCTTGTTGAGGGCAGAGGTGACTGGCGCTGAGCATGGTGGGGAGCTGCCCAGGGCAAACCAAGAGCCCCTGTGCCTGACCTTTATCCCGCCAACCGGGCGTAAAGGCTGTGAGCTATGCTATAGAACTGGAATAATGAGAGTTATGAGTATTCCAATGAACATTAAGGGTCAGCAGTCAGCTCCTGAGGAGCCTGTGGTTACCGTGCTCACCGATGAGCAGGTGTGGGATTTGATCCAAGGCACTCGTTTTGCTCGTTTGGGCACAGTAGGCGAGGAGGGCTTCGTGCACATTACCCCGCTGAATATTGTGACGGACGGGGTTAAGATTTTCTTCCGCACGGCAGCCGGTAGCAAGCTTACCCAGCTCTTACTTGATGAAAAAGTGACCCTACAGTTTGACCGGGTTGAGGGCAAGAGCGCGCACTCAGTGAATGTGTTTGCCCGGGCCCGACTCCTGACTGATAGCCGCGAGATTGACTACGTCGGCAAGCTCAACCTGGAACCCTGGCTTGATAGCCAGAAGCTGGAACTGGTGGAGCTAACTCCGGTGTCCATGACGGGGCGGCGCTTCCGCCTGGGGTCCTAGCTCATCTTTTATGGCTTATCTGCCCGGTGGTATCGGGCAGACTAGGCCAAGAAGAACTAGAATGGGTGCGTGGCTCAAGAACGAATTATCCTCTATTACTGCTTTGCACCCGTAACCGACCCCAAGGCTGTCATGCTGTGGCAGCGCGCCCTGTGCGAGAAGCTTGGCCTAACCGGCCGTATCCTCATCTCCAAGCACGGCATTAATGGGACTTTGGGCGGCGATGTTAACGCCCTCAAACAGTACGGTAAGACGACCCGCCAGTACCCCGGCTTTGAGAAGCTGGAACTGAAGTGGTCCGATGGTGGTTCCGCTGATTTCCCCCGCCTGTCGGTCAAGGCCCGCAAGGAGATTGTTGCTTTCGGTGCCCCCGATGAACTTGTGGTTGACGAGAACGGTGTAGTGGGTGGCGGTGTCCACCTGAAACCCGAAGAGGTTAACCAGCTGGTTGAAGAACGTGGCGATGAGGTTGTCTTCTTCGATGGGCGTAATGCCTTTGAAGCTAAGATTGGCAAGTTTAAGAACGCTGTGGTGCCCGATGTGCGGACCACCCACGACTTTATCCAGGAGATTGAGTCGGGTAAGTACGATCATCTCAAGGACAAGCCGGTTGTTACTTACTGCACCGGCGGTATTCGCTGTGAGATTCTCTCCGCCCTCATGAAGAACCGGGGTTTCAAGGAGATTTACCAGATTGACGGCGGCATCGTGCGCTACGGCGAAAAGTTTGGTGACTCGGGGCTATGGGAAGGCTCTCTGTACGTCTTTGACAAGCGTCAGCGCGTGGAGTTCTCGCCCGATACCGTAACTATTGGTGAGTGCGAGCACTGCCAGGCTCCTGCTAATAGCTTTGTCAACCTCGATGTGGACGGTAACCGCGACCTGGTTCTGCTGTGCCCCGAGTGCGAGACCAAGGCACTGGCCCAGTTTGAGAGCGTGAGCGGCTAAGACTTTTACCTATTCAAGCGTGGGCTAGGGGCTGGGTCAAGAGGCATCGACCTTTTGCCCGGCCCCTTTTGTGTGCTCTGGTGCCGGGGTATTAGAGTAGTGAGCCATGACAGCAGAGCAGACGTATGAGACAGCCCTGATTGAGTATGGGACCTTTATGGTGGCGGGCGTGACCGAGCCGGCTAGGCAGACGAGCGATTTTTCGCTGTGGTGGAAGAAACTCTATGATCATTTGGGTGCCGGCGAGACAGAGGCTGAGGCTCAGCTGGCTGCCCAGCGGTTGGCGGCTGTGGAGAAGCTTCAGCGGGTGGGCGTGCTCATGCCAGATGCCGACGATTCTGGGGTGACCTATACTGCCGGGTTTATTGTTCCCGGGGGTATTAAAGATGTTGCGGCTTTGGGGCTGACGGGTGTGGTGGTCCCCGGTGCCATGTACGCTACGGTACTGGTGGAGGGGCCCCTGGTGCCCGGTCTTCCACCTGCCCATATTAAGGCCGGTTTTGACTATCTGGCTCAGACCTTTATCCCCTCTAAAAACCTGACCCCTACCGGTGTGTGTCTAGAGGTGTACGGGCCGGGTGATATGCAGGGGCAGAACTATCGCATGTACCTGTGGCAGGCGGTGACCGGACTCTCTGCATAGTCGCAGTTCTGAGTCTTAGCCTAAGGTAGTTGCCCTGAGAGAACAGAACCTAGAAAGAGAAATACCTTCCGGTGCGCTAGCACGGAAGGTATTTCTATGAGGTCTTACCGGTGCCCTGATGGGGCGGTAATGCCGTGGGTTATCTTACGAGTTGCGTTCCTCTGCCAGCTGTTCTTCGAGCCGGGCAATAATCTCTTCGATGAAAGCGGGGCCGCCGTTGGCTGCTTTTTGCTTCCAGTCGGTAATGGATTTTTCGAGTTCGGCAATTTTTTCTACATTAGCCATAAGAAAGACTTTAGCTTACTTGTCGGTAAAAGAAGGCGAAGTTCCCTCTTTAACTTTTTCCCAGGTTTCTATACCGCCCGGTACGGCCTTGAAAAGAGGGTGGGGTAATGCTGGCGGTGGCGTGGAGAAATGCTGGGCGAACCAGTCGGGGGAGCGCCCTTTGACTTTGTGGGTAAGGAAAGCAAGCTCATATTCTAGCTGTCCCTCGGTGACCTCTAGCTCTTCCAGCTTATTATCTCTGGGCAGTACCAGGAGTGACCGGTTAAAGGAGTAGCCGCGCGTGTCAGCTTCGTCGGCAAGGCCGTGCAGGTAGGCGCAGATATAGGCCAGCGGATCATTGCTTGCTTTGAAGCGTTCTAGCTGGGGGTGCTGAGTATAGCCGCGTGTTTTTCCTTGGAGGACTTTTTGGGCCAAGAGTGTTTCACGCCAGCAAGCGACTAGGCCTTTGGCATCGAGCAGGGCAGGGGTGATGGACCAGATACGCACTGTTAGCTCCTGGCCCGCTGGTCAATGGCTGCTTCGAGCCGGTCGAGTTTTCCGGTGATTTCACCGGAGTCGTGGCCGGGGCGGATATCCGCCTTGAGCACGAGGGAAACCCTGTTGCCGTAGCGGGTCATGGCTTCGGTGGCGGCTTTGATGACGGCCATACATTGGTCCCAGTCACCTTCGATGGTGGTGAACATGGCATCGGTGCGGTGGGGTAGGCCTGAGTCGCGCACAATCTGGACGGCTTCGGCAACGGCATCGTGGACGGAGCCGCTGGGGTCGCCGCCTCCGGTGGGGGCTACAGAGAAAGCAAATAACATACCTCTACGTTAGCCTGTGCTAGCTGTTTGTGGTAGGTTCTGCCCCATCAATGGAGGCCTAGTTTGGCGGTGCGGTGGCTAGGAGCCGGAACTGTGCGTGCGGCTGGGGTTTCTCTACGGTTAACATGGGTAGGGTGATGACTACTGATTTTTCTCGTGTTCCTGGTGCTCCGGTAAGCACCGATATCTCTTCTTTGGTCAGGCTCCATACTGCCTTGCGAGCGGTCAACTATACCTATGAGGGGGTTGCCTCCCTCCTGGGTGACCGCGCTTTTGAGGCCATGACCCGGGACCAGCTCACACCTGGTATCTACAGGCTGAACCAGGTGCTGGGGTACGAGAAAACAGCCTCTACTTTTAGCCTTGGTGAAAAGTCGCTGGCGCAGGTAGTGCGTTTCTTCCTGATGGGGCAGGTGCTTGAGTCTGCTGAGCTTGAAGCCGCTCTGGGGGCCGGTTTATGCGATCTTCTCGTAGAGCTTGGCCTGGCTGAAAGCGCTGCCACAGGTTCCCTTCAGGCTTCGGTTGACCTGCGCCCCCACGCCGCTGACGACGGCACTGAACTCTATGTTGCTAGCGATCTGGGTGCGCACCAGCGCCCCGGCGTTCTGCGGAAGGACCATGTACTGGGTATCGGTCATGCTTCCCTGACCCTGGCACAGTTCACCGAGCGCACTCCCCTTGAACGGGCGCTCGATCTGGGTACCGGGTGCGGCATCCAGACCTTCCATCTGCTGGCCCACGCCCGTCACGTCACCGCAACGGATATTTCGGAGCGGGCATTGGCTTTTACCCGCTTTAACCTTCTGCTTAATGCTCCTGCCCTAGAGATTGACCCGCAGAAGCTGGAGGACCGGGTGAGCTTGCTCCACGGTTCTTTGCTGGAACCGGTAGCCGGGCAGAGCTTTGACCTGGTGGTTTCTAACCCGCCCTTTGTCATTACACCGCGTAGCTCTGGGGAGACCCCGGCAGACCAGTTCACCTACCGCGACGGTGGTATGGCAGGGGATGGCATCGTGTCAACCTTGGTGCGCCAGCTCCCTGAGATCTTGAACCCCGGTGGGCGTGCCCAGATGCTGGGTAACTGGGAAATTCCCGTGGCTGGCCCCGGTGAGCAGGCCGACTGGTCGGCCCGCCCCCGCGACTGGGTAGGTCAAGAAGCGGAGGCCTGGTTTATTCAGCGTGAAGTCCTTGCCCCGGAGCAGTATGCTGAGACTTGGTTGCGTGATGCCAGCGAGAACCGCGACCCCGCCCACTATGAGCAGGCCTATACTGACTACCTGCGCGACTTTGCCGCGCGAGGCGTGGACGCTATCGGCTTTGGCATGATTTGGTTGCGCCGACCCAACTTGCAGGCGGCAGGGGAGCGCCTGCACCGTTTTGAGGAAATTACCTACCCGATCCAACAACCCATTGCCTCCTTTATCACTGAGGCCGTTGCCCACTATGATGCGGTGACTGCCCTGGATGATGAAGCCCTCCTAGCCCAGCATCTGGTGGTAGCTGGGGATGTGACCGAGGAGCGCCACTTGTCACCCGGTTCTGAGCATCCGTCCCTTATTTTGCTCCGCGCCGGTGCCGGTTTACGCCGCACCATTTTAGAAACCACAGAAACAAGCGGGTTCGTCTCGGCCTGCGATGGGGAACTCAGCGTGGGCCAGATTGTCAATGCCCTAGCCACTCTGCTGGACTGGCAGGACGCTTCACCCCAGCAGGAATTGATAAGTAACATTCGTGAACTGTTGGAGAAGAGTTTTCTGCGCCTTGAGCAGGGTGACTAGACTGGTGCTATGGTAGAGAACCCGATTAAAGCCCTGACCGAAGACCGCTGCTGGGAGCTTTTAAGCTCGCATGAGTTTGGGCGTCTTGCCCTAGCCGTGAGCGGCGAAGTCGATATTTACCCCGTCAATTTTGTGGTGCACCAGAAGAAAATCTACTTCCGTACCGCAGCTGGGCAGAAGCTGTCCGAGGTCGTTATTAGCCGTAAGGCCGCCTTTGAGATTGATGAAGTCAAAGATGGTATGGCCCGCTCCGTGGTAGTACACGGGAATGCCCAGTGGCTGACCAGCGAAGCTGACCTTGCCGCCATTGAATCGTTGGGGCTACGCGCCTACGCACCGACCTACAAGACCAACTGGGTTGAGGTTGAGCCGGTGAGCATTAGCGGCCGCGAATTTGAGATCGGTGAAGAACCGACCGACGAGCTCTAAGCCAGCCCCAGAACCCCGTACACCATAGGTCGGCCAGCATGATGGGTGCCAAGAGCCCTCTAAGGTCACATGACCCTAAGTGGACAGGAAGTGCTGTCTGTCGGCTATTGTTGTGCTTACACGCCTATTGTCAACCTCAAGGAGCCACCAGTGCCCACCAAGGCAACCCCCCTGCACGGCAAGTCACTGCTGATTGTAGAGTCCCCCTCTAAAGTCAAAACAATCAGCGGTTACCTGGGAGATGCCTTTATTGTCGAGTCCTCGATGGGCCACATCCGTGACCTGCCTCAGCCCTCTGAACTGCCCGATGAGCTGAAAAAGAGCCCTGTGGGTAAGTTCGCTGTTGACGTGGAGAACGGCTTTGAACCCTACTATGTGGTCAATTCTGATAAGAAGAAGAAAGTCACCGAGCTCAAGCGCCTGCTCAAAGAGTCTGATGCGCTTTATCTGGCAACCGATGGGGACCGTGAGGGCGAAGCGATTGCCTGGCACCTGCTTGAGGTGCTCAAGCCCAAGGTACCCGTCTACCGTCTGACTTTCCCGGAAATCACCAAGGAAGCCATTGAACGTGGCTTCAAGGATTTGCGTGAGATCGATGAGAACCTGGTGGATGCTCAGGAAACCCGCCGTGTCCTTGACCGTATCTACGGCTATGAGCTCTCTCCCGTGCTCTGGCGCAAGGTGTCGCGTGGCCTCTCTGCGGGCCGCGTGCAGTCTGTTGCCACCCGCCTGGTTGTTGAGCGTGAACGCGAGCGCATGGCTTTCCGCTCTGCCAGCTACTGGGATTTGACCGGCACCTTTACGACCGCATCGGCTGAGAGCTTTAGCGCTAAGCTATCTGCTGTGGATGGTGCCCGTGTTGCTACGGGCAAGGATTTTGCCGATAACGGCGCTTTAAAGGCTTCTGCGGCTTCTAAGGTTTCCCATCTCGATGAGGCCGCCGCTAGTTCGCTGGCTACCGCTCTGGCCTCTGCTGATTTCGCGGTTCGCTCGGTCGAGACCAAGCCCTACACCCGCCGTCCTGCTGCCCCTTTCACGACCTCCACCCTGCAGCAGGAGGCAGCCCGTAAGCTCCGTTTCTCGTCACGCTCGACCATGCAGGTTGCCCAGCGACTCTACGAAAACGGGTACATTACCTACATGCGAACCGACTCCGTTGCCCTGTCAGATCAGGCAATCCGGGCCGCTCGCGCCCAGGCCAAGGAACTTTACGGTGCCGAGTTTGTACCTGCCTCACCGCGCGTCTACGCTTCTAAGTCTAAGAACGCCCAGGAAGCTCACGAAGCAATCCGCCCTGCCGGTGATACCTTCCGCACCCCTGCTGCCGTCAAATCAGCCTTGAGCCCCGATGAGTTCCGTCTCTACGAACTGATTTGGAAGCGTACCGTTGCCTCTCAGATGGCTGATGCTAAGGGTTCAACCGCCTCCGTCCGCTTGGGCGCTATCGCCAGTGATGGGCGCGATGCCGAGTTCGCCGCCTCGGGTACCGTCATTACCTTCCGAGGCTTTTTAGCTGCCTATGAGGAGGGCAAAGATGCCCTGCGCAACGAGGAAGACAAGGCCGCCGAGACGAAGAGTGAGAAACGTCTGCCCCAGCTTGCCCAGGGCGATAGGCTGAACGCCAGCGATATCGAGGCTGCCCGGCACGAGACCTCGCCCCCGCCCCGCTACACCGAAGCCTCCCTGGTTAAGGCCATGGACGAGCTGGGTATTGGTCGCCCTTCAACCTATGCTGCCGTTATCTCCACCATCATGGACCGGGGTTATGTTCATCACCGGGCTGGTTCCCTGGTACCTTCCTGGACGGCTTTTTCGGTGGTACGCCTGCTTGAAGAGCACTTTGCCAAGTATGTGGACTACGAGTTCACCGCTGAGATGGAAGAGGATCTGGACCGCATTGCACGCGGCGAAGAAGCCCGCACCCAGTGGTTGGGCAACTTCTACTTTGGTGGTGAGGCCCAGCGCGGCCTCAAGCCTATGGTCGATAACCTGGGTGATATCGACGCTAGAGCTATTAACTCCATTGAGGTTGCCCCCGGAGTCAATCTGCGCGTGGGTAAGTTTGGCCCCTACCTTGAGATGGGCGGCGAAATTGATACCGAGACCGGCGAGATTAAGGACCCGGTCCGCGCTAATGTGCCTGATGATCTGGCTCCGGATGAGCTGACCGAGGAGAAGGTCGCAGAGCTGATCTCCCAGGGCAAACAGGACGGTCGTGAACTGGGTGTAGACCCGGTGACCGGGCGCACTATTGTAGCCCGGGACGGCCGCTACGGCCCCTACGTCACCGAGCTGATCCCTGAGATGAGCGAAGAAGAAATCGCCGCCTGGATGGAGGCCCAGCCCACCGAGTACTACAAGAACGGTAGGCCCAAGCCTAAGAAGAAGCCTAAGCCTGAAAAGCCCCGTACCGGCTCCCTCTTCAAGAGCATGGATCTGGCAACTATCACCCTTGAGGACGCGCTCAAACTCATGAGTCTGCCCCGCGTGGTGGGAAGCGATGCTGAGGGCCTTGAGATTACCGCCCAGAACGGACGTTTTGGCCCCTACCTGAAGAAGGGTACGGATTCGCGCTCGCTGGAAAACGAGGAGCAGATTTTCTCGATTACCTTGGAGCAGGCCCTTGAGATTTATTCTCAGCCTAAGCAGCGTGGGCGGGCGGCGGCTAAGCCCCCCTTGGCTGAGCTGGGTGTTGACCCGGTGTCTGAGAAGAAGATTGTGGTTAAGGACGGCCGCTTTGGCCCCTACATCACCGACGGTGTCACCAATATTACGGTGCCTAGGAGCGAGACAATTGAGTCACTGACTCATACCCGTGCGGTTGAGCTTTTGGCTGAGAAGCGCGCCAAGGGCCCGGTTAAGCGTAAGACTACCGCTAAGAAGACCACCGCTAAGAAGAGCCCTGCCAAGAAGGCACCTGCAAAGAAAACTACAGCCAAGAAGACAACAGCCAAGAAGACAACAGCCAAGAAGACAACAGCTACAGAAGCCGCTGAGTAGGGGCTAAGCCCTGCCAGCGGGTGATGGGGGCAGGAGCTAGGCTCCTGCCCCAGCTGTTTGCGGGATCGAGCTGGCCGGCCGCGCGGGGTGCGTCCTTTAGACTGGTAGGCAGGAACCTTATTCTTTTCACCTATCCTGGGGGAACCATGCGACTCGGCGTGCTTGATATCGGCTCAAATACCGGCCACCTGCTCTTGATCGAGGGGCAGCTGGGTTCGCGCCCCGAAGCCTATACCGATGCCCATAAGGAGCCCCTCCAACTGGTGCGCTACATTGATGCGGATGGGAAGATCACCGACGAGGGCCGCGACCGGCTGACAGCCTTTGTCAAGAGCGCTGTGCTTTATGCTATCGAGCAGGGAGCTGAGGACCTTTTAGCTTTTGCTACCAGCGCTATTCGTGAGTCCAAAAACGGCCCTGCGGTCCTTCAGCACGTGCAGAATGCCACCGGGGTGAACCTGACCGAGATTACCGGTGACCAGGAAGCTGCGATTACCTATCACGCGGTGCGCCACTGGCAGGGGTGGGGTGCTGGCCGTATCCTCAACTTTGATATTGGCGGTGGCTCCTTTGAGTTCTCTACCGGCATGGATGCCTACCCCGATGACGCTATCTCGGTGCCCCTGGGCGCTACCCGCCTGACCGGGGACTGGTTTAGCTCGGAGATCCCTTCACCCAAGGAAATTAAGAAACTCCGTAAGTATGTGCGTGAAACCCTAGAGCCTGTTGCCACCCAGCTCCTTGCCTACGGTGAGCCCAACATGGTGGTGGGTACCTCTAAGACTTTCCGCTCCCTGGCCCGTATTTGCGGTGCTGCCCCGTATTCTGCTGGCCCCTATGTTAAGCGTGAAATGCGTTTAGAAGACCTGCGCTTGTGGACCCGTCGTATGGAGGCCATGGCACCGTCTGAGCGGGTGGACTTGCCGGGGGTGTCCGAGGTGCGCGCTGAGCAGATGCTTGCTGGCGCTATTGCAGCTGAGACGGCTATGGATGTTTTTGGCGTAGGAGTTATGCGGGTCAGCCCCTGGGCTTTGCGTGAGGGCCTGATCCTGCGCCGCATGAACTACCTAGCCCAGCAGGGTTCTTACTCCATGCTTGACCCCCGCTCACTTGAAGAATTCGTCCGTAATTAGACTCTGATATCCTGCTGACCGGTAGAAACTTTCCTTTCTAGGTAAGCCGGTTTGTAGATGAACGGTGCTTGTTATGACTGACTCCCAGCTCAACCCAGCTTCTGCTGAGCCTGCTATTGTTACTACGGAAATAGAAGGGCGGCGACCTCAGATTCCTGTGGCGCTTTCGACCTCCTGCCTTTTTCCTCTGGGGGTGCACGAGACCTTTTCAACGGCTGTTGATCTTGGCTACGACAGTGTTGAGGTCATGATTACTCACACCGCTCTGAGTCAGGAGCCCTACGACCTGCTGAACCTGGTGCAGGAGTACCAGATTCCAATTTCTGCTATTCATGCACCGACTCTCTTGCTGACCCAGCAGGTGTGGGGCCGGGCCTGGAACAAGATGCAGATGGCTGCCAAAATGACCAAGGCTGTAGGAGCTGACGTGATCGTTGCTCACCCACCTTTCCGATGGCAGAAGACCTACGCCAAGAACTTTGTGGCCGGTGTCCGCGAAATCTCTGAACATGAGGGCGTTAAAATCGCGGTAGAAAACATGTACCCCTGGTCATTCAAAGGGAAAGCGATCGAGATGTACGCCCCGCACTGGGAGCCCTCTCGCTTTGACTATGAATGGATTACCTGGGACTTCTCCCATGCGGCAGCTGCCAATGATGACTCCTTAGAGGCCGTTAAACGGATTGGCTCTCGCCTGGGGCACCTTCATCTGACCGATGGTTCTGGCGATAAGCTCATGGATGAGCACTTGGTGCCGGGGCACGGTAGTCAGCCTGTTGCTGAGACGCTACAGTACCTTGCGACGACCGACTTTGCGGGCGTGGTGTGTGCCGAGGTATCGACCCGCAAGGCCAAGGGCGCGGCTGAGCGTGACGAGTGGCTCTACGAGACGCTTCAGTTTGCGCGTACCCACCTGGCCCGCTAACCTGCCTCGTGCAGGCTTTCTCTTTGATCCCTACCGATAGGACAACATCTACCATGACTACTGTAGCTTTTTTGGGAACGGGTTCCATGAACGGGGCAATTGCCTCAGGCTTGCTTGCCGGTGGAGCTGATCCTGCAACACTTCGCGCTACTGTCGGCTCCGTAGCTAGCGTCGAGCCCCTTAAGAAGAAACTGGGGGAGCGAGGCTCAGAAGTCCTGGTACTGGCAAACGAGACAGAGCCCGAAGCAAACCTGCGGGCTGTCCAGGGTGCAGACCTTGTGCTTTTGGGCGTCAAACCCTACGCTATTCTTGACCTTGCCCGGCAGATCGCCCCGGTACTGGACCCCAGCACCCTTGTGGTATCGGTGGCCGCAGGTATCACCCTCGATGCCCTGACAGCAGCACTGCCTGAGGGACAACCTGTTATCCGTTGCATGCCAAACACTCCTTCACGTGTGGGCAAGGGGGTTCTTGCTATCTCGGTGGGTGCGTCAGTAAGTGCTAGCCAGCAGGAGGTAGCGGCCAATATCTTGGCGGCAGCAGGGCAGGTCTTTGAGGTTGGAGAGGAACAGATGGGTGCTGTCACCGCTGTGTCTGGTTCTGGGCCTGCCTATGCTTTCTTACTAGCCGAGACAATGGCCGCCGCCGGTGTGAAGTTAGGCCTTGATGAGCAAACAGCCACAGCGCTAGCCGCGGCAACCGTGGCGGGTGCGGGCTATCTCTTGGAGGCTGACCCTGATCCCGAGTCACTGCGCCAGGCCGTCACCAGTCCCAAGGGGACCACAGACAGGGCTATCCGGACCTTTACTGAGGGTGGTCTCTTTGAACTAACTGAGGCGGCTATGCGGGCTTGTGTTCAGCGCAATGATGAGATGACCGCTGAATTCTGCGGCGGGAGCAAGGATCACTAGCACCTAAAGACTGTTTGAGCATAAGAGCATACTGTGCTACCAAGTTCTATAACAAGAATTCAGCCTTGAGGGTAGCGAAACTACTTGGGGGCAAACTAAAAGGCCAGTCCGTAGGGAACCGGACTGGCCTTTAGCTCTCTACCCACCAGTAGGGATCTGGCGGATGGAGAATGCCTTCAACCTGAACTCGGTGGCATTAGGGGGAACCACCATAGAGATCAGGTCTCTAGCTACTTGAACGGGTTCGCGGACCGTTCAGTAATCACTCGCACCTTTAGAGGTATTTATAACTATAGGCTAGTTCGTAGGATTATGCACCTTGTCGTCCTAGAAAAAACAGAAAAATTTTCAGAAATTAGCTCAATATACATATTAGGTTGAGGTTTATTGAATCCTAGTCAGGGCAACCTTTGGGTGGAGAATTTAGGGCCTTGAGGCAAAACGCTGAATAAGATCTACTTGCCCAGAGACAATAAGTAAATCTCGTGAAGAGACTTTTGTTGTGGGGGTTGCATGGGTAATCTCTTCGCCGGGGGATTTTACACCCACGATTGTTACACCGTATTTCGACCTAACGTCTGATTCTGCCAGGGTGAAGCCGTGGGTTTCTTTAGGTGGGTACATTTTGACGATGGCGAAATCATCGTCAAACTCAATAAAATCAAGCAAGCGACCGGAGACCAGGTGGGCGGCACGGACGCCGGCGTCTGACTCTGGGTAAACAACCCGGTGTGCTCCAATACGGGATAGAATTTTGCCGTGGGAGGGCGTAATCGCCTTGGCCCAGATGCGTTCAATCCCTAGGTCCACTAGGTTAGCTGTGATGAGCACAGAGGCCTCAACCGAGGTCCCTACGCCAACCACAGCAGAGCTAAAGTCCTGAGCACCTAGCTGGCGTAAGGCGTTGATATCTGTTGCATCTGCTTCGACCACATGGGTCAGCTCACCTGCCCACTTCTGAACCAGTGCGGAATCCTTTTCAACAGCCAGAACCTCCTTATTCTGGTGGACGAGCTGTGCAGCGGTAGCTGACCCAAAGCGGCCAAGCCCGATTACTAGAACCGGGGCGCTGTGGGTTGTGCGAGACTCTTTCTTAGCCAATGATGGGCCTTTCTTCGGGGAACTTGTATAGACGGCGGCGGGAACGTAGAGCCAGCCCCGTTGCCACGGTGACGGTACCGACTCTGCCAATCAGCATCAGCAGGGAAAGGACGTAGGCCCCTGCCGCTGGCAAATCAGGTGAGAGCCCGCTTGAAAGACCACAGGTGGCGTAAGCGGAGATAACCTCAAAGAGTGACTTATCCAGGCTGGCTCCGCTGATCAGCATAATAGCGGCAGTCCCCAGGAGTACAAAGACAGAACTCATCATGATGACCGTAATTGCGATGCGTAGTACAGCGTCAGGGATGGTTCTTCTGAAAGCTACAACGAACTGATCACCACGGGCCTCGGCCAAAATGGCTAGAAAAACTACGGCCAGGGTAGTGACCTTGATACCACCAGCGGTTGATGCTGAGCCTCCGCCAACAAACATCAGTACATCGGTCAGGAGCATTGTCACCGGGTTCATGTCTGACATCTCTACGAGGTTGAAGCCTCCAGAGCGGGTCATGACAGAAGCAAATATTCCGTTCAGTAGCTTATCGGCCAGGGTCATGCTCCCGATAGTTTTGGGGTTGTTCCATTCAAGAACCAGCCAGGCTAGGGAACCCATCATAAAGAGCAGGAAGGTACCCAGCAGGGTGAGCTTGGCGTTGAGGTTCCACCCCCGGTAGTGCAGGCTCTTGCGCAGGGCCAGGATGACTGGGAAGCCCAGGGAGCCGATAAAGACCCCTAAGGCTATGGGGGTAATGACCCACAGATCATGGCTATAGGGTACAAGGCCATCTGTGTGAGGGGTGAAGCCTGCATTGTTAAAGGCCGAGATCGCGTAGAAGACCCCGTGCCAGGTGGCTTGGCTCAGGGGCTCGCCCAAAAATATGAAGCGGGGAATAAGGGTTGCGGCAATAAAGGCTTCGATGGTGATAGAGGTGAAGGCTACTGTGCGTAGGACTGAGCCTACTTCACCCAAACGGCCAATGTTGAGGGTTTCCTGAGCGATGATTTTTGAGCGTAATCCAAGTTTCTTGCCAACGATCAGAGCCAGGATAGAGGTG
Organism: Rothia sp. P5764; assembly: GCF_048512965.1. NCBI lineage: Bacteria > Bacillati > Actinomycetota > Actinomycetes > Micrococcales > Micrococcaceae > Rothia > Rothia sp. P5764. The sequence goes on along the minus strand of NZ_JBLXXQ010000001.1, from coordinate 269,478 downwards.
AATGTGAGGGTCCCCAGGCCCCCGACCTGTGCGCCGACGAGAATAACGAGGTGCCCAAAAGTGCTCCATTGGTCAGCCGTGGAGACAGTGGTAAGACCGGTAACGGTCACAGCACTAGTTGCCGTGAAAACCGCATCATGGAGGGCTACTGAGTGGCCGTCCTGGGAGGCCCAGGGGGTGTAAAGGAGCAAGGATAAGGCGGAAATGACCAGGACAAAGGCTGCAATAGCTATGCGGGAGGAGGAATTTCCCACACTTTGATCTACTAGCTCGCGAAATCTATATAAGAGAGTTTGGAGAGGGTGGGCATCTTGGTCAGCCTCTTTCATGACTGTTTGAGGGACTCTTTCCTTGATTTTGAAGAGGGTGCTATGGTCCTCGGGTTTCGGGGGCTGGCGCACGATTTTGTTCATTGGTTCACCTCTCTTTCTAGCCTAGTGTGCGTGTCATATCGGTAGGCTCCGCTGTCGATGGGGTTTAGAGTGTTTAATGAGAAATGTGACTTAAATAACCTTTAGGGGGTAGTGCTCGTGGCAGCAACCGATAGTCTGACGCCAACTGACCTGCGAGTCTTGTGGAGTCCCCACATGGCTAACTACTATTTTGGCGACTATCACCCTATGCACCCTTCCAGGCTCGATGCCACGGCATCCCTAGCTCGCGCATTGGGAATCTTTGACCTGCCGCAAATCCAGCTCGAAGAGCCAGAGATGGCTAACGTTCACCAGCTCATGTTAGCGCATGATTACTCCTATATTGATGCGGTTCAGAAGATTAGTGCTGACCCGAGTCTTACCATTGCAAACTGTGGTTTGGGGACGGAAGATACCCCTGGTTTTGAGGGGGTGCACGAAGCAAGTGCCCGGCTGGCTGGTGGAACTTTTCAGGCGGCAGAGGCCATCTTGACTGGTGCTGTAAAACATGCGGTTAATTTTGGTGGCGGTATGCACCACGCTTCGCGGGATCAGGCGAGCGGGTTCTGCATCTATAACGACTGCGCTGTAGGTATCGGCCACCTGCTGGAACAGGGTGTTTCAAAAGTTGCCTACATCGATGTGGATGCCCACCACGGGGACGGTACTCAGAGCATCTTTTGGGATAATCCCAACGTTATGACTATCTCTCTGCATGAGAGTGGCATGACGCTCTTTCCTGGCACCGGGTTTGCAAACGAGGTGGGGCCGGAGGGCCTTGCGGCGGGAACCTCGGTAAATATTGCCCTACCCGAAGGAACTGCTGATTCTGGCTGGCTCCGAGCCTTCGACGCAATCGTCCCCAGCGTCTTACGGGAGTTTCAGCCAGAGGTCATTGTTAGCCAACACGGCTGCGACTCACACATGGACGATGACATGTCGCACCTGAAGGTCAGCATTAACGGTCAGCGTGAGATTGCCGCCCATATTTCTTTGCTTGCCGATGAGCTGTGTGAGGGCCGATGGATAGCTACCGGGGGAGGGGGCTACTCGATTTATAACGCTGTACCCCGTTCCTGGAGCCACCTTATTGCTGTTGCCGCGGGTCAGCCTCTCGATGTGAATATACCCACTCCGAAATCCTGGCAAAAATATATGTTGGAGCGCTACGGGACGAAAGTGCCCACTATCTTGGGGGACCCAGTGGATTTGTGGTGGTCTTCGTGGGAGGTCGGGTTTGACCCTGCAAGCGGTATCGACCGCTCAATTATGGCCACCCGCAAGGAGGTTTTTCCACTGTGGGGTCTGGATCCCTGGTATGACTAGTCAATATTTCTGGTGTGGCAGGGTAAGCTAGAATAGCTAAGTATTACCCTTTGGGTAAAAGTCCCTCCGCTTCAATAAGGTGCAGGCATGTCCCCCCTTCTGTTGGTAAAACATGCAATTGTGGGTATATATACGTATATGATGTCAGTATGAAAGATGACGTTTTTGCTGTTATCGCTGACTCGACCCGGCGACACATTCTTCAGGCACTTGCTGTCGAGCGATTGGCTGTGGGTGAACTGGTCGAGGAGCTTGGCGTTAGCCAACCAACTGTTTCTAAACACCTTAAAGTCCTACGAACTGCCGGTCTTGTCGAAACCGAGGCCGTAGGTCAGAAGCGTTTCTATTCAATTACCCCAGCGCCCCTCCTTACTATCACTGATTGGGCTCAGACCCTCATCGATGCCCCTGCTCTCCAAACAGGAGAGTCCCAAACTGTTCCCACCCCCCAGGACGAAAGGGCTCACCCTGCAGACCAGCAGGTCAGCACGGCCAGCCCCCCATCCCTCGAAACAAAGGTTAGCCCGCTTGCTACAAGTAGCGAGCCAGAAGAAGCCGAAGAAGAGCCCCCCGTGACTGCTGAAGTTACCCAGGAACAGGTTGATACCCCCCTTGTTCCTCACCCTAGGAATGCCGGTATTTTGATTACTCCTTTGACTGCTTTCACCCCGGTCCTTGACCGGTACACCGGTGAGCGAGCTGACGGGATTATTGATAAGGAACAGGTATTCTCCAGGCAGAAAGCAGAAAGTACCAAGGCTCTATCTGCAACATTAGATAACACATTTGCTGCAGAAGACCTTGAAACTGAGGCAACTCTTCAGCTTAAGCTGATGGCTCAGAACCTCACCTTAGATTCTGAAGACGAACAGGTTTCTCCAGGCGAGAATCCGCTTGTTCCCCAAGGCCTCTCCCAAGCTCAGCCTGCTCTTTCAAAGCTTGAGACTGATATTGATGCCCAGGCTGAGGCTGCTGTAGCGGAATCGCAGGAACGCGCATCTATCACAGAGGCGCAGGCAGCAGAAGCCGCTGAAGAAGGCGGTCTGCTGTCAAAGCTGGCTCGCTGGGGCCGTCGCAGCGCGCGCTAATCACTCCATAGACCCCTACCTGAGAGAAAACACAACCCTATATGGCACACCATCAGCAGTTTCTCGACTGGATTGAGAATGAACTGATTAACCAAAACCTGCATCTGGGAGATGAACTACCCGATGACAGAGTGCTGGCCCGCGAGGTGGGTCTTAGCCAAAATCTGATGCGTGAAAGCCTTAAGCACTGCGAAGAAATCGGGGTGCTAAGGCTTTATGAGGGGCGCAAGAAGAGCATCATCAGCGTTCTCTTGCGTGAGCCGGCATCATCGGCTGGCCCTGCCATCGGCCTCTACTTGGCCAGCTCACGAGCCCCGCGCCAGGACCTGTTAAACACCTGCCTACTCCTGGAAAGCTACGCCTTGGCCGGGCCGTCTTTTGACCAGTCTGCCTTCCCCGAACTTGACCGGATTGTCGGGGCCATGCAGGATGCCGCTACCAGTCTCAGCGATTTCCACGACCTTGAGGCTGATTTTCATATTCAGCTGGGTCGTTTGTCGGGTAACGCCCTGGTCTCTGCCCTGTTGGCTACGCTGCGCGATGCCATGATTGAAGCGCGGTTTGAGCTTGTTAACCGGGTTCCTCTGTGGAGTGCGACATCGGCTCGTTTGCGTATGGAGTACCGTGCCATTGTCGATGCGGCTCGTTCTGGTGATCCTGCACTTGCTCAGACCCTGTTGCGAGCTAACCTGCATGAGCGTTTTGCTGAGGCAGGTCACCGGCTTGATCTGCCAGAGGACATGGGGCAGGAGGATGAGGACCCTCAGTTCACTCTGGAACCCGTGGATATTGATGCCAAGGGGCTCCTGCCGGAGCAGTGGGGTGGTGCAATTGAGCCAGACCTCTTTGAGGCTCTGGCAACGATTCAGCCCATTAAGTCTTCTGTTTCGCCTGCGCGGTCTGTCCTAGAGAAGAGCAAAGAACAGCCTGCGCCCGAACCGGTTACCGCCTCGCCTGTGCAAACCGCGCCGGAAGCTCCGCTGGAGGAGGCCCCTGTAGAAGATGCTCCCGAAGTAGCCGAAGCTGTGACTGCACAGGAGGTCCTGACTGATGCGACCCCTCAAGCTAGCAAAGATACTGCTGAAGCTGAGAGCGCCCAGGCTCTTGTAGAGCCCAAGGGCCAAGAACCGGCAGAGCGTTCGGAAAAGGAGCCGCAAGCTAAGGCCGCAGAAACTCCTGAGCCTGATCTTGTGCTGGATAGCGAGGAAGAGAAGTCCCGTGAACCTGCTGTATCTGAACAGCCTGACCAGCAGCCCGAGCGTCCTGAGCCCATCGCGCTGGCAGAAGAGCGGGCTGTACCAACCGGTAGCGCTACGCGTAAGCGTCGCGGTACCGTCAGCCCCGTTGTTCGTGCAACGGTGATTCCACCGCGCCAGACCTCGCCCAAGCCGGTCCCGGTCCGGCGCCTCATTGACTGGCAACCGGTCGGCCAAGAAGACAAACCTCTTGTAGTTACTGAGCAGGTATCGGCTCCGGTCCAGAGGGTTCCGGTAGAAGACCTTGAAGAGAAGCTCAAAAACGAAGAAGCTCGTCTGGCTGCTGCCAAGAAGCTAGCTCGTCGTACTGAGGCCAACCCTAGGGAATCAGGGGCCGCACCTGCTCGTGAGACTGGGCAGGTCGCTCATGCACCTGAAGCTCAGGTCATGGAGTCACCTGCGCCTGCAAGAGAAATCGCCGCATCTGAGCCGAAACACCCCAGCAGGGTAGCTTCTAAGAAGCTCTTCGATATCGTTAACTACTTTGGTTTTAAGCAGATGAAATCTCCGGTCAGGTCGGCTGTGCCCGCAGAGCCTTCCCGCGATGTGGACGATACCCTGCATATATCTGATGAGCCTGAAACCAATTCGTTTGAGGGGTATGAGTACATCGACCCCCTTGCCGAGGATGACGGTGCAGCCGACTACTCTGATTGGGAGGATGAGGACCTGCACAAGAGCGCTCCCTGGCAGGATGAGACCTCGCAGGTTAAGAACGGCCAGGCCGAGGAGCCCCTACCGGCACAGACTGGCCAACCTACTGAGCCGGGTACTGCTGCGTCTGCCGGGAGTATCCTGAGCCAGAAAAAGGGTAAAAAGAAATCTAAGAAAAACCGCCGCTAAAGGCTCAGTGTGGGAAATGCAACGAGAAAATGTTCTCACTTGAGGGTGAACGGGCCTCGGAACGTCCTGTTTACCTGTACTCTTGACAGAGAGCGTTTTTTCACGCGGAGGGTATTTTTGTGCCCAAAAGCGTGTGTAAGGGAGCGTTTATACCGGTATAACCCCCGGATAGCTACCGTACACACCTGAACTATCAGGTGGTGTCGGCCGGGTATCAACCACTCTATTTAATAAGTGAGGTGAATCCTATGGGTTCAGTTATCAAGAAGCGCCGCAAGCGTATGTCGAAGAAGAAGCACCGCAAGCTTCTCCGTAAGACTCGCCACCAGCGCCGCAATAAGAAGTAAATTCTTCACCGTGAGCCTCGCACCTTTGGGTGCGGGGCTCACGCTCTTTAAAGTGTGGCGAGAGGCGCTGGCGCGATAGAGTAAAGACTATGGCCACACCGCTTATTGAACTTCTGACCAAGCCAGGGTGCCACCTGTGCGAATCTGCCCGGCAGGCAACCCAGGAGGTTGTCTCAGGCTTTGACCTGAGTTTTACCGAGATTAACGTTGAGGATGACCCCGACCTTTTGGAGCGGTACCGTACCGAGATTCCGGTCTTGCGGGTGGACGGGGAGGTTAAGGACTTCTGGCAAATCAACACCAAGCGTCTTGCTCGCCTGCTGGAGAAAAAACTGGCTGGCTAAAAACGTTGGGCCAGGCAAAGCCCTGACAGACCACAGTGGTGGCCAAGAGATACCCGGGCTCTTCAGGTCGGGTTAGCGCTTGTTGGCCGCGTCTGAGAGACTAGGTATATGAGCACACCACAACAGGCTACTGTTACTGTCCACCTGATGCGCCACGGCGAAGTGCACAATCCGGATCGTATTGTGTACGGGCGCCTACCCAACTACCACCTGTCCGAGACCGGGCAGAAAATGGTGGGTCTGAGCGCTGAAGAGTTTAAGCGCCGCTCCGATGCCGGGGCCAATATCGTGCACCTGGTCTGTTCGCCGCTCACCCGCACCCGGGAATCTGCCGCACCGATTGAAGAGCTCCTGGGCTTGACCGCTCAGCCCGATGAACGTGTGATTGAAGCCGATAACTACTTTGAGGGCCTGCATGTCAATAAGCAGGAGCTGCTGGGGAACCCCTCACACTGGAAGCACCTGGTGAACCCCCTGCGTCCTTCCTGGGGTGAGCCCTACAGGGAACAGGTTGCCCGTATGGCAGAGGCCATTAAGGACGCCGCACGCACAGCCTATGAGCTGGGGGGTGATGGCGCCGAGGCAATCATTGTGTCCCACCAGCTCCCCATCTGGATGGCCCGCACCTCGGTGGAGGGTGGTCTGCTACCGCATGACCCCCGCGCACGCCAGTGTAATTTGGCTTCCATTACCAGCCTTAAGTTCAAGAATATTTTTGCTCCTGGCAAGCCAAAACTCTCTTATGTTGAGCCTGCTGCGGAGCTGTACTCAGGTGTTATTCAGTTACCCGGGTCATAATAGCCCAGTTGCATCCTCACACCCTCTGACTCGAAAGACCCCTTTTTATGTTGACTCCTTCTGACCTACGAGTGAGCCGTAAGCAGGCTCTGGGGCTCTTTGCTCTGGGCACTGTGGGGCTTCTATCTGCCTGCTCGCAAGGCCAAGATTCTCTGGCATCCCAGGCTGATGCGGGGGACGCTAAGGGATATATTGCCGGTGATGGTAGCGTCACCGAATACGCGCAGGGGGAGCGGGGGCAACCCGTTGAATTTGAGGGTGAGCTGTTTGATGGTTCGGTTGTTCGAGCATCAGAACTGCGCGGTAAGCCGGTCCTGATCAATTTCTGGTACGCAGGGTGTGCGCCCTGCCGCGCTGAAGCTCCCTGGCTCAACGAGCTTCATGAGAGCTATGGCCAGAAAGTTATCTTCTACGGTGCTAACGTGCGCGATGAAAAAGGCACCGCTGAAGCCTTCGAGAAAAAATTCGGGGTTGCCTATCCCTCCTTTAGGGATCTGAACGGCAAGGTGCTCCTTGCCATGAGCAAGTATGTTCCTGCTCAGGCCGTGCCCACTACTGTTGTGCTCGATGCCGAAGGGCGTGTAGCCGCCCGCATCTTAGGGCAGATTGATAAATCGGTTCTCAAAACCCTGCTCGAAGACCAAATCAGTGCCTAACTACGGCCAAATAGTTCTTGATGGCTCACTATGGCTGGCTCTGCCCCTGGCGGCTTTAGCCGGCCTGGTGTCCTTTGCCTCGCCCTGTGTGCTACCGCTGGTACCCGGCTATGTTGGCTACGTTACGGGCCTATCGGGTGGCCAGATGAGTGCCCGCCACCGAACCATCCGCATGTTGGTTGGGATTAGCCTATTCGTGTTCGGCTTCTCTCTAATTTTCGTGCTGATGTCGGTGGTACTCGCTCAACTGGGTGCCGCCCCCTGGCTACGCGGTCAGCGCTGGGTTGATGTGCTCCTGGGAGCCCTGGTCATTCTGATGGGCCTGATTTTTATGGGGCGCTTCAACTTTTTCCAGAAGGACCGAAAAATCGAGGCAAAACCACCGGCAGGGCTGTGGGGAGCACCGATTCTGGGGATGACTTTTGGCTTGGGGTGGGCTCCCTGCATCGGCCCCACCTTTGCCGCCGTCCAAACCCTTGTCTACACCGGCGGGTCAGGTAATACTAAAGCTATTCTTCTGACGCTGGCCTACTGCCTAGGGCTGGGTATTCCCTTCCTGCTGGTAGCCCTGGGGATCAGCAGGGGTGTTAACACCCTGGGGTGGGCACGCCGCCACCGCCTACTCCTGCAGAAACTGGGCGGGGCCATGCTGATCCTTATCGGTATTCTGCTAGCCACGGGAGCCTGGACCTCCATGATGTCCTGGTTCCAAGCTACGGTTCCGGTCTACCAGCTCCCTATCTAAGTATCGGTACTCACCACCACACAAATACCCGCACTCATTACTCAAGGAAATCATGGCTGAGACTCAAGACGCGGCGGCACTCGGGCCGCTAGAAATGCTCCGCTGGGCCTGGACGCAGCTCACCAAGATGAACACCGCGCTCTTCTTGCTGCTCATGCTGGCTGTTGCCGCTGTGCCCGGCTCGGTCTTTCCCCAGCGTATTCAGGACCCTGCAAAGGTCAATGACTACATCAAAGCGCACGAGACGTGGGGCCCTATTGCCGATAAGCTCCAGCTCTTCGATGTCTTTTCTTCAGTCTGGTTCGCCTCTATCTACATTCTGCTCTTTATCTCGCTGATTGGGTGCGTTATCCCTCGCGCTCTCAAACACTTCCGCTCGATGCGCTCTGCTCCTGCGCGCACGCCCAAGAACTTTAACCGCCTACCCCAGCACCGTACCCTCATGATTCCCCTGGGCGAGGGCACCGAAGGGCTCACAGCCCAGCAAGCCATTGAAGACGCTGCCGCTATCCTCAGGAAGCGCCGCTACCGGGTAGAGATCCGCCAGGAAGCAGACGCTGTCAATGTAGCGGCTGAACGTGGCTATCTACGCGAACTTGGCAATATCCTCTTCCACCTGGCCATGATGGGGGTGCTGGTCGCCGTTGCTGTTGGCTCCCTCTTTGGCTACAGCGGCCAAAAGATTGTTGCGGAAGACGAAACTTTTGTGAACTCCCTGATGAGCTACGACTCATTCAGCCCCGGTACAAACTACAACCCCGACTGGCTGGTCCCCTACGCCGCGACCATGGATACCATGACGGTAGAGTACGACCGGCAGAAAGGTTCACCCACCTACGGGGACGATATTGACTACTCTGCCGAGTTCACTCTCACTGATTCCAAGGGGGAAAGCCGCCAGCAGACCCTCAAGGTCAATGAACCTATCTACTTTGAGGGCACTAGCATCTACCTGCTGGGAAACGGCTATGCTCCCGTCATCAAAATAAGCAATGACGACGGTACCGTAGCTTTTGAAGGCCCCGTGGTAGGCCTACCGGCGGGTAAGAGCTACCTGTCATCGGTGGTTCTTAAGGTTCCCGACGCGAGCCCCGACCAGCTGGGCTTTGTGGGTATGTTCCTGCCTACCGGCGAACGAACTACCGGGGCCGCACCGACCTCAATCGACTCAGACCTCTATAACCCCATGCTGGTTCTTCAAAGCTACACCGGTGACCTGGGGCTCGATAAGGGGGCGCCCCAGAATGTCTATGTGCTTGACCTTGAAAGCCTAACCGGGCTGAACACCATGGCCCAGGGCAACGGTATCGTCCTTGATGCAAGCAATACCAAAGCCACCATGCCCGATGGACACGGCACTGTCGAGTTCCTGGGCGTCAAGCGGTACGCTGGCTTAGAAATCCGCTCGGATCCGGGCCGCCCGCTAGCACTGGCATCCTTTATCCTGCTCTTTGCGGGCCTGATTATTTCGCTCTTTGTGGCTCGCCGCCGTGTTTGGGTGCGGGCCCGTGAAACAGGGGAGGGCGCGGAGCGCGCACTCACGGTCGAGTATGCCCTGCTGGCTCGTGGCGAAGACCCCCGTCTAAGCCTAGAAGCAGATAAGCTCACGGACTTGCTCGCTGAGCGATGGGGACTAGAATTTGATGAAGCATAACCACCCGTGCACACCGGCTCAGCAGGTGCGCCGCCCCATACAGGCCTCGGCCTCCTAACCCTGCTTGTAGCACCTTTTGAATCGAGAAGCCTATGCCAGAAATTAACGAAACGTTCGCCCGCTGGAGTGAACTCTTTATGTACCTTGCGGCGCTTACCTACATGTTTGCTTTCATTGCCTTCAGCTGGGATGTTGCCGCTAACTCGCGCATTACCAAACGGCTTGAAGCCGCCCAGGAGTCCAAGAAGGAACTTGTGGGAGCAGGCGTGGGCGGCAAGTCCGCTTCGGTGCCTGCTGCAGTTATCAGCAGTACCGAGCAAGGAACCGGTGCTCGTGGTATGGGCTACCAGCGTGTGGCCGCCGCTAAGATTTCCGCCCATGTGGCAGATTCGGATATGCGCTATGGTAGCGGTGAGCGTCGTCCGGCTGCGCGTGCTGCGGTAGCTATCATGGTGCTGGGCTGCCTTGTTCACGCTGCTGGTGTGGTGACCCGTGGTTTGGCTGCCCACCGGGTTCCCTGGGGCAACATGTACGAGTTTTGCACTACCGGTGCTTTCCTGGTGACTGCTGTGTTCCTGGTGTTCCTGGTTTTCCGTGACCTACGTTTTGTGGGCACCCTGGTTTCGGGGCTGGCCCTCGTGATGATGACAGCGGCCACTATGGGCTTTAATACACCGGTGGGCCAGCTTAAGCCCGCCCTGCAAAGCTACTGGCTGGTTATTCACGTTTCTATTGCGGTGCTGGCCTCTGCGGTCTTTACCATCACTTTTGCCATGGCCGTTCTTCAGCTTGTGCAGACGGCCCGTGAGCGTCAGATTTTGGCCGACCAGGACACCTCATTGACCCGTATGGGCTTTATGCGGTTGATTCCCTCGGCTACCGCGCTGGAAAACTTTGCTTTCCGCTTGAATACCGTGGGTTTTGCGATGTGGACCTTTACTCTAGCTGCTGGTGCTATCTGGGCTGAAAAGGCCTGGGGCCGTTACTGGGGCTGGGACACCAAGGAAGTCTGGACCTTTATTATTTGGGTTGTTTACGCGGCCTACCTGCACGCCCGTGCAACCCGGGGTTGGTCTGGCCCGCCGTCCGCCTGGCTCTCTATTGCTGGCTATCTCTGCATTATCTTCAACTTCACCGTGGTGAACGTGTTCTTCTCTGGCCTGCACTCTTACTCGGGTCTGTAAGCGCTCCTAGGGCTAGGTGCTCAGCGCCGGTCTCTTCTCTGCTGATGGGCAGGGAAGAGGCCGGCTTTTTTGTGGGTTCCCAGGGTAACTCTTGAAATCTATCTAGGTACATGTTCTACTTAGTGATGAAAGGAGCGGACTATGGCAAACAGCATGTACCCCCAGGCTCTGATCAGAGCCACCCTGCCCCTGGCCATCCTGGCCTGCCTTGAAGTCGCACCAGCCCATGGGTACGGCCTGGCCCAACACCTCGAGCAGTGGGGGTACGGCAAGCTTAAGGGCGGTTCCCTCTACCCAGCTCTCTCCAAATTAGAAGACGCAGGCTTTGTCACTACTAGCTGGACTCAGGGCGAGAAGGGGCCCGCCCGCAGGCTCTACGCCATTACGGGTGCCGGTCACCGCCATCTAGAAGCCCAACGCAGCCGGCTGGCGGAACTGGCCCAGCAACTGGGTGCTCTGCCTGTCGCTCTTGCCACCACTGGCTGAAAGATTTTAAGGAGGAGCTATGACAAGGACCCCCTACGAAAGACTGACCGAAGAGATCAGGCAGATTAGTGATCTGTCTGAAGATACCGACTGGGTACAGGCCGCCTTCGCCACCCTAGCCACCAACTCCGTCAAAGCCGTAACCAGCGAAAGCGCAGTGCGGGGCGTTATCCGGCAGGTAGAGGCAACCGGGCAAAGCCCAGCCCAACTTTACGGCCCGCCGCAGGAATGGGCCGCCCACAAAATTGCGCTCTGGCGCGACAAGGGAACCCAGGTCTTTCTTGAAGACACACCCCTAGGCCTGAAAGAATTTATTGGCTTAGGTTTGTGCCTGGGGGCCTTCTACTCTCTTCTCTTCCTGCTGGTCTTAGCGCTACCGAGCGACCGCCAGGCCGACCCCAAAATAGGGATGCTAGCGGCCCCCCTGCTTCTGGCTTTCCTTACCCTAGGGGTAGGTTCCCTCTACCAGCGGGCCAACAGGCGCTGGGGGTTTGTCAAGGCTCTTACAGCCTGTGCTCTCTTCACGCTCCTTGGCTCTGGGGCAACGGCGAGCGTCTTTGGGTTGCTCGGTGCTACCAGCACCCGCTATTCCCCCTGGTGGCTCCTACTGATTGCAGCTGTTCTCGGTCTACTGGGAGCCTTAGCCTTCAAATACCTCCCAGAGCCCTCACCGCACAAAGCACAGGAGTTGGTGCCCGGTGATGAAGCTACCTGGCTATCCGTTCTCATCCAGGAACTGCGATCCCGGGGCGATATGACCGAAGCCCGTGCCCGCGAAGAAGCCTACCGCGTGAGAGAACACCTAGCCTTCAGCCAAAGTAGTGCCCTAGAAGAGTTTGGTGATCCCGTTACCTATGCCCGCTCACTGGCCGGGCAAGGCAAGGTCCCGCCCTACCGCAACCTCCTGAGAGCCTCGCTTAGCCTAGGGGCCTGCTGCTTTTGGGCCTACAGCGCTTTTGCCGTCAATGACCCACAGGCTCTTAGCTGGAAACTACCCATCCTATTCCTGCTCGTGATACTGCTGGTCACGGAGGCCCGTAAAAGCTGGCGCGCCTACCATAAGGCCCAGAAGCCCCTGGCCTAGAAAATCAAGCCTAGAAAACCGGTAAAAATGAGGCCCCCGTAGCGACTGCTACGGGGGCTCAGGTTTATGAGGAACTGCCATCTTCTGGCTTATGGTCGGGGTCCTCGGGATCTTGAGGGTCAGCCCGCTCAGTGTCAGCAGGGTTCTTCAGCCCTTTGCGCTCGCGGTCCTGCTTCTCTCGTCTGGCCCTAGCTTCAAGAAAACGAAGATACTCGGGGTCGTCATCGGGGGCTACCACCGGTTTCTCAACAGGCGCGCCGAAAGAGCCGTACCGTGATTTAGGCGGCCTGCCCAACCAGAACCAGAGCACAGACCCCAGTAAGGGGAACAGAATCAAAACAACCAGCCAGGCCCCCTTAGGTAGGGTCCTTACCAGGCCCCGGTCGCTCTGAGCGGCATCCAGAATAGAAAAAATCCACACACCCACTAGCAGTGCGGCACCGCCAATAATCAAAATAGCTCTACCCATACCTTCTAGTGTGGCACGTTCCAGCCCGCTAGATGAGTTTGTGCGCTGATAGCGAGGTAAACCGACCGGGCAGGGTAGACTGGGGGAGTGAATTTTTTCAAGTACTCCTTGCTCCGACTCAGTCTTGCGGCTTTAGCTTTCTTCGCCGCCTACTATATTGGGGCGGGCCTTTACCTCTCCGCTATCTGCGGTGTCATCATTGGGTTCGCAATCTGCTACCTTGCCTTCCCCCGCCTGCATGTTGCCGCCGCTGGCGATTTTAACCGTCTGCTCAAGCGCAAGCCCCGTGAGAAGACTACTATCGCTGAAGAAGATCAGGCCGTCGAAGACCAAATTGACGAGGCTAACCGCTCACATCAGAGCCTCTAAAACACTATCAGGGACGCTCCACCGGGGCGTCCCTGATGCGTTGATGGGGTACTTATCTTATGCGGGCTCTGAATCACCAGCTGGCTTTAGTAACCGGTAAAGACCGTAGCCCGCTCCGCGAAGATCTCTAAGGGGTGGAGTATCACCGCTAGGGCAATAAAAATTGAGTAGCAGAGGGCTATAAAGCCCGCCTGCTTGAGCACGGGAATGAGCTGCAGCCCCAGGGCACCGGAGAGCACTACCAGGCAGGAATGAACGACCGGGCCAATCAAAATAAAGGTGAGAACAAACCAGGGATTACTGGGGACCAGCAGAACAGTTAAACCTAAGCCCAGGGCCATCTCCGCTGTGTAGGTCAAGCGTGAAACCCTGTCCCCCAGGCGGACAGCCAGGGTCCTCTTGCCGGCCTCAATGTCGGTGGGTATATCACGGACATTATTGGCCATGAGCAGGGCGCAGGAGAAGAGCCCCATAGCCACGGCACAAACCCAGGCGGTGAGAGTAAGCTGGGCAGTTTGGGTGAACATCGTACCCAGGGTAGCGACCAAACCAAAGTAGATAAAGACAAAGATATCGCCTAGACCCAGGTAGCCGTAGGGGTGCTTGCCGCCGGTATAACCCCAGGCCGCCAGTACCGCAGAAGCACCGATGGCCAGGAACCACCACTGCTGGGAGAGCATGATCAGCCCCAGGCCGCTCAGCCCGGCAAGACCGAAGCAGAGGAAGGCCGCCAGCTTGACCTGGTAGGGCTTGGCAACTCCCGATCCGACCAGGCGCAGGGGGCCAACGCGCACCTCGTCTGTTCCTTTAACGCCGTCGGAGTAGTCGTTGGCGTAGTTGACTCCCACCTGCAAGAAAAAGGCCACCAGAAAGGCCAGTAGAGCCCGTTCTGGCCTGAACTCCTTGACTTCGTAGGCGGCGGCGGAGCCAGCAATGATGGGTGCGGCGGCCAGGGGGAGGGTGCGTAGGCGCGCTCCTTCAATCCACTGTGCAACTGTTGCCACTGCTTGCTCCTTGTACTTTATCGGGGTAATTGGCGGGGATAGCCCACATAAACACCCCATTATCCCACTTTTTACTGGGCTAGGGGTTTAGCCGGTGCGTGAGGCCCACCGCGTGGCCAGGTTGTCCTTGACTGTTTTCCGGTCGGGTTTGCCCGTGCTGAGGATAGGGAAGCCTTGCGGGAAGAAGTCAATGAGCTTGGGGGCTGAGGCCGGGCCCAGCTGGTGGGCAACCCACTCCATCAGTTCGCTGTCCAGGTTTTCAGGCCGGTGGTTGGCGGCTGAATCGTTTGCTCCGGCTAGGGTCACGGCGGCGGAAATAACCTGACCCCACCGAGGATCGGGGAGCCCAAAGACCAGGGCCTCCTGAACGAGCGGGTGGCTTTCGAGAGCGGTGGCCACCTGCCGGGCACTTGTCTTGATACCACCGGAGATGAGCACATCGTCGCTTCGCCCCTGCACGGTGAGCCTGCCGGTGGCGGCATCAAAACTACCGAGGTCGTCGGTGCGGTACCAGCGGGTGCCGCTGGGGTCGATGAAAAAGTGTGCGGCTGTGCGCTGGGGGTCCTGCGCGTAGCCGCTGGCAATGGTCGGCCCGCCCAACCAGATTCTGCCGGGTGCGCTGGTATCTTCCGCCGGCTCTATCTGCACGCACACACCGGGCAGGGGGGTAGCCTCGTAGACGCAGCCCCCGGCTGTTTCGGCTGAACCGTAGGTTCTGATAACGGGCAGATGCAGTTGCCGGGCCGTCGCGATCAGCTGGGCGCTGGAGGGGGCACCGCCGAGCAGAACAGCCGAGAAGGAACGCAGGGCGTCCACTGCGGCCTGGCGCAGGGCGACATCCGGTGTTTCAAGCAGCCGGTGGAGCTGGGTCGGCACGAGGGATACCAGCCGCTCGCGGGCAGTGAGCCGCTCTGCACTATCTACAAAGTCGCGGGCACTAAAGCTGGTTCCCTCAGCAATGGAACGGGTGAGTACGGGCCGGGTACCTGCCAGCACTGAGCGGGCTAGCACCTGGGCACCGGCAACATAGTGGACCGGTAGAGCTAGGAGCCACTGGGCTGAACTGCAGTCGGTTACCCTGCTGGTTGCGTCGGCAGAAGCCTGGAGGGCACCTGCGCAGAGCACAATCTTTTTAGGCCGACCGGTAGAGCCGCTGGTGGCTACGACAAGCGCCGGAGTGGTGGGGTTTTCATCAACCTGCCTAAAGGCCCTACCAAAGAGGGCCAGGGAACGCTCCACCTGTTCCTCTACTGCACCGATTGGTGCCCCATCCACCATGACGGCGGAGCCCGGGCTGGGTAGGGGCGGTGCGGGTAGGGGGGTGAGCTGGTGTGTGTGCATGATGTTCTCCAGTTTACGCCTGGGCGGTGAGTGGCTCTTAGCCCAATCCGCTTGATAGTGTTGTGGGTAACAGTAATGCTAGGGGTGGCCCCTGGTAGAAGAAAGGGAAATAGGTGTTTTCTATTGGTGCTGGTGAGGTCTTTGCCTTGCTAATCCAGCTAGCGTTCTTTGGGTTGGTCTTTTGGGCCATGCTGGTTTTCCACAAGAAGAACAAAGCTGAGATCCGGGTAATTCGTAAGCGCCTGGGCTTGGGACAGGACCTTGATGCTAGGGGAGGTAAGTAGCCATGAGCCTGATTCTTGCAGACGGGGCTAACCCGCTGGCACCCACTACTGGTGAACTGGTTATCACTATTGTTGGCCTGGTCTACCTGGTGGCAGTGCTGACTCTTTTTGTTTTCTCCATTGTGGTGCTCTTGACTTGGGTGCGCAAGAATAAGCTGCGCGTCATTGAGCTGGAATTTGAAGAACAGGCCATCGACCGCCGCCGCGCTCAGGGTGGGCAAGAGGCAGAGTAGCTGTTGCCTCTTGCTGACCGACATGCGGGGGCCCCCTTTCAGTTGCGCGAGAGAAACCGCGCAGGTGGAAGGAATACAGCGAAAATACGTGAGCGCATTCTTGATGATAAGGGAATAATCCTTGCTCGGGAGCCTCAAAACATAAGCAAAGGGCATCCCTGCACCCGATAGATGCTTGTACCCCCAACTCTGTGCTCCTAAGAAAAGGAGCCTGGGCCAACAGCAAATACTGCTTTATCTCCAGGGGTTTAATGGTTTGAATTTATATCACATAATTATTGAATGCCGGTATTTCTAGGAGGGCCTGGTGGGAAATGAAATTGATAATCGAATTGTGTTTCTGGTTGGAAACGGTTTTGATATATCTGCCCTTAAACATGTAGGGAGTAAGTGTGCCACCTCTTTTGAGTCATTCTATTATTTTTTTAAAAATGAGTAATTTTAATGAAGAAAATTTACTTCTTGAAAAAATGGAGGGCTTGAAAGATGATGGTGCAGCAAATTGGAGTGACTTCAAATCGGCACTAGAAATTGTATATGATGAAAGGACTTCCTGTGTTGAACGGCTTGAGGAAGACCTGAATGAAATACAGATTCAGTTTTCAAAATTTTTAAACTTCGTTGTTAATGACCATGTTTTAGAGTCGATAAACAAGCTAGCTGGAGATAATCAATGTGGATCTTAAACTTACGTAGGTTTTTGGGCGACCTAAGCTGTAGCAAGCTTGATTCTCTGGGTTTTACCAGGAGCGCAGGTAATCATCAGAAATTAAAGTTTGATATTTTTTAACTTTAACTATACTTCGTTGCTCGATAATTTCCTGTACCTGGGAAAAGCAATTTGACCCTCATCCCTCTGCCACTGTCGAAAATAACTTCAAGTTCTCCCCGAATCCTAGAGGTTTGAATCTATCCACTGCCTTGTAAAAGCCGAGTTTTGGTGCGTCCATCTGATTTTTCGTTGAGGCTATTCGTAGTGGTACCTGACTGCCGCGATTCTGATGGTGTCGTCAACGATTTTATAAACCAGCCTGTGCTCCTCTGTGATTCTGCGGGACCAGTACCCCGAAAGATTATTGCGCAGAGCTTCCGGCTTGCCAATGCCCTCATTGCCATTGCGCTGAATATCTTTGAGCAAGGCGTTGATCCGTTTAAGCACCCTACGGTCCTGGGCCTGCCACCACAGGTAATCTTCCCAGGCGCTCTCACTCCACAACAGTTTCATAGGCTCGCTAACCTTCTGCAAGGGTATGAGTTTTGCCGTCACCAGACTCAAGCTCCTCAATTGAGTTAAGTAAGCGGCGTGCATTGGCGGGGGAACGCAAAAGATAAGCTGTTTCCTTGAGAGACTCGTACTCGGCCAGGGAAAGAATTACGGCAGGTTCGCGCCCAGCGCGGGTAATGATTACTTCTTCACGGTCATCAACCACAGAATCAAGTACCTGGGCGTATCTAGAACGTGATTCTGTGTAGGTCATAGTTTTCATAAAATCCTCCTGTACAGGAAACTGTACCTATGCTGAGCCTATTCGACAAGGTAAAGTGCGCAAAGAAATACGGGGTTTCCTTCCAACTGCGCGAGAAAGCCGCGCATTCGACAGGAAACCCCGCATCTGGGTAAAACCGCTGGGGAAGAGAATCCTAGAAGTAGTAGGGGTAGCTTTCCCAGTCAGGATCGCGCTTCTCTAAGAAGGCATCGCGGCCCTCTACCGCCTCATCGGTCATGTAAGCCATGCGGGTTGCCTCACCGGCGAAGACCTGCTGCCCCACCATGCCGTCGTCGGGCAGGTTAAAGGCGAACTTGAGCATACGGATAGCCTGCGGTGACTGGCGGGCAATATGCGCCGCGTACTCCAGGCCCTTCTGCTCTAACTCAGCGTGCGGCACTACCTCGTTCACCGCACCCATTTCGTACATACGCTGGGCATCGTACTCCTTGGCCAGGAAGAAAATCTCGCGCGCAAACTTCTGGCCCACCTGCCGCGCCAATAGTGCCGAGCCGTAACCCGCATCAAAAGAGCCCACGGTTGCGTCGGTCTGCTTGAACTTACCGTACTCCTCGGAGGCAATGGTTAGGTCCGCGACCACGTGCAGGGAGTGTCCACCTCCTGCCGCCCAGCCGGAGACCAGGGCAATGACCACCTTGGGCATGGTACGAATCAGGCGCTGGACCTCCAGAATATGCAGGCGGCCCGCGCGGGCAGGGTCGATGGAGTCGCGAGTCTCGCCCTCGGCGTAGCGGTAGCCATCGCGGCCGCGAATACGCTGGTCCCCGCCGGAGCAGAAGGCCCAGCCGCCGTCCTTGGGTGAGGGGCCGTTGCCGGTCAAAAGTACGGTGCCCACGGTGGAGGTCATGCGGGCGTGATCCAGTACCCGGTAGAGCTCATCAACGGTGTGTGGGCGGAAGGCGTTGCGGACCTCGGGGCGGTCAAAGGCGATCCGTACGGTGGGAAGGTCCCGCACAATTTCGCCGGTGGTCTTGCGTTCTACCTGCCGGTGGTAGGTGATGTCTGTAAGGTCTTCAAAGCCCTCGACCAGTCGCCAGGAGTGGGGGTCAAAAATATCGGAAACTTGTGCGGGAAGTTGGTTAGTCATGCCACCAGTTTACCCAGGCAAGTACAGAAGCAGGCGCACGGTGGCAGGCAAGCTGGTTGGGGGCTGGAATACATTGCCCAGCGGGTGTGAGCGAGCCGGGCAAGAGGGGCGCTTGCCACTGCTGTACCTGCTGTTAGGAATGGACATAAAACCGCCCCGCTATCCTTGCCTTGGGGCAGATAGCGGGGCGGTCTTATCTCTTGGCTGAGGCGCTTGTTAGCGAGTAAGTTCCACGGCGCGGTCGAACTCTTGGTTGATTTCCTGGGCCTGAACGGAGTCACCCTTGTAGGTGGCTATCGAGATCAGGTAGGCCACGAGCAGGTTAATCAGGAAGCCGGGGACAATCTCATACATGTAACCGGAGAGGGTGTCGTTGTAACCCCAGATGAAGACGGTTGCTGTACCTGCCAGCATACCGGCAACCGCACCGGCGACAGTCAGCTTACGCCAGTAGAGGCAAAGCAGGACGATGGGGCCAAAGGCGGCACCGAAGCCGGCCCAGGCGAAGGACACCAGGGACAGGACCGACGAATCCGGGTTCCAGGCCAGGGCGGCGGCAATGAGAGCAACAGCTAAAACAGCACCGCGGCCCAGCCACAGCCCCTTGGAAGCGGAGAGCTCCTTGCCCTTGCTGGTGAGCTTGTAGAGGTCCTCGGCCAGCGCTGAGGAGCAGACAACTAGCTGGGAAGACAGGGTAGACATGATGGCAGCGAGAACGGCGGCCAAAACAAAACCTGCGAGCAGGGGGTGCAGGAGATACTGGGACATATCCAAAAAGACTGATTCAGCGTTTTTGGTGTCGGTTAGCTGAGCCTCAGGGTGACGGGCAAAGTAGGCGATACCGATCAGACCGGCGCTCATAGCACCGATAATTGTCGCTAGCATCCAGGAGATTCCGATACGGCGGCCGGCGCGGGCATCAGCTACGGTGCGCAGACCCATAAAGCGCACGATAATGTGGGGCTGACCGAAGTAGCCCAGGCCCCAGGCCATGGAGGAGAGAATACCCAGCAGACTGGTGCCTGCAAAGAGCGAAAGAGCCGTGGGATTGACGGACTCGATGGTGGTTTCTAGGCCCGAGAAGCCGCCCACATAGAAGAGCGCCATGATAGGTAGAACAATGAGCGCTACGAGCATGAGCAGACCCTGAACCATGTCGGTGTAGGTGGCACCCAGGAAGCCACCAAAGAGCGTGTAGAGCATGGTAATGCCTGCCACCAGCACCATGCCGGTGTGGTAGTTGCCCCCAAAGGTGGACTGGAAGAAAACACCACCGGCCACCATGCCAGAGGACACGTAGAAAGTGAAGAAGATCAGGATAACCACTGCAGAGAAGATGCGGATGGCCCCGTAGGGGTCGCGCAGACGGTTATGGAAGAAGCTGGGGACGGTCACGGAGTTCCGCGATACTTCGGTGTAGCTCCGCAGACGGGGAGCAACAAATTTCCAGTTGAGCCAGGCACCTATGGTCAGGCCGACTGCAATCCAGGCTTCTGCCAGGCCAGTGATGTAGAGCGCGCCGGGCAGTCCCATGAGTAGCCAGCCGGACATGTCTGAGGCTCCGGCTGAGAGGGCGGCGGCTGTTGGGGAGAGGGAGCGACCGCCGAGAACATAGTCATCGAGGTTGTTGTTTTTGGTTTTGGCCCAGATGCCGATGCCAATCATGGCGGCAAAGTAGATGGCCAGGGCCACCAACTGGTAGGTGGTGTTGCTCATGAGCTCCTCTTGGATGTTACGCGCTCCCATAGAGGCCAGCCATAGTTACGGCGGCGGTGGGGCACTGGTGTGGGTATGGTCAGGTGACAAGTACCCTTGTGAGGTTACTTGAAGCTAGGTCAAACCTAAGATTTTAGCCTGTGGGTTAGCTTACACCTTATAGGTCATTTTGACACTTTCTACTGGAGGTTCCCATGCTTTCGAATCTGTGATGACCAGCCTTGAGCTGGGCTTAGCAATTCCTCATTTTTCTACCCACCCTTAGGATGTGCTATGTCCGTTGACGGCGGCGCTAAGGGCGATCGCCAAGCGGTTGGTGCGCCATACAATGTAGGCCCCGGAGGCCGCCACCAGCAGAATCCCCAGGTAGGACCAGGGGGTGAGTATCTCACCGAGCAAGACAGTTCCTACTGCGGCTCCGACTACCGGGTCGATGGAGAAGAGGACGCCAATAACGGCGGCACTGGTTAGCTGGCCGGCGATATTATCGGCTGAGTAGGCCAGCGCCACACCTATAATGGCGGAGAGCGCCAGCTTGAACCAGGTGCCACTGTCGAGTTCTGGCACAGCGGGAAGCGAGAGGGGGAGCATGAGCATGGCAGATAAAGCTAGGGACAGAGCCGTGCCCTTGAGTCCGCTGGTGGCTGGTGACGCGGAACCCAACCGCGCCGAATAGAGAGTGTAGCCTGCCATGGCAGTTGCCGCTCCTAGCGCCCAGATGAAGCCCAGGGGGTGATAGCCACCTGCTAGCGTGGGACCGGCAATCAGGACTACACCGACTAGGGCGACCAGGGCAAAGACCCCGTCGCGGAGCCTCCTTACTCCTAGAAGAGCTACCGTGAAAGCACCTAGGTACTCAAAAGTGACAGCAACCCCTAAAGGGATGTAGTGCACAGCATTATAAAAGCAGACGCTCATGAGGCTTAGGACTAGAGCGTACACCAGTACCTGACAGGCGTCCTTTTTACCCAGGGCCAGGGGATTAGGGCGCACCAAGACCCAGAGAACAACCGCCGCAATGAGGGTACGGAGGGCCGCCACCCTGCTGGCCCCCAGGCTCTCAAAGAGAGGGGATACGATAGCTGCCGATATTTGGATTCCCAGCGAGCCGGTTAAAATCAGCAGGAAGGCAGCCGTACCCCGGTGTTCGGCGGGGATATGCTCATGCAGGCTTTTGGGGTTCTGAACTATTGGGTTACTCATAGGCTTTATAGGCAGCAGGTACTTTCCAGGAGGGGATCAACCACGATCCAGGGGGCCCGGCCAATCTTGTCCGGTGAAAAGACGCTGAGCATTTCAGCGGCGCTTTCAGGCAGATGCGGGGTGCTGGTATTACCGCCTGAAGCAGTGATCGGGGGGAGCGGGATAGAGCCCGAAATCATCCGTAGAATCTCAGCCTGGCTTACCCCAGCTGCCTGTAACTGGGCAAGGGTGACAGCGCCATCCCGCTTAGCTAGCCTCTTGCCTTGGGTGTTTAGGGCTAGTGGCACATGCGCGTAGGTGGGCACCCCAAGGCCTAGCAGGGTTGCCAGGTAGGCCTGTCGGGGCGCACTGGAGAGCAGATCATCGCCTCGCACCACCTGGGTCACACCCTGATAGTCGTCATCGACAACGCAGACCAGGTTATAAGCGTAGGTGCCGTCATTACGCACCAGCACGAAATCGTCTACAGCGTCGGTATAACTCCCCGCGAAGTAATCGGTGACGGTGAAAGAATCAGTGTGCGCTCGCAGACGAAGGGCGGCCGGTCGTTGGGCGCGACGGGCGGCGCGTTCGCTTTCAGTCAGCTTGCGGCAGGTGCCGGGGTAAGCGCCCGGTGCACCGTGAGGAGCTGAGGAAGCCTCTTGGATTTCGCGGCGGGTGCAGAAACACTCATAGACCAGACCTTCCGCTAGTAGCTTCTCCACAGCGGCCCGGTAGGCCGGTAGTCGTGTGCTCTGGTAGAGGGTCTTACCGTCCCAGTCAATGCCTAGGGCAGTGAGGTCGGCAAGCTGGCCTTCAGCAGCCCCTGCCTTAACCCGGTCGAGGTTTTCAACGCGCATGACAAACCTGCCCCCGGCTGAGCGAGCGAATAACCAGGCCAGGAGGGCCGTGCGGAGGTTCCCCAGGTGCAGGTCACCCGATGGTGAGGGCGCATAGCGACCGCAGGGAGGGAGGGTGTCGGGGTGTGTTTGAGGCATGCAACCAGTGTAGCTGGGACAGGGCCATCCTGCGCTTCTAGGGGGAAATAGGGGCTTCTTAGGGTCTCATGTCTCAGAATCGGGCATAAATCACTGTGGTGAATATGTGACAAAAGATTGCGCTGACATGGCTAGGTAGTTTCACGTAGGGGAGTGTGTCAAGAAATAAGCCCCTCAGAAGCTAATAAAGGGGGAGCGACCTTCAGAATTCAAGTACCTTAGAGAGTATGGCTAGAACTATTGAAATTGCCGATGGTATCTATCAGATCTCAACGGACAACTACCGGCTGAACTCGGGGCTCATTGTGGGAACCGAGAAAGCACTCGTGGTTGAAACCGGTGCAGGCCCACGTCAGGGCGCGGAGATTCTGCGAGCGGTGCGCCGGGTGACTGACCTCCCTCTGGTAGTCGTTAACACCCATGCCCACTTCGACCGTTTTATGGGCAATGCTGTGTTTAAAGCCGACGGTGTGGACGATTTCTGGGCTCACCCTCGAGCGGCCCGCGCTATTGAGGCCTATGGTGACCGCCAGCGTCTTTATGTTGAGGTCCTGGAGCCGGAGATGGCGCACGATCAGGGCCCCAACACCGAACTTGTGACTCCCAACCGTTTGCTCCCCGGTGACGGTAACCGCCCGGCTTTTACCCGTGTTGAGCTCGGTGAGCGCGCGGTAACTCTTATGTATCTGGGTCTTGCCCATACCGACGGTGACGTGCTGGTGGGTGTGGACGATGTCCTCTTCACCGGTGATCTGGTAGAGCAGGGCTCTGATCCTGCCTTTGACGATTCTTACCCTCAACACTGGGTGCGCACGCTGAGAACCCTTGCTGGTTTGGACCGTTACCGGATTTTTGTTCCGGGTCATGGTAATCCCGTGGAGAGTTCCTTTATTGAGCGTATGGCTAGCACTATGGAAGATGCTATCCAAAGCATCGCTGACTCTGCCCTGAAAAAGGTTAAGGGTGCTACTACAGCTTCTATGTACCAGCTACCGTACTCGGGGGGCTCCACCCGTATTTTGCTGGATCGTCTGCTCAAACTTGAGGCTTTTGAGGCTCAGGGTCAGGGTCTTTCTGAGGCTACCTTCCAGGAGAATGTCGCTAGTGGTCTGACCGGACCTATTACTCTGGGCCGGGGTTAGGCTTTTAGCCTCAGAGGCCGGCAGAACCTGCACAGAAATAGCTTGATAGACGGATGGCCGCCCAAAGGGCGGCCATCCGTCTTATTCAGGTATAGAAATTTTTAGTAGGCCCATACCCGCTTGTAGGCGCTACGTTGCTTATTCTGTGGGCGGAGCAGGGCAACCTGGATGCAGGTGGTAAAGGCTGCCACCGAAGCGATGAGGCAGAGCGCTGCCATAAAGGCTGAACCGGGAATCGGGTTGGTGTAGGTGACCCAATAGAGGGCGGCGGCGCAAAAACCAACAAAGAACCCTGAAATGGAGAGCAGCGGGACCAGGATGAGACCTGAACGCTGGGTGTTGCTCATATCGAGTTCTTCGGAGCGCATGAACCGCAGTATCACAAGGCCGAGGACTCCCCAGAGCCCGGTCAGGGTGATAGCTGTTATGACATCACCGGGGCGGTGCCAGCCGTTGATGACGGTTGAATAACCTGCTGCTACGGTGAAGCACATGCTCAGGAGGGCAACAGTGGGCCGGAACCGTTTAGGCGAGGCCAGGAAGAGCGCTAGACCGGAGGCTGCCGCAAAGGTTGTGTGACCTGACGGGGCAGAGTTAATGAGGGCTTCCTGGATGCCCAGGTCAGGTTTGACGATGATGTAATTTTTGAGCACTTGGCTTGAGAGGTTAGCGCCCAAGGCCATGCCCAGGCCTACGAGCGCCGGGAGGAAACGGTGCTTCCAGACCAGTACAAAGAGGATGCCAACGGCCGCAATAATTCCCGCTGCGGCCGGGATGGAGTCGAGCAGGCTGGATGTCTGGTCGGTGTAGGTCATGAACTGGTAGGAAAACTCCTGGAAGGAGACTTCATCGAGTTCTTGGCCAATGGATGTCCCGACGAAGAAGAAGAAAGCGGCAACCATGAGGAAGAAGAGGGTTCCGGCGGCAAAGAAGTGCTGGATGAGGGTCCAGAGGGAGGGCCTGGTCTGCCTGATATGTGACGGGGTGAGCATCTGGAGTCGGCCGGAGGGTGAGTTCTCGCCTGCATGTGCTTCGGCCGGCTGGCCGGGTACCCCCAGCATGTGGGGCGGTAGCGGCTGGGCCTGCTGGTAGGAGCGGGCGGGCGCAGTGTGAGCCGGGGCATAGATGGGCCGGGGCTGGCGCTGGGCAGTCAAGGGGGCTTGCTGCGCCGTCGGAGTTTGCTGGGCTACCGGGCGTTCTTGGGCGTTACTTGCTGCGCGAGCTGCGCGTTCCTGCCTGACCCGCTCAGCTGTCTGCATTGCTTTTGCTTTTGCAGTGGCTAAACCAGTTTTGGCGGCGTTTATTCCCTGTAAACCGCTTTCTTGCAGTTTGGTTTTGAGCTCATCGCGTTTGAGTGGCACGGTAGGGTCAGCCATGGTGGGGGCTGCTGGGCGGCTTGAGGGAAGAACAAGGGTCGCATCGGGATCGGGATCAAAGGTTCCGAGAGGGGCGGTAGGTGCACTATCTTGGGAGCTCTGGGGCGCTGTTTGCTGGGCGGATACCGGTAGCACGACTGTCGCGTCTGCATCCTCTACGGCGGTAGGGCCCTTATGGGGGGTGGGGGCGGAAAGAAGCATGGTGGGGTCTTGGCCCTCTGGCTGGGGCACCACACGGGTGGTTACGGTGGGAGTAGCCAGCACCTCGGTAGCATCGTCGGGGACGCCTGAGATAGCCCGGGTGTCTCGCTCTTTAAAACTCACAGTAAACCCCAACTACCTTTCTGCCGCCTGTTAGGTACCTTCACGAGCCTATCAAGCAAAATACACTGAAACGAGTCCAAATAAATAAATTCATTGAGTGCTCGAGCTTGAGCTCGCTATATCATTCTGCCAAACTCAGATGGGACTTTCCTGGGAGAAAGCCTAAGGTTTGGGTGGCAATCTAACCCTCAAAATTTTAGCAGTCCTGGGTTGGAGCATGGAGCCAATGCTCGGAGTAGATTAGAGCCTATGACAGCATCGCTACCGCTTACCTCCTTGACCCTGCCCCCGATCAATGAGATTTTAGCCAACACCAGGGTCCTTGCCCTTCCTATGAAGGTGAGGTTCCGGGGGCTTGAGGTCCGTGAGACCGCTCTGATTCAGGGGCCGGCGGGCTGGGGGGAGTTCGCTCCCTTCACGGAATACGAGCCTGCTGAGGCTGCCGCCTGGCTTGCCTCTGCACTTGAGGCTGCCTGGTTGCCCTACCCCGATGCCCGCCGAAATAGTATCCCTCTCAACGCTACGGTTCCTGCTGTTGATGCTCAGGCTGTTGAAAGTGTGCTGGCCCGCTATTGCGGGGAGGTTCGTGAGGTCAAAATTAAGGTGGCCGAAGCCGGCCTAGCCTTTGAAGAATCTCTAGCCCAAGACCTTAACCGGGTGAAAGCGGTTGGCCGGGTTCTGCCTCAGGCGCGCCTAAAAGTGGATGCAAACGGTGGGTGGACCGAGGCGCAGGCAGTTCACGCTCTCATGGAACTGGAGGATTATGACCTGCTGTACGCGGAGCAGCCAACGCCCGGCATCGAGAGTCTGGCCAGGGTGAGAGAAGAACTGCGACGGCGTGGAAATGGCGTGCGGATTGCCGCCGATGAGGCGGTCCGCAAAGCCGATGATCCGCTCACTGTAGCGCGACTAGGAGCTGCAGACCTGCTGGTCATTAAGGCCGCTCCTCTGGGTGGGGTTCGCCGTTCGCTGGAGATCGTGCGCCGGGCAGGCCTACCCGTTGTTGTCTCTTCGGCCCTGGAAAGTTCGGTAGGCATTCGTACTGGGGCGGCTCTGGCGGCGGCCCTGCCGGAGCTACCTTTTGGCTGCGGTTTGGGGACGGTGTCGCTGTTCAAGCAGGACGTTTCTGCTTTCCCCCTCGTGGCAGTGAACGGTAATCTTCCCTTACCTACTGTAGAACCCGATGCCGGTCTGCTCGATCAGCTTCTAGCACCACCGGATCGCCAGCGCTGGTGGCATGAACGTATTTTTGCCTGCTACCGACTTTTGGAAAGAGAGAGCCCAAGCTAAGTATTGGCACAAGTGAGTAAGATGGTGGGGTGACTTCCGCCCCAGCGCCCTCATTTATCACCGCAATCAGCGTGCTCGATACCCTGATCCGTTCAGGTATGCGGCATGTTCTTATCTGCCCAGGTTCTCGTTCTGCGCCTTTAGCCTATGCTGTGGGGGCGCTAGCCGATGCCGGAGTTCTTGAAGCCCATGTGCGAATCGATGAACGCTCAGCGGCCTTTACGGCCCTGGGCTTAGCGAAGGCCACCGGTCAACCTGTGGGACTAATAACCACCAGTGGTACTGCGGTAGGGGAGTGCCTACCCGCCCTCATGGAGGCCTACCATTCGGGCCTCCCCCTTGCTCTACTGTCGGCGGATCGACCCGCCCACCTCCAGGGCACAGGGGCCAACCAAACTACCCGACAAGCTGGGCTGGCGCCGGCCCATACGCGTGCCAGTCTCACCCTGGAAAACTATTCGGCTGACCCTGCTGATCCCCAAAGCGACGACCTTAATCGGGCGCTAGCGGCCTTGACCGGGCGGAGCGAAAGTAACTGGAATCTCCCAGCAGACCAACCCCGTGGGCCGGTGCAGATTAACCTGGCCTTTGATACTCCGCTCACCCCAGGCCCTACCGAGCAAGAGATGCTACGGCGTTGGGCGCACAGTCTCGGGCCGCTTGCACAGCAGGGAGTGCGGCTGCTCCCCGAAAACCCAGACCTTTCTGCCCTGAGCTGGCCCCGTTCAGCCCAACTGCCTGAATATAGTTACCCTACCGTTGTGATCGCCGGGGACGGGGCGGGGCCTCTGGCTCAAATTTTTGCTCAAAAATTGGGACTACCGCTTCTAGCCGAACCGTCCTCCCAGGCTAGGTTCTCGCCGGTTGCTGTACCCGCCTACCGCCAGCTACTAGCTGGAGAGCTGGCAGGTTCCATCGAGCGGGCTGTCATCTTTGGGCATCCCACACTCTCACGTCCTGTTGCCGCCCTGATGGCCAATTCAGGTCTTGAAAGAGCACTTTATGCCCCGGTTCCTGCACCCTGGCATGAGCCTGGAGCCCTTGATCTGCACCTGGTACCTACCCTCCAGGGTTTGGCAGAATTTGCTGGGCAAGCTCCCGCTGGCTGGTTAGAGGGCTGGTTAGAAAAGGGCAAAATACAGGAAGAAGAACTCCACCAGCGGGTAGCAGCTTACCGGGCAGGCACCTATAGAGGGGATTTAAGCGACTCGGCTGACCGCACAGCTGCTCTTTCTACGGCCCTTGATACCTGGGAGAAATGCCTTTCTGATGATGCCGTTCTGGTCTTAGGTTCCTCTAATCTGATTCGAGACCTAGACCTGATTGCTCCCTCTGCGGCTTCGAGCCCACTCGTTTTTGCTCAACGCGGGTTAGCGGGTATTGATGGCACTCTGGCAGTTGCTGCTGGTATTTCTTTGGGGCTGGGGCGGAAGGTGCGTGTGCTCTTGGGCGACCTGACCTTCCTGCACGATGTCGGCTCGCTTAACATTGGCCCCTTGGAACGTAAGCCCGATGTTGAGGTGCTGGTCTACGATGACCGGGGCGGCGGTATTTTCTCTACCCTGGAACATGGGACCCTTGCCGCAGATTCCCGCTACACTGCAACCGTTCAGCGGTTTTTTACGACTCCACACACCGCAAATCTGCAGGCGCTAGCCGGAGCCTGGGGAGATAACGGGTTTAGTCTACGGGTCGTTACCCCCTAGCCGCTCAGACAGCAGAGAAAAGCCGGGGTCCACACTGACTGGTGTGGACCCCGGCATTTGTTTCTACCGCTGGGTGAGCAGGAGCTTAGGCTTCGTGGGCCCAGGGGGCTAAAGTATCAGCCTGTTCATCATCGGTGCCCGACTGATCGGGGTGGCGTGACAGGTGAACCAGAGCGGTAGCTAGCCCGCCCCAGATGAGTGCGATAGCAACAATGAGCATGATGATTGCTGATGAGCTCATAATTATTTACCTCCCTGGGCGGTTACGTTCTTGACGGTAGCATCAACGTGGTCATGCACAACCTTGCCACCGGAGATCGGGGGAGCAGGGGGAGTGAGCGCCGCACGCGAGGTCTTTGACCAAGGCAACATCGACAGGATGACAGCTGCTACAAGAAGAGCAATGACCATGCCCCAGCCGAAGATGTTGAGCATCTGGTCAGGGTAGCCACCGTAGGGTTCCTTCATCAGACCCATAAAGGTGTTGATCAGTGAGTAGCCCAAGATGATGGGTGTGATAACTGCCAGCAGTAGCATCCACAGGCGACCCATCTTCCAGGAGGAACGCTCATTGAGGTGATTGCGCAGAATGGGCAGGCCGCGGAGCAGGTAGGCCACTACAATGATGGAGACCAGGCCTGCTGCCAGAATACCGAACTGATTGACAAAGTTATCGAGAATATCCAGAACGTAGAGGCCCGAGGTGGTTGCCATCAGCACCGTTGAAATAAGAGCGATAGGTGCAATCACAAACAGGGTGGAGCGGACACGGCCCAGATTGAACTTATCTTCAACGCCCGCAACAATAACCTCGATAATTGAAATCATGGAGGTAAAGCCTGCAAAGAGCAGGGAGCCGAAGAAGAGCACACCAATGAAGGTACCACCGGGGGCCTGAGAGATGATGGTAGGGAAGGCGATAAAAGCCAGGCCGATACCGGAGGTCGCCACCTCAGAGACTGAGGTTCCAGCTGCGGTTGCCATAAAACCAAGGGCTGCGAAAACGCCAATGCCTGCCAGGAGTTCGAAAGACGAGTTAGCAAAACCAACGACAGCACCGGTACCGGTCAGGTCGGTCTTGTTCTTGAGGTAGGAGGCGTAGGTAATCATGATGCCAAAGCCGATGGAGAGCGAGAAGAAGATCTGGCCGTAAGCTGCAACCCATACTTCGGGCTTGGTGAGGGCACCCCAATCCGGTGTGAAGAGAGCGTCCAGGCCGGTCATAGCGCCATTGAGGGTCAGTGAGTAGCCCACTAGCACGATAAACATAATAATCAGGACGGGGATAAAGAAGAGGTTAGCCAGACCGACACCTTTCTGCACGCCCAAGGACATAATGACTGCGAGCAGGACCCAAATCACCACAATGGGAATCAAGATCCCGGGTACGAAGTCAAAGGTGAGGCCGGCGGGGTCAGCTACCTGGAGGACCTCAGAGAAGAGGAAGGTCTGGGGGTCATCACCCCAGGCGTGATCAAAGGAGTAGAACAGGTAGCGGGCCGCCCATGCCAGAATCGCCGCGTAGTAGATAGCGATAATGAAGTTGATGCCCATGTGCCACCAGCCGATGAACTCAGTCTTGCGGTTCAGACGGCGGAAAGCCAGGGGGGAGGAGGCACGTGCCCGGTGGCCGATGACGTAGTCGAAGAAGAGGAAGGGTAGGCCTGCGGTCAGCAGAGCAACCAGGTAGGGGATCATGAAGGCACCGCCGCCGTTATCGTAGGCAACGTAGGGGAAGCGCCAGATGTTACCGAGGCCAACGGCGGAACCGATGGCGGCAAAGATAAAGACCTTACGGCTGGAGAAGCCTTCTCGTTTTTGAGGCGCTGAGGTCTTGGTCGTACTCATGTGAGTGTCCCTCGCTCATGGATAGAAACTAAAACTGCACCTGCTAGAGGCGCAACCGGTGGTGTGAACACTGGTGCCGGGGGTGGTGGCTGGTTCATGAGGAATCCGCTAAGAGGTGACGCGGTGGCCTCGGAGCGGGGTGGGCTCCTGGCAGAATCCTGTTAATCTTTCTTGTAGTATCTTCGAAGAGCGGACAAGTGCGCGAAAAAATCTCAGATAGTGGAAGTTTTCGGGCTATAAATTAAGCCCGGCCATGTATCTTAGCCGGGCTTATAAAATTTTGCCGTGACGCGGTATAGCTTCTAGGAGTCTCGGTGCACAACGGCGTGAGCAAAGGACTTGAGTGCTTCCTTAATAACCGTATCGGGTAGCGGCTCGATAGCGGCGATTGCATCATCGGCCCACCGGTAGGCAATATCCCAGGCTTCTTGGGTGACCGGGTGGGCTGAGAGCGCGGCTACGGCCTGGGCTAGAGCCTCGTCGCTGGTAAGGTCCCCCTCAATTAATTGCTGGATACGCTGGGCTTCTTGGTCACCTGCTAATGCTGCCCGTTCAAGCAGAATGGTGGGTAGGGTTGGTACACCTTCACGCAAATCGGTGCCCGGGGTTTTGCCCGATGACTTACCCGAGCTGGTTACGTCGATGACATCGTCGGCAAGCTGGAAGGCTACGCCTACCAGTTCACCGTAGCGGGCCAGCATCTGGATAAGGGACTCGGGGGAGTCTGAAAGGATGGTGCCGTAGGAAC
This sequence comes from Rothia sp. P5764, assembly GCF_048512965.1. Lineage (NCBI taxonomy): Bacteria > Bacillati > Actinomycetota > Actinomycetes > Micrococcales > Micrococcaceae > Rothia > Rothia sp. P5764. The sequence continues at coordinate 238,629 of NZ_JBLXXQ010000001.1, read as the reverse complement.
CTGCGGCGGCAATCAGGGAGCCGGTCTTGCCCTCAATGACCTTGATGTAGTGGTTGAGGATATCCTCATGTTTCTCGGGGCCGGTGGTTTCAAAGAGCTGGCCGAGCACGAGGCGCTCAAAGGTCTGAGCCTGAACAGCTAGGGCGCGCCCGCCCAGTTCGGAAACTATGAGCGAAGCGCGGGAGAAAATGAGGTCACCGGTCAGAATAGCTACCGAGTTACCCCAGATATTCTGGGCGGTGTCTACCCCGCGGCGTTTGGGGGCATCGTCCATGACATCGTCGTGGTAGAGGGTAGCCAGGTGCGTTAGTTCAACAACCACGGCCGCATCCAGTACCCGGTCGTTGATGCCGCCACCAGCTTCTGCTGCCAGAAGGGTCAGGAGGGGGCGAATCCGCTTGCCGCCGGCGGAGAGTAGGTGGCGGGAAGCAACATCTGCCAGGTGGTTTGTCTGATTTACCGAGCGTTCAAGCCGCTGCTCAATTTCGGTGAGAGCCTCAAGGATTTTGGGGCCCAGTTCAGCGTCCTGCGCGATGAGTTCAAAGCCTTTAGGCAGACTGAAATCAGCCTCTGGCATGAATGCTTCTGCGCTCACGGGGGAGCTGGTGGAGTCAGTCACGATGATTTTTCACACTTCTTGGGTCGTACACTATCGGCCGGGGGCCGTGCTCGGGCTGCTATTAGTCTACCTGGTCTAGGCTTGGGGCTTGTATGCACGGTGTAGAGCGACGATACCGCCGGTGAGGTTGCGGTAGCGAACATCCTGCCAACCGGCTTCGGCAAAGTGGCGGGCCAGTTCGTCCTGGTTGGGCCAGGCCAGAATTGACTCTGCTAGGTATTCGTAGCTTTCGGGGTTGGAGGATACCTTGCGCGCGATGGGCGGAATCAGTTTCATGATGTAGTTCCGGTAAAGGGTGCGGAAGGGGCCGAAGGTGGGGGTGGAGAATTCGTTGATGACGATTCGACCGCCGGGTTTGGTGACTCGGTAGAGTTCCCGCAGTGCCTTGGGGTAGTCGGCGACGTTGCGTAGACCGTAAGACATGGTGACGGCGTCAAACTCGTTATCAGTAAAGGGGAGGGCCGTGACATCAGCCTGCACGAATTCGATGTCGGGGCGGCGGCGCCTGCCTACGGCGAGCATGCCTTCGGAAAGGTCGGCGGCAATGACGGTTACGCCGGCATCGGCAAAAGGCTCAGATGAGGTGCCGGTACCTGCGGCTACGTCGAGGACTTTCTGGCCGGGGCGGGCATGGACAGCGGCCACGGTCTGCTTACGCCAGTAGAGGTGCTGCCCCAGTGACATAATGCCGTTCATGAGGTCGTAGCGTTCAGCCACCTGGTCGAACATGGAGGCGATATCGGTGGTCTTTTTGTTAAGGTCTGCTCGGTTCACCCTAGCTATTTTGTCACGTTTAGGGGCAAAAGCTCATATTGGTGAGCGATGAAACACCATTATGAATAATCATGCAGATGTTTGCATTTTTAATCATTCGGGGGCAGAATGAACTTCAACGCTAACGCACTTACACACCGTATGAATGAGGTAACCAACCATGAAGAAGGCGCCCTTGGCACTTGCCGCTACTGCCCTGCTCCTAACCGCCTGTGGCTCATCAGGTACTTCCGCCACAACTGAGTCCGGGGTATCCCTGATCTCTGAGGGTAAACTCACCGTCTGCACTAACCCTCCCTACGCCCCCTTCGAGTACGAAGAAAACGGCAAAATTGTTGGTCTTGACGCTGACATTGCCGCCGCTATCGCCTCAGACCTGGCTGTAGAAGCCGAAATGTACACCACCAGCTTCGAGGGGATCCAGTCAGGTGTTGCGCTCTCCTCCGGTCAGTGCGATATCGCGCTTTCCGGTATCACTGTGACCGATGAGCGCAAAACCGTCATGAACTTCACCTCCTCGTACGTCGATGACAATCTAGCAATCCTGGTGCCCGCCGATTCTTCTATCACCGGTGAAGCTGACCTGTCAGGCCGTAAGGTCGGCGTCCAGCAGGCCACTAGCGGTGAAAAGTACGCCAAGGACGCCGGCGCTGACACCGTCCAGTATGAGGACAACGGTCTGCTCCTTCAGGCCCTGCAGACCGGCCAGGTCGATGCCGTGGTCGGTAACATTACTGTTCTGTCTGAAATGCTGACCGCAGATAGCAGCCTCAAAGTAGCTCAGGAGATTGAGACCAACGAAAAGATTGCTGCCGCTGTCTCCACCGAAAACACTGCACTGCTGGACTCTGCCAATGCGACTCTGAAGAAGATGCAAGACGACGGCCGCCTAGCTGACTTGCGGGAAAAGTACCTGGGTCTTTCCCAGTAAGTAGCCGCTTTTGCGGTAGCTACCTTCTAAGAAACCGGGGGTGGGCTCAGAGGAGCCTGCCCCCAGCACGTAACCGAGGATGAGAACCATGGCACTGTCTACCCGGCAGAAACAGACCTATGCCCGCTACTCCCAGTATGCTCTTCTGGCAGTGATCGCCCTGATCATTGTTCTTGTTGCCGACTGGGCAACCCTGCGTGAGAAGGTCTTTAACCCTGAAATCATCGCCAAGCAGTTCCCCAACATCATCACTGTTGCCCTGAAGAACACCTTGATTTACACGGCTTTGGGTTTTGTGGTGGGTCTGTCAGGCGGTATTCTGCTTGCCCTCATGAAGATTTCTTCTATCGCACCCTACCGGTGGATTTCTTCGCTTTACATTGAGCTTTTCCGCGGCCTGCCCGCGCTTCTTGTCTTTATCGCCTTTGGCTACGGTATTCCGCTGGCCTTTGGGCTACGCCTGAACAACTATGTGACCGTGATGCTTGCCCTGGGTATGGTAGCTGCGGCCTACATCGGTGAAGTTCTGCGGGCCGGTCTTGAGGCTGTGCCCAAGGGCCAGTATGAGGCCGCACGATCACTGGGTATGAGCCATACCCGCGCCATGGTGACCGTTATTATTCCCCAGGCTTTCCGGATCGTTCTGCCCCCGCTGACCAACGAGATTATCTTGCTGACCAAGGACTCATCGCTGGTCTACCTACTCGGTATGTCTGTTGCCCAGTATGAGCTCACCAAATTTGGTCGCGAAGGAATTTCCGGCTCCGGTGCCGGGCTGACCCCGCTGGTTCTTGCCGGTGTCTGCTACCTGATTATCACTGTCCCGCTCGGTTTCCTTGCCCGCCACTTCGAGAAGCGTGCCCAGGCCCGCTCCCGCACGTAACCGCCACTACCGTTTCAAGGAATACAGCCATGACCGAAAATCCTGTACCTGCCTCAGTTAGCATTACCGACCTGCATAAATCCTACGGTGAGGTGGAAGTCCTCAAAGGCATCAATATGTCCGTAGCTCCCGGCCAAGTTGTCTGCCTGATTGGCCCCTCCGGCTCGGGCAAATCAACTCTTCTGCGGTGCGTCAACCTGCTGGAGACACCTAACAGCGGAACTATTGAGGTGGCAGGGCATGCGGTGACCCACCCCGACGTTGATGTCGATGCTATGCGCCGCTCTGTGGGCATGGTCTTCCAGCAGTTCAACCTCTTCCCGCACCTGACCGTACTCCAAAACTGTACGGTAGCGCAGATTAAGGTGCTCAAACGTTCCCAGGCCGAGGCCCAGAAAATTGCCATGGCTAACCTGCAGAAGGTGGGGCTGGCCGATAAGGCTCAGCGGCACCCTGATCAGCTTTCTGGCGGTCAGCAACAGCGCGTAGCTATCGCTCGTGCCCTCTCTATGAACCCCCAGCTCATGCTCTTTGATGAGCCCACCAGTGCTTTGGACCCCGAGACGGTAGGTGATGTTCTGGGTATCATGCGCCAGCTGGCTACCGAGGGCATGACCATGGTGGTCGTAACCCATGAGATGGCTTTTGCCCGTGATGTGGCTGACCGCGTGGTCTTCATGGACGGCGGTGTTGTGGTAGAGGAAGGCCCCGCTGAACAGGTCATCGGCAACCCCCAACAGGAGCGCACCCAGCTCTTCCTCTCACGTGTGCTGAACCCCACCCAGCAATCGTAGACGCTAGGTCCTTAACCGTGGTTTCTGGGCTCTCCACGAGTCGGCTATAAAGAAAACTGCGGCTACCCAAATCAGGCCAAAGCCTACCCACCTGCCAGCGGTGAGGGTCTCATGGGTAACAAAGAGAGCCAGCAGGAACTGCATGGTCGGGGTGAGGTACTGAATCATGCCGATCAGGGACAGCGGCACCCGCGAGGCCGCGCTCGCAAAGAGCAGGAGCGGCACCGCTGTGACTAGACCCGAGGCAGCCAGAATCCAAAAGTGAGCCTGACCCTCAGCAAACAGAGTAAGGTCACCTCGGCGGGCAAAGTGAGCAAGTAGGACAGCTGCCATGGGCGCAAGAACCAGGGTCTCTACGCTCAGCGACACGACGGCGGGGACAGCTCCAGCGTACTTTTTGAGCAGACCGTAGAGGCCAAAGCTGAAAGCCAGGCCCAGGCCCAACCAAGGGATTGAGCCGTAGAAGAAACACATGACAAGCACTGCTAAGGCAGCTACCGCGATACCGGCCCACTGGAGTGGGCGGAGTTTTTCACCCAGGAAGAGAACGCCGAGCGCTACCGAAACAATGGGGTTGATGTAGTAGCCCAGTGACGCTTCCATCACATTGTGGCTTGTTGTGGCGATAACGTAGAGCAGCCAATTACAGAAAATGAGTAGGCCTGCGGCCCCGAGCACAAGGAGCTTTCTGGGGCGCTTAAGTACTGCCATGAGTGATTGAACCTGACGGGTTGCCGGTATCAGGAAAGCACAGAAAAGCAGGGTGAAGAGCACCCGCTCAGCCACAATTTCGAGGGGGCTAGCCGGTACCGTTAGCAGGAAATAGAGGGGGAAGAGGCCCCAGATAAGATAGCAGAGGAAAGCTGCAAGAATACCCGAGTTTCTCTGGTTAGTAGGCACCTGTTTTTCTTTCTGTGCTGATTCAGTAGGTCCCTGCAAGTATAGGTCAGTGCTTTCTATGGGCGGGGGAGTTCTAGCTCCTTGGGCGAATGCTCACCATAGAAAAGGCGGTGGCCCCCACCTATAGGGGGAGCCACCGCCAGAGACAACCCCTAGAGCAGGGGTATCTTGGTCTTACAGACCGAAGAAGCGGCTAAAGAAGCCCTTCTTATCTTCCTTGGGCTGGGGCTTCTTAGAGGCCTCAGCGCGTTCGGCCTCAAGGTCAGGTGCTTGACCTGCCAAACGAATCTCCCGTGCATCACGGGTGTCTTCAGCTGACTCGTAACCCGTGGGGGCCTGCTGGGCTTCGTCAGGCTCTTCGGCGCTCTGCACAGGGGCGGCAGGCTGGTCCTGCACAATGTTCTCTTCAGCAATAGTGCTGGTGGTAACACGGCCCGGGCGTACATCTTCGGCAGGGTCCTGGTCATAGGGCTGGTCCGCATTGGGGTAGACACGGTCTGTGGTGATAGTACCTTCGACTTCATCTTCGAGGGCACTCTGTTCTGCCACGGGTTCCTGGGTAGGAGCTTCCGTAAAGGTCTGAGGCTCGGCTGCGGTAGCCTCTTCCTGCTCGGAACCTGCCTGCGCTTCAGCTTGCGCTTCTGCTTGTGCTGCTTCTTCAGCGGCTAGACGGGCGGCTTCTTCTCGTTGGGCCATTTGAGCTGCGGCCTCACGCGCGGCGAGGGTTTCAATACCCTGGCGTTCTGCTTCGAGCTGTTCACGCAGATCACGAGCTTGACTGGCAAGACGGGCTAGCTCATCGGCCCCGACCTGGGGCTCGGCTGCCTCAATGCCCGAAATCTTGCCCTTATCGAACCAAAGACGTAGCGCACCGTCTGCCGCAGTGATGACAGCGGTTGCTTCGGTGTCCCAGGCGATATGTGCGCCGCGGAGCTTGGCATAGGAGTCAACAGCGCGCAAGTGGTTAACAGCGGTGCCGGTCTGCAGGGCCTGAGCCATGACCTGACCCATGCGGTTAACGGTGGGGGCATCCAGGTCAAGCTGAGAGCCTTCGAGAAGGACCCATGCACGGACACCTGCCCCAGCTGTGATGGGGTAGTGGGCATAGATGCCGGTCAGTGCCTTGGTTGCGAGGGTGAGCTTGCGCGCTAGGCCGGAGTCCAGGGGGAGCTCGTCGGTGGTGAGTTCCGTAATGGTGTGCTGTGCCCCGCCTTCACGCGCCTGGATTGCTGCCGAAACAACGCGGTCAGGGAAGTGACCGAGTTCTTGCCAGGACCAAATCCAGGAACCGCGGTTCTCAGACTCAGTGCCCAACAGGTAAGGGGTGAGACGTACGGAAGCATCAGACTGGAGGGTGAATGACGGCGCAGAGAAATCCACCGTCCATTCTGCGTCGCCGCTGATCTCAGCGAGACGGGCCTGGTACTCGGTGGAGATGAAGATCGAATCATCAATCAGATCCTGCAGTGTTTTAGTCATGGGTTAAGGCTAGCAACTCTTGGGGTGCTCACGCACCTTTTATACCCGTGGGGACCTGTATTTTCTATCTTTTACCAGGTTCTACCCACTTGGTTCCTTCCCTCTTCCGTGAGCAAGAAAGACACAAATTCAGGGGGCGTGTGGCTAAAAATAAATATTACGGTTGCCACATGTTTTTTAGACAGGGTAGTCGCAAATAACTTGACCAAACACAAGGAACACGCATATCAAGCGCAAGAATTCTTGCTTTAATAGGTATTGATAGGTATTGATAGGTATTGGTAAGCCTCTTCCCATATGGCACCAACGGGTGTGGAGGTATTCGTCCCAAACAATTCAGGAATTTCATGTCGCACTATAGTCCCAGATACGCAGAGATTGAACGCCCCACCATGGTTCAAGATGCTCTTAACTCAATTGGGAGCTGGATGCTGGGGGTAGTGTCCGTAGAGCCCGGTTGGAATGAGCTGGTCCTAGATATTAAGCCACTCTCAGAGACCGTCTTTGTGAGAATCACTGAATCTCGCGATGAAGACGATTACCTGGGAAGCGTGGGCCCGCTTAAATCTGATAGCCCAATCCTTAAGGCTATTGAACAGCTACAGCATGCTTGCTATGCAGAGGATGAGGGAACCTGGTTCACTGCTTCTGTGGTCATCACCGCAAGCGACTGGCCCGAGCCAAAATACCAGATTGGTGCGTCCTATGACCGCCTTCAGGAGCCTGTTGACTGGAAGGGCGAGGGGGGCCTGACCGGTCGCGATATCCGCACTCATTTTGAAACCTTCCCACGTGCGGATGAGCATATCCCGGACTGGGCCGCCACACGCCTGGCAGGTCGTCGCGCTCCTGGTTTTACGGATGATACGGCCAAGGCGCAGCCTGCAAAGACCGCCAACACCTACCTGGTGGAGGCCCTTGAGGCCTTTTCCCAGGACCGGAGTGACCAGGCCCTTGCCAATGTTGTGCGTTCTGCCCAGGGCGGTAACCTGGTCATGGATATCTCCCAGAGCGTCGATAACTCCGAAGGCCAGCTCCAGACCAGCTATCAGGTTCTCCGCCTGTCGAATGGCATGCGTGCGCTCACAGCTTATTCCTCGGAGGAACGGGCCTGCGAATATTCCGTGGATGTCCTCGGTCTAGATATACCGCGTTTGACTACCGAGCACGCTATGAAAGTGTTTTTACAGGTAGCCCACGATGCCTCAATTGACGTCCTGGTACTTGACCCCGGTAGTAGACACGAGTGTTTCATAGAAAAATCTCAGATTCAGTGGGTCGTCGGTTCGCCCCACAATATGCCAGTACAGCGGGCGCTTATGGAGGGGAACATGCACGACCTGCTCCTTGCCCTGGTTGCTCCGGCTTCCACGCTCCTGATGGGTGTCCGTGCCGATGATCCAGCATGTCGCCCAGTCATCCTCAAAAATGAGGATTCAGAGGACCAGTCTGTTGCACTGGTTTTTACCACTGTTGCAGAGATTGCTGCGCTTGATCCCTCCTTGCAGGTGCGAAGCGCCCCGGCCCTTGACATGCTCAAATTATTGGCTGGTGGTGCTAGTACAGCTGTGCGCATTAACGCCCTTGCTCCGCACGCTACCTTGCCTATGACTCAAATTTGCGAGCTTATTTCAGTAGTAGAATCGCAGTAAACCAAACTAGTCATACACACCAGGAGTATCTCCAATGACCGGTGCACTGCGCCAAATTGGCCACACCGTAGCCAACCATGCTCGCGCAGCCATTGCACTGTGGCTGGTGCTCTTCGTGATCGCTGGAGCTGGTGCCCTGACTCTAGCTCGGGGTGCAACAGCCAGCTATACCATGCCCGGAGCATCCTTCGATGCTGTCCGTGCGGACCTTCAGACTAAGCTCCCAGATAACGGTGTCTCTAGTGGTTACGTTGTGCTTGAGTCAGCTGGCGGTTTCACCGATGAGCAGAAGCAGGCCATCGCACAGGCGGTCGATACTTCCCACCAGGTTGAGGACGTTGCAGGTTCCGTTAATCCCTTTGAGGCGGCAGACGCTATCGCCCAGGCAACTACTACCCTTGAAAACTCAAAAGCTCAGCTAGATCAGCTTCAGGCTCAGATTAGCCAAGGCCAGGCTAAGGTCGATCAAGCTCGGGTCGCTCTACCTATAGATATCAGCCAGGAAGAGCTCAAAGAGCTTGCCCCAGACCTCCTTGCACAGGAAGAAAGCCTGAAACAGGCCCGTATCACCTTAAGGGCCAACAAACTTAAAGTAGATACCGGTCAGCGTGAACTTGATGCCATGGCCGAGGCCAACCTTGTCAGCCAAGACGGAACCGTAGCAATTGTCAGTGTTGCCTTTAACAAGGACACTAACTCGTTGACTCCGGAAGTCCGTCAGAAGGTTTTTGAAACATTCAAGGCGCTTGAAGACAAGGGCATTACTGTCAACTACAGCTACGAGCTTGACCAGGACGTTTCTAAAGTTTTTGGTGCCTCTGAAGCGATTGGTCTAGCGGTTGCATTCGTTGTTCTGCTGATTACTCTCGGTACAGTTGTGGCAGCCGGTCTGCCTCTTGTTCTGGCACTTATCGGGGCGGGTACCGCAGTTGCCCTGGTCTACACCAGTACCGCTTTTATCGGCATGACCGCTACCGACCCGGTTCTAGCTTTGATGCTGGGGCTAGGGATTGGCATTGACTATGCTCTGCTGATTCTTCATCGTTTCCGTGAAGAACTTATGGACGGAGTCGATGTTCGGGAGGCTGTTGCAATAGCTAATTCAACGGCAGGTCATTCTGTCCTCTTTGCGGGTATGACCAATATTGTTGCACTCTCTGCTCTCTTTTTGACCGGTCTACCATTCTTGGCTGTCATGGGCTTTGCGGGTGCTTTCTCTGTTGCGCTGGTTGTTGCTTCGTCCTTGACTCTGGTTCCTGCGGTTCTTTCTCTCTTGGGCACCAAGGTTTTGACCAAGAAGCAGCAGGAAGAGCGCCGCAAGGACCTGCACCGGATCTCAGACAAAACTCACAAGCCACGTAACCGCCGTGAAGCATTCGCTGAAATTGAGGCTGCCTATAAGGGGTGGGGTGGTTTTGTAACCCGCCATCCTATTACCATGACACTGGTATCAGTTGCGATTTTGATTCTTGCCATTATCCCGACCAGTTCACTTCGACTTGGTCTGCCCGACGGTTCCTACCAGGCTAGCGACTCAACTTCCTACCGCGCCTACCAGACCATTAGTGACAAGTTCGGTGAGGGTTTTAACGGGCCTATCCTTGCCGGTGTCACCCTTTCCGTTCCGGGTGACCAGGAACACCTGCGCCTAGTTGCCTTGAACGTTGCCGGCAAGCTTAATAACAAGGACATCGAAAGTGTCGCTATCGTAGGGATGAGCGAAGACAACGCCACCGCAGTTTTGGCATTCTTCCCCAAGGAAGGCCCCTCAGCCAAGAGCACCCAGGATGCTGTGCACGCAATGCTCGATAAGGTTGAGCCTACGGAGAAAGCCACGGCAACCAGTATCGGCTTAACCGGGCAGACTGTAGCTAACATCGAGATTTCTGAGCAGATTTCTACTTCAATTCCACTCTATCTCTCTGTCGTTATTCTGCTCTGTCTGATCTTGATGGCCCTTGTCTTCCGGTCAATTATTGTTCCTGTCATGGCAACCATCGGATTCTTGCTCTCAACCCTGGCCTCCTTTGGCGCTGTCGTTGCCGTCTACCAGTGGGGCTGGATGGGTGACCTCTTTGGGGTAACCCAACCGGGTCCGATTTTGGCTTTCCTGCCCATCCTGCTCATCGGTATTCTGTTTGGTCTCTCCGTGGACTACCAAATCTTCATTGTCTCCGGCATGCGTGATGCTTACCGTAAGGGCCATACTGCTCTGGATGCTGTCGCCATCGGCTACAAGCAGGGTGGCGGGGTTGTGACTGCCTGCGGTGTCATTATGGTCGCGGTTTTCGCCAGTTTCGTCTTCTCACACCTGACAGCTGTGCGGCCTATCGGTTTTGCCTTGGCCCTGGGCGTTGCTATGGATGCTTTCTTGATTCGGACCACCTTTATTCCTGCAACCATGTACCTGCTGGGGGATGTCGCCTGGTGGTGGCCTTTCGAGAAGAACCGCAAGACCGAGGACGCGCCCAAGCACATCGCCTAAGTGCGGCTTCAGCGCTAAAGCTTAGGTACTTTCAAACATGAAAACCGCCCTGCGGTATCCAAGAGGACACCGCAGGGCGGTTTTTTATGGGGTAGCTACCTGGCTAAGCAAGGTAGCTACCTGGCAGGCTACTTACCTGCTACTGCTTGGCGTACACGAGCACCGAGTTCTTCATGGACAGAGTCCCAGTACTTGAATGCACGTTCACGGATTTCATCTGACTTCACAGCACCAACGTGGCCCGCGATGTTGGAGACCAGACGTTCCTGAGCGGCCTCGTCCATAACATCGGTGTACAGGGTACGAGCCTGGCCGAAGTCGTCGTCTTCTGCGTGCAGGGTGGCAGCGGCGTGAACCAGCGCGCCATCGGCTTCCCAGGAGCCCTCACCGGCGCGTGCAGGATCAGCGTGGGGGCCACCCAGGCTGTTGGGCGCGTAGACCGGGGTATCTGCAGTCTTGAAGGAGTAGCGCATAGCGCCGTCCTGGCTGTAGTTGTTTACTTCTGCATTCCGAGCGTAGTTAACCGGAAGGTCCGCGAAGTTGGTGCCTACGCGGTAGCGGTGTGCATCGGGGTAGGAGAAGATACGACCCAGGAGCATCTTGTCGGGAGAGGGACCGATACCGGGAACAAAGTTGGAGGGTGAGAAGGCAGCCTGCTCAACCTGGGCAAAGAAGTTCTCGGGGTTCTTGTTCAGAGTCATCTTGCCGACCTTGATCAGGGGGTAGTCGGCATGCGGCCATACCTTGGTCAGGTCGAAGGGGTTAAAGCGGTAGGTCTTTGCATCTTCGTAGGGCATGACCTGGACGTAAAGGGTCCATGAGGGGAACTCGCCACGTGCGATAGCGTCGTGTAGGTCCTGACGGTGGTAATCAGCGTTCTCGCCTGCAATGCGGTTTGCTTCTTCCTGGGTGAGGAAGTCGTTGCCCTGGTCAGTCTTGAAGTGGTACTTGACCCAGAAACGCTCGCCTTCGGCATTGATCCACTGGTAGGTGTGTGAGCCGAAGCCATCCATGTGGCGCAGGGTGGCGGGGATGCCGCGGTCACCCATCAGCCAGGTGACCTGGTGAGCTGATTCGGTGCGCAGGCTCCAGAAGTCCCACTGCATGTCGTTGTCACGCAGGCCGCTGCCGGGCATACGCTTCTGTGAGTGAATGAAGTCGGGGAACTTGATGGCATCACGAATGAAGAAGACCGGGGTGTTGTTACCTACGAGGTCGTAGTTACCCTCGGTGGTGTAGAACTTGATGGCGAAGCCGCGGGGGTCACGCCAGGTGTCAGGTGACCCCTGTTCACCGGCAACGGTTGAGAAGCGGATAGCCATTTCGGTAGAAACACCGGGCTGGAAGAGCGCTGCGCGGGTGTACTGTGAGACATCCTCGGTGGTTTCGAATACACCGAAGGCACCGGTGCCCTTAGCGTGAACGACACGCTCGGGTACGCGTTCGCGGTTGAACTGAGCGAGCTTTTCAACGGTGTAGGCATCGTGCAGGACGATGGGACCATCGTTGCCTACAGTCAGTGAATCGTTGTCTGATGCAACGGGTGCACCTTGAGCGGTGGTGGTAAATGAACCGGGCTTAATCGGATTGTTCATTTCTCCTACTTTCCTGTGTGGGGTTATGCTCTGGAGCTCTTCACCGTGAGAGGTGAGGGAAACGACCGGAGCTGTGAGCGCTAGCTAACGGTGAGTTCTTGTGCAGCCTGTTGCTGAGCGAGCGCTACATCTTTTTCTTCTGGCTTCTGGCAGTCGGTGCAAATGCCTCGGTAGAGAACGTCTGCGCTGAGCAGGGCCATGCCGTGAAAATCGCTGGGGGTCAGGCAGGGGGCCTCACCAACCGCGCAGTCTACATCCTCCACTTTTCCGCAGCGGATGCAGTAGGCATGGTGGTGATTATCTCCGGTACGGGTTTCGTAGAGCCCTGCTGACCCTGGAGGCTCAAATTTACGGAGCATTTTGATGTCAGTTAGATCAGCTAGGACCACGTAGACCGACTGGACTGTGATACCGGCTAGCTCTTGGCGCACTGCTGTAACAATTGCATCGGCTGTCGAGTGCGGGTTTTCGTGAACTGCGCTCAGAACAGCGAGTCGTTGCTTTGTGACGCGACGCCCCTTGGCCCTGAGCTGAGCTGACCAGGTTTCCCTGTGGGAGCTAGCTGGTGCTTTCGGGGCTTCTGGCATGTGCTGGCAGCCTGCGGTGGCAGGCATGCTCCTTGTTGACATCATGTCACCATCCTACCCTTATTATGAATCTTTCACAATAGAGTCTGACTGTGTGGTAGATCAGATCTACCTCTTCCCGGCGGGGGGTGTTGCTTGAAAGGCTTTGTTGCTAGGCCTCTTGGCGAATATGCTCTGGAATCGTTCTGGCGAGAAAAGTTATTGAAGAAAGTTTTGTGGTGCCAGGAGCGCCGCGATAGATTTTTGGTTGACGGTAAAAATTTTTTCAAACTTTTTTAAGTTTCGCGTCATGAAACAAGTGGAAACCGCTCTTAATAAGTGATGGTGAAAATCATCGGCTGTTACCTACAAGCTGTTTGGGGCTTGAGGATAGCAAGAACCTGGCGGCGCTATGGGAAGCCTTGCCAGGCATAAGGGAATAAAGGGCGCTCATCAATCGTGGGGATTGAGCGAGTGCAATCGCTGGCTATCAAGGTTAGGGACCCTTGATAGCCAGCGCTAAAGCATTGTGCTGTCACCGGGTGCCGGGTCGCTGCTGCTGGAACCAGATAATGAAGCGATCCTGCATGCTACGCAAGCATTTACCGTGTACAGGGCCGTTCGCGGGTTCTGTACACGGAAAACATCGCGAGGATCGCATGGTGCCTTGGTGTGCTGGTGACCGGAATTACAGTATCCAGTTCGTGGGCTAAAGAGGGCATGCGGTATCTGATGGCCTGCATGCGCTTTACATATTGTGGAAATATACCGTAACGCAGAAAATCCCGATAAGCTGAAAGGAAGTCGTTTTCCTTAGCGCGGCTAGTATCTACACGGGGAGATTTATGCGATCATACAATTCTGCTCAAACTGGCCAGTCTGGCCCTGCCGACGAAGTTTTGCTTTCTGAAGTTCGCCAGGGTCAGCTTGAGTCGTTTGGTGTTTTGTATGAGCGCTATGTGGTCATGGCGCGCGCCATTGCTTATAGGCATACCTCAAACCAGACTCTGTCAGAGGATCTCGTATCTGAGGCCTTCGTCAGAATTTTGCAGGCTCTTAAGAATGGCAAGGGCCCTCGCGCTTTCATGGGCGGATATCTTGCCACAACTCTCGCTCATCTGGCTGCTGAGAACGGTCTTATAGCGCAAAAAGAGGTGCTGAGCGAAGAGCATGACCTAGAGCTGGCTGGGTCATTGGATGAGACTGTTCTTAAACTGCATGAGTCCGATGAACTGATTTCTGCATTCACCAGTTTGCCGGAACGTTGGCAGTCTGTTCTGTGGATGACCGAGGTTGAGAATAAAAAGCCCCGTGAAGTAGCTACAGCTCTGAACCTGTCGGCTAATGCTGTTTCCGCTCTTGCCGCTCGCGCACGGGAAAGCCTTCGCGAGGGGTTTCTGCGAGCACATCAACACGCTCCCAAAACTGCTGAGTGCGCGCAGTACTCACCTCACCTCAGCTCTATGGTCCGTGGCTCGCTGACTAAGAAGCGTAGCGAAACTCTACGAGCTCACCTTTCAACATGCTCATTTTGCTCTTCTGAATACCTGAATCTGATCGGTATCAACAAGACTATGCGTACGTGGGTTTTCCCCGTGCTTGCAGGGCTTACGCCGATTCTTACTGACAGTTCTAAGGTCATTCTCCCGTACATCGCCGGTGGTAGCCTAGCCCTGGCTGGTGCAAGTCACAGTGGGGGAGCGGGGCTTGCCTCTTTGATTCCCGGACGCTGGGCTTCTTCCAAACCCTCTCTGGTGGGGGCCGCTGCCGCTGTAACCGCTATTGGTGCGGTGGCCGGTGGCATAGCACTGGTCAATAGCTCGTCCTCTAATTCAACGGTGATTAGTGCCGATTCTCAGCTTGAAACCGCACCAGCTTCAAGCCCTTCGGAAGAGGTAGGTGGCATCGTTGATGCTCTTGTTGATTCGCCCCAAAGCTCAGGCTCGAGCGTCCCCGTAGAATCTTTTAGGGCTCCTGCTGCAGCAGCGCCTAGCATGCTGGTGGATACCCAGACTTTTGATTCTGCTGCTTCACCGCGCGGGCAGCTGGGGCAGAAGGCCTCTCACAGTCGCGCAAGCGCTGGGAATGCCACTGACTCTTCAGCCGGTACTAGCGTAATAAGAAGACCATCGGTGGAAACCCCTCAAGGTCAGACTCTCTCTGCTCTGACCGGTCCCTGGCAGGATGACACGATGGGGGCTCATGGGGCGTCTAAGGAGTCAGCCGATCTTGCGAGCTCTTTAGTATTCTCAAACCAGCCAGATGGTGCCGCTGGAGCCGGTGATACTCAGCAGCCTCCGGTAGCTGAGCCCGAGAGCGATGCCCCGGTAAGATCAACTTTGCCCGTGGATAGTCAGCCACCGGGGGAATCTGTAGCGCCTGTTAATCCTGTAGACCGTACCCAGCCAGTTGCTCCTGCCGATCCTGATACTCCAGTAGATCGTTCTATGCCGGCTGAGCCGACCGACCCGGCTGAGCCGACCGACCCGGCTGAACCAGCTGAGCCGACCGACCCAGCTGAACCAACTGAACCAACTGAGCCTGTTGAGCCGACCGACCCAGCTGAACCAACCGACCCGGCTGAACCAACCGACCCGGCTGAACCAACCGACCCGGCTGAACCAACCGACCCGGCTGAACCAACCGACCCGGCTGAGCCGACCGACCCGGTTGAGCCGACCGACCCGGTTGAGCCGACCGACCCAGCTGAACCGACCGACCCAGCTGAACCAACCGACCCAGCTGAACCAACCGACCCAGTTGAGCCTAAAGAACCTGCTGATCCTGACACTCCAGTGGATCGTTCTATACCGACCGACCCAACTGACCCAGCTGACCCAGCTGAGCCAAGCGACCCTGGAGTTCCCGACCCCAAGGACTGGGTAGGAACCCCCGAATACTACAAGTGGATGGCGCAGGTGCCCTGGGATACAATCGGTAGCCCAGTCAATGACAACCGTATGTGCAGGATTACCTATATCTATTCGGGTAGTCTGGTCAGCTTCGGAACCTACATTCCGCAGATTATTCTTGACTCCCCCTATGCGCTCTATGTTCTAGAGAGCTACTTTGGGCTAGAGGCGATTACAGAGATTACCTGCGTCTAGGAGACATTAAGATAGCTACCGGCCTGCCTCCTGAATGAGTTAGGCCGGTCATAATATGCTCTTCGCAAAAGCACAGCCTCTACCCAGCTAAAGACCCTAGTCTATAAAGCAACAATAACTTTCCTGAGAAAGGTGTAATAGGGTGCACGGCCATAACAACGGGCTTAAAACTGCTCTTTTACTGGGTTCGATGGTCGGTTTTCTCTTGCTCATTGGGGCGGGGCTAGCTGCCTATACCCGTAGTTCTGTGTGGATTATGATTATGGGCCTGGTGGGCGTGGGCATGGTGGCCTATTCCTACTGGAACTCCGATAAAATCGCTATCCGTTCCATGAACGCCTATCCCGTGACTCGCGATCAGGTCCCCGGTCTTTACGAAATTGTTGAGGAGCTCTCAGCCAAGGCCAATCAACCAATGCCGCGTCTCTACGTTGCTCCCAGCTTGACCCCTAATGCTTTTGCTACGGGGCGTAACCCCCAGAATGCGGCCGTTTGTTGCACCGAGGGGATCTTGCAGCTCCTTGATCATCGTGAGATGCGCGGTGTCATCGGGCATGAGCTGATGCACGTCTATAACAGGGATATTTTGATTGGCTCCATCGCTGCGGCTTTAGCTTCTGTGGTGGGAACCATCTCTCAGGTCATGAGCTTTGGCTTGATGTTTGGCGGTAACCGAAACAATGATAACCGGGGCGGTGGAGGGCTCATCTTCACGCTCTTTCTTGCTGTGATGGCACCCCTGGTGGCGGGCGTAATGCAGATGGCAATTAGCCGCACACGAGAATACGATGCCGACCAAGACGGCTCCCAGCTCACCGATGACCCGTTAGCTCTGGCCTCTGCACTGCACAAGCTTGAAAACGGTGTCTCGCGCTACCCCCTGGACCCTGAGAACCCTAAAGTTGCTGGCACAGCCTCGATGATGATCGCCAACCCTTTCCGCGCGGGTCAGATTCAAAACCTGATGGCGTCGCACCCTCCCATGGCTGACCGCATCGCCAGACTTGAAGCGATGGCGCGCGCCAAGGGGCAAATGTAGCCCTGCCGTTTTCGCGTCAGTAAGCGGGTGAATATTTTGCCCTGCCTAGGGAAAGGTGCCCTCTGTTTCAAAGAACAGAGGGCACCTTCTATGTGCTTGAGTGAAGCGCGGGCTAAAACCTAGCGGTAGTTGACAAACTGTAGATCAACTTCGAGGTCAGCACCCTTCAGCAGAGCGATAACATCCTGCAGATCATCACGTGACTTAGATGAGACACGGAGCTCGTCACCCTGGATGGTTGCCTTGACGCTCTTGGGCCCTTCTTCACGAATCAGCTTGGTGATTTTCTTGGCCTGGTCCTGGGCAATACCTTCTTTGATAGAAGACTCAATGCGGTACTCTTTGCCCGATGCATAGGGGTCACCGGAATCCAGGGACTTAAGAGAAATTCCGCGTTTAACCAGCTTGGACTGGAAGACATCAAGAACAGCTAGGGCACGTTCTTCTGAATTAGCCTTAATCAGAATCTTTTCGCCAGAAAAATCAATCTCAGCGCCAACGCCACGGAAGTCATAGCGCTGGGCTACTTCTTTCTGGGCCTGGTTGAGCGCGTTGGAAACTTCCTGCTTGTCGACCTTAGATACAACGTCAAATGATGAGTCGCTTGCCATGCAGGGCACCTCTTTCGTAAGTAATAGTCAGGGACTGGGGCACAAGGTTTTTTGAACCTGAGTGCTTCTCACTATAACCGTACCCTGTTAGAGCGGCTGTCAGCATATTTCTAGAATCGTTATAAAAATGTGACTCCATTCTCAGCAAAACTTCATTTTGCTTTGAAAGGATGAAAGTATGGCTGAAAAGAAAACAGCTGCCCACGCTCAAGCCGGCATACCGTCCGGCTCAGGAACCACTCCGGCGGCGCACCAGATAACTGCAGTAACAGACGAAAGCATTCAGAGGGCTTATGAAGCGCTCATGGCAGATCTGTCTGCAGACGATTTCCTCTTTGAAGCTCTTCCCAACGCTGGGGCAGAGCATAAGCAAGCGGAACTCTTTGCCCCCGAGCTAGGGTCTACCTTGAAGGACCCTTCCATCATTGCTCGTTTTGAGGGTGTTAAAGAGAATCTCGAGCGAGAAATCAAGGGTGGCATGTGTACCCCGGACCAAGCCTACGCCTACTTGGAGAACCTTGAAATCACGCTTCTTTTAGAGCAGGAATCCGCACTGACGTCCTAGCGGAAAACAATATGCTCACTAGCTCCTGCAGTCATGACTGCAGGAGCTCCTTCTTTCTAGAAGTGGGCTTGGCAACAAAAAGGGGTGCCAAGTTGGCAACCGTGGCAAAAGTGTGTAAAGTAGTCTACTGTTCGTTGATACGAATGATTCAAGAAATTGAATACGGCAGATTACCCGAGCGGCCAAAGGGGGCTGACTGTAAATCAGCTGGCATTGCCTACGGGGGTTCAAATCCCTCATCTGCCACAGCGAAAATCCCATCTCATCACGAGATGGGATTTTTTGTTAACTCCTCTTCATTATCAGAGAAACTGGCACCGGGCTTTAGACATGCAGGGGTAAAAGGGGTAGCGTGTTCATCATGGCAACCATTGAAATTACCCAGGAAAACCTCACCCAGCAGGTCGAATCATCAGATATCCTCTTCCTCGACTTCTGGGCTGAATGGTGTGGCCCCTGCAAGCAGTTTGGCCCCATTTTTGAGGAAGCCTCTGAGAAGCACCCCGAGATTACCTTTGGCAAGGTCGATACCGAAGATCAGCAGCAGCTGGCCGCGGCCGCCAACATCACCTCAATTCCTACTGTGATGGGTTTCCGCGAGGGTGTCCTTGTGTTCTCCCAGCCCGGTGCGCTGAACGCTCAACAGTTCGACCAGATCATTGAGGCGGTTAAGGGCTTGGACATGGCTGAGGTTCACAAGCAGGTTGCTGAGGCAGAAGCCGCTCAGCAGGCCGAAGAAAACTAAGCTTCAAAAAATACTTATAGACCTTAGCCATCGGGCTCCCCCAGCAGGGGAGTTCGATGGCTTTGCTATGTCGTGGAGCTAGAAGGAACGGAAGTCTTGCGGGGCGTAGCGGGGCGCCCTGCGGGGTTCGTGGATACCGGTGGCTTTAATGAGGCTGACCACTCGTTGCCGATGCCCGGCATAAGGGGCTAGGAGTTCTAACATGCGGTGGTCATCGCCGCGGACCCCGTCAAAGGCGTAGGTAAGGTGGTGGGCTAAATGGTAGTCACCCACACTGACGGCATCGGGGTGGCCGCAGTACCGCTGGAGTGTTTCTGCAACTGTCCACGGGCCGACACCCGGTATCCCAGCAAGAACCTGGGCCAGCTCCCCTGTAGTGCTTTCTTCCGCAAACCGTTCGAAAGAGGCGGCTTGGCGCGCATAATGGACCATAGTAGAGGAGCGCGAACGGTCAAAACCAGCCCGGTGGTAGTCCCAGTCAGGAATCTGTGCAAAGACATCAGCCGGGGGAAAAAAGAGCAAATCCGCCGGCTGATCGGGGTAGCCGGTCTGAGGGGCCTGCTGGCCGTATCGGCCAAGGAGCGCCCGCATACCTCCCATCGCCTCTATACCAGTTACCCGCTGTTCTGAGATAGCGAGCAGAAGATTTTGGGAAAGCAGGCCAATGGAGGGGAGTCTTAGACCCGGAGCCTCTGCCCTTGCCTGCTTGAGGCGTTCGGGTAGTTGTTGCCAGGCAGGGGAAGCATAGAAGGGCGACCAGCAGTCATTCTCGCCTACCCAGCCTCCAACCTTTTCAGCGAAGGCTTCCAAAGCGCTGGCTGGGGAGAGGGTTCCTGAATGTGTGGACGAGGAGGGACCGGGTGCCCACAGCGTCACATTGAACGGGGCAGATAGACCCGCCCCTGCTGGGCGTGCACACCGAAGGAGGATATTGATGCCTTGCTCATGAGCACTTGCCCAGTGGATGGTCTCGGCGGGGGTGGAAACCGCTCGCATCAGCGGATCAGCCTGGCCTCTTTGCAAGGGTGCAAAAGTCTGTCCCAGGTGCACCGCATGGGTTGGTTCCAGAACAAAAGAGGCGCGCAACATGTTTTCTATCGTCTCATGTGCCGGGCATATTGGAAGACCCGATAAGTCTTACTCAGCTCGACTGTCTATACTTACCAAAGACTGCACCCCAACAGAGAAGAACAATGGCCATTAAGAAACTGCTTGAACACCCCCAGCCGGTTCCTGCGCGAATTGCCGCAACAACCCTAGCTCTGGCAGTCTTTGGTCTCTACAGCACTTACTCCTGGTTCCAGTGGCGGCACTATCTTGTGCCCTCCTGGGATTTAGGAATCTTCGCCCAGCTTGCCAAAGCCTACTCCCAAGGTCAGGCCCCTATTGTTCCTATCAAGGGGGAGGGCTTTAACCTCCTGGGGGACCACTTTCACCCCATTACCATTGCCCTGACCCCCTTTTACTGGTTATGGCCCAGCCCAGCGACCCTGCTCTATGTGCAAAACGGACTGGTCGCTCTCTCTGTCTATTTGCTGATCAGGTTTGCCCAAAAAATAGTGAAGCCCTGGGTGGCTCTTACACTCGGGCTAGCCTACGCCTTGAGCTTCGGTATCCAGCAAGCTGTCTCTGTTCAATTCCACGAAGTAGCTTTCGCCCTACCCTTCCTGGTCATGAGCCTGGGCAACCTAGCGATCATGCGGCTTGAAACCGAGCGCGGCCCCTTTTTACGCCGGGCTGTCTACTGGGCATTCCCCTTGGTGTTTGTCAAAGAGGACATGGGAATTACGGTTCTTGCTATCGGTCTGGTTATTCTTTGGCGAACAGGATGGTTCCGCACAGCTGCAGGAATCCTCTTTCCTCTTGCAAGCGCTGCTCCGGCAACTCTGACACAACGGAGCAAAACGCTCCTGCGTTCTTGGATGAGCACCCCGGCTGTGGCGGAAGCTAGTCTGCTTACCCTCTGGGGGCTGATCTGGCCCCTGCTTGCTATCGGGCTGATCCTGCCTTACTTCAACACAGGGGGAGTCTTCGACTACTCCGATAAGCTTGACGTCGCCGCCGCTCTAGGAGACCCCCTGGGAGCATTCGCTCAGCTCTTTTACCCCTGGCAGAAAAGCGCAACTCTCGGTCTACTCCTACTCACGGGGGTTCTAGCCTGGGCTATTAGCCCCATTGCCTGGGTGGCGGTACCGACTCTTATCTGGCGCTTGCTCTCACCGCAAGAAGGCTACTGGGAACCTACCTGGCACTACAACCTGGTTCTCATGCCCATCATCTTCACCGCCCTGCTGGACACTCTGGCCCGGGCGCAGGCAGGTACTCAGGTTCCTGCCCGCCCCCTCGGCAAGGGCCCGCTGGCTGGTACCCGCAGGTCGCTCCTGGATGGAATGAAGCATCAGGCACCTATTATCTTGCCCGCTCTCACCCTGCTTATTGCTTTAGGAACCCTGCCCTGGCAGCCTCTTGCCCAGCTGGGCCAACCTAGTTTTGCTAGCTCCACGCTCAGCTTGACCGATGAGATGAAAGCAGAAGCTGTAGCGGCTATTCCACAGGGAAGTACCGTGGCCGCCGACCTCTCGGTACTTACCTACCTGGTCCCAGAACACACCGCCTACTGGATCGGACACTCCGGTGAACCCGCCCCAGATTATGTGGTCATCGACCGTATGGGGAGCGCATGGGGCAGCAACCCGCCCTCGAGCGCCGTAGCCTATGCCACCGGCAGGTACGGGTCAGCAGCCTACCTGCCCTACCGAACCATCGGGACAATTGAGATAGCCGTCCGGGCCGACTAAGCGCTGTACCCTCTATCACCACGGGGAACCAAAACCTACAAACTAGGGTAGAGTTGAGAGTGTAAGAATCGGGAACCCCGAAATTTTCTCTTAGCGCTCACGCCCAGCTAGGCAACTAATCACAGGGCTACGCGCGTTCGACGACCATACTTTGGCTAAGCAGAACGTTGAACCAACGATAGAGAACCTGATGTGTAATCAGCTCGCCCAAGCGCGCAACCCAAGTTAGCTACAGCGCCCACGAACCGAAGACCTCACCTAAGCGTAAGGCCCCTCGCGAGCATTCCACGGGGAAACCCGTAAACGCACCACACAAAACCGGTGCGTGCACAACCCCACTCGATGAGGAATACATTGACTGAAAATACTGCTGTGAACGCAGAAACCGCAACTGAACCTGTCTTCCAGGAACCGGTTGTAGACACCCATACTGCCCCCAAAACTCAGACCGAAAAGTCTGATGACGAGGGTATCCGCTTCACTGATCTAGGCCTGGATGCACGCGTCCTCGCAGCACTGGAAAAGGTAGGCTACGAAAAGCCCTCACCCATCCAGGCACAGACTATCCCCCTACTTCTTGAGGGCCGCGACGTTGTTGGCCTGGCACAGACCGGTACCGGTAAAACCGCTGCTTTCGCGCTGCCTGCCCTGTCCACCTTGGCTGAGCTCGCCGACGTCAATGGTGTTTCCAAGGACACCCAGGTTCTGGTTCTTGCACCCACCCGTGAACTGGCTCTACAGGTAGCAGAAGCTTTCTCTTCTTACGCCACCGACATGGAGAACTTCACCGTTCTTCCCGTCTACGGCGGCTCACCCTACGGCCCCCAGCTAGCCGGCCTCAAGCGCGGCGCACAGGTTGTTGTCGGTACTCCCGGCCGTGTCATTGACCACCTCAAGAAGGGCTCCCTGGACCTCTCAAACCTCCAGTACCTGGTACTTGATGAGGCCGACGAGATGCTCCGCATGGGTTTTGCCGAAGACGTTGAATCAATCCTGTCAGAAACTCCTGACACCAAGCAGGTAGCCCTCTTCAGCGCCACCATGCCCAAGACTATTCGCAAGATTGCGGAGAAGTACCTCAACAACCCCGTTGAAGTAAGCGTCAAGTCTAAGACCACCACCAGCGCCAATATCCGTCAGCGCTACATGCAGGTCATGCACTCCCACAAGCTCGAGGCAATGACCCGCGTGCTTGAGGTTGAGGACTACGACGGCATCATCGCCTTCGTACGCACCAAGAAAGAAACCGAAGAAGTAGCTGAAAAGCTCAAGGCTCGTGGCTTCCAGGCCGCCGCCATCAACGGTGACATTCCCCAGGCTCAGCGTGAACGAACCGTTGAGGCTCTGCGCCAAGGCCGTATCGATATCCTGGTTGCGACCGACGTTGCGGCCCGTGGCCTAGACGTTGAGCGTATCTCACTGGTTGTTAACTTCGACATTCCTCACGATACTGAGTCCTACGTGCACCGTATTGGCCGTACCGGCCGTGCAGGCCGTGCAGGCGAAGCTATCCTCTTCATGACCCCTCGTGAAAAGTACATGCTCCGCCAGATTGAAAAGGCTACCCGCCAGCAGGTCGAGCAGATGCACATGCCCACTGTTGACGACGTCAACGATACCCGCAAGCAGCGCTTTGCTCAGCAGATTACTGACACCATTGAGAGTGAAGACCTGAGCTTCTTCCGTACCCTCATTGATGCTTACGCTCTGGAACACGACGTCGAAGGCGAAGAGATTGCAGCTGCACTGGCTGTTATCGCCCAGCAGGGTCGCCCCTTCCTGGCCGAAGAAACTCCTGAGCCCAAGCGCAAGACCCGCGATCGTGATGACCGCGGCTTTGACCGTGATGATAAGCCCCGTGGCGGCCGCCGCCACAAGGACGAAGGCATGGTTGATTTCAAGCTCAACGTAGGCCGCGCATCACGCGTTTCGCCCGCAGCTATCGTGGGTGCCCTCACCAATGAGGGTGGCCTGACCGGTAAGCAGATCGGTTCGATTGATATCCGCCAGCACTTCACCATTGTGGGCCTGCCTGAGGCTGAGCTACCCCGTGACTTCTTTGACCGCCTGCGTGACACCCAGGTTGCTGGCGAGTTCATCAACATCAAGCGCGACCGTGGCCCCAAGGGCGGCGGTTTCGGTGGTAAGAAGTTTGATCGTGATGACCGCGGTGGCTTTGGTAAGCGCTATGACCGTGATGACCGTGGCGGCTTCGGCGGTAAGAAAAAGGGCCGTAAGAAGTTCTAAACCTTTGTGCCGTGAGAACCTAGAGACTTTTGAAAGGCTCGTTCTCGTAGAAGTGTAAGGGGGAGCCCCTCCTGGCTTTCTATTCCTTAGTTGGTTATGCCAGCCTCGGGATGGGCAGGAGGGGCCTTCTTCTGCCCTTGCTTACCCAAGAAAAAGGCTGTGCCTCAGAACACCCAGAAAAATCTGGCTTTCAGTTTGCGCGCAGGCTCAGATGTACCGTAGAGTATTATCTGTTGCCCCGATAGCTCAGTGGTAGAGCGCCATCTTGGTAAGATGGAGGTCCCGGGATCGATTCCCGGTCGGGGCTCTGGTATGAGCCCGTAATAAGGCACATACATGGCGGTGTAGCTCAGCTGGTTAGAGCGCACGACTCATAATCGTGAGGTCGACGGATCGAGCCCGTCCACCGCTACGCCCCGATAGCTCAGTGGTAGAGCGCCATCTTGGTAAGATGGAGGTCCCGGGATCGATTCCCGGTCGGGGCTCAGCTTCAAAACCTCTCCAATCTCACGGTTGGGGAGGTTTTTTCTACGCCCTGGCTTCTTTCGCGCCCAGGGCCGCAGTCGCTACAGGGCTACAATTTGGGAAAATTTAGCAAATATTTTAAAGAGTGGAAGCCTAGGGCCTAGAGTAGGACTATGGCTATTAACCAAGACCTTGTGGGCCGCCTTTACCCGCCCACCGAGCCCTACGCTGTGGGCCGTGAAAAAATCCGTGAATTTGCTACTGCTGTTAAAGCGACCAGCCCCCTGCACTTCGATCTGCAGGCCGCCCAAGCGGCAGGCTACACCGACCTGGTAGCACCACCGACTTTCGCCATTATTCTGGCGCAGAAGGCCGACGCGGCTCTGATTACTGACCCCGAGGCTGGTATCGATTTCTCCCGCGTGGTTCACGCTGACCAGCGCTTTACCCACCACCGCCCCATCGTAGCGGGCGATAAGCTCCTGACTGAAGTTCACGTTGATAGCCTGCGGGTGATGGGGGCTGGGGCCATGCTTAGCACCCGCGAAGAAATCACCACGGTTTCCGGTGAAAAAGTAGCTACCTGCTACTCATCACTTTTGGTTCGGGCGGAGGACTCATGACTGCTATAACTTTTGAGACCCTAGAAAAGGGTGCTGAGATTGGTGCCTGTCAGATTCCCGTGACCCGCGCAGACCTGGTGGCCTACGCCGGTGCTTCAGGGGACTTCAACCCTATCCACTGGAACGAGCGTTTTGCCAATGCGGTGGGGCTACCCGGGGTGATTGCTCACGGTATGTTTACCATGGGTGTGGCTATCCAGCTGGTGACCAACTGGGTGGGGGACGCCGGTGCGATTGTGGATTACCAGACCCGCTTCTCCAAGCCGGTGCCGGTACCCGACGCAGAGGGTGAGAGCTCACCTGCCAGCGGCGGCAACGTCATTTCTGTGGCCGGTAAAATCGGTGCCCTGGACCAAGAAAACCGCACCGCCCGCGTCGACCTGACCGTCACTGCCCCCGACGCCCAGGGCAAAGAGCAGAAAGTGCTCATGAAAGCCCAAGCGCTGGTCCAGCTAGCCTAGTCTCCTTAGGGGGCTAAAAATGCCAGGGGTGCTCCTCTTGCAAGAGGAAGGCCCCACTAATATCGGTGAATAAGAGACGGCCTACCGTGAGTGCTTACTGTTTTACTTCTCAAGGTGTCCCCATCATGCCCCCTTAGGGGTACATGAGCAGAGCGCTAGAATAGACAGCCGACACAAAGAATTAGAACGAGAGAAAACACCCTGGTATGCCCACATCGAGTACAGTCCCTTATCAGCTGACTGACACCCAGATTCGTACCTGGTACCGGGCTGTCCTTAGTCTCTTCTTCGCCAGCGGCCTGGTGGTTTCGGCGCTACTTACCCGTCTTCCCGACCTAGCTACCGGGCTGAATCTGAGTTCCGGACCTATGGGTTTGCTCCTTCTGGGCATGACCGCCGGTTCCTTCTGCGCTGTCAGCTTCTCCGGTGCCCTGGTAGCCCGCTTCGGCGCGATCCGATGTATAGTCGCCGCCTACGCAACAACTGTTACCGGTATGGCCCTGATCGGTTGCGGTGTCTACTATATGAGCGTCCCCATGACCCTGGTGGGGCTGAGCCTACAGGGGCTGGGGAGCGCAGTGTCGAACGTAGCCTCCAACGTGCAGGGGGTCGCCAACGAGCGAGCCCTGGGGCGGTACGTCACCCCGATTATGCACGGCTTCTTCTCCATTGGCACCGTCATGGGTGCAGCTCTGGGCGCTCTAGGCACCCAGCTAGGGCTCCCCTTCGTCGCCCATATGATGAGCTATGCGGTGGTGGTGGCAGCGCTGGTTGCATTCTCGCTAACCCGCTGCCAGACCGAAAATTACGGTCAGGACGATACCAAGGCGCTCGCAACCCTTGGGGCCTATAAGGTCCGTGATGCCTGGCGAGATAAGCACACGATCCTGATTGGGTTTTTCGTGCTGGGTGTAGCTTTGGCTGAGGGCTCAGCAAATGACTGGGTAGCCCTAGCCCTCACCCATGACTACGGCACCAGCAAGACAATCGGCTCGCTGGGCTATTTCACCTTTGTAGTGGCCATGATGGTTGGCAGATTCGGTGGGACGGCACTACTCAACAGGTACGGGCGGGTACTTATTTTGCGGATAACCTGCTCCCTGGCAATCGCTGGCCTGAGCCTGTTTATCTTTGCTCCCAAGGTCCAAGTCGGTTTTGTGGGTTTGCTGATCTGGGGTCTGGGAGCCTCTCTGGGGTTCCCTACCGGTATGTCGGCGGCCTCCGACGACCCGATGAAAGCCGCCGTGCGGGTATCGGTTGTCTCTACCATCGGTTACACAGCCTTCTTAGGTGGCCCGCCCCTGCTGGGCTTACTAGGCGAGCACTTCGGTATTCGTAAGGGGCTGATTGCCGTGCTTATTTTTGTGCTGCTCTCGCTGGTGCTGACTAGCCAGCTGACACCCAGAAAAGATAGGGATGAGCTTCTTGCTATCAGGATCTAGCAAACACCCAGCAGGCTCAGAGGGAGCTTATCTGGAAGGACTCAGGAATGAGTACATACTGGCTTGCTACCAGCCGGTAGAATGGAACCCGTGACTGAGAAGCTATTGAGTGAACTGACCACCGCCGCTGTCGGTGGCCCCGCCCGCACCTACGTCCGCGCAACAACAGAACAAGAAATTATCGCCGCTCTCCGCACCGCCGATGAGGCAGGGGAGGACCTGCTCCTTGTCGGCGGCGGTTCTAACCTGCTGGTGGCAGATGAGGGCTTTGCCGGTACGGTGCTTCACATCGCATCGGAGGGAATCGAAAATATCGGTGACTACGCCTGCGGCGGCGCCAACCTGCGCGTGCAAGCAGGGCACAACTGGGATGCCTTCGTCGCCTACACCGTAGAACGCCAGTACTCCGGTATTGAGGCTCTTTCCGGTATACCCGGTACCGTTGGCGCAACCCCCGTGCAGAACGTCGGTGCTTACGGCTCAGAGGTCGCCCACACCATTGCTTCGGTGCGTACCTGGGATCGTCAAACCGGCAATTACAAAACTTTCGCTAACGCCGACCTCAAGTTCGCTTACCGTGACTCAATCCTCAAGCAGTCAAGCGTCAACGGCACACCCCGCTATGTGGTGCTGACCGTTGATTTTCAGCTACCGCACGGTAGCATGTCTGCCCCCATTCGTTACGCTGAGCTTGCCCGCCAGCTGGGCGTTACTGTGGGGGAGCGTGCCAGCTCTGCCCTGGTGCGCAAGACTGTCCTGGGTCTTCGCGCGGGGAAAGGCATGGTTCTTGACCCGGCAGACCGCGATACCTACTCCACCGGCTCTTTCTTCACTAACCCCATTGTGGATAGCGCCGCCCTTGATACTCTGCCCGAGGACGCTCCCCGCTACCCGGTGACCACAGCCACCGGCCAAACGGTTGAAGGTAAGGTCAAGCTCAGTGCTGCCTGGTTGATTCAGCAGGCTGGCTTTGAGAAAGGCTTTGGTCTAGAGGGCCAGGCCCAGCAGCTTTCCGGCGGTCGCGCCTCACTTTCAACCAAGCACACCCTGGCCATCACTAACCGAGGCGGTGCGGCTACAGCCGATATTGCCGCTATCGCGCGAGCTGTGCGAGCCGGTGTTGAAGAACGCTTTGGCGTGTATCTGGTTGCTGAGCCCGTTGTCGTTGGTTTTGAACTCTAGCCCCTGATGTTACGCTATGAGCCTTGAACGGGAAATTGCCGGTAGCGACGGGAGTCTCTTGCACCGGCGGATGCAGCGGGTACGTGCTTTTATGGGCCGTCACCCTCTTTTCCTCTTGCTTTATCGGGCCCTGGTCATTCTTCTGGGCTTTCTCTGTATTCTTGCCGGCATCATCATGCTGGTTACCCCTGGGCCGGGCTGGCTCTTTATCTTCATGGGCATGAGCCTCTGGGGTACCGAGTTTCACTGGGCTCACCGGCTCAACCTCTGGGTCCGTGCCAAGGTGCTTGCCACCTGGCGGTCCTTTGAAGCCGCTCGCCACCGCAGGCACCGGCGTAAAACTGCCCAACGATGGGCTAAGCGAAGCAACCATAGCCACTACTGCCCCAGCGGATGCCACTACCGCACAAGCAAACCCGGCCGCTAAAACAGCTCAAAGGGCCCATGCACCACCACCTGGTGCATGGGCCTTTTTTAGGTAAGGGGCTAGCCCTCTGATGCTTCTTCTAACCCCAGCATATGGCCAATAATCTCAAGGATTTTGGGGTCTTCGTAGCCTAGCTTGCGCATGGCAGTTACATACTTTTCGGTAAGCGTTTGAGCCTTGTGGGCCGTGGAATCAAGGGCCGTAATAAAGGAGCCGGCTCGCCCGTGGGTTTCAATAGCCCCAGCAGCTTCAAGCTCCTTATAGGCCTTGGCCACGGTATTGACTGCTAGACCTGTTTCTGCCGCCAAAGCCCGCATAGGGGGTAACCTGTCACCGGCCGCCAAGCGGCCATCAAATCTAGCCGCAATAATTGCGCGCCGTAACTGGGAATAGGGGGGAACATCCGATGCCTTATCCACCCTGAAGTTTAAGGCACGGATGCCCCCGCAGAGCTCCTGATGGGACTCATGAATCGGGGGCATCTGAGGCTTGGTCATAGCTCTATTTTAGAGGGTGCCGGTCGCAATCTTCAGCATGCGGCGCACCGGCTCAGCGGCACCCCACAGGAGCTGGTCACCTACAGTGAAAGCACTGATGTACTGAGGTCCCATGCTCAGCTTGCGGATACGGCCAACCGGGATATCCAGGGTGCCAGAGGCCGCTACCGGGGTAAGGTCGCGCATAGTTGCTTCGCGCTCGTTGGGAACTACCTTGGACCACTGGTTATCTTCATCAATGATCTTCTCAATTTCCTCAACCGTAAGGTCTTCGGTCAGCTTGAGGGTGAGTGCCTGTGAGTGGGAGCGCATGGTTGCGATACGGACGCACAGACCGTCAAGAGCGACCCGGCTATCGCCTTCAAGGCCCAGAATCTTGTTGGATTCAGCCTCTGCCTTCCACTCTTCGCGAGACTGCCCCTTGCCCAAGTCTGAATCAATCCAGGGAATGAGGGAACCTGCAAGCGGTACACCGAACTGGGTGGTGTCCAGCTCGCCAGAACGTTGCTTGTCCAGAATCTTGCGGTCAATCTCAAGAATCGCTGAAGCGGGATCAGCCAGTTCAGCCTTGACGGTGCCGTTCAGGTCACCGAACTGCTTGAGGACCTCGCGCATGTGGCGGGCACCGCCACCGGAAGCCGCCTGGTAGGTCATGGAAGTACCCCACTCCACCAGGCCCTGCTTCCACAGGCCACCTAAGCCCATGAGCAGGCAGGAGACGGTGCAGTTGCCGCCGATAAAGTCTTTGACGCCAGAGTCCAGGCCACGGTCAATAACATCGCGGTTAATGGGGTCAAGTACAATCACAGCATCATCGTTCATGCGTAGGGTGGAGGCTGCATCAATCCAGATACCCTGCCAGCCGCGCTCCCGCAGAGCAGAATGAACGGCCTTGGTGTAGTCGCCACCCTGAGCAGTCACAATCACGGGGAGCTTAAGCAGCTCGTCCAGGTCGTGTGCGTCTTTGAGAGTGGCCTCTTCAAGGGCCCCGCCGAAGGTAGGGGCGGGGGCACCAGCCTGCGAGGTAGAGAAGAAGACGGGGCTAATACCCTCAAAATCTCCTTCTTCGAGCATGCGCTGCATGAGGACGGAGCCCACCATGCCACGGTAGCCTACAAAACCTACTGAATCACCGGGTGTAAAAGTCATGGTTTCAGTCTAGCTTTATTCCGCTGCACGCGTGAGGGGAACAGCCTCGTGTTACAGCCCAAAGCGAGGTAGACACGGAAAAGGCTACCCCTGTAACTGCCAGCTCTCAAAACGGTAGGGTAGAGCGACCTTATCACCTGTGGCTTCAAGGCCGTAGCCTTTAACGCTGGTGAGCGTATCGGTGGACGCAAGTAATTCCCAGCGGTCATCTAAAGCCGGTGCGTAGGTGTCGCCCTCTAATTCAAGGCCAAAGACGGTTCTTTCCACTCGGCTCACGCAACCGCCAGCTACCTGCGGCAGGTTCCGAGCTGTGAGAGCCTCCGCATAGACACGACCGCCACCAATCACCCAATAGGCAGTGGCATCGGGTGCTAGCTGGGCCGCCTGTTCAAGGGCTATGGCTAAGGAGGGTACCCAGGTAGCCCCGTCGCGGAGGGTGGGGTCAGAAAGGGAGGAGGAAATAACGATATTAGGACGCCCCGGTAAAGGACGAAAACGAGGCGGGAAGGACTCCCAGGTAGCGCGCCCCATAATCACGGGGCACCCCCAGGTAACCTGCTTGAAGTGGGCTAGGTCTTCGGGCGCGTACCAGGGCATATCACCGGCCCGACCAATCACGCCCCTGCCCACCTGGGCCCAGATGGCGCCCAGTACCGGCAAATCTTTTTCAGCTACGCTCATAGCCTGCCCCTAGACCGCGATAGGGGCTTTGATGGTGGGGTGGTGCCGGTAATCCACCAGTTCAAAGTCCTCAAACTCATAGTCAAATAGGGAGGGTTTCTTATTCTTGATGATCAGCTTGGGGTAAGGGTAGGGTTGCCGGCTGAGCTGCTCCTCAACCTGCCGATAGTGGTTGGAGTAGATATGGCAGTCCCCGCCGGTCCACACAAACTCACCGGGAACCATACCCGTCTGCCCGGCAATAAGCTGGGTCAGCAGAGCGTAGGAAGCGATGTTGAAAGGAACGCCCAAGAACATATCGGCGCTCCGCTGGTAGAGCTGGCACGAGAGCTCACGGGTGCCGTCCGGGCGGGTCTTGACGTAGAACTGGAAAAGCGCATGACAAGGCGGCAGAGCCATATCATCGACCTCAGCGGGGTTCCAGGCCGTGACGATATGCCGACGAGAATCAGGGTTAGTCTTGAGCGACTCAATGACCTTAGCAATCTGGTCAATGGTCTGCCCATTCCCGGCGGGCCAGGAACGCCACTGTACGCCGTAGACCGGGCCCAGTTCGCCGTCCTCATCAGCCCACTCGTCCCAAATACTCACACCGCGTTCCTGAAGCCACCGCACATTGGACTCACCCCGCAGAAACCAGAGCAACTCAAGAGCAACCGACTTAAAGTGAACCCGTTTAGTGGTAATCAGCGGGAAACTCTCCGCCAGGTCAAAACGCAGCTGGCGACCAAAGACACTCTTGGTGCCGGTACCGGTGCGATCAGACTTAAGATCGCCGGTAGCCATAATCTCACGAAGTAGGTCTTCGTAGGGGGTGGGAACAGTCATTATCTTCTTTTCAGTCAAGGGGGCAGGGAGCGCCGGGGGCACTCACCTCAAGGAATCAGTCATCAAAAGGCTTAATCTGTTCTAAAGAAACCACGGTCATAGGGTGAGTAACCGACACCTGCATGACCCACATTTCACCCGGCTTCAGGTAGGGATCAGCAGCGGGCAGATGCTTGCGCAGAGACTTGCCCAAATGCCCACCCAGCACCTCCAAGACCGTAGGGAGTACCGGACGATGGGTACACAAGACAACAGAACGGTCACGCTTCTCAAAGAGCGACTCTGCTACTTTACGCGCATGCTTGGGTGAACGTCTATTACTGTCCTCTGTCAGCCCGCGCTTTTCCTTAATGGTCAGGCCACTTGCCTTAGCATAAGGGTAGACCGTTTGCATGCACCTGACCCAGGGCGAGGAAACAACCCGCTCAGGGGACCAAGCCTGTAATAACCGCCCCACAGCCAGAGCCTGTCTCTTGCCTGTAGCGGCCAGCGGGCGCTCGCCTTCTGCCCCTGCCCACTTAGAACGAGGCTTGGCCTTAGCATGCCGCATCACAATTACGGGGCGAGTCTTGAGATCCTGAGCGGACTCTAAACGGAGCAGGGCATCCAGGGGTTCCTTATCGGTGGGGCTGGTCAGCATCGCCCGTGCCTGCTTGGGGCTTACCCAGCGCAGTTCATCAACTTCACCCTCATCAGCCTGTGCCCGTGCACCAGCGGGGAGCTCAGCGGCCCAGTAGTAGACCTCCTTGGGCTTTCCCTTGACCTTATAGGCGGTCACCGCAAGCGGTGCGCCTAGCGTGACTTGGAGACCCACTTCTTCACGGACCTCACGCACAGCGGTCTCGGGCAGTGTTTCCCCCGGATCCTGCTTACCCTTGGGCCAGGACCAGTCATCGTAGCGGGGGCGGTGAATGATGAGTACCTCGAGCTTGTCGTGGTGACGCCGCCAAATTAGCGCGCCAGCAGCATTGACGGCGGCCTTGTTGCGGGGACCTCGGCGGATAGATAGTTCCCCGTCTGCTGTGTGTGCGGTGTAAAAGGTGTCTGTGTGCGGCATGTGGAGCTCCAATAGTGGGGCGGGCATTTAAGATGTCCCTGGGTTAACCTTGCCTTAACCCAAGGACATTGTATTCCCTCGACTGCCCTGGAGAGGGAATCGGGCGGATAAGTTATCCTGTCAAAGCTAACTGTTAGGAGCGCTTATTGCGTTTCTTGCTCCGGCTAGCCAAGTAGAAAGCCTGGACATCACGCAGAGGCTGACCTTCGGCATCCAAATGATGGCGTTCCCAGGAACCGTTGGCGCTCAGGTGCCAGTTACTTGTCTTGTCCGAGAGGTAATTCTCAAACATTTGGAGCAGGTAAGCCACATGGGCAGGTTCCTTAACATGTACCAGGGCCTCAACACGGCGGTCCAGGTTGCGGTGCATCATATCGGCTGAGCCGATGTAGGTCTTGGGCTGACCGGCGTTTTCAAAGGTGAAAACCCGGGAGTGCTCCAAGAAACGCCCCAGCACCGAACGCACCTTGATGTTATCTGAGAGCCCAGGAACACCGGGGCGTAGGGCACAGATGCCGCGTACCAGTACATTGACTTCTACTCCGGCCTGTGAAGCACGGTAGAGGGAGTCAATGATAGCCTCATCGACCATCGAGTTGCACTTAATCTGAATCTTGGCGTAATGACCGGCCTGCTTGTGTTCTATTTCCTTATTGATGTTGTCAATCAGGCCCGAGCGCAGGGAGCGGGGGGCAACCAGCAACTGCTTGTAGGTTGTCTTGGGAGCGTAGCCGGAGAGCTGATTGAAAAGCCTGGAGACGTCCTCACCGATTTGAGGGTCGCAGGTAATTAGACCGAGATCCTCATAGAAGCGGGCGGTGGAGGGGTGGTAGTTGCCGGTGCCGATATGGCAGTAGCGGCGTAGACCATCGGGTTCCTTGCGGACCACCTGGGAGAGCTTGCAGTGGGTTTTGAGGCCCACGATGCCGTAGACCACGTGAACACCGGCGCGCTCCAGTTTGCGGGCCCATTCGATGTTGGCCTGCTCGTCAAAGCGGGCCTTAATCTCGACCAGGGCCAGGACCTGTTTGCCAGCTTCGGCTGCTTCGATGAGGGCATCGACAATGGGGGAGTCTCCGGAGGTACGGTAGAGGGTCTGCTTGATAGCCAGTACAGCGGGGTCAGAGGCTGCCTGCTCGAGGAAGGCCTGAACGCTGGTCGCAAAGGAATCGTAGGGGTGGTGGAGTAAGACATCGTGATCGCGGGTTGCGGCGAAAACGTCGGCAGCCTTGGAGGTTTCGTTGGCGTTGAGCCAGCGGGAGGTGTGGGCTACATGCTTGGGGTAGTGCAGGGCAGGGCGGTTGGTCTTAGCGATATCGGAGAGACCGCGCATGTCCAGGGGCGCAGGGAGCTTGTAGACCTCGTGCTCATCGATGCCTAGCTCGGAGACCAGGAGTTCCAGAATGGTTGGGTTGATGGTGTCTTCAACCTCTAGGCGTACCGGCGGGCCGAAACGGCGGCGGAGCAGTTCTTTCTCTAGTGCTTTAAGAAGGTTCTCAGCATCGTCCTCTTCTACTTCGAGGTCTTCGTTACGGGTTACACGGAAGGCGTGGTGTTCCAGTACTTCCATGCCGGGGAAGAGAATATCGAGGTGCTCAGCGATAATCACTTCGAGAGGGATAAAGCGTACCTCACCGGAGGATGAACGTACCGAGCGTGAGCCATCAACGGCGACCATCCGGTCCATGGTTTCGGGGACCTTGAGACGGGCAAAGAGTTCCTTGCCGGTCTGGGGATTGCGGACAATGACCGCCAGGTTGAGCGATAGACCGGAGATATAGGGGAAGGGGTGGGCCGGGTCAACGGCTAGCGGGGTGAGCACCGGGAAGACATCGGTTCGGAAGAAGTTGGAGAGGCGGTCCTGCTCAGCGGTGCTCAGATCGCTCCAGCCGACAATGCGAATGTTTTCTTTTTCGAGTTCTGGGTAGACCTGCTCGTGGAAGACCCGTGCCTGACGCTCTTGCAGGGCGTGAGCGGCTTCGGCGATTTCTTCCATCTGCTCTTCAGGGGTGAGGCCTGCGGCTGAGGGCATGGCGATACCGGTGGCGATACGGCGCTTGAGCCCGGCTACCCGGACCATGAAGAACTCATCGAGGTTGCTGGTAACGATAGAGAGGAAGTTCAGTCGTTCAAGCAAGTAGAGGTTGGGATCTTCTGCCAATTCGAGAACCCGGGTGTTGAAGTCTAGCCAGCTTATTTCGCGGTCAAGGAAACGATCGGAGCCAAAGTCACCCTCGAGGTTGGGGAGCTTAATTTTCTTCCCTATATCGATACGGTCTACGCGTGTTTCAGCGCGTTCTAGCTTGCTGATGTCACTCCCGATGGGGATGCGGTTGGGTATCTCTTCTGGTGCCTTGGTCATGGTGAGCCTTTCGCGGTTGCGGTCAATACAAAGTGTGGGTCTTGTGGCTTCGGGCCGGTGGGGTGCCCGTCAGCTGGATCTTGAGGGGGTGGCTTCTGCCGGGGCACCGGGTCGGTACTGTCGGTCAACGGTGAGCGGGGTGAAACCGAGAGAGCGGTAGAGGCTGACTGCCGCCGTATTATCTGCATCGACATAGAGAACTATACGGTCTAGGGCTTTTCCTTGCTCGTCGGTTGTCTGAGCTAGGTAAGCCATACCTGCTAAGGTGAGGGCTTTACCCAGGCCCCGGCCCTGCCACCGGGGGTCGATGCCGATGGCATAGACTTCACCTTCTGGCTCTGCTCCCTGGTCTGTGGGGATTTTGGTCCAGTGGTAGCCGGCCAGGGCAGAGCCGCACTTAGATTCTGCCTCTGCGGTACTGTCAGAGACATGAACCAAGAAGAAACCTTCGGGCCGGAACCAGGCAGATTCCGTGCGAACCTGCAGATCCTTTAGGGTCAGCCTGCCCTGCTCGGGGTGATGTGCAAAAGCGCGTGCATTCAGTTCAACCCAGTGATGGGCTTGCTCCGGTGAGTAGGTGATAAGTTCGAGACCATGGGGGAGCTGAGCCTGATCAGCTAGGTCAAGGATGCGTTGCCTCGATACTTCGGTTAGGGGTAGTTCTAGTTTGTAGAGTTCCCGGCTTGCCTTCCACCCTAAATGCTGAGCAATAGTAAGGGCAGCTTCCAGAGCGGGGGTTTGCTCCTGCGGGCCTCCGTGGATCCAGGCCGCTAGAGGCTGGCCCTCCAGAGCTTTAAGAACGGAGGTAATTAGAGTAAGGCCGATACCCTGCCCGCGCATTTGAGGGCTTACTGCTGCCTCAAGAACCCAGGTATCACCTTCAAGAACAAGCACCGCTAAGCCTACAAGCTGGTCTGCTACCCGCGCTTCAAAGGCCTTCACGGCAGAAGCCGGAACCGCCTCGTGTTGGTTCACTGCTCGGATAACTTCAACATGGGCCTGCTCCGAAAAAGGAGCTGCTCCGTCCTGTCCCTGGGCCAAGCTAGCTAGGGCCTGCATGCCTTGGGGTAAGTCAGAAGCAAAGGTAGATTCAACCACCTCAAGAGCCTTCATAGGTACCTCCTCCACTCACCATGAGCCTTCCTCCTTACTCTAACGAGACTCACCTCTGGGGGAGTTGAAGCTATAGCCAACATTGCGCACCGTCGTAATCAACTGTTCGTGGTCAGGCCCTAACTTGGAACGCAAACGGCGAATATGAACATCGACGGTGCGGGTGCCGCCGTAGTAGTCATAGCCCCACACCTCAGATAGAAGCTGGGAGCGGGTAAAAACACGGCCAGGGTGCTGGACCAAGAACTTAAGGAGTTCGAATTCCTTATAGGTCAGGTTGAGCGGTGAGCCCTGCAAACGAGCCGAATAGGAAGCCTCGTCAACCGTTACGCCCCCCACCCGAATAATAGAATCCTGAGCCTGAGCTAGGTGATCACGGTAAGCTGATAGCAGGCGTAGACGGGCTTCTAGCTCAGCCGGTCCAACCGATGCAAGAACGATATCATCAACCATCCAATGAGCTGCTACAGCCGCCATGCCGCCCTCGGTTAGCACCATCAGCAAGGGCACATTAAGCCCGGCTCCCTTCAGGAGATGGGCACAGTTGCGAGCAGCGACCAGTTCCTCGCGGGCATCGACCATGACCACATCCGGCCCCAAACCCTGGATAGGGGCAAGGGAGGAACCTAAAGGCAATACAGAAAACCGGTGTGCTAATAAACCCAAAGACTGGGTGACGTCAGCGCCATCGGTCGATGAATCACTCAACACGACAATATGCAGCACACCATCACTCCTCGCTATACAGCAACTCTTGACCAGTATAAAACGCGGTACCCGGACGTTGATAAAAAGGCTCGTAATACGGGAAGATATAAAGATAAAGCCGGGATTATGAACCCGGCCCATCACTTACCGCACCCCGAAGGCTACTGTGACCACCAAAGAGAACTCCACACGAGCAATACGAACCTTTGTTCCTGAGCTCAGTAGGTTCCGCCGAGCTCAGCAGAAAACTGTTTACCAAGGGCCCTTAGGGCGAATCGGTGCTACCCGGCGCTCCCGCTACACCCTGGTTGCTCTCTCAGGGGTGCTTGCCCTTCTCGCGCTGGTGGTTTCTGCCATTATCTCGCCAACAGTTGCGGCAGCAGCCGGTCTGGGTGCTGTACTTCTCATCGCTGGCGGCTGGCCTGCTGCCACCGGTATTGCTGAACTCCGTGGGCGCCACCGCGTAACGTCACATTCGGTCATTATTCTCTTATCCGGGCTAGCTTCGGTTCTTTATGCCTGGATTAACCCCGGGGAGTCCCCGCTTACCTTCTTACCAGCTATTGCTGCTGTTGGTATTGTCTCCAGCTTTATGACTGAGCTTGCCCGCGGTGAGGGTGCACAGGGCAAGCTGGAGTCGGTGATTAGCTGTGTTTCAGGGGTACTGGCCTCTGTTTCTGTTGCCGGATGGGTGGGTTTGGCTATTCTAGCCAAGCACGCCGAAACCGCTCAGCCGGTTGTCATGATTGGTGTGGGCGTAGGTATCCTGCTGGGCATCATCGGGATCCGGGTCATCTCGGCAGGCCCCAAAGAAGGACCGCGC
Source organism: Rothia sp. P5764 (assembly GCF_048512965.1). Classification (NCBI taxonomy): domain Bacteria; kingdom Bacillati; phylum Actinomycetota; class Actinomycetes; order Micrococcales; family Micrococcaceae; genus Rothia; species Rothia sp. P5764. The sequence continues at coordinate 201,021 of NZ_JBLXXQ010000001.1, read as the reverse complement.
CGCGGGGCAGTGACATTGGGTGTCACGCCGGTAGCTTTCATCGGAGTTATTGGGTATGTATGTGCGACTTTCCTCACGCGCGTGATAGGCTAGCCACATGAGTATTCTTGCATTAGAAATTTTCTTCCTCGTCCTGCTGGGGCTGGCAGGTCTGGCTATTTTCACCTGCATCGGCTTTGTGCTCACCGGTCTTTTCCGCGGGCAGAAGTAAACAGCTTTCAGTAGAAACCATCAGGCCCTCGCGCACCGAAGCGCGGGGGCCTTTTCTCTGCCCGACCTACGCTGACCGCTAAGCCCAGCTCACGGAGTCAAGCAGCTACTAGACTAAGGGGTATGGCTATTGAAATTCCCACCAACCTTACCCCCGAGCTCGTCCCCTTCTCCTGGTTGCTTGGTACCTGGGAAGGTACCGGCTCCCTCTGGTACGAAGGCTCTGAACAGACCCCCTTCGGGCAAATTATTACCTTCGCCCAGGAGGGCCTGCCCTTTATCGAGTACAGGGCTGAGAGCTTCCTGCTTGATGATGCAGGCAAGAAGCTCCGCACCATCACCCTTGAAACCGGCTTCTGGCAGATTGACCGACCCCAGGTAGACGGTGATCTTGGCCCCGGGCTGGTCCCGGCAGCAGTGGTCCCAGTACACCAGGACGCCGAATCGGTAGAAGCCCTGCGTAATGAAGACGGCGGCTTTAACCTGCTTGCCACCATTGCTCACCCCGGCGGGCTGACTGAAAACTATGTGGGCATGATTAAAGGCCCGGTGGTGCGTATGCAGACCGGCAACATGCTCAAAGATGACATTTCCAAAGAATACGCAGGTTCTGTCCGGCTCTGGGGCCTGGTAAACGGCAACCTCATGTGGGACTGGGAAACCGCTCACCCCGTCACCGGCAAGCTAGAAAAGCACGCATCAGCAGAGTTGCGCAAGACTTCTTCTATGACCGGTGACGACCTGGGCACCACCATGTTCGGTGGAGAGAACCTTGACTAGCCTCAGCGGCTACAGTAGCCCCCTGCTTCGCCGTCCCGGTGCCTTTGCTGCATCGGGAGCCGATGCCGGTGTCGCCGCCCACTACGGTAACCCGATTGCCGAGCAGCGGGCGCTTGCCCGCCGAAGCAAGCTGACCCTAGTGGACTACTCCCACCTGGGTATTGTGACGGTGGCTGGTCCTGACCGTTTGAGCTGGCTGACGACACTCTCGACCCAGGTGCTTACTGGCCTGGGGGAGGGGTCTAGCACTGAGCTTCTCTTGCTGACCCCGCAGGGGCGCATTGAGTTTTCCGCTTATGCAGTGGAGCAGGGGGGTAGGGTCTGGCTGATAACCGAAGGCGCTCAGGCCGCCCCGCTGGCGGACTACCTCAAGCGCATGAAGTTTATGTTAGAGGTGGAAGTCACCGACCTAACCGAGAGCTACGCTGTTCTTGGCTCGACGGTGGACCCTCGCACCTGTAAGGATGCCTCCCCGGCACTGGCTGCTGGAGTCATCTGGCAGGACCCCTGGGCAGCAGGTGTTGCTGCTGGCGGTTACAGTTACAGCGCGGTTGAAGAGAACCAACACCCCGGAGCTGACTACCACCGGTACCTGACTATCATTCCTGCTCACCGCCTACTCGATGCCGTTGACGGTTGCCAGCTAGCGGGCTCCTGGGCCGCCGATGCCCTGCGCATTGAGGCCTGGCGTCCCCGGGTGGGGGTGGATTCTGATGAGAAAACAATTCCTCACGAACTTGACCTCATGCGTACAGCAGTCCACCTGGAGAAAGGCTGCTACAAGGGCCAAGAAACAGTGGCGCGCGTGCACAACTTAGGGCACCCGCCCCGTCGCCTGACTTTCCTGGATCTTGATGGCTCTGAACATACTCTCCCCGCGGTAGGGACCCCCGTGATGAACGGGGCCAAGCAGGTGGGTGTCATTACCTCTGTTGCTCTGCACCATGAAGCTGGGCCTATTGCCTTAGCCCTTCTGAAAAGGTCGGTGGCTCCCGATGCTGAGCTACGAGCTATTGACGGCGGCGACTTTGATGCGCAGGGCAACCCTGCACCGGCTACTGAGTACGCCTGCTCGCAGACTCTGATTGTTGCTCCCGACGCCGGCCAGGTGGTGGGGCGGCGTACCAAAGGTCAGTTCCTGAGTTAGGGAAAAACCCAGGCAGTCTAAAGGCCCCGGACAGCTTGCTGTGCAAGCTATCCGGGGCCTAAATCTGTATGTGAGCCTTGAGTAAGCCTTGGTGGCTAGGAGCTCTACCTGGTTGGAGCCGTCATCTTCAAGGCAGACCAAGCGCTAGCTGGGGCCTCGATACCCTAGTCTGCAAAAGTGATGGGGACTGCGGTAGCAATCCGGGGGGGGCCTGGCTACCGTCACCAGCTACATCAACCGACCTTTGATTCTTAAAAATTTCAGAACCAAGGGTAGAGCCCTCTCTCTATACAGCTTGTCGCCCGCCTGTTTAGCGACCGAAAAGTACTTTGGCTTCCTGGTAGCGGTCAGCAGGAACTTTCTTGAGGCCGTCCAGAGCCTCGGCAAAGTCTACGCGCCTGATTTCGGTACCTTGCATGGCAACCATCTTGCCCCACTCCTTATCGTGAATCATATCCACAACCTGAATGCCTAGGCGAGTTGAGAGAACGCGGTCAAAGCCGGTAGGTGCACCGCCACGCTGAATGTGACCCAGGATGGTGTTGCGGGTCTCAATGCCGGTCAGACGTTCGATTTCCTGGGTAACCCACTCACCGATGCCACCCAGACGGGGGCGGCCGTCCTTTTCCTGGCCCTTGCCGGCCAGTACATCGTCAAAGCCCTCGGGGATGAAGCCTTCAGCTACAACGATCAGGGGTGAGCGACCGCGGTCGTGAACTTCTTTGACCCAGCCTGCTACCTCTTCCATGGATACCTTGACTTCGGGAATCAGGATGGCGTGGGCGCCCCCGGACATACCGGAGTGCAGGGCGATCCAACCAACGTGGCGGCCCATAACCTCTGCGACCATGGCGCGGTGGTGGGACTCGCCGGTGGTGCGCAGGCGGTCCAGCGCGTCGGTTGCAATGGAAACGGCGGTATCGAAACCGAAGGTGTAGTCGGTTGCCTGGAGGTCGTTATCGATTGTCTTGGGGACGCCAACTACGGGCAGGCCGGCATCGGCTAGGCGCTTTGCGCCTGCTAGGGTACCTTCGCCGCCGATAGCAACAATGGCATCAATGCCGTTGCGCTCCATCATGATTTCGATGTTTTCGGGGCCGCCCTTGGGTCCGTCGAAGGGGTTGGTGCGGGAGGTGCCCAGAATGGTGCCACCCTGGCGGGCCAGACCGCGGACCTTAGTGCGGGGCAGATCCATGTAGTCGCCCTCCACAACGCCGCGCCAGCCATCGCGGAAGCCGACGAATTCGTCGCCGTAGGTTTTGATGCCGTTGAGGACGGCGCCGCGAATGACAGCGTTCAGGCCGGGGCAGTCGCCGCCGGAGGTGAGCAGACCGATCTTCATGGAGAGTCTCCTAAATATTCCTGGTGGGGAACGGTGGTGGTGGGACCTTAGGCGGTTTTCTCCCGGAGAGCAACCGACATGTTGGTCTTTGTTGTTTTCTATTCTAGTGAATTTGGGGTTGAGTGGGTAGCTGTGGGATAGCTTGGGTTATATGTTTTCAGCCTCTACGTTAGGGTCAAAAACGATTTTATTGTGGGTGGGAGGCCGGTAAAAGAAGTGGCAGGTGTACCCAAAGCAAACTGACTCAAGAGCTAGCTGATGTCAACCGCATATGAAAGACATGAAGCTACCAGAGGTGTGCTTGCGCAGGGTACACCCGCCGACTGAGAGTTTTCTACTGGGCTGTAGCGAGTAGCTTCTGCATACGGGCCAGGCCCTCTGCCAAATCATCGTCGCCTAGCGCGTACGACAGGCGCAGGTAGCCTGAGGGGCCAAATGCTTCACCCGGCACTACCGCTACTTCGGCTTCTTCCAGGATAATTTCGGCTAATTGGGCCGAGGTCTGCGGGGTCTTGCCCGCAATGGTCTTACCGAGCAGGCCGGTGACATCGGCGTAGGCGTAGAAAGCACCCTTGGGGGTGGGGCAACGAACACCCTCGATGGCGTTCAGGCCCTCAACAATGGTCTTGCGGCGACGATCAAAAGCCTGGTGCATGGTATGGACAGCATCGAGTGGGCCGGAGACCGCTTCAAGTGCTGCAAGCTGAGCTACGTTGTTGACGTTGGAGGTCATATGGGACTGTAGGTTAGTAGCGGCCTTGGTGATATCAGCCGGAGCGATCATCCAGCCCACACGCCAGCCGGTCATGGCGTAGGTCTTGGCAACACCATTGAGAATAACAGTGTTCTCAGCCAGCTCGGGCACAGCTTTAAGAATGGAGGTAAAGGGGACACCGTCGTAGGTGAGGTGCTCATAGATTTCATCGGTCAGCACCATAATGCCCTTAGCCAGTGCCCATTGACCAATGGCTTTGGTTTCTTCGGGGGAATAGACCGCGCCGGTGGGGTTGGAGGGCGAGACAAAAATGAGGGCCTTAGTAGCCGGGGTGTAGGCGGCCTCGAGCATATCGGGGGTGACCTTGTAGTCAAGGTCGGCACCCGCGAAGACCTCGACGGGGTTACCGCCAGCCAGGCGAATTGCCTCGGGGTAGGTGGTCCAGTAGGGGGCGGGCAAGAGAACGTCATCGCCTTGGTCGATGACGGTGGCGAAAGCCTGGTAGACGGCCTGCTTGCCGCCGTTGGTCACAATAATCTGTGAGGGGTCAACCTCAATGCCGGAATCCCGCTTAGTTTTATCTGCAATAGCCTGCTTGAGTTCCGGGAGGCCTGCTGCCTGGGTGTAACGGAAGTTCTTAGGGTCATCCAGAGCCTTGCGGGCGGCTTCGACAATGTAGTCGGGCGTGGGGAAGTCAGGCTCACCGGCGCCAAAGCCAATCACCGGGCGTCCTTGGGCCTTGAGTGCCTTGGCTTTCGCGTCGACAACGAGGGTGGCCGAGGGGGCGATAGCGCCAATGCGGCGGGATACGCGCTGAGACATGGGAGGGTTCTCGCTTCTGTCCTAGTGACTTAGGACCGTTGGGTGGTTGATGCCTGTAGGTGCAACAAAAACTATGCTGAGGCCTACACCCTTAAGCATAGGTGGTTGGCTGTGGGGCTGGGGAGGGCTGTCCTCAAATTGCCAAAGAGAAAATTATGTTCTAAAGTAGGTACCGTTGTTCGCAACCGAACAACTATTGACCTATGCCCGTGCGCCTGGGTCATCCTTGAAGGGGTAACCTTCAAAGGGCGGTGGCTCAATTGGTAGAGCAGCGGTCTCCAAAACCGCAGGTTGCAGGTTCGAGTCCTGTCCGCCCTGCTTTTGCCTCACAGGTTTTTTGTCAATCGAACCGAACGGTTCATGATGAGTCTAGAAAGGGGCGGGCCTCACATGGCTAAATCAATCGCCGCTAGGACCGCCGATTCTAATGAACCAGGCGCCCACCAGAAGCTGGGCTTTTTCGGTCGTATTTTCCAGTTTTTGCGCCAAGTATTCGCAGAGCTCAAAAAAGTTACTACACCCACCGGTAAAGAACTGGTGCAGTATGTGATTGTTGTTCTTGCCTTCGTTGTTTTTATGCTCCTGCTCATCTCTGGGCTGGACTACCTCTTCGGGCAGGGCGCCTTCTGGCTTTTCGGCAATGGCATCAGCTAACTGTAGTAGAGCCGGGCTCTAAGCCCGCCCCACCCCATAAAATCTTTTGTATGTAGGGCGCACGGCGCTCCTCATAGAACTCCAACGACGAAAGCAGGAAAGCGTGTCCGAGCAGGAAATGCACACTGAAGCCGAAGAGGTTGTAGAACCTGCAGAGCAGGCAACCGACCAGGATCTGGCAGAGACTGAAACTGTAGAGGTAGAAGAAGCTACCTCCGCCGAGGAAGTCACTGAACCTGCTGTAGATCCGCTGGAAGAGTTTAAGGCTAAGCTCCGCCGCCAGGAGGGTGAATGGTTCGTTGTTCACACCTACGCTGGCTACGAGAACAAGGTTAAGACCAATCTGGAATCTCGAGTGCAGACTCTGAACGCCGAAGATGACATTTTTGAGGTTCAGGTCCCCATGGAAGAGGTCATGGAGGTCAAGAACACCGCCAAGAAACTGGTGCGCCGTGTTCGTGTTCCCGGCTACGCCCTGGTGCGTATGAACCTGACCGATGAAACCTGGGGCGTAGTACGCCACACCCCCGGTGTTACAGGCTTCGTTGGACAGGACGCCTATAACCCTGTGCCCCTGCGCCTGGATGAGGTTGTAGATATGCTGGCTCCCGTCTTTGAAGCTGAGCAGGCAGAAGCAGGCGAACTGCCCAAGCCCGCTCCCGCTGTGGAGACCGGCTACGAGGTGGGCGAGGCTGTCACCGTTAAGGACGGCCCCTTTGAGGGTATGCCCGCTACTATCTCCGAGATTAACGCTGCGGCTTCTCAGATGGTGGTACTGATTTCTGTCTTCGAACGTGAGACCCCTGTGACCCTGAACTTCTCACAGGTCACTAAGATGTAACCCCTAGAGGGTATAAAACATGTACCGCCCGGTTTGAGCTCTAAGGCTCAGGCCGGGCGGTTTTTTGTTGCCTTTTTCTTGGGGGTGCGGGCTATAGTTGTTTTAACTGAAACTGAAACTGAAACTGAAACTGAAACTGAATACGCAAAGGAGCGTGGGGCAGTGGGCACCATTCGGAATTTTAGGCAGGCATGCGGTTCTCTTATGGGCGTTGGGGCCTTAGCCCTGGGCCTGGTGGGATGTTCAGCATCTTCTTCGGGGACTGCATCAGATGCCAGCTCTGACTCTGAGATCAAAGCTGCCATCCGCATCGACCCGCAGGCTATCGAGAAGGTCAATACACTCTTCAACATGACTCCTGCGGCGCAGCAAGCTAAGGAAGCGGCAATTGCTCAATGTATGCAAGCCAAGGGGCTCACCTGGCCGGCACGGTTAGCAGATCAGGCTTTTGATATTCGTTCTCAATTCTCGCCTAAGCCTCTTAGCATTGAGGAGGCCCAACAATATGGTTATCAGACACAGAATTCTAATCCTGAACAAGATGCTCCCTTTGTAGATGACGCCACCTGGGATGCCTATACAGGTAGCCCAGAAAACGGCAACATTGCTGTTGAAGGAATTCCTGGAGCAATCGCTAAAGATGGATGCCTGGCTCAGTCCTACAAGGAAGTGTTTGGGAGCGTAGAGACCGGGGTGCTGTTTGAAAGCGGTATTCTCAACCTACCTCTGCCCTATCTCAACGCAGCTGTCGCTGATAAAAGGATTGTGGAGCTTGATAAGCAGTGGGCCACCTGTATGAAAGATCAGCACGGTCTTGAGATCGCTACACCAGAGCTAGCTGCTGTGGATACCAGCATGGACTCCCAGCAACTAGCTGTCTACGATGCCCAGTGCCGCCAAGAAGTTAAGTATGAGGAAGGTGCGACCGAGGTCTTGAATGCCTACCTGACCACTTTCCTAGCTGACCAGCAAGGTGTCATTGACCAGCTCACCCAGGCCAAGCAAACTGCTGAGAAAAACGCCCCCGTAATCCTTGGAAAATAGGTTTCACTATGAAGAAGAGCCTCTGGGCCCTGCTCACCCTACTCTGCATGATACTGACCGGGGTAACCGTCTATATCGCGTCCTCTTTTAAAACCAGTGAGCAGAAGGCTGCCGAAGCTCAGGCCCCGGAACCCAGCATTGTCACCGCCAGCATAGAAAACCGAACCTTAGAGAACACCCTGCCCCTGGTTTGCTCAGTAGACTACACCGACCAACGAGAACTGGACGTCACGAACTCAACCCCCGGTGCCCAGTACACCAGTATAGACATAACCCAGGGCGAAGAGCTGGGCAACGGGAGCCTAGTAGCCGAGGTCAACGGGGCCCCGGTCTTTACCCTCCTGGGAGGGTTCTCCCTCTACCGCGACCTGACCCTGGAAACCCAGGGGCCGGATGCCAAACTCCTCAATGATTCCCTGGTAAGTCTGGGCTATCAGCTCCCCCGGATTGGTGCCGACACAGATACAGTCACCGAGGAAACCTACCGGGCTCTCGGTGTGCTCTACACCCACTTTGGCTATAAGCCCCTGAGTAAAGAGGACCCTATTCCGGCTAGCTCCTTTATCGTGCTCAAGGACCGGGCAACCATTATCTCCAAGTCCCGCTCAACTGGCGATGTTAGCTCTGAGGCACTTGCCCTGCTGAGCTCCGGCCAGAAAGAACTGGCCTGCAAACCAGCCGCCGGTAGCCTGAGTACAGAAGTAGCCACCGGCCAGAGACTGCGACTCAGCACCGGTGCTACTGTTACCTACCCGGTAGAAGTTAAGGCCGAAAAGACCAGCACCGGAACCGGTACAGAAGCCCAGGCTGTAGCCCCTAACCAACAATCCGCAGCCGATGCAGGCACCAAGTACCTTGCAGTTCAGGTCCCCGAGGGTGATTTGGGCGGGCTGAGCCGCTTAAATGCTGAGCTGATCTTGGATTCCTCTCCCCAGGCGGGTCTGGTTGTTCCCTCCAGCGCCATCTACACCACAGGGCAGGGGAGTACCATCAAGCTCCAGGAGGGCACCGGAACCCGAGACGTTACCGTGCGGGTGACCTATAGCGCTAACGGCTACAGCATGATTGAAGCAGACCCCAGTACCGGGCTGACCGAAGGTAGCCAGGTCGTAATTTCCACCGGTACATCATGAGCTTCCAGCCCCTGATTGAAACCCGCGAGATTCGCCAGCAGTTTGGCACCGCCGATAACCCACTAGAGATTCTGCACGGTATTAACCTGACCATTCACGCCGGTGAAATGGCTGCTCTGCTGGGTACCTCTGGCTCGGGCAAAAGTACCCTGCTTAATATCCTGGGACTCCTCGCTAGGGCCAGTTCCGGCAGCTACACCCTGGGCGGAACTGATATCTCCGAGATTGAGGCTAAACGGCTAGCCGATGTCCGGCTATCTCAGGTGGGCTTTGTCTTTCAGTCCTTCCACCTGATAGCCCACAAGAACGTCACGGAAAACGTAGAGCTACCCCTGCTCTACCAGGGTGTTCCCAGGGCTGAGCGTCGTCGCCGTGCCCGCGACGTCATCGACAGACTAGGTTTAGCCCACCGGGCAACTGCCCGTATAGAAACCCTCTCTGGCGGCGAAAAACAGCGGGTGGCTATTGCCCGTGCCGTAATAACCCGCCCCACCGTGCTCCTGTGCGATGAGCCCACCGGCGCCTTGGACCAGGAACGCTCGCAAGAAGTCATGGACCTCTTGCGGGAGGTCACCGGTCAGGACCAGGCCACCCTGGTCGTCACTCACGACCCCGCCATTGCCGCCCGCTGTGACCGGAGTTTCTATATAGAAGACGGCCTGATTCTTGAAGAAACCCACCCGGCGGAACAGTTTTGCGGGCCACAAGAACAGGCGGATGGGCAGGGTAAACCACCTGCGGTAAACGACCCTGCCATAACTACCGAGCAAGAACCCGAGATTTTCCGAGAGCTTGCGGCAGAGAGCATACCTCGATTCCCCTGGGCTAGACCCGCTCTGCTTGAGGCCTGGCAAGCTACCTTTGCCCGCCTACGTCGTAACCTCTTCACCATGCTGGGGGTGGCATTAGGCGTTGCAGCACTCACTTTGACCGTGGGGCTTTCCAACACCATTGCCGGGCAGATTTCCGATGCTTTTGATATCTATCAGGCCAAGAAAGTAACTCTGCATTACAGCGGTAAAGAACCCCTGACCGCCCAACAAGCCCAGAACCTGGTGGAGAGCCCCAGCTATCAGAAACTGGCCGATATTAACGGCGTGACGGCGCAGGCGGCCTACCGAGTCATTAACGAGGTTATGAGCACCCAAGCCAGCCTCTATAGCGAAGAAAAAATATCCGCCCCGGTAGTAGCAGCCCAAGAAAGTGTCTTTGCTGTGCAGGAACAAAACCTGGTGCAGGGCCGTCTCTTTGATAGCGGGCACAACGAACGCGGTGAGACTGTAGCCGTGGTGGGGGAGAGCCTGCTCAAAAAGCTCGGCGTGAACTGGCAAGAGGGCCTAATGATTTACCTGGACGGAAACCCAGTGACGGTAATCGGGGTAGTCACCGAGAACAGCGCCTCTGGTTCCTATTACGGTGCTGTCTATCTTCCCTTAGGTACAGGGGCCTACCCCGAGAGCAAATCCTTTGACATCGTTCTGGGCGTTCAACCGGGTGCCGCCCAGCAGGTGGGCCAAGAAGCCCCTTACGCTGTTTCGCCCAATAATCCTGCTGCCTACAGCGCTAGTATCCCGCCTGCACCCGAAACCCTGAAAAACGCCGTGGACGAGCAGCAGAAAACTCTGCTGATTGCCATGTCGCTGATTACCCTGGTCATCGGCGCAGTGGGTACCATGAACACCTTCCTGGTAGGGGTTATGGAGCGCCGCCAAGAAATAGGTTTGCGTCTAGCCATTGGCACTAAACCGGCAGGTATTACCCTGCAACTAGCCATAGAAACCATCATTACCAGCCTGCTGGGATCCTTTGCCGGTGTGCTCTTCTCCATCAACGCCATTGCCATCCTCAGCCTCCTTAATTCCTGGACACCCATTATCAGCCCCGCAGTGATAGGAATGGGAGCCGGTGTTGGCCTAGCGCTAGGTGTCTTGGCCGGAATCTATCCGGCGCGCAAAGCCGCCCGGATTGACCCCATTGAATCCCTGACCCGCCTGTGAGCAAGACCCCAGCCCGCAGGCTCCCCGGGGCAATGGCTTAAAAAGTCTTAAGGGACTAAGATAGAGGACTGTATGTGTGCGCGCACGCTTGGCGCACACTGCACGGTTGGGCCGTCGCCATGGCCCGCCACCGCCCGGTACATACTCCTGTGTACCGGTCCACCAGCTAAGAAAAGGACCAAATACCAATGGCTCCCAAGAAGAAGGTCTCAGGCATCATTAAGCTGCAGATCCAGGCAGGCGCCGCTAACCCGGCTCCCCCCGTTGGCCCCGCGCTCGGTGCGCAGGGTGTCAACATCATGGAATTCTGCAAGGCTTACAATGCCGCAACCGAATCTCAGCGCGGTAACATCATCCCCGTAGAAATTACCGTCTACGAGGACCGCTCCTTCACCTTCATCACCAAGACCCCTCCGGCGGCCCAGCTGATCAAGAAAGCTGCAGGCGTTGCTAAGGGTTCAGGTGTTCCCCACACCCAGAAGGTCGGCTCACTGACCATGGATCAGGTCAAGGAAATCGCCCAGACCAAGATGGAAGACCTCAACGCTAACGACATTGATGCTGCCGCAAAGATCATTGCCGGCACTGCCCGCTCCATGGGTATCACCGTCGAAGGCTAAACCCTTCCCCCTAGCTCAGGCTAGATACCGAGGCCTCAAAACCTCACCAAGACATATATGTAAGAGCCCACCGGTAGATAGCCGGTTGGCATGTGGCAGAGCCGAGCGCGGCTCATAAGAGACCACACCTGCAAAGGAGAAAAGCAGATGGCAAAGCGCAGCAAAGCGTACCAGGCAGCTGTAGCCAAGATCGAAGCGGACAAGCTCTACGCACCCGCCGAGGCTATTGCAGTAGCAAAGGAAATCGCGGCAGACAAGCCCCACTCAACCGTTGAGGTCGCTCTGCGTCTCGGCGTTGATCCCCGTAAGGCAGACCAGATGGTACGCGGTACCGTCAACCTGCCCAACGGCACCGGTAAGACTGCCCGCGTTGTCGTTATCGCCGCAGGCGAGAAGGCAGAAGCAGCAGAAGCAGCAGGCGCTGACTACGTTGGTTCAGACGAACTGATCGCAAAGATCGCCGGTGGCTGGGTCGACTTCGACGCAGCAGTTGCAACCCCCGACATGATGGGTAAGGTTGGTCGTCTGGGTAAGGTTCTGGGCCCCCGTAACCTCATGCCCAACCCCAAGACTGGTACCGTCACCATGGACGTTGCTAAGGCAGTTGCAGACATCAAGGGCGGTAAGATTGACTTCCGTGTTGACCGCAACTCCAACCTGCACTTCATCATCGGTAAGGCTTCCTTCACCGAGCAGCAGCTGACCGAGAACTTCGAAGCAGCTCTGGAAGAGGTCAACCGCCTCAAGCCCTCATCCTCAAAGGGCCGTTACATCTCTAAGGTCACCATCGCCACCACCTTCGGCCCCGGTGTACCCGTAGACCCCGCAAGCGTAGCCTAAGTAGGTTTCGGTAGCAGGGTGCTCAAACCCTGAAAGAATGGCAGGCTCCGCAGTGTGCGGGGCCTGCCTTTCTTTTAGACTTAAGAGCATGACCCCAGTCTCCCTGCGTATAGATGCCCTCACCAAGAGCTTCGGCTCGGAGGCTGTTCTTAACAACTTCAGCCTGACCATACCAATGGGGCAAGTCACCGCACTCATGGGGGCTTCCGGTAGCGGCAAGTCAACCCTGCTGCGCATCATTGCCGGGCTTGAACAAGCCGACACTGGTACCGTCAGCTACGCCGGTGAACCTATCAGTAACGGACAGGTAGGCTTTATCTTCCAAGAGCCAGTGCTCTACCCCCACCTTAATGTCCAAGACAACATCCTTTTTGCCTACGGGCTAGCTAAGGCCCCCGATCTAGACCGCGAGCACTTTACCTCCCTGATCGGCACCCTGGGGCTGGGGGAGTACCTGCATAAGAAGCCGAGTCAGCTTTCTGGCGGCCAAGCCCAGCGGGCCGGAATTGCCCGCGCCCTGGTGCGCAAAACCCCCCTGGTGCTTTTTGATGAGCCTCTTTCTAACGTGGATCCCCACCTAGCCCAAGCTATCCGGGCTGATATTCTCACTCTGCACCACCAGCTAGGCTTTACCGGCCTTTATGTGACCCACACACCCGATGAAGCCCTCCAGATGGGCCAGGAAATTGCTGTTATAGAGCAAGGACAACTGGTGCAGACGGGGCCTGCCCGCCAGCTGCTACAGAAGCCCGCAAACCTGCAAGTAGCCCGCCTGCTCAACCCGCTCTATAACGAGCTACCTGCTGAACTGGAGGGGCAGACTATGACGGTCGGCATTTCCGCCCACGGATTTTCACCTCGGTATGAGGCAGGGCAGGGTGCCCTGCCGGTCATACCTCGGAGTACCTGGGCCTACACCTCAGGAACCCGGGTGGAGGCCTTGATAGCCAGAGATACTGAGCTGAGCACAGCACAAGGGCTTCTGTGCCTGCCCGCAGGTATGGTTATCACCGCTGTTCTGCCCGGTCTGCCCTGGGTAGAGCTGGGAAAAACAATGTACTGGGCAGTTGATACAGAGAACCTGCACTACTTTTAAGTGATTAAGCCCGCTTAATCTAGCGCACGGCTTGCTTTAAAGTAGCCGGCCGTGGTTAGATGGAGTAACCAAAGACCGCCGGTCTGTGCCTGAACAGGGTACGGTAAGGGCTGATAAGCCACCTGCGTAGGTGCCGAAACAGAAATACTGACCAGAAATTGCTGGAAAGTATTATGCCTCGTTGCCTGCGCATCGAGGCTTTTTTATTGGCCTGGCGGGATTAAGAACTGGAAGGAACACCATGGCAACACAGGATAAGATTGCTGCTGTTTCCGAGATCAAGGAACTCCTTGAAACCTCGAACGGCGTAATTCTCACCGAGTACCGTGGTCTCACCGTTGCACAGATGAAGAACCTTCGTCGTGCACTGGGTGCTGAGACCGAGTACGCCGTGGTAAAGAACACTCTGACCGCTATCGCGGCTAAGGAAGCTGGTATCGATGCATTCGATGGTCAGCTCCACGGCCCGAGCGCAATCGCATTCATCAAGGGCGACTTCATTGATGCTGCGAAGGGTCTGCGTGACTTTGCCAAGGCTAACCCCCAGCTGATCGTTAAGAGCGGTTACTTCGAGGGCGAAGCTCTCGACGAAGCTGGTATCAACAAGTTTGCAAACCTCGAATCACGCGAGGTACTTCTTGCCAAGGTCGCAGGTGGCGCAAAGGGCGCAATCGCAAAGGTTGCTCGCACCGTTGACGCTCTGCGTATCAAGCTCGAAGAGCAGGAAGGCGCAGCACCCGAAGCTGAGTAATCGCTTCTGCTGTAGCTACACAAGAGACTTTTGACCCACCGGGTCACCCGCAAAAAAATTTTCAGCTCGCAGGCCAACAAGAGCCTGCAAGAGATCACAGAAGGAGCCAAACTCATGGCTAAGCTTTCAATCGAAGAACTCATTGAAGCATTCAAGGAACTCTCCCTCGTTGAGGTTTCCGAATTCGTTAAGGCATTCGAAGAAGAATTCGACGTTACTGCTGCTGCTCCCGTAGCTGTTGCCGGTGCTGCCGGTGGCGAAGCTGCAGCTGCTGAAGAGCAGACCGAATTCGACGTTATCCTTGAAGCTGCTGGCGACAAGAAGATCGGCGTTATTAAGGAAGTTCGTGCCCTGACTTCACTGGGTCTGAAGGAAGCTAAGGACCTGGTTGACGGCGCTCCCAAGCCCGTTCTCGAAGGTGTTTCCAAGGAAGACGCAGAGAAGGCTAAGGAAGCTCTCGAAGGCGCTGGCGCAACCGTCACCCTCAAGTAATCTTTCTCAGATTCTTAATCTTTGGCGCAGGGGCGGCACCCACGAAAGTGGGAGCCGCCCCTGCGGCTTTTAAAGCCCAGTCCCTATACTGAGGGCATGGGTAAATACGTCGCACAGCTATTCTGGGGATTACTACTGCTAGCCGGCTTACTTTGGGTGTCTATCCTGTTTTTGCCAGGAACTCCTCTTATCTCCTGGCTGAGTCTACAGCTGCCGCTAGCTCAAGCCATAGCTTTCCCCGCTTTCCTGGCCTGGGTAAGTAGTGGGCTGGCACTGTTTGCGCTGTTTACACTTTCCCGCAAGAAAGTCTCGCGGCTGACCAGGGTGCTTGCTGGCGGGACCGCCCTGGTGATGGGACTTGCCAGCATAACCGCTTTTATGGACCCTTACGGGGCCAAGCGCTACCAGGTCAGGGGGAGATCCGCGATAGCCTGCACAGATACCACCAAATACACTGTCATTACCTATAACGCTCTGGACACACTCACAGAGCAAGATCTCGCGGAACTCTTGGCGCAAAACCCCGATTTTCTTGTACTTCCGGAGGTCTCACCACAGACCCCAGCTCTTGCCGGTGGGGTAGAAGGCTACCAGCTTTTCAACTCCTCAAGCACTGCGGAATTTGTTGCGCCCACACTGGTGCTCGTTAAAGATCCTTTGGGCCGCTACAGCGCTAGTGACATCCCTATGACCTTTGGAGCGCTTTTACTGAAACCTCTTGAAGGTGCTGGGCCATCACTTCTGGCGGTTCACACTGCGCCACCTATACCAACCTATATGAGCAGGTGGCAAGAAGATTTGGAGACTATCGAAGCAGTAGCTACCGCAGGTCAGGTGGCCCTTATAGCCGGCGACTTTAACGCCACTTTGCTACACGGTTCGTTGGCCAGCTACGCGGGGCTTGGATCATTGAAGGGTAAAGACGCGGCTCTATCCGCCGACGCGGTTGAAGGTACCTGGCCTGTTAATGGGATCTTGAACCGGTTTGGGCTAAGGGCTCCTATCGACCATGTTTTAATAAACCAGCCTGACCCCGCCCGCGCTCTCTCTGTGCAAAGTCGGGTTATTGGAGGTTCTGATCATGCAGCTCTTATAGTTCAGCTAGCTCTGTGCCCCTGAGAATAGAGAACCCAGGAACCTGTTGAGGGCTAGCGTCACCGGGTACAAAACCCTAACTTATAAGGAACTCGGCCAAGGAAAACTCCCTTTTCTTAACACCCCATCTTTTCATTGAAGATCCCGACCGGGCTGTAAAGTAAGGGAAGAAAAACAGATACATTCAGGAGTTTAGCGCCATGAACACACCAGCATATTCCGTCCGTCAAGCTACCGAAGCGGACTACCCAGCCGTAACCCAAACTCTCACCAACGCCTTCAAAGATGACCCGGTGATGAGTGAGGCAGTAGGCGGCAAAGGCCGAGCAGATCTGGTGGCAGCTCTCTTCGACTTCCAGATCCGAACCACCTACGGCCCTAAGGGGCTGATCGACGTTGCCACCGACCGGGAGGGAAAAATCGTGGGGGCGGCCTTGTGGCTCTCACCCCAGGGACAGAAAGGTAACCTGCTGGCCGATATTATGGACCTGCCGGACTATTACAAGGTGCTGGGGCGCAATTTACTGCGAGCAACCATGACCGAACTTAGGCTCCTGGCCGCCCGCCCCAAATTTGATCACTGGTACCTCTACACTATCGGCGTCCACGAGACAGCCCGCAACCAGGGGGTAGGGGGACTACTGCTTGATTTTCGCCGGGAAAAGCTGGGTGAGTACCCGGCCTACCTGGAAGCTTCAACCTACAGAAATGCCGCTCTATACTCCCGCCACGGTTTTGTAGAACTCTTCAAATTCAAAAGCGGTAAACCTACCCTGGGCATGCTCCACCCGGCCCCCATCAGCCAGCTGGAAAAAGCACAGGCTAAGCCCCAAGGTTCATAAGTCAGCTTAGTGCGCAGAGACAAGTGGAAGATAAGGCACCTGGTAACCTGCCTCAGCCCCCTGGGCAGGGATCAGGGCAAGAGCCTGCGCATAGGCAAAGCTGGTGAGCATGTGGGAGCGGGTTTTGGCAAGCGGGGTAAGCACATGGCCATTGGCCCGTGTATCGAGGGTAACCGGGAGCAACCGGAGTTCTGCTTTCCGATAGCCGGGGATAGCGTCTGCCAGGGTGCCTAGGGGCAGTTCCTGAAGATCTTGCCCGTAGCAACCTGCCACCCAGGCAGGCAGATAAGAGTAGAGGGCGGTGTGAGCCGCAAGCGGGTTGCCCGGTAAGCCCAGAACCAGGGGCGCTGCTGGGTTGGCGGTGTGGGGGAGCCTGGCGGCCAGAGCGGGGTGGCCCGGGCGCACAGAGACTGACTCGAAGAGATAGTTAGCGTCCATTTCTGCCAGGGTACGGCGCAGCCAGTCGGCGCTGGAAGTGGACGAGCCACCGGTCAGCAGGAGCAGGTCGGCCTCGGCGGTGGTGAGCCAGGTAAAGAAGTCCTCCTGGGTATCTACCAGACGGGTGGTGCTGACACAGCGAGCACCAAAGTCTGCAAGAATCTGCGGGAATTGCAGGGAAAAGGCGTCCCGAACCTGACCGGGCTGGGGCAGTCCACTGGTAATGACCTCGTTCCCGGTATAGGCGATAGCTATGCGGGGTTGCTGATACAGAGTCAGCCAATCAAGACCCAGCACGCCAAGGGCGCCGATATGGCGGGCACTGAGCAGAGTCCCGGCCTGTGCTACCTGTGAGCCAGCGGGCAGTTCTTCCCCGGCCCTGCGGATATCTGCCCCGGCTACCGGGTAGGGGCGCTCTGGGGAGAAAGCCCCCGACCGTGGGCTAAGCCTATGGCTGGTAACCAGTGCCTCTTCCTGCCGCAGGACTGCATCGGCCCCCGGCGGGAGTAGGCCGCCAGTCAGAATGGGCCTAGCTTGACCGGGGAGGAGGGGGCTAACCTGCCGGTGGATATTCTCACCCGGTTCAGCCGGGGCTGGCCAGAGAATTTGCCAGGGCGGCGGGCCACTCACCGCAAAACCGTCCATGGCCGATGAATCGTAGTGGGGCACCGGTAAGACCGTGCGCACCGGCTCGGCAAGAACCCGCCCGATGGCCTGCCCCAGGGGTACCCACTCGGTGGGTAGGGGCAGAGCCTGACCGTCGCGGTAAAGGAGGGCACGGGCATGGTTCCAGCTCACAGAATGCAAGGGTGGGCCTTTCGATGGCAGTGGCGGACTAAGGGATGTGTGGGCTTATGCAGTTCTTATGGGGCTGGGTAGCTGTAGCCTGCGGCACGGGCCGCCTCCCAAGTATCAATATCGGTTGCCCAGGCTGCCTCCAGGGGGATTTCTTGCGGTGCGAGCTGTACCAGGAAACGGCGTACTGAGGCATGAGCCGTGTCCCGGTTAAAGGCGGCGGTGAGCGAATCGAGACGGTAGATACCCAGCAGCGGCTGAGTGATGCCCTCTGCTAGCGCCCAGAAGCCCTGTACCTGCAGGGGGGCATGAGCCGCGGCGGCCAAGAGCACAGGCACGGCCTTGTGCGCCCGAGGCAGGTCGCAGGAAAGTAGAAGAACCCAGTGCTGGTGCTGAGCTTCGGGTGCTAGATGCTTAACCAGTTCGCGGGTACCTGCTGTGATTCCAGCGGCGGGCCCGCTAAAAGCAGGGCTTTCACGGGTAATCAGCACTTGGCGGGGTAGAGGCAGAGAATCGGGGCCAACCACCACACGGTAGCTGGCTCCCTGGCAGGCTGAGAGGACGTTCTCTAGCAGGGTCTGGTGGCCGTCCGTGAGCAGGGCCTTAGGGGCTCCACCCAACCGGCTCGAACGCCCACCGGCCAGAATCAGGGCTGAAAAAGAAAGGGGCTGTTCCATGTTTCTTTTACCCGCCAGCAAAAGGAGGTAGAACATCGACCCTGCTTGCGCCCCGAAGGCTGCCCTTTGCGGAGGTAGCCACCCCATCAATCAGGAAAGTGCACTGGGGCAGAATATCGGCTAGGGTCTGACCCGAGGGGGTAGCTCCCGGGTACCGGGTTAGCAGGTAAGCCGTGAGGGCTTCTAAGGTGGTTTCTGTTAGCTCAGTGCTCTCTAGGGTCAGCGAGGGAACACCAGCTGCCGCTCGGGCCGCGGCAAAAAAGTTAATCTGCATGGTCAGCCTCCAATGGCACTCATGGAACGATCGGGCTGGGTAAAGTCGGGGGCCTCGAAACCTGCCTGGTCTTTACCGTGCGCCCTGGGCTTGGTCCACATGGCACCCCGCCAGATATTGGCTAGTTCCCGGTCACTTGCACCGCCACGCAGGGCGCCCATAAGATCGGTTTCGGTCAGCGAGAATAGGCAGGAGCGCACCTTACCGTCAGCGGTAATCCGGGTGCGTGTGCAGGCCGAGCAGAAGGGCTCGGTCACTGACGCGATAATACCGACCTGCCCCAAGGCCTGCGGCCACAGCTCCGGCAACTGCCCGGTGCTCCCCAGCGGGAAAACGTCCCAGAGCTGGGCGGGGGAAGCTCCCCTGGGCCGACCATGCGGAACCATGTCGTAGTGGGCGGCCAAGCTGTCACGGATCTCATGGGCGGTGATGGTGCCCTCCCTGGTCCAGGAGCGGTCTGCATCCAGGGGCATCTGCTCAATGAAGCGGAGCTGGTAGCCGCCCTCAAGCGCCCAGGCTAGAAGCTGGTGGCCCTGCGCGTCGTTGATGCCGCGCATCAGAACCGCGTTGATTTTGATAGGGCTCAGACCCGCTTGAGCCGCCGCATCAATACCGGCTAGCACGCTGGCTAGCTTATCCCTGCGGGTCAGCTGAGCAAAGGTTTCGGGGCAGATGGTGTCCAGGGAAACATTGACCCTGTTCAGGCCTGCCTCAAGGAGCGCGTCTACTTTCTTGTCTAGGCCAATACCGTTGGTGGTTAGAGCGATAGGCAGGTGGGGGTAAGCCGAGCGAATCTGGCGGATAATGTGCGGCAGATCGGCACGAACCAGCGGCTCCCCTCCGGTAAACCGAACTTCCTCAATACCCAGATCTCGCACCCCAACATCAACCAGCCGGAAGATTTCATCGGCGGTTAGAAGGCTGGCTGTAGGGAGCCAGTCAAGACCCTCTGCCGGCATGCAGTAGACACAGCGCAGATTGCACTTATCCATGAGTGAGATGCGCAAATCGGTAGCAACCCTGCCCCAGCGGTCAGCAAGGGGGCCGCTGGCTGGTAGGCCGGAGCCCCGCCCTGCTGGGGGGACTCGCACCGGGATACTTGCCCCCAGGCTAATAGCGTCACTGGTTTGAGAGGACTGGGGCATACCCACACTTCCACAGGTTAATTCGTATTTAAAATGTAATATTTAGGGTATCGAAACCTGAGCTCGAACACCACTCTGCTCTACACTAATCTATAGAAAACAGTCTGCCCAGGCCACCAGGAGTCATAATGCCCCGTATCAGAACCACTATCGGCCTCCTGGCCTGCCTGACCCTGCCTCTGGCAGCCTGCGCCTCATCTTCTGCCCAAATAGAGACGACAGATCACACCGTCACGGTCTTTGCCGCCGCTTCCCTGGGACAAGCCGGTGAAGAACTCATAACCGCCTACCGCACCGAACACCCTGACGTAGAGATTATCGCCACCTACGCAGGCTCGTCCCAACTGGTGACCCAGATGGGGGAAGGAGCCTCCGCTGACCTGCTCATCACGGCAGACACCGCCACCATGAAGACAGCCCAAGCCAACATAGACGCTCTAGCCCAAGCCCGTCCGCAGGTCATTGCAAGCAATAAACTCGTCCTAGCCACAGCCCCGGGCAACCCAGCGAGCGTCGGCTCAGTCAATGATCTTGCCTCACCCGGTGTCATTACCGCCCTCTGCGCACCCCAGGTACCCTGCGGTCGACTGGCCCAGCAAGAACTGGCCCAAACCGATATCACACCGGCAAAATCCACCCAAGAAGCCAACGTCTCAGCCGTTGCCACCAAAATCTCAAGCGGCCAAGCCGACGCCGGCTTTATCTACTCCACCGATGCTAAGGCGCTCTCCGCCAGCCAAAACATTACGATTATTGAACTGCCCGGTCTGGAATCCAATAGCTACCCCATGGCCCTCACTGAGGCGGGGCAGGCTAACCCCACAGCCAGAGATTTTGCCAGCTGGCTCGCCGAATCAGAACAGGCTAGCGCCATTCTTGCCCACTACGGCTTCAACCCCGCCTAAACTAGATTCCATGAGCAAAAACAGGGACACCTCCGCAAGAGGTCGAGCAAAGCTCTTTACCTCGGTACCAGCTCATGCGGCTCTACCAGCCCTTGCAGTACTTGCGCTCATCCTGGGCCCGCTCCTTGCCCTACTCACCAGAATCCCCTGGCGGCAGTTACCCCAGTTACTCAACGACCCCGGAGTACTTGAAGCCACCTGTCTCTCAACACTCACCGCCCTGGGGGCCACCGTTATCTGCGCCCTCCTGGGAACTCCTACTTCGCTGGTGCTGTCAACCGTTCTTGAACGAACCCGCGCCCTACCCCTGACCTGGGTGCTTTACGGGCTGATTTACGCCCCCATTATCTTCTCACCGGTTGTCTCGGGCCTGGCGCTACTCTTCCTCTGGGGCAGACGGGGGCTGGTCGGTAGCTGGCTCGAAACCGCAGGTCTATCTGTGGGCTACACCCCGCTGGCCGTCCTGCTGGCCCAAATCTTTGTGGCCCTGCCCTTCTTTATCGCCACCACCGTCACCACCCTCAGAGCACTACCCGTGGAATATGAAGAAATCGCCAGGCTCGAAGGAGCCAGCCCTGCCGAAGTCACCAGCCGGGTTCTCCTGCCGCTGGCCGCCCCGGGCCTGCTCACAGCCGCCGTCCTCAGCTTTGCCCGGGCCTTGGGAGAATACGGTGCCACCGTCACCTTCGCCGGTAACGTGGCGGGCTCCACCCGTACCATCCCCCTAGCTATCGAGCTGGCGCTCAGCTCCAACGACATGACCCAAGCCCTGGGCGGGGCGCTCATGCTCATTGCCCTCTACCTGATGATTCTGGCCGCCTTAGGCTGTGCCCTGTGGCTTCGCAGACTGAAAGGAAGGCTTCGCCCGTGACCACCCACCTGCCCAGCTCCCTGCCAGACCGTGCCCCTATCGCTCCGGGCGACTACGCCCAGGCGGTCAGCGATCTGCTGGTCACCAGGCTGCACCGGCGCACCGAAAGCCTACCGCTGGATCAATGCCTAGGTCGTCAGCTTGCCAGCGATCTGCAGGCCCTTTACCCCGCGCCCTCCTTCGCCAACTCCCAGATGGACGGCTACGCCCTGACCGCACAGGCCGGTGGGCAAGCTAACCGAACCTTTAGAGTGGGGCAGGACATTGCCGCCGGTTCTGCACCGAAAAACCTAGAAATCAACGACAGTATTGCCTACCCCATCATGACCGGCGCACCCCTGCCCCAAGGCTATGAGACTGTGGTTCCTGTGGAACAAAGCCGCCCCCTCAGTGGACCGGGCGATGATGCCGGCTTTGCCGCTCAGGGGGAGTTTGTGGAACTTGCCCCCGCCCCACCGGGGCAGTTTGTGCGCAGTACCGGCGAGGACGTTAAAGCCGGTGACCTACTGGCACCTGCCGGGAGCACCGTGACTCCGGCGCTCGCAGGAGCTTTAGCAGCCCAGGGCATAGAGAAAGTAGAGATTTACTCCCCGCCCCGGCTCTTAGTCGTCACCGGTGGTGATGAGCTGACTAACGGGGGCACCCGGCTGCAGGCTGGCCGTATTTTTGATGCCAACGGACCTATGCTGCAGGCCCTTGCCCAGGAGGACGGATGCCAGGTGCGGCGGGTATCGTCCACCGATGCAGTGGAGAGCTTTATCAACCTTCTGGTGGGGGAGCTGGCCCGTCAAAAGCCTGACCTGGTGGTAACCAGCGGCGGGATTAGCCACGGCAAATACGAGGTCATTCGTCGGGCCTTAACACACCTGGCCGAGCACTCACCCGAGGGAGTTGGCGTCACCGACTGCTGGTTTGGTCATGTCAGCCAACAGCCTGCAGGCCCCCAAGGGCTCGCCCTGCTGGAAACAGCGGGCCTCACCGTCCCGGTGCTCTGCCTACCCGGTAACCCCGTGAGCACCCTGATTTCTTATCACCTCCTTATTCGCCCCGTCCTGGGCAGGCTCAAAGGCCAGGAACCCGAACGCACAGTAGGCCGGTTGGTGCTGGGAGAGCGCATACAGGCTCCTGCCCAGAAGACCCAGTTCTTGCGCGCACGCTTACGCTACCTGGTGACCGAGGGCGGAGCACGGCAGGCTCTGGTCGAACCGGATACGGCCACCGGTTCGCACCTGCTCCACCGCGCGGCTCAAGCTAATGCCCTGATTGAGTTGGAACCCGGCGTGACCTATAAGGGGGGAGAGAGCGTGCGCTACTACCAGCTCTGAGCAACAAAAACCAATACCGTATAATAGATACCTATTTATTGCTGTCGTCATCATCGGCAGAACCCAAGGACGCTATGACCCACACCAATAACCTAACCCACCTGAGAGCTGACGGCACCGCCCACATGGTCGATGTCACCGGTAAAGATAGCACCACCCGCACCGCTATTGCCGAGGGCTACCTGATCACCCGGCCCGATGTTATCGACAAAATCTACGGTGCCGACCTACCCAAGGGCGATGCCCTGCCCTTGGCCCGGGTTGCAGGCATTATGGCGGCTAAAAAAACTTCCGATCTTATCCCCCTCTGCCACCCCCTACCCCTGGGTAAAATCACCCTGGACTTTGAACGGTTGGAGGACCGGATCCGTCTTGAGGCACTGGTTAAAACCCGCGGGGTCACCGGGGTTGAGATGGAGGCCCTGACTGCCGTCAGCGGCGCTGCCCTGACACTCTATGACATGGTCAAAGCAGTCGATAAGCAGGCCCTTATCAGCGGTATCCGTGTGCTTGGGAAGAGCGGCGGTAAGTCCGGTGACTGGACGGTTGCAGGCCAATCGCCCGCCGCCCACAAGGGGGCAAAGAATGATGAGTAAGGCCTACACCCTGCCGAGCGACTCCACCGGTTTGGTGATTGTGGCCTCCACCCGCGCCGCCCGCGGTATCTACACCGATGAATCCGGCCCCCTGGCCGTTGACTGGTTGCGCCAGATGGGCTTTGAAACCCCTGCCCCCGTGGTGGTGGCCGATGCTGATTTCGGCCCCTACTTTGATGAGCTGGTCAAGGCTGGGAACCTGCCCACCTTTATCCTGACCAGCGGTGGCACCGGCCTGAACAGTGACGATATGACCGTAGAGGCTGTACGCCCCCACCTAGAAAAAGAAGTACCCGGCATCATGCAGGCATTCTGGGCGCAGGGGCTTCAGAACACACCAGCGGCGGTGCTCTCGCGCGGGGTGGCCGGTGTGATCGGGCGTAGCTTCATCATGACCCTGCCCGGGTCCAAGGGCGGGGTGCGCGACGGCTGTACGGTACTCACCCCGCTTATCTCCCATATCTGCCGCCAGCTTGAGGACTATCATGACCACTAAAGACGCTCAGAATGCCCAGCTTGATGCTTCGACGGCTAACCCCTATGCAGGCAAACCGCTAGAACCTACCGAATCGCAGGTGGTGTTCACTGCCGTGACCGAGGAGCCCCTGGAACCGCTCCTGGTAGAGGCCAAGGCGGCCACCATGACAGCTGCCATGGGTGCCCTGGTGGTCTTTGACGGTATAGTGCGCGACCACGACCACGGGCAGGCTGTCCGTGCCCTGTCCTACAGTGCCCACCCGCAGGCCGCTGACTTTTTGGCAGATGTCCTTGCAGCGGTAGCACAGGAGATCCCGGGGATCCGGCTCTGGGCCGCCCACCGAGTGGGCCCTATCCCTATCGGGCAGTCAGCCTTGACTGTGCTGGCGGCCGCTGCCCACCGGGGGACCGCATTTACCGCCTGTTCCCTGGCCGCTGACCGCATCAAAGCTCAGGTGCCCATCTGGAAAGAACAGGAACTAACCGACGGATCAGTGCAGTGGGTGGGTATAGACACCCCCGCCCGGTAGCCGGAAGGAAAAACGCATGATCTCACCCGAACTCCCGCCCCTTGCCTACCGCCTCTACGGGAGGCAGATGATCCTACCCGAGCTGGGGCAGGCAGGCCAGGAAAAGCTCAGCCGGGCTCATGTTGCCGTCATTGGTGCGGGCGGTTTGGGCTCCCCGGCCCTGCTGTATTTGGCTGGCGCGGGGATTGGCCGTATTACGGTGCTCGATGATGATGCGGTTGAGCTGTCGAACCTGCACCGTCAGGTTATTCATTCCTACGCGCGGGTGGGTAGCTCGAAAGCTGATTCGGCGGCCCAGACCCTGCGTGAACTCAACCCTCTGGTGCAGGTTGACTCCCTCAAAGTGCGGCTAAGTGATGAGAACGCCGCTGATCTGCTGGCTGATGTTGATGTTCTGGTGGACGGTAGCGATAATTTCCCAACCCGCTACACAGCCTCTCGTGCGGCGGCCCACCTGGGCATCCCCCACGTCTGGGGCGCTATTTTGGGCTTTGATGCTCAGATGAGTGTTTTCTGGGCGGGTCGCGGCCCCCGCTATGAGGACCTCTACCCGGCAGAACCTGATCCGGGATCGGTGCCTAACTGTGCAAGAGCCGGCGTAATAGGTGCCCTGGCTGGGGTGGTGGGCACAGCTATGGCCCTTGAAACGGTCAAGCTCCTTGCCGGTATCGGGCAACCCCTGCTGGGCCAGGTGGGCTACTACAGCGGGCTCACCGGCAGGTGGGAATACATTCCGCTGCTTGCCTCTCGGGCGTATTCAGGTTCTAGTGCTCAGACCTCCCAGCCTCTTTCTGCCACCGGGCCGGTGGGGGAGGTCGCCAAGAACTCCGCGCTTAATACAGGCCCGCACCAGCTCCCTGAGCCGGACGGTGCCGAGCCTGACCAGTACGGCCTTGAGGTTACCTGGTCAGATATCATCGGCTCCCCTTATTTTGCCGATGTGCCGCTCCTTGATGTGCGCGAACCCCACGAGCATAGGGCGCTGGCTGTGCCCGGGAGCTTTAACCTACCCCTGTCTCTTATTGAGCAAGCTGGGCAGGACACCAGCCTGCAACCGACGATTGATGCTATTTTGCCCAGCCGCCAGGGCCGCTATGCCCTCTACTGTGCCACCGGAGTGCGCTCCCTCAAGGCGCTTAAGCTGCTGACGGCCGCAGGTTTTAGTGACCTCTACAGCATAGAGGGTGGCCTGGATGCCTGGCTGAGTGCTGGGGGCTCGGAATAAAAAAAAGGGGTGCGGCGCCCCTCTCAAAGCTGTTGATAGACCCAGGCCAATAGGCCGTTTTCTGCTGGGTAGCGGAGGGTAATTAGCACACATTTTTATTCGGTATTTTTTATGCGAGTTATTGGGTAAACTAAAACTCATGACTCAGCAGGCATCACACACAGCAGGCCCTGACGGGCCGATGACCGATAAGCTCATCAAATTCGGCAAGTTCTTTACCAAGTGGGACGAAACCGACGACGGCCGCGCCGCCTTCCTCACCGGTGGCCGCTCCGGTGACGTTTTCTACCGCAACCGCTGGAGCCACGACAAGGTAGTCCGCTCCACCCACGGTGTCAACTGCACCGGCTCCTGCTCCTGGCAGGTCTTCGTCAAAGACGGTGTGATTACCTGGGAAGCCCAGGCAACCGACTATCCCACAGTCGGCCCCGACCGCCCCGAATACGAACCGCGCGGCTGCCCCCGTGGCGCGGCTTTCTCCTGGTACACCTACTCGCCCACCCGCGTGAAGTACCCCTACATTCGCGGTGTACTCCTGGAAATGTACCGCGAGGCTCGCACCCGCCTGGGGGATCCCGTTGAAGCCTGGGCCTCCATTGTCTCGGATCCGGACAAGCGTCGTGCCTACACCTGCGCGCGCGGTAAGGGCGGCCTGGTGCGCGGTAGCTGGGCAGAAGCCCTAGAAATGGTGGCCGCCGCCCAGATTCACACCATTAGGACCTACGGCCCTGACCGTAACATCGGCTTCTCGCCCATTCCGGCTAAGTCCATGGTGTCCCACGCCTCCGGTGCCCGCTACATCGAGCTCATGGGCGGTGTGATGACCAGCTTCTACGACTGGTACGCAGACCTGCCCGTAGCATCACCCCAGGTCTTTGGTGACCAGACTGATGTGCGGGAGTCCGGCGACTGGTGGGACACTACCTACCTGATGATGTGGGGCTCCAACATTCCGGTGACCCGCACCCCCGATGCCCACTGGATGGCCGAGGTTCGCTACCGTGGCACCAAGGTTGTCTCTGTCTCCCCGGACTACGCCGACAACACCAAGTTTGCCGACGAATGGCTCCCCGCCCAGCCCGGCACCGATGCCGCCCTGGCTATGGCCATGGGCCACGTCATTCTCAAAGAGAACTTTGTGGACCAGCGGGTGGAGTTCTTTGAGGACTACACCAGCACCTACACCGACTTTCCCTTCTTGGTGACCCTAGAAACCCGTGAAGATGGTAGCAAGGTTCCCTCCAAGTTCCTGACCGCCGCTGACCTGGCCGCTCACCGCCATGCTGCCGATGCCGCCTTCAAGACCGCCCTCTTCAACCGTGAAACCGGCGAGGTCGTGGTGCCCAACGGTTCCATGGGTTACCGCTACAACGCTCAGGACGAGGGTAAGTGGAACCTTGACCTAGAGGGGGTAAGGCCGGCGCTCTCTATCCTAGATTTGCCCCAAGCTACCCTGACCAGTACCGCTGAGCTTAAGCTCCCCGCTTTTGATGAGCCCTCAGGCCGAGGCAAGGTCGTGACCCGTGGCGTTCCCACCATTATTGTCGAGGGCCACGAAGTTACCACCGTCTTCGACCTGATGCTGGCCCAGTACGGGGTGGGCCGCCCCTGCCTGCCCGGTCACTGGGCAGCGAACTTCGAGGACGCAGAGACCCAGTACACTCCTGCCTGGCAGGAGGCTATTACCTCGGTACCCGCCGATGCTGTGATTCGTACTGCCCGTCAGTTCGCCCAGAACTCCATTGATTCAGGCGGTCGTACCATGATTATCATGGGCGCCGGTATCTGCCAGTGGTACCACGGTGATACCACCTACCGCTCCATCTTGGCCCTGCTGATGATGTGCGGTGCCGAGGGGCGTAACGGTGGTGGCTGGGCCCACTACGTTGGCCAGGAGAAAGCCCGCCCGATTACCGGCTGGGCACACATGGCTAACGCCCTGGACTGGTACCGCCCGCCGCGTACCCAGGCTGGCACCAGCTTCTGGTATATGCACACCGACCAGTTCCGTCAGGACGGATACTCTGCTGATTCGCTTCAGTCACCGCTGGCCAAGGGAGAACTGGCCGGCGTGCATACCGCTGACCTATTGGCCCGCGCCGTGCGCATGGGCTGGACTCCTTTCTACCCGCAGTTCCCCGAGAACTCCCTGGATTTGGCTGATAAGGGTGCAGAAGCAACGGAGGCCGGTACCGCCCAGTCACCCGCTGACTACGTAGCCCAGCGCCTGAACTCCGGGGATCTGGAGTTCTCCGTTGAAGACGCCGACGCACCGGCTAACTGGCCCCGCACCCTCATGCTCTGGCGTAATAACCTACTGGGTTCATCGGCTAAGGGTGAGCAGTACTTCCTGCGCCACCTGCTGGGTAATGAGAACGCCAAGATCAGCAAGGACGCCGAGAACCGCCCCGATGAAGTACGTTGGCAGGACGATGCACCGGTGGGCAAACTGGACCTGCTGGTCACCACCGACTTCCGCATGACCTCCTCGACCCTGTCCTCGGATGTCGTATTCCCTGCCGCTACCTGGTACGAGAAACACGATATTTCCTCGACCGATATGCACCCCTACATTCACGCTTTCTCACCGGCCATTAATCCGCCTTGGGAAACCAAGACCGACCACCAGATTTTCAAGGAACTGGCCTACGTCTTTTCCAAGCTGGCTAAGAAGCATCTGGGGGTGCGTAAGGACCTGGTCTCTGTGCCTCTGCAGCACGATACCCCCGGCCAGATTGCCCAGCCCGGTGGTCACGCCCCGGACTGGAAGAACCAGAAGATCCAGGGCATTCCGGGCAAGAATATGCCGGTCTTTACTGTGGTGGAACGTGACTACCCAGCTCTCTATGACATGTACACCTCGGTGGGGCCCCTGCTCTCCAAACTGGGAACCACCACCAAGTTCGTGACCGTCGATGTAAACGACGAGCTGGCAACCCTAGCCCAAGAACATGGCGTGATGGGCAGCGGTAAGGGCGCGGGTCTTCCCGCCCTAGATACCGACGTCAAGCTGGCCGATACCATCTTGGCGCTCTCGGGTACCTCCAACGGCCCGGTTGCCCTTAAGGGCTTCAAAGCCCTGGAGAAACGGGTAGGCAAAAAGATGCACCACCTGGCCGAGGGCAACGAAGAGAAGCGCATCCGCTTCCGCGACACCCAGGACCGCCCGGTTCCCGTCTTCACCTCACCCGAATGGTCAGGTTCAGAAACAGGTGGCCGCCGCTACGCGCCCTTCACCCTGAACATTGAGCAGCTCAAGCCCTTCCACACCCTGACCGGTCGTATGCACTTCTTCCTGGATCACGACTGGATGAGCGAGATGGGGGAGCAGCTCCCGGTCTACCGCCCCCCGCTAGATATGCACAACCTCTTTGGCGAGCCCGAGCTGGGCGAGACCGGCGACCTCTCCGTTGCCGTCCGCTACGTCACCGTCCACAACAAGTGGGCTATCCACTCCTCCTACCACGACAACCTCTACATGCAGACGCTCTCACGCGGTGGCACCCACGCCTGGATGAGCCCTCAGGATGCAGCAAAGATTGGCGTGAAAGATCACGACTGGATTGAGTGCGAGAACACCAACGGTGTCTTTGTGGGCCGTGCGGTGGTTTCCCACCGTATGCCCGAAGGCGTTGTCTACGTGCACCACGCCCAGGAACGCCTGGTCAACGTGCCCAAGGCCGAGCGCACCGGCAAGCGCGGTGGTATCCATAACTCGGTCACCCGCATCATGGTTAAACCCACCCACATTATCGGTGGCTACGCCCACCAGGCCTATGCCTTCAATTACCTGGGACCTACCGGTAACCAGCGAGATATTGTTTCCAGAATCCGCCGCCGCAAGCAGGAGGTAACCTACTAATGCGCGTTATGGCCCAAGTATCAATGATTATGGCGCTCGATAAGTGCCTGGGCTGCCACACCTGCTCCGTGACCTGTAAGCAGGCATGGACCAACAGGGCTGGCACCGAGTACGTGTGGTTCAACAACGTTGAAACCCGCCCCGGCCAGGGCTACCCCCGCCGCTACGAAGACCAGGAGAAGTGGAAGGGCGGCTGGGTTCTCAACAAGCGCGGCCGTCTAGAACTCAAGAGCGGTAACCGCTTCAAGAAGCTTTTTACCCTCTTTGCTTCACCGGTCCAGCCCGAGCTCTCGGACTACTACGAGCCCTGGACCTACGACTACGAGAACCTGACCAGCGCACCGCTGGGCGATGATTTCCCCACCGCCCGCCCCAAGTCACTGATTACCGGTGAGGACACTTCCATCGAGTGGGGCCCCAACTGGGACGATAACTTGGGCGGCGCGACCGAAAACGGCCACCTGGACCCCCTGGTTGAGAAGGTGCGCCAGCAGTCAGAAGAGAAGATCAAGTTCGAGTTCGAACGCACCTTCATGTTCTACCTGCCCCGCATTTGCGAGCACTGTCTCAACCCTTCCTGCATGGCATCCTGCCCCTCCGGCGCCATCTACAAGCGCGAGGAGGATGGCATCGTGCTGGTGGACCAGAACCAGTGCCGTGGCTGGCGTCAGTGCATCACCGGCTGCCCCTACAAGAAGATTTACTTCAACCATAAGAGCGGTAAAGCCGAAAAATGTACCTTCTGCTACCCCCGTATCGAGCACGGTATCCCCACCGTCTGCGCCGAAACCTGCGTGGGCCGCATGCGCTACATCGGCATCTTCCTCTACGACGCTGACCGGGTCACCGAGGCCGCCAGCGTTCCCGACGAAAAGCAGCTCTACCAGGCACAGCTGGACATCATGCTTGACCCCTTCGACCCTGAGGTAATCCGCGAGGCCGCCAAACAGGGTATCCCCGACTCCTGGATGACAGCTGCCCAGAAGTCACCGGTCTACAAGCTGGCTAAGGAATGGAAGATCGCCCTTCCTCTGCACCCCGAATACCGCACCATGCCCATGGTCTGGTATGTCCCGCCGCTCTCACCCATCATCGACCTGCTCCAGGAGCAGGGTCACGATGCCGAGAGCAAGGCCAACCTCTTTGGTGCTATCGATGCCCTGCGTATTCCCGTGGAATACTTAGCCGAGCTCTTCACTGCCGGGGACACCACCATCGTGGTCAATGTGCTCAAGAAGCTGGCCGCTATGCGTGCCTACATGCGTGACATCACCTTAGGTGGGGTTGGCAAGGAGGACATCGCCCAGGCAGTGGGCATGACCGGTGCCCAAATGTACGAGATGTACCGCCTCATGGCTATCTCCAAGTACGAGGAACGCTACGTCATTGCCCCGGCTCACCTGGAAGATGCCCACAACCTGGAAGAAATCGGTTGCTCCCTGGATACCGACGGCGGCCCCGGCATGCTCTACGACAGCGCCTTCACCGACCCCGGTGACCGCCCGGTTCCCGTATCGGCCGGCAGCTACGCCAACGCCCAACGTGCCGACGGCAAAGTCGATATCTTCCTCTGGGACGGCAAAACCCGCCCCGACTCCCTCTTCCCCGATACCTCCGGTAGCAAGAAGGTCTAGGTATGGCTGGTTTTTTCTCCAAGCTCATCCAAGGGACCCCGGCTGAGGCGGAACCCGAGCTACCTGCATCGGGTGACCCCTTTGACATGGACTGGGGCAGCGGTGCCCCTGAGGACGCCGTAATCTACCAGGTCACCTCCGTGCTCATGCGTTACCCCTGCCAAGAGACTCAGGCCCTGCTACCTGAACTCAGCCAACTCGCCGCTGAAACCGGCAATACCGACCTTCTAGAAGGTGTTGCCGCCATCAGCCGCTGGTACCAAGAGCACAGCCTGGAAGAAATTCAGGCCGAGTATGTGCAGGAATATGACCTCTCTCGCCGCCACGCCTTCCACCTGTCCTATTGGACCGAAGGTGACACCCGGCGGCGCGGTGAGGCTCTCACCCGCTTCAAACAGATGTACCGGGACTCCGGCATGGTCACCACCCTGCACGGGGAACTACCCGACTACCTGCCCATGGTCCTTGAGTTCACCGCCCTGGTCAACGCCAGGGCGGGGCGGGCCGCCCTCCAGGCCTACAGACCCTCCCTGGAACTGCTGCGCCTAGCCCTACGCGATGACAAGCTGCCCTACCACCGGCTGATTGAAGCTGTTTGCCACACCCTGCCTGGAGTTTCACCCCAAACCCAGGAGGAAGTACAAAAACTCGTCACCGCAGGGCCACCGGCAGAGAGCGTAGGCCTCTCCCTAGCACCGGGTGACCCCCGCCTGCTACCTCTTCTTCTGCCCCACGAGCAAACCCCCGGAGCGAAGATCGGTGCGGACAAAAACACCGCCCCACCCAGTCTCGCCCCCGCTATGCCCCACACACAGAACGGAGCACACCAGTGAACGCCCTTGATTTCTTCCTCTGGGGGATCTTCCCGTACATCACCCTAGCCACCGTGATCGGCGGCACCATCTGGCGTTACAAGACCGACCAGTTCGGCTGGACCACCCGCTCATCACAGATGTACGAGTCCAAACTTCTACGCATTGCCTCACCCATGTTCCACTACGGAATCCTCGTGGTTCTAGTAGGTCACATCGTGGGCCTGCTTATTCCCAAGTCCTGGACCGATACCGTAGGCATCTCAGAGCACTTCTACCACCTCAACGCTCTCATCCTTGGCTCAGTGGCAGCGGTCGCCACTCTCATTGGCCTCTTCGCCATGATCTACCGCCGCCGCACCAGCGCAACCGTCTTCCGGGCCACCACCTGGAACGACAAAATGATGTATGTTGCCCTCACCAGCGCTATCGTCCTCGGATCAGTTGCCACCCTCTTCAACGCCATGGAAATCGAAGGTCACCACAACTACCGCGAAACCGTCTCCGTCTGGTTCCGCTCCCTCTTCTACTTCCAACCCAACGTCGAAGCCATGGCCAGCGCCACCACCTCCTTCCACATCCACGTGGTTGTCGCCATGATCCTCTTTTGCCTCTGGCCCTTCACCCGCCTGGTCCATGCCTTCACCGCACCCCTGCACTACATCTTCCGGCCCTACATCGTCTACCGCTCCCGCGGCAAACGCAACTACCAGCGCGGCTGGTCACCGGTAGGAACCGCAGACTCTGTCAACAAAGACGCTCGCGCCGTCGAACGGCAGAATCACCACCACTAAAGAAAGGCGCGAGGATTCCCCTTAGCCGGCTATCCTTCTTGCCTCTGGCCCGGGGCTCGTCGCAATTCATGCCAGCCCCAGCCAGCCGGCTGCAGGGAATCCCCGCCCCATCGAGACAGATCACCTGCTTCAAAGACTGATACTAAGGAAAACACTATGTCTACAAGAGCTCTTGCTGCAAAAGACCCACAGCTAGCTGGCCAGTTCAAGTACGTCATTATGGCGGCGCTCGCCTCCATGATCGGCTTCTGGGGTTGGACCATGATTGGCCCCCTGGCCAAGTACTACACCCAAGAATATGGCCTGACCGAAGGCCAGCGCTCCCTGCTGATCGCAACTCCCGTCATCGTAGGTTCTGTTGCCCGCATCCCGGTAGGTGCCCTCACCGACCGATTTGGTGGGCGGATCATGTTTACCATCATGCTTACCCTCACCGGTTCCATGGTCTTCATCACCGGTTTAGTTGGACAAACCGGTAACTTCACCCTGTTGCTGGTCACCGCCTTCTTCCTGGGCATCGGGGGCGCTATCTTTGCTGTTGGAATCCCTTTCTCAGCCGCCTGGTTTGAACCCCACCGCAAGGGTCTAGCAACGGGTATCTTCGGTATGGGTATGGTCGGTACAGCCTGCGCGGCCTTTTTCAACCCTCGCATGCTCAAAGCCTTCGGTTATTTCCCAACCCATGTCATTATGGCCTGTGTAGCCCTGGCCTATGCAGCAGTGGTCTGGCTGGTTATCCGTGATTCACCGGTTATGAAGGCCCGCACCCCTCAACCAATGCTGCCCAAGATCCTTGCTGTCTCCAAGGAACTCATCACCTGGCAGCTCTGCTTCATCTACGCTGTAGTCTTTGGGGCCTTCGTTGCCTTCTCCAACTTCCTCTCCACCTACATGCAAAACGTCTACGGCTACGAAGCCGTTGCAGGTGGTAGCTTCGCAGCCCTCTTCGCCGTCTGCGCCGTGCTTGCCCGGCCCTGCGGTGGCGTAGCGGCAGATAAGTTCGGGGGCAAGCTCACCACCTTGATAGCCTTCTTAGCTATGGCTGTTCTAGCCGTACTGATCTCCTTTGAACCTGCCAGTACCGCAGCCAATACCTTGCTGCACGTGCTGATGGCTATCTTTGTGGGCTTTGGCACCGGCACCATCTATGGCTGGCTGGGTAAGGTTGTTAAGCCTCAAGAAACCGGTACTGTATCGGGCCTTGTTTCTGCCGCTGGTGGTTTGGGCGGTTATTTCCCTCCGCTGATTATGGGGGCCGCCTACACATCAACCGGCCACTATTCCTGGGGCCTTCTTGCCCTCTCTGCTGCCTGCCTGGTTTCTCTGGCTATCTCACTCTGGATGAAGTCAGATAAAAAAGCCTAAACTCCAGTTTTTATCCACTGTGAACACCGCTTCTGCTACGGGCAGGGGCGGTGTTTGGCTTAATCGTTGAGACTCTTCAAACCAGTTCTGTGCCCCTATCTGGTACCCCAGTATGGTACCCCTGTGTAATGTGTGGCACAATAAGGGTTGATAAACTAAAACGTCGCTAATAACTGGCGCGGGAGAGACCGGATACCCGGCGGTTGAGGGACCGCCAGGCCGGCGCCGAAGGAGCAAACCCTCCCCGGGAAACTCTCAGGCACACGTACCGCTCAGCTAAGGCAACTCTGGAGAGGGGCGTCAAACCCCCACCGAAGGGGCAAAATTCGCACCCGCTTTCCAGGCGTGAAAGGAAAGCCGCGAACCAAAACTCTCAGGTTGTAACAGAGCGGGGAGGACACCGTCTACAGGGCACCCTGTAGGCAGGTTTAACTTTTACCTTGGAGAGTTACCATGTCCTTCCTTGACCGCCACCTTGGGCCCCGTTCCGCTGACCAGGAAAGCATGCTTTCCGCCCTCGGCTACGAGTCCCTGAGCGACCTCATCAACGAGGTCATCCCCGCCAACATCCGCCTGGCCGATGACCTTAACCTGCCTGCACCCCTGAGCGAGCACCAAGCCCAGCAAAAAATTGCCTCCTACGCTGCCCTTAACCAGGTCAAGCACCAGATGATTGGAGCAGGCTACTACGATGCCATCACCCCCGCCGTCATCCGCCGCAACATCCTAGAAAACCCCGGCTGGTACACCTCCTACACCCCCTACCAGCCTGAAATCTCTCAGGGCCGCCTAGAAGCCCTCCTCAACTTCCAGAACACGGTCATGGAATTGACCGGCCTGCCTATCGCCAACGCCTCCCTGCTCGATGAAGCAACCGCAGTCGCCGAAGCCGCCGTCATGATGCAGCGAGCCAACCGCAAGGTCAAAAACGGCTTCTTCGCCATCGACTCCCGCGCCCTACCCCAAACCCTGGCCGTGGTACGCGGCCGCGCCGAAGCCCTGGGCATTGACTTCGTTATTACCGACTTTGAAAAGGGCCTGCCCGAGGGCGACCTCTACGGCATCATCATCTCTAACCCGGGCCAGGACGGCCAGGTCCGAGACATCGCCCCGCTCATCCAGGCCGCCAAAGAACGCGGTGCCCTAGTCACCGTCATCGCTGACCTGTTAGCCCAGACCCTGCTGGTTGCACCCGGTCACCAGGGGGCCGATATCGCTGTTGGCTCCTCCCAGCGTTTCGGTCTGCCTTTCTGGTACGGTGGCCCCCATGCCGCTTTCATGGCCGTCACCAAAGGGCTGGAACGCAACCTGCCTGGTCGTCTGGTCGGTGTCTCTAAGGATGCCTTCGGTAAGCCCGCCTACCGCCTGGCCCTGCAAACCCGCGAACAGCATATCCGCCGCGAAAAGGCCACCTCCAACATCTGTACTGCCCAGGCCCTGCTAGCTATTGCCGCAGGTGCCTACGCCGTCTATCATGGCCCCGAAGGTCTGCGCGCCATTGCCACCTGCCTGCACGATAAGGCGGCACGGGTCGCTGAAGCTCTGGCCCAGGTAGGCCTGCGCCCGGTCCACGAGACTTTCTTTGACACCGTAGCCTTTGAGGCCCCCGGGCAGGCCGACCAGCTGGTAGATAAAGCTCTGGAAGCCGGAATCAACATCCGCCGCCTCTCCGCTGACCGCATCTCCATTTCGGTGGGCGAATCCCACAGCGAGCAGGTACTCCAAGACCTGGTCACTGCCCTGGGCGGCACCCTGGGGGAGAGCGATGCCTACAAGATTCCTGAAACCCTCTTGCGCACCGATGAGTACATGACCCACCCGGTCTTCCACCTCTACCGGTCAGAGACCTCCATGATGCGTTACCTGCGTTCTTTGGCTGATAAGGACCTGGCCCTGGACCGCACCATGATTCCGCTGGGTTCCTGCACTATGAAGCTCAACGCGGCCTCCGAGATGGAACCCATCTCCTGGCCTGAATTTGCCGGAATCCACCCCAACGTACCCGCTGACCAGGCCGCCGGCTGGAAGGCCCTGATTGAGGAACTCTCCGCCTGGCTCCTTGAGATTACCGGCTACGACGCTATCTCCCTGCAGCCTAACTCCGGGGCATCGGGTGAGTACGCCGGCCTACGCGCTATCCGCGCCTATCACGAAGCCAGGGGCGACACCCAGCGCACCGTGGTCCTGATCCCTATGAGCGCCCACGGCACCAACGCTGCCTCCGCCGCCTTAGCCGGTCTGAGCGTAGCCGGTGTTGCCACCGCACCCGATGGCTCCATTGACGTAGAGGACCTCAAAGCCAAGATCGCCAAGTACGGCGATACCATTGCGGGCATCATGATTACCTACCCCTCCACCCACGGTGTCTTCGAGGAGCAGGTTGTTGAGGTCTGCCAGCTGGTCCACCAGGCCGGGGGACAGGTCTATGTGGACGGCGCTAACCTGAACGCCCAGATGGGACTTGCCCAGCCCGGTAAGTTCGGCGGGGATGTCTCGCATCTGAACCTGCATAAGACCTTCGCTATTCCTCACGGTGGTGGCGGCCCCGGCGTTGGACCGGTTGCGGTGGGTGCCCACCTGCAGAAGTACCTGCCCGGTAACGGTTACCAAGCCGATGAGCAGGGCAAGCTAACCCAGGCACCCCTGCCCATTTCCCAGGCCATGTTCGGTTCAGCCGGTGTGCTACCTATCTCCTGGATGTACATTGCCATGACCGGAGCCGATGGTTTGCGCGCCTGCTCCGAGGTAGCTATCCTTTCGGCCAACTACATTGCCAAGAAGCTGGGCCAACTCTACCCCGTGCTCTACAGCGGCGACACCGGCCTGGTGGCCCACGAATGCATCCTGGACCTGCGAGATTTGACCGCCGCCTCCGGCATCACCGCCGAGGATGTCTGCAAGCGCCTCATGGACTACGGCTTCCACGCCCCCACCCTGGCCTTCCCCGTTCCCGGTACCCTCATGGTCGAGCCCACCGAGTCAGAATCCCTAGCAGAGCTGGACCGCTTCATCGATGCCATGACCCAGATTCACGCCGAGATTCAGGAGGTCATTGACGGCAGGGTGAGCGCCGAAGAGTCCGTACTCCGTAAGGCCCCGCACACCGTTGAGGCCGTCACCGCCGATGAGTGGAACCGCCCCTACAGCCGAAGCCAGGCCGCCTACCCACTCCCGGCCCTGCGCCAGAACAAGTACTTCAGCCCGGTAGCCCGTATTGACGGCGCTGGCGGCGACCGTAACTTCGTGTGCGAGTGCCCGCCCATGGAAGCCTTCGATCTAGAAGCTCCGAGCGCTTAAGACATGCGCCCAGACCCTGGGGCACCTGCCCACTGAGTCCTTCTAGCGACCGAGAGTCTGCCCCGGCTGCCACCGCCCTCACCGGGGGCGGGGCGGCACTCCATCACCCCTTCTTTTGCCTGAAAGGTTCACCGTGTCACCCCAGAAAACCTCCCTCTACCAGGTCCACGCCGACCTGGGTGCCTCCTTCACCGACTTTGGCGGCTGGGACATGCCCCTCAAATACACCAACGATGTTGAAGAACACCGCGCGGTCCGCTCCGCAGCTGGCCTCTTTGACCTCTCCCACATGGGGGAGTTCCGCGTCACCGGTCCCGATGCTGCCGCCTTCCTGGACTACGCCCTGCTCTCTAATATGTCTATCCTCAAGGTCGGCAAAGCCAAATACTCCCTGCTCCTGAATGAGGCAGGCGGGGTTATTGACGACCTGATCACCTACCGGCTGGGCCAAGAAGAGTTCCTGGTCATTCCCAACGCTGCCAACGTAGCAGTTGATTATCAAGCTATGAGCGCTCGCACCGAGGGCTTTGACGTGACCCTGACCGACGAAACCACTAGCACTTCACTGGTTGCTATCCAGGGCCCTGCCTCCGAGGCCATTGTGCTGGATATGGACCCGTCTGATCCCGAGCTGGTCACCTCCCTGGGCTACTACGCGGCGGTGCCCCTGGAACTGAACGGCGTGAGTGTACTCCTGGCCCGCACCGGCTACACCGGCGAGGACGGTTTTGAGCTCTATGTTGCCAACGAGAGAGCAGCTGAATTGTGGGCGCTGGCCTCCGAGCGCGGACAGAAGCACGGTATTCTGCCCGCTGGCCTGGCCGCCCGTGATTCACTGCGCCTTGAAGCAGGCATGCCCCTCTACGGCCACGAGCTGGGCCTGGACATTACCCCCTTGGAATCGGGCATGGGCAAGCTGGTAGAGATTGCCCTGACCAAGAAGAGCGCAGACTTCCTGGGTCGGGCTGCCCTGGCCGAGGCCGCAGAGCAGACTCCCGCCCGTAGCCTGGTTGGTTTGAAGGCCCAGGGCAAGCGCCCCGGGCGGGCCGGGTCCCAGCTCTTGGACGAGCGGGGACAGGTGATCGGTGAAATCACTTCGGGCATTCCCTCACCGACCCTGGGATACCCCATTGCGATGGCTCTTATAGCCAGTGAGTACGCTCAAACGGGAGCTACAGTCAGCGTCGATATCCGTGGTAAGGTAGCACCTTTCGACATTGTTGAACTACCTTTTTACACCCGCCAGAAGTAAGTAGAGAATCTGGTGAGCGGGTGGCCCCTTGAAAGGCCACCCGCTCTCTTTAAGGAAAGGCCAGAAAGTTCTTGGAGATTGATTACGTCCCTGATTTTTCCCCGGGGCACAAGACACCCCAGCCGAGTATCCAGAGGCAGGCTGAAGCCCTGGAATATGACATCAGTGTTTTTGAGCTTTTCTCTATTGGTATTGGGCCTTCTAGTTCACACACTGTAGGCCCTATGCGGGCAAGCAACCGTTTTATTGCTGAGCTGATTGATGCGGGCAATCTCGACCGTGTCACCGGTGTGCACATTGACCTGTACGGGTCGCTGGCTGCCACCGGGGCAGGTCACGGAACTATGAGCGCTGCCCTCAAAGGCCTGTGCGGTTTTGTTCCTGAAACTATTGATATCCTGGCAGCTGAAGCGCTCATGGACCGTAACCAGGTCGATGGCACTCTGCCCCTTGCCGGCTACCCATCAGCCGCCTTTGCCGAGGGCGCCCCCGGTGCAGCTACCCCCA
Organism: Rothia sp. P5764; assembly: GCF_048512965.1. NCBI lineage: Bacteria > Bacillati > Actinomycetota > Actinomycetes > Micrococcales > Micrococcaceae > Rothia > Rothia sp. P5764. The sequence goes on along the minus strand of NZ_JBLXXQ010000001.1, from coordinate 161,819 downwards.
AGATAATAGGTCCGGTTGTTAACTACCGCGAGCTGGATATTACCCTGCGACCGCTGACCGTCTTGCCCCGTCATACCAACGGCATTAAGGTGACCGCAAAAGCGGGGGAGCAGGTGCTCTTAGAGCGTACCTACTTCTCCATTGGCGGTGGCTTCATCGTGGAAGAGAATGAGGAAAGTGCTGGCTCTAGCGGGCTAACCCAGGCTCCCTACCCCTTCGGATCGGGTGCTGAGCTGCTGGATATGGCCAACACCGCGGGTCTTTCTATTGCCCAGCTCAAAATGGAGAACGAGAAAACCGTACGGTCCGAAAAAGAAGTTCGCGCGGGTATCCTCCACATCCGCCAGGTCATGAAGGAGTGTATCGGTTCCTCCTTAGAGCGTATGGGGTATCTGCCCGGGCCTTTGAAAGTGCGTTGCCGTGCCAGCCAGTGGCACCGTGACCTCTTGGCTGAGGATCCCCAAAAATCACCCGAGTTCGCTATCGACTGGGTGAACCTCATAGCGCTGGCGGTCAACGAGGAAAACGCTTTTGGCGGCCGGATTGTCACTGCTCCCACAAACGGTGCCTCGGGGATTATTCCCGCCGTCCTGCACTACGCCCTGAACTACGTTCCAGCGGTGCGCCACCGCGGGCAGAAAGTGGTGGATGATGCTGTGGTGGACTTCTTCTTGGCCGCCGCCTCCATCGGTGCGCTCTACAAGAAACGAGCCTCTATCTCGGGCGCTGAAGTGGGTTGCCAGGGTGAGGTGGGGACCGCCTCCTCTATGGCCGCTGCCGGTTTGGCCCAGGTGATGGGCGGAACCAATGAGCAGGTAGAGAACGCTGCCGAGATCGCTATGGAGCACAATCTGGGCCTGACCTGCGACCCGGTGGGTGGCCTGGTGCAGATTCCCTGTATTGAGCGCAATGCTATGGCGGCCTCAAATGCTGTGACTGCGGCCAAGATGGCCCTGCGTGGGGACGGCCAGCATCGTGTTTCCCTGGACCAGGTGATTGAGACTATGCGCCAGACCGGTGAGGACATGTCCCACCGTTACAAGGAGACCTCCATGGGCGGCCTGGCGGTCAACGTGGTGGAGTGCTAGAAGCCAAAACATGGGGGGCCGCTACCGTTCTAGAGGGGGTAGCGGCCTTTGGTAGGCAAAGGGGCCTCTGAGGGGGAGGGTTGCACAAAGCGGCCATATTCGGTATAGACAAGTTTGCTGGCTTGCTGTAGTATGAATATTTGCGCTTCCCTAATCTTCTGTGCCTTCATATAGCGGTGGGCAGGTTGTTACAGGTTTTAAGTACGCCCCAGTACCCTCGAACATACTCTAGCTAACCAGCACGGCACAGGTGCCCATTTAGCAAGTTGTCTTTTTCAGGGTTCTTCGCGTACCACCCCTGGCGGGGGAGCGGGTACGAACAGACATGTCTGTGGAAGGATCCCATCTTGGTCGCCTCGAGCACCTCTCATACTAAAGCCGCTAACGGCGTAGATTCGCACAGTCGAATCTCATTCGCAAAAATCGCTGAGCCCCTGCAGGTACCCAACCTGCTGGCGCTCCAGCTCGACAGCTTTGATCAGCTCGTCGGTAACGAACGCTGGGCGGCAAAAGCCGCTGTAGCCGCCGAAACCGGTGACACCTCCGTCAGCCAAACTTCTGGCCTGGCAGATATTTTCGAAGAAATCTCTCCGATCGAGGACTTCCAGGGCACCATGTCCCTGTCCTTCTCCGATCCCGAGTTCGCTGACCCCAAGTACACCATGGAAGAGTGCAAGGATCGCGACGCGACCTACTCGGCTCCGCTGTACGTCAAGGCCGAATTCATGAATAACAACACGGGCGAAATCAAACAGCAGACCGTGTTCATGGGCGATTTTCCCCTGATGACCGAATCCGGCACCTTTGTGATTAATGGTTCCGAGCGCGTCGTCGTTTCGCAGCTAGTCCGTTCACCCGGTGCCTACTTCGAAAAGACCGCAGACCGCACCTCCGATAAGGACATCTACAGCGCGAAGATTATCCCTTCCCGCGGTGCATGGTTTGAACTTGAAATCGATAAGCGCGACCAGGTCGGCGTTCGTCTTGACCGCCGTCGTAAGCAGTCCGTGACCACCCTGCTTAAGGCTCTTGGCTGGAGCGAGGCTAAGATTCTGTCTGAATTCGGTGAATTCGACTCAATCCGCGCCACCCTTGAGAAGGACACCGTCCAGACCCGCGACGAGGCTCTGCTGGATATCTACCGCAAGCTGCGCCCGGGTGAACCCCCGACGGTTGATGCTGCTCAGGCTCTGCTGGACAACATGTACTTCACCCCCCGCCGCTACGACCTGGCCAAGGTCGGCCGCTACAAGGTTAACCGCAAGCTGGGCCTTGATACTCCCGTTAACGATCCTTCTGCTTCTGTTCTGTCTCAGGACGACATCGCGGCTATGATTCGCTACCTGGTCACTCTGCACGCAGGTGGCACCACTATCAAGGGTGTCCGTGACGGCCAGGAAGTTGACGTCCGCGTTGACGTTGATGATATCGACCACTTCGGCAACCGTCGCATCCGTGCGGTGGGCGAACTGATCGAGAACCAGATTCGTACCGGCCTGTCCCGTATGGAGCGCGTTGTCCGCGAGCGTATGACTACCCAGGACGTTGAGGCTATCACCCCTCAGACCCTGATTAACATCCGCCCGGTTGTTGCCTCTATCAAGGAATTCTTCGGCACTTCCCAGCTCTCCCAGTTCATGGACCAGAACAACCCGCTTGCAGGTCTAACCCACAAGCGCCGTCTGTCCGCACTGGGCCCCGGCGGTCTGTCCCGTGACCGTGCGGGCATGGAAGTTCGAGACGTCCACCCTTCCCACTACGGCCGTATGTGCCCCATCGAAACCCCTGAAGGCCCCAACATCGGCCTGATTGGCTCCTTGGCAACCTACGCCCGCATCAATCCCTTCGGTTTCATCGAAACCCCCTACCGTATCGTTCGTAACGGTAAGGTCACCGACGAGGTCAAGTACCTGACCGCCGACGATGAAAAGGGCAACACCATTGCGCAGGCTAACGCCCCCTTGACCGCCGACATGACCTTCTCTGAAGAGCAGGTCCTTTGCCGTGCAGGCGATGGATCCGGTGAAGCTGTTCTGGTTGATGCCTCCGAGATTGAGTTCATGGACGTTTCACCCCGCCAGATGGTGTCTGTTGCAACCGCTCTGATTCCTTACCTGGAACACGATGACGCTAACCGAGCACTCATGGGTGCTAACATGCAGCGTCAGGCTGTTCCCCTGCTGGAGTCTGAGGCTCCCGTTGTAGGTACCGGCATGGAACGCTATGCAGCGATTGACTCCGGTGACTCTGTTCTGGCTAAGAAAGCTGGCGTGGTTTCTGAGGTGTCAGCTGACCTGGTTGTTGTTCGCAACGATGACGGCACCACCACCTCCTACCCGATTCTCAAGTTCCAGCGCTCCAACCCAGGTAACTGCTACAACCACCGTGTTGTTGTTAAGGTGGGCGACCGGGTTGAAGCTCGCGGCTTGATTGCCGATGGCCCCTCCACCGACAAGGGCGAGCTTGCCCTCGGTAAAAACCTCTTGGTTGCTTACATGTCCTGGGAAGGGTTCAACTTTGAGGACGGTATCATCCTGTCCCAGCGCATGATCTCCGATGACGTGCTGACCTCAATCCACATTGAGGAACACGAAATTGATGCCCGCGACACCAAGCTGGGTGCCGAAGAGATTACCCGCGATATCCCCAACGTCTCCGAAGAGGTCCTGTCTGCTCTTGATGAGCGCGGCATCATCCACATCGGTGCAGAGGTTGAAGCCGGCGACATCCTGGTCGGTAAGGTCACCCCCAAGGGCGAGACCGAGTTGACCCCCGAAGAGCGCCTCTTGCGCGCTATCTTCGGTGAGAAGTCCCGCGAAGTCCGTGACACCTCCCTGAAGGTTCCCCACGGTGAGTCCGGAACTGTTATTGGCGTTCGTATCTTTGACCGCGAAAACGAAGACGAAGACCTGCCCAGCGGTGTTAACCAGCTGGTCCGTGTCTATGTTGCTCAGAAGCGCAAGATCACTGTTGGCGATAAGCTGGCAGGTCGCCACGGTAACAAGGGTGTTATCACCAAGATTCTGCCCGTTGAGGATATGCCCTTCATGGAAGACGGCACCCCCGTTGACGTCATCCTCAACCCGCTGGGCGTTCCCGGTCGTATGAACATCGGTCAGGTACTCGAAGTTCACACCGGCTGGTTGGCTAAGCAGGGCTGGAAGATTGAGGGCAACCCCGCCTGGCTCGATAAGCTTCACAACTTCCCCAAGGAAACCGGCCCCACCAACGTGGCAACCCCGGTATTCGACGGTGCCGGTGAAGAGGAACTCTTTGAGCTACTTGATCACGCTAACCCCAACCGCGACGGCGATCGTCTGATTGACCGTTCCGGTAAGGCACGTCTGCTTGATGGCCGTTCCGGTGAGCCCTTCCCCGAACCCGTTTCGGTGGGCTACCAGTACATCCTCAAGCTGCACCACCTGGTGGACGATAAGATCCACGCTCGTTCAACCGGTCCCTACTCCATGATTACCCAGCAGCCCCTGGGCGGTAAGGCCCAGTTTGGTGGTCAGCGCTTTGGTGAGATGGAAGTGTGGGCACTGGAAGCATACGGTGCCGCTTACACCCTGCAGGAAATCCTGACCGTCAAGTCCGATGACGTCCACGGCCGCGTTAAGGTCTATGAGGCTATCGTTAAGGGCGAGAACATCCCCGAACCCGGTGTTCCCGAGTCCTTCAAGGTCTTGATCAAGGAAATGCAGTCCCTCTGCCTGAACGTTGAGGTTCTCTCAACTGACGGTAAGACCATCGAAATGCGCGATGGAGAAGAAGAAGGCTTCCGTGCAGCAGATGACCTGGGTATTGACCTGTCCCACGCAGAGCCCAGCTCTGTCGAAGAGGTCTAACCCCTAAGCGGTTAGATTCCTCATCTGTTCTCAAAGACTTCAAAACACTAGGAAAGAGATAAGGACCAAATGTCCAACGAATCTTCACTTGGTTTGATGCGTATTGGCCTGGCGACCTCCCAGAATATTCTGGATTGGTCCTACGGCGAGGTTAAGAAACCTGAAACCATCAACTACCGAACCCTAAAGCCCGAGAAGGAAGGCCTCTTCGACGAGCGCATCTTCGGCCCCACCCGCGACTGGGAATGCTACTGCGGTAAGTACAAGCGTGTCCGTTTTAAGGGCATCATCTGTGAGCGCTGTGGCGTAGAGGTCACCCGTGCCAAGGTGCGCCGTGAGCGCATGGGTCACATTGAGCTGGCAGCTCCTGTCACCCACATCTGGTACTTCAAGGGTGTCCCCTCCCGTCTGGGCTACTTGCTTGACCTGGCTCCTAAGGACCTGGAAAAGATTATTTACTTCGCCGCCTACATGATTACTCATGTTGACGAAGAAGCCCGCCACGAGGACCTGCCTAACCTGCAGGCCGCTCACGACCGCGATAAGAAGGTCCTGGAGGATCAGCTTGCCGCCGACATTAACCTGATTGCTCGCGAGACCGAAGAGGAACTCGCTCGCGTTGAGGCTGAGGGTGGTAAAGCCGCTGAGAAGCGTAAGCTCCGTGATGCCGCTGAGCGTCAGATGGCTGCGGTTCGTAAGAACGCAGAACGCGAAATCGAGCAGCTCGAGCGCGTCTGGGATCGCTTCAAGAACCTCAAGGTCGCTGACCTTGAAGGTGACGAGTCGCTCTATCGTGGCATGGTCGATAAGTACGGCATGTACTTTGAAGGCTCCATGGGTGCTGAGGCTATCAAGAAGCGTCTTGAGAGCTTTGACATGGAAGCGGAAGCTGAGGCTCTCAAGGACATCATTCAGACCGGCAAGGGTCAGAAGAAGACCCGTGCGCTCAAGCGTCTGAAGGTTGTCAACGCTTTCTTGACCACCGATAACTCCCCGCTGGGTATGGTTCTGGATTACGTTCCCGTTATTCCTCCGGAACTGCGCCCCATGGTTCAGCTTGACGGTGGCCGCTTTGCCACCTCCGACCTGAATGACCTCTACCGTCGCGTTATTAACCGCAACAACCGCCTCAAGCGTCTGCTGGAACTCGGTGCCCCCGAGATTATCGTCAACAACGAAAAGCGTATGCTTCAGGAAGCTGTTGACTCCCTGTTCGATAACGGTCGCCGCGGTCGCCCTGTGACCGGTCCCGGTAACCGCCCCCTCAAGTCCCTCTCGGACATGCTTAAGGGTAAGCAGGGGCGTTTCCGCCAGAACCTTCTGGGTAAGCGCGTTGACTACTCAGGCCGTTCCGTTATTGTCGGTGGCCCCACTCTGCAGATGCACCAGTGCGGTCTGCCTAAGCAGATGGCGCTGGAGCTCTTCAAGCCCTTCGTCATGAAGCGCCTGGTTGATCTGAACCACGCTCAGAACATCAAGTCTGCTAAGCGCATGGTTGAGCGTTTCCGCCCCCAGGTTTGGGACGTTCTCGAAGAGATCATCACCGAGCACCCCGTTCTGCTCAACCGTGCACCTACCCTGCACCGCCTGGGTATTCAGGCCTTCGAACCCCAGCTGGTTGAAGGTAAGGCTATCCAGTTGCACCCGCTCGTTTGCTCCGCTTTCAACGCGGACTTCGACGGTGACCAGATGGCTGTGCATCTGCCTCTCTCACCCGAGGCGCAGGCTGAGGCTCGCATCCTCATGCTCTCATCTAACAACATCCTGAAGCCTTCAGATGGCCGCCCTGTTGCGGTACCTGACCAGGATATGATTATCGGTCTCTTCCACCTGACCACCGCTCGGGAGGGTGAGAAGAACGAGGGTCGTCTGTTCTCCTCATACGCCGAAGCCATTATGGCTTTGGACCGCCACGAGATTGAGCTCTACACCAAGGTCAAGATTGTTCTTGACGACTTTGTACCCTACGAGGGCTGGGAAGCCCCCGAGGGCTACGAGCCCGGTCAGCCCGTGCTGGTGGAGACCACTGTCGGTCAGGTTATCTTCAACCAGACCCTGCCCGCTGACTACCCCTGGTATACCGGTGTCGCAGACAAGAAGAGCCTGGGTGCCCTGATTAACGATCTGGCTGAGAAGTACCCCATGCACGTGGTTGCTCGCTCACTGGATGAACTCAAGAACACCGGTTTCTACTACGCCTCACGCTCAGGTGTGACCGTTGCGGTTACCGATATCGCTGCGCCTCCCACCAAGCCCGCCATTATGGAAGGCTATGAGGCTCAGGCTGCTAACATCGAGTCCCAGTTCGCTATGGGTCTGATTGACGACCATGAGCGTCGTACCGAGCTGATTGACATCTGGACTAAGGCAACCGATGAGGTTGCTGAGGCTATGAAGGAAAATCTGGCTGAGAAGAACACCACCATTAACCGCATGGTTACTTCTGGTGCTCGCGGTAACTGGATGCAGGTCCGTCAGATTGCCGGTATCCGTGGTCTGGTGTCTAACACCAAGGGTGAAATTATGCCTCGCCCGATTAAGTCTTCCTACCGCGAAGGCCTGTCGGTTCTGGAGTACTTCATCGCTACCCACGGTGCTCGTAAGGGTCTGGCTGATACCGCGCTGCGTACCGCTAACTCGGGTTACCTGACCCGTCGTCTGGTGGACGTTTCGCAGGACGTCATTGTGCGTGAGCACGACTGTGGTACCCACCGTGGTCTGGCTCTGCCCCTGGTTCAGGTTGACCAGGCTAGCGGTGCAGTAACCCTGCACGAGAATGTTGAGTCTTCAATCCACGGTCGTTCACTTGCTGTGGACATCAAGGCTGAGGACGGCACCGTTCTGGCAGAAGCTGGCGCCGACGTTTCAGATATCGTTATTGATGATCTCTTCAAGGCCGGTATCCAGGAAGTTCGTGTTCGCTCGGTTCTGACCTGTGAGTCCGCTGTTGGTGTCTGTGCCCTCTGCTACGGTCGCTCCATGGCTTCGGGTAACCTGGTCGACATTGGTGAAGCCGTCGGTATTATCGCGGCTCAGTCCATTGGTGAGCCCGGTACCCAGCTGACCATGCGTACCTTCCACACCGGTGGTGTCGCATCGGCTGACGATATTACCCAGGGTCTGCCCCGTATTCAGGAGCTCTTCGAGGCTCGCACCCCCAAGGGTGTTGCCCCGATCTCCGAGGTCACCGGTCGCGTCAGCATTGAGGACACTGAGAAGTCCCTCAAGGTTGTCATCACCCCTGATAACGGCGATGATCCTATCGCTTACCCCATTCTGCGTCGTGCCCGCCTGGAAGTTGCCGAGGGTGACCATATCACCGTCGGTACCCAGCTGGTTGCCGGTGCTGTTGATCCTAAGGAGATCCTGCGTATTCGCGGTCCCCGTGAGGCTCAGAAGCATCTGGTGGATGAGGTTCAGGGCGTCTACCGTTCACAGGGCGTAGGTATCCACGACAAGCACGTTGAGGTTATCGTTCGCCAGATGCTCCGCCGTATTACCGTGATTGATTCCGGTGAGACCAACCTGCTGCCCGGTGAGCTGGTTGAGAACGTGGCTTTCCAGAACGCTAACCGTGCGGCAGTTGCTGAGGGTAAGCGCCCCGCTTCGGGCCGTCCCGAGCTGATGGGTATCACCAAGGCATCACTGGCTACCGAGTCGTGGCTGTCGGCCGCTTCCTTCCAGGAAACCACTCGCGTCCTGACCCAGGCTGCGATGGAAGGCAAGGAAGACCCGCTGGTCGGCCTTAAGGAGAACGTCATCATTGGTAAGCTGATCCCCGCCGGTACCGGTCTTGCTCGTTATAACGATATCGAGGTTGAACCTACCGACGAGGCGCGTGAGGCCCTGTTCGCTCAGACCGCGACTCCTTACAACGATTTCAGCTACGCTGAGACCAATGAGGGTGCTATCAGCCCCGAGTTCCAGGCTATTCCGCTGGATGACTACGAGATTCGCTAGTCTCTAGGCCAGGCAGCTTCTAGGCCGCAAAGTTAAGGGCGCTTCCCCACATTGGTGGGGGAGCGCCCTTTGCCCTGTCCGGCAGTTTCTGAGCTGATGGCGGTTTGAGGTTAGCTGGTTGGCCCTCTTTGGGAGAGGAGCTCTGAAAAGGAGGGGGAGGAGGCTTGGCTGATGAGGCGGCGAGCGGTCGATGGACTATCGGTGCGTGCGGAAAGTAACATTCGATCGGGTTTGGGTGCTGACCTGCATCAAAATCGGGGTCTGGCTTTCCTTGCCGTTTTTCTGAGGCTCAAGGGTGTCTGTGGAGGCGTAGTCTATAACCGTACATATCACTCTATTGCTTAGTACAAAGCAATCGCACATATTGAGGTCACCATGATGTCAAAGAAGAGAATAGGGGCGGGGATAGCTACCCTGGGTGCTACGTTGGCTCTTGTCGCCGGTAGCTCTCTGATGCCTGCAGAGGCTGCCAACCAGGTAACCCCCGCGACAGTCAGCGCTGCCAGCGTCTCGGACCTAATCCGTTCTAGTCAGCCAACAGAGCTTAATCCTTTTTTGGTGGGAGCCGGGGTTTCCGATATTACCGGTGAGGTAGCTGAGGTGGGCTTTATTGGCTATGGGACGGCCACACAGAAGGGCAGCGGTCTGCATACTCGTCAGTATGCCCGTGCCTTTGTTGTGATTGATCCGGTAGACGGGCAACGTAACCTGATAGTGGTTTTGGACGCTCTCAGTGGTTGGGGTAGTCTGCGTGAGGCTTTGGTGGATCAGATTCGAGCTGAGTTTGGCCCTGAGTTTTCAGAGGCCAATATCATGATTACAGCCAGCCATACGCATGCCACTCCTGGGGGAGTGAGTAAGGATGCCCTCTATAACATCACTACCTTGGGCTTCCACAAGGCTACTTTTGATGCTCAGGTCACTGGCTCCATGCGCGCTATTCGCCAGGCTCTTGCTGATCTAGCGCCCGGGAACGTCACGGTCTCCCAGTCTGAATTGACCGGGGTCGGTGTCAACCGTTCGGCTGTTGCTCAGCGGCAAGATCCTCCGGAACTTTTGCGGATGTTGACTGATGGTGTAGATCCTTCCAGCACTACTTTTCGGTTCGAGCACAATGGGGTAACCCGGGCGGTTCTCAACTGGTATGCGGTGCATGCTACGTCTTTGACCAACCAAAATACTCTGGTTTCTTCTGATAATAAGGGCTATGCCGAGTACCTGCTAGAGACGGTCGATCACGGGGTGGACCTTAATCAGGAAAGTGATCAGCCTGATTTTGTGGCTGCTTTTGCTAATAGTAGCGCTGGTGATGTCTCACCCAATACCTGGTTGAAACCTGGAATGGGCCCCACCGATGATCAGTTTGAAAACCTGAAGATCCAGGGTAGCCGCCAGGCTGATGCCGTCCGGCAGCAGTTGGCAAACCCCGGAGTGCCCCTTGGCCGGGGCTTGGACTCCCGAATTACGTATACGGATTTCTCTTCAGTAAATGTGAGCCAGCAGTTCACGGGCACTGGTTATGCCGGGCGAACCTGTAATGCTTCCCTGGGTGCACCTTTCGCAGCCGGCAGTGTGGAAGATGGGCCGGGAGCTGATGGTTTCAATGAGGGGGTAAATGCTAATAAGGTGTGGAGCGGCTTTAACTGGCTTGCCTATAGCGCATCCTCGGACTTGACCGCCTGCCAGTACCCTAAGGCAAATCTTTTGGCGGTTCATCAGCAGATCCAGCAAAAGTTACCGGTTCAGGTCATGCGTTTTGGTGACTACTACCTTTTGGGTATGCCCGGTGAACTGACGAGCGCTGTGGGGGCGCAATACCGGCAGGATATGGCAGAACTGTTTGGGGTAGATGTATCTCATATCATTGTTCAGGGCTACACTAATGCTTATAGCCATTATGTGACCACGCCTCAGGAATATGTGACCCAGCAGTATGAAGGCGGAGCAACTGTCTTTGGCATCAACGAGATGGGTGCCTTCCGTCAGGTCTTGCAGACTGTGGGTAGCTCCCTGAAAGAGGGTACAGAACTGAATATTGGTGATAAGCCTCTTATGCGCAAGCCTATGGAGTCGACTGTCGGCAAGGTCTGGTATGACAGCCCCGGCTGGGGTAACTACTATGGCAAGGTTTTGGCTCAACCGCGTGATACTCATACTGGGGGCCAGGTAAGCGCTCTCTTTGTGGGCGCGCACCCCAATAATAATCACAAGCTCAACGCCACCTATCTTGAGGTTCAGCGAAAGCAAGGGGACAGTTGGGTGAGGGTTGCAGCCGATAACGACCCCAATACCAAGTTCCATTGGCGGCGGCACTGGGCTGCCCAATCGCGTGTCAGCATTGAATGGCAGGTACCTGAGGAGGCTCTGCCCGGTACTTATCGCCTTGTCTACTACGGTGATTCAAAGCAAGCCAACGGAAAGATTACTCCCTTTACTGGAACCAGCCGGGAGTTTAAGGTCAGCTAGCACCTTGTGACTTCTTGCGGTGCCCGTCCCTCTTCTATGTGAGGGGCGGGCACCATTTTTGTAGGTAAATGGAGGGTAGAACCTGTCTTAAGTGCCTCATATCACCACGATCGCGGGTTTAAAGCTGAGGTTGAGCAGGCTTTGGGGTAGATTAAAGCGCGCAAAACAGGCTATAGTCATACCTGGAGTACTTAGCAGTGGCGTAAGCTCCTAGCTCAGTACATGAGAACCAATGGCAGAATGGACACCGTCCTTTGGCCTTGTTCACTCTCGACTTCGGTCGAAAAGTGATCTTGAGGCCTAAATGCCATTTTTTGTTATGTCTGGGTACATTCTGCTAAGCGTAAGAATTTCTTTTGCACTTATTTCCAAGTTGCAGAAGGCAAGTAAAGCCGGTTGAGCCTAACAGCCCAGCCGAAACCAAACGGAGAACAAGTGCCTACAATTCAGCAGTTGGTCCGTAAGGGCCGTGCACCCAAGGTCGTCAAGACCAAGGCGCCCGCACTTAAGGGCAACCCCATGAAGCGTGGCGTATGCACCCGTGTATACACCACTACCCCGAAGAAGCCGAACTCAGCACTGCGTAAGGTCGCACGTGTTAAGCTCAACGGCGGCATCGAGGTTACCGCATACATCCCCGGTGAGGGCCACAACCTTCAGGAACACTCCATCGTGCTGGTGCGCGGTGGTCGTGTGAAGGACCTCCCCGGTGTTCGTTACAAGATTGTACGTGGCGCACTGGATACCCAGGGCGTTAAGGGCCGCGGTCAGGCTCGTTCACGCTACGGCGCAAAGAAGGAGAAGAAGTAATGCCTCGTAAGGGTCCCGCTCCTAAGCGTCCCCTCGTAAACGATCCTGTTTACGGTTCACCGCTGGTCACCCAGCTCATCAACAAGGTTCTGCTGGACGGCAAGAAGTCAACCGCTGAGCGCATCGTTTATGGTGCACTCGAAGGCGTTGCTCAGAAGACCGGCGCAGATCCCGTAGCAACCCTCAAGAAGGCTATGGACAACGTCAAGCCTTCACTTGAGGTCCGCTCACGCCGCGTTGGCGGTGCGACCTACCAGGTCCCCGTCGAGGTTCGCGCAGGCCGTGCAACCGCATTGGCTCTTCGCTGGCTCGTTGGCTTCTCAAAGCTTCGTCGCGAGAAGACCATGACCGAGCGTCTCATGAACGAGATCCTGGATGCTTCCAACGGTCTCGGTGCAGCTGTGAAGCGTCGCGAAGACACTCACAAGATGGCAGAGTCCAACAAGGCCTTCGCACACTACCGCTGGTAATTTTTTCGTAGCCTGCCGCTATGTACAAAAGTACATAGCGGTAGGCTATCGGAGTTTCTCACAAGGGAGAACAAAGTGGCACTAGACGTGCTTACAGACCTAAAAAAGGTCCGCAACATTGGTATTATGGCGCACATTGACGCCGGTAAGACCACCACAACCGAACGCATCCTCTTCTACACCGGTATTAACCACAAGATTGGTGAAACCCACGACGGTGCGTCAACCATGGACTGGATGGCTCAGGAACAGGAACGCGGTATTACCATTACCTCCGCGGCTACCACCTGCTTCTGGAAGAACAACCAGATCAACATCATCGATACCCCCGGCCACGTTGACTTCACTGTTGAGGTTGAGCGTTCACTGCGCGTCCTCGACGGCGCTGTAGCCGTGTTCGACGGTAAGGAAGGCGTTGAGCCTCAGTCTGAAACCGTTTGGCGTCAGGCTGACAAGTACGAAGTTCCCCGCATCTGCTTCGTCAACAAGATGGACAAGCTGGGCGCTGACTTCTACTTCACCGTAGACACCATCGTCAAGCGTCTGGGCGCAACTCCTCTGGTCCTACAGCTCCCCATCGGCGCTGAAAACGACTTCATTGGCGTCGTTGACCTGCTCACGATGCAGGCCTATGTATGGCCCGGCGATGCCAAGGGCGACGTTACCATGGGCGCTTCCTACGAAACCCGCGAGATTCCTGCGGACTTGGTTGAGAAGGCCGAAGAGTACCGTTCACAGCTGGTTGAAGCTGTAGCTGAGTCCTCTGAAGAGCTCATGAACAAGTATCTGGAAGGCGAGGAACTGACCCTTGAGGAAATCAAGGCCGGTATCCGTCAGCTGACCGTCAACAATGAGGCTTACCCGGTTCTGTGTGGTTCAGCATTCAAGAACCGCGGCGTGCAGCCCATGCTTGACGCTGTTCTGGATTATCTGCCCTCACCGCTGGATGTTCCTGCTATGGTTGGTCACCTGCCCACCGACGAAGAGGCAGAAGTAACCCGCAAGCCCTCAGCAGATGAGCCTTTCGCGGCTCTGGCCTTCAAGGTCGCAGCACACCCCTTCTACGGTCAGCTGACCTACATCCGCGTTTACTCCGGTAAGGCTGCACAGGGCCAGCAGGTTCTGAACGCCACCAAGGGTAAGAAGGAACGTATTGGTAAGCTCTTCCAGATGCACTCCAACAAGGAGAACCCTGTTGAAGAGATCCAGGCAGGCCACATCTACGCAGCTATCGGCCTGAAGGACACCACCACCGGTGACACCCTCTGCGATATTGCTAACCCCGTGGTTCTGGAATCCATGACCTTCCCCGCACCCGTGATCTTCGTGGCCATTGAGCCCAAGACCAAGGGTGACCAGGAGAAGATGTCAACTGCGATTCAGAAGCTTTCTGCAGAAGACCCCACCTTCACTGTTTCACTCAACGAAGAAACCGGCCAGACCGAAATTGGCGGTATGGGCGAGCTCCACCTGGACATCATCGTTGACCGTATGAAGCGTGAATTCAAGGTTGAAGCAAATGTGGGTAAGCCCCAGGTTGCCTACCGCGAAACCATCACCAAGGCTGTCGAGAAGGTTGACTACACCCACAAGAAACAGACCGGTGGTTCTGGTCAGTTCGCTAAGGTTCAGGTTTCCTTCGAACCCGTTCCCCTGGACGCAGAAGAGCTCTACGAGTTTGATAACGTCGTTACCGGTGGTCGCGTTCCCCGCGAATACATCCCCTCTGTTGATGCCGGTATCCAGGACGCAATGCAGCTGGGTATCTTGGCTGGCTACCCCGTAGTCGGTGTCAAGGCTACTCTGATTGACGGCGCTTACCACGACGTTGACTCATCAGAAATGGCCTTCAAGATTGCTGGCTCAATGGTCTTCAAGGAAGGCGCACGTCGCGCTAACCCGGTTCTGCTTGAACCCCTGATGGCTGTTGAAGTTCGTACCCCGGAAGAGTACATGGGCGACGTGATCGGCGACCTGAACTCACGCCGCGGTCAGATCCAGTCGATGGAAGATGCAGCAGGCGTCAAGATCGTTCACGCTCTTGTTCCGCTGTCAGAAATGTTCGGTTACATCGGTGACCTCCGTTCAAAGACCCAGGGTCGTGCCGTCTTCTCCATGGAGTTCGACAGCTACTCAGAGGTTCCCAAGAACGTCGCTGATGAAATCATTCAGAAGAGCCGCGGCGAATAATTCTCGCCCTGGTACGGCTCGCTTAATGTGAGCCGTACCGCTTTTCAAAAAACCTAATAAATGAACCTCTCTGGGTTTCGCCTGACCGGCCTTATCCGCTATTGTGGTAGCTAGACCGCCTTCTATGGCGGAGTGCGCCGGTATCAAACCCGAGTGCAGGTTCTCAAATCTTCTCTATAGGAGGAAAAACTCTTGGCAAAAGCTAAGTTCGAGCGCTCCAAGCCTCACGTAAACGTCGGTACTATTGGTCACGTTGACCACGGTAAGACTACTCTGACCGCTGCTATCTCTAAGGTTCTTGCAGACAAGTACCCTGACCTGAACGAGAAGCGCGACTTCGGTATGATCGACTCCGCTCCCGAAGAGCGCCAGCGCGGTATTACCATTAACATTGCTCACATCGAGTACCAGACCGAGAAGCGCCACTACGCACACGTTGACGCTCCCGGCCACGCTGACTACGTCAAGAACATGATCACCGGTGCTGCTCAGATGGACGGCGCAATCCTGGTTGTTGCTGCCACCGACGGCCCCATGGCACAGACCCGCGAGCACGTTCTGCTGGCTCGCCAGGTTGGCGTTCCCACCCTGCTTGTTGCTCTCAACAAGTCAGACATGGTTGAAGATGAAGAACTTCTCGACCTGGTTGAGATGGAAGTTCGCGAACTTCTGTCCTCACAGGAATTCGATGGCGACAACGCTCCTGTTGTTCGCGTTTCCGCTCTGAAGGCTCTGGAAGGTGACCCCGAGTGGGTTGCTAAGGTTGAAGAGCTCATGGACGAGGTTGACAACTACATTCCCGACCCCGTACGTGAGAAGGACAAGCCCTTCCTCATGCCCATCGAGGACGTCTTCACCATCACCGGTCGCGGTACCGTTGTTACCGGCCGTGCAGAGCGCGGTACCCTCAAGATCAACTCCGAAGTTGAGATCGTTGGTATCCGCCCCATCCAGAAGACCACCGTTACCGGTATCGAGATGTTCCACAAGCAGCTCGACGAAGCTTGGGCAGGCGAGAACTGTGGTCTGCTGCTTCGCGGTCTCAAGCGCGATGACGTAGAGCGTGGTCAGGTTGTTGTTGCTCCCGGCTCAATCACCCCCCACACCCAGTTCGAGGCTAACGTTTACATCCTTTCCAAGGATGAAGGCGGCCGCCACAACCCCTTCTACTCGAACTACCGTCCTCAGTTCTACTTCCGCACCACCGACGTTACCGGTGTTATCACCCTTCCCGAGGGCACCGAAATGGTTATGCCCGGCGACAACACTGAGATGACCGTTGAGCTCATCCAGGAAATCGCTATGGAAGAGGGCCTGGGCTTCGCAATCCGCGAAGGCGGCCGCACCGTCGGTTCAGGTCGCGTAACCAAGATCATCAAGTAAGTCTGACTTACCCTAAGATCTGCAACTACCCCTAGGGTAGAAGCGCAAGGGCTGGCCCCGCAGAGTAATCTGCGGGGCCAGCCCTTTTACATTGTGTAGCCTTTTGAGTCCTTGCATCTTGGAAACCTCTGATCTCAGGGAGGCTCTTTGAGGGGTGGCTCTAGCAGGGTACCTGTTAACATATGTGGGTCTGAACACTTCAAGAAAGAAAATCTTGCTAAGAATAGATAACTCTGGCATGATTGAGTACGTTGTTCAAGCGTTTGCCCGCTGAAAGTAGCCAGATAGCAGTTCTGATAGATGGTGAAGGCAAACCCAAATATGACCCAATCGATCAGTTCGAGGGAATAGTGCGCGCTTTTTATGCATTGCATAGGCGACACGCCCGAGTTCGGGGGTCGGTGCCTCGGCAGGGTGAGGAACCCGGCAGATGCCGGATTCAGCCTGTTAGAGGCGGCGCGAAAGAAATGAAGATTCATCTCTTTACCTTAAGCGCCATAAAAAGGAGCAACCGCTCCGTTACAGGGAAGTAGACAAGAAAGAGAGTCCGACAGATGGCGGGACAGAAAATCCGCATCCGTCTGAAGTCATACGACCACGAGGTCATTGATTCTTCAGCTCGGAAAATCGTTGAGACAGTTACGCGTGCAGGCGCTACGGTAGTTGGCCCCGTGCCCCTACCCACCGAAAAGAACGTGTACTGCGTTATCCGTTCGCCTCACAAGTACAAGGACAGCCGCGAGCACTTTGAAATGCGCACGCACAAGCGTCTGATCGACGTCGTTGATCCGACCCCCAAGGCTGTTGATGCCCTCATGCGTCTTGACCTTCCGGCAGACGTAAACATCGAAATCAAGCTGTAGAGGATCGCATCTAAATGACTAACAAGTTCGAGCGCCAGGTTAAGGGCCTGCTGGGCACCAAGCTTGGCATGACCCAGGTCTGGGACGAAAACGGCAAATTCGTGCCCGTTACTGTCGTCAAGGCCGATTCAAACGTTGTTACCCAGCTGCGCAAGGCTGAAACCGATGGCTACGAAGCTATCCAGATCGGTTTCGGTGCTATCGAAGCTCGTAAGGTAACCAAGCCCCTCGCCGGTCACTTCGAGAAGGCAGGCGTAACTCCTCGCCGTCACCTCGTTGAACTCCGCACCTCAGACGCTGCAGAATACTCACTCGGTCAGGAACTGACCGTTGAGCTCTTCGAAGCTGGCCAGAAGGTTGACGTAGTAGGCAAGACCAAGGGTAAGGGCTTCGCCGGTGTTATGAAGCGTCACGGCTTCGCAGGTGTAGGTGCATCACACGGTGCCCACAAGAACCACCGTAAGCCCGGCTCAATCGGTGGCGCATCATACCCCGCACGCGTGTTCAAGGGTATGCGCATGGCAGGCCGTATGGGCGCTGCACGCCACACCACCATGAACCTCACTATTCAGGGTGTAGATGCAGAAAACAATGTTCTTTTGATCAAGGGCGCAATCCCCGGTCCTAAGGGCGGCGTTGTTCTGGTTCGCACCGCTGTGAAGGGAGCCTAATACACCATGGCTGTCAAGACCGTAAAGGTAGACCTGCCCGCTGATATCTTCGACGCTCAGGCATCTGTACCCCTGCTTCACCAGGTGGTAGTTGCCCAGCTCGCAGCAGCTCGTCAGGGTACTCACAAGACCAAGAACCGCGGCGAAGTTTCCGGCGCAGGCCGTAAGCCCTTCAAGCAGAAGGGTACCGGCCGTGCACGTCAGGGCTCCATTCGCGCCCCCCACATGACCGGTGGTGGCGTTGTACATGGCCCGACCCCTCGTAGCTACGCTCAGCGGACCCCCAAGAAGATGATTGCAGCTGCCCTGCGCGGCGCTCTCTCCGATCGCGCTCGTCACGATCGCGTTCACGTTGTCGAAACCCTGGTTGAAGGCCCCAAGCCTTCCACTAAGGCAGCTAAGGCAGCAATCGCAGAGATCACCAGCCGCAAGAATGCACTGGTTGTCATCGACCGCAAGGACGACCTGGTAGCACTGTCAGCACGCAACCTGGAGAACGTACACGTTATCTACGCAGATCAGCTGAACACCTACGATGTTCTGATCTCAGATGACGTTATCTTCACCAAGGATGCCTACGACGTATTTGTCGCAGTTGCTTCCAAGGCCAAGAAAGAGGCTGCTAAGTAATGTCTGTTACCACCTCAACTTTCAAGGATCCCCGCGACGTGATTATCGCTCCCGTCGTGTCGGAAAAGAGCTACGGTCAGCTCGACGAAGGTAAGTACACCTTCCTCGTAGACCCCCGCTCCAACAAGCTGGAAATCAAGCAGGCCATCGAGACCATCTTCGATGTCAAGGTTGCTTCCATCAACACCGCCAACCGTGCAGGCAAGCGCAAGCGCACCCGCCACGGTTGGGGTGCTCGTAAGAACACCAAGCGTGCGATTGTAACCCTCAAAGAAGGCGCAATCGACCTCTTCGGCGGTCCGGTAGCATAGGCTCCGGAGACCACTTTAGCGAAGGAAAGAAATATCTAAATGGGTATTCGTAAACACAAGCCGACGACCCCGGGTCGCCGTGGCTCGAGCGTATCAGATTTCGCAGAAATCACCCGCTCAACCCCGGAAAAGTCCCTGGTCCGTCCGCTCCCCAAGAAGGGCGGCCGTAACAACACCGGTCGCATCACCACCCGTCACAAGGGTGGTGGACACAAGCGCCAGTACCGTCTGATCGACTTCCGTCGTCACGACAAGGACGGTGTTGACGCACGCGTTGCACACATCGAGTACGATCCCAACCGTACCGCTCGCATCGCACTGCTCCACTACGTTGATGGCACCAAGCGTTACATCATCGCCCCCAACAAGCTTGCTCAGGGCGACATCGTTGAGTCAGGTCCCGCGGCCGATATTAAGCCCGGCAACAACCTGCCCCTGCGTAACATCCCTGTGGGTACCGTGATCCACGCTGTTGAGCTCCGCCCCGGTGGCGGTGCCAAGATGGGCCGCTCAGCTGGCGCATCTATCCAGCTGGTTGCAAAGGAAGGTAAGTACGCTCAGCTGCGTCTGCCCTCCGGCGAAATCCGCAACGTTGATGTCCGTTGCCGCGCAACCGTTGGTTCGGTTGGTAACGCTGAGCAGTCAAACATCAACTGGGGTAAAGCAGGCCGTAACCGCTGGAAGGGCATCCGCCCGACCGTTCGCGGTGTCGTCATGAACCCCGTTGACCACCCCCACGGTGGTGGTGAGGGTAAGACCTCAGGTGGCCGTCACCCGGTTAACCCCAACGGTAAGCCCGAGGGCCGCACCCGCCGCCCCAACAAGGAAAGCGACAAGCTCATTGTTCGTCGCCGTCGTACTGGCAAGAAGCGCTAAGGAGCCTGAAACATGCCTCGTAGTTTGAAGAAGGGCCCTTTCGTTGATCAGCACCTTTTTGTAAAGGTTGCAGCTCAGAACGAGAAGGGCACCAAGAACGTTATCAAGACTTGGTCCCGCCGCTCGATGATTATTCCCGACATGCTCGGTCATACCATCGCAGTGCACGACGGACGCAAGCACGTACCCGTGTTCATCACTGAGTCCATGGTCGGACACAAGCTCGGCGAGTTTGCACCGACCCGTACTTTCCGTGGCCACGTTAAGGACGACCGCAAGGGCAAGCGTCGCTAAGAACGGGTAACCGTTTTTAGATACGTTTCCCTTTCGGCAATAGACGAAAGAGAGATAGGCAATGGAAGCCAAGGCAACTGCGTCGTACGTACGCGTTACGCCTATGAAGGCACGCCGCGTCATCAACCTTATCCGTGGCAAGCAGGCGGAAGAGGCTCTGGCGATTCTGAAGTTCGCTCCTCAGGGCGCTTCAGAACCGGTATACAAGATCGTTGCATCAGCTGTTGCAAACGCTCGCCAGAAGGCGACCCAGCAGGGTCTGCCCTTCAAGGAAGAGGAGCTGTTCATCAGCGAAGCATACGCGAACGAAGGTCCCACCATGAAGCGATTCCAGCCTCGTGCCCAGGGCCGTGCGTTCCGCATCAACAAGCGCACCAGCCACATCACCGTGGTAGTTGCTACCCCGGAGAAGGAGGAGGGCCGCTAAATGGGTCAGAAAATTAACCCCAACGGTTTCCGACTTGGTATCACCACCAACCACGTTTCAAAGTGGTTCGCTGACTCCAACAAGGAAGGCGAACGCTACGCAGACTACGTTCGCGAAGATGTAAAGATTCGTGAACTCCTGTCAAAGGGTATGGAACGCGCAGGCATCGCAAAGGTTGAGATCGAGCGTACCCGTGACCGTGTTCGTGTGGACATCCACACCGCACGCCCCGGTATCGTTATCGGCCGCCGCGGCGCCGAAGCAGACCGTATCCGTGGCGAGCTCGAGAAGCTCACCGGCAAGCAGATTCAGCTGAACATCCTCGAGGTTGCTAACCCCGATCTGTCAGCTCAGCTGGTTGCCCAGGGCATCGCAGAGCAGCTTGCTTCACGCGTAGCATTCCGCCGCGCAATGAAGAAGGCAATCCAGTCCGCACAGCGTGCAGGTGCTAAGGGTATCCGTATCCAGTGCTCCGGCCGTCTGGGTGGCGCTGAAATGTCACGTTCAGAGTTCTACCGCGAAGGCCGTGTGCCCCTGCACACCCTGCGTGCGAACATCGACTACGGTTTCTTCGAAGCAAAGACCACCTTCGGCCGTATTGGCGTCAAGGTATGGATCTACAAGGGTGACCTCACCGACAAGGAGCTTGCTGCACAGCAGGCTTCTGGTAACCGTCGCGGCAACAACCGTGGTGGCGACCGTCGTCGTGCAGGTGGCCGTGGGCCCCGCCGTGAACGTCGTTCCGACAACGCTTCAGCACCCGCTGAAGCAAAGACTGCAGAAAACGGTGAGGCATAAATGCTAATTCCCCGTCGAGTTAAGTACCGCAAGCAGCATCACCCCAAGCGTTCAGGTATGGCTAAGGGTGGCACCGAGGTAGCGTTCGGTGAGTGGGGCATTCAGGCTCTGACTCCCGCATACGTCACCAACCGTCAGATTGAAGCTGCACGTATTGCAATGACCCGTCACATCAAGCGTGGCGGTAAGGTTTGGATCAATATTTATCCCGACCGTCCGCTAACCAAGAAGCCTGCTGAAACCCGTATGGGTTCCGGTAAGGGTTCACCCGAATGGTGGGTCGCAAACGTAAAGCCCGGTCGAGTTATGTTCGAACTCTCCGGTGTATCCGAAGAAGTGGCTCGCGAAGCTATGCGCCTCGCAATCCACAAGCTCCCGATGAAGGCACGCGTTGTGCGTCGCGAAGGTGGTGAATAGAAATGGCAGTTGGATCAAAGGATCTGAGCATCGACAACCTCGCAGAGCTCTCCAACGAGAATCTGGTAGAGAAGCTGCGTGCGTCGAAGGAGGAGCTATTCAACCTCCGTTTCCAGGCAGCCACTGGTCAGCTTGAAAATCCCGGTCGTATCCGCTCGGTCAAGCGCGACATTGCACGTATTTACACTGTGCTTCGCGAACGCGAGCTCGGTATTCGTCCCGCAACCGAAGGTTAAATCACATGAGTGAAGTAAAGACTGAAGAGCGCGGCTACCGCAAGACTCGCCGCGGCTACGTTGTGTCCGACAAGATGGACAAGACTGTAGTCGTTGAGGTCGAGGACCGCGTGAAGCACGCACTGTACGGCAAGGTTATGCGCCGTAGTTCCAAGATCAAGGCACACGATGAGCAGAACACTGCTGGTATTGGTGACCTGGTTCTCTTGGCTGAGACCCGTCCGCTATCCGCTACCAAGCGCTGGCGCGTCGTGGAGATCATCGAAAAGGCTAAGTAAGCCCTAGAGATGAGTCAGACCTGGTGCTGACTTTTCAAGGTGCCCTTTCCCATTATTATTTGGGGGAGGGCACCTTTTTGCGCCCTGCTTCTGCTTGAAGCCCATGACTCAATAAAGTAAGGTAAGGCTTAGCTTATTATCCCAACCACTTTCTGAGGCTTCACTTTGTTACCCCTTAATAGACGTACTTTTTTTCTGACAACAGGTTTAGCGGCAGCAAGCGGGCTTACCGCCTGCTCACAGGCGGAGACCTCATCGGCCGCTCAGTCTGGAGCCAGCCGGATTGTAGTAGATGTTGAAGGTAATGAGGTCAGGTTGCCTGAGCGACCTCAGAAAGTAGTGACTCTCTCTGAACCGACCCTAGATGCGGCCTTGGCCTTAGGGGTTATGCCGGCGGGTACAGTTTCAGGCAGGGGGCAGGCAACAGTACCCCACTATCTTCAAGATAAAGCAGCAGATATTAAAATCCTGGGTTCTGTCTCGGAGCTCAACTATGAGGCCATTGGGGCTCTTAAGCCAGATTTGATCTTGGCTGATGGCACCAGTATCAATAACCGGCCCGATGTTCTGGATATTTTAAAGGCCATAGCTCCCTTGGTTTTTTGTGGGTATGCCGGTGGTCCGTGGCAGACCAATCTGGACTTTGTGGCCCAGGCACTGAATCTGCAAGATCGGGGCCAGCAGGTTAAAGATGAATATGCCCAGCTGACACGTTCTTTAGCCCAAGAACTTGCCCCTCAATACTCGGATAAAACCTTTTCTGTAGTTCGCTGGCAGGGGGGCGGGCCCTCTCTGATTCTTAAGGAACTACCGGCCGGTCAGGTGCTTTCAGACCTTAAATTGGCCAGACCTGCTGGTCAGGATCGTTTGGGTAGGGGGCATTCTGAACCTGTATCCCTGGAGAACCTATCTCTCATTGATGCTGACTATATGTTTTTTGGCACCTTGGGTGGTGCCAGCCAAGATAACCCCCACTCCGAGACCGGGGCTGATCGTCAGGGCGCGCAAGTAGCTTTAGAGGCTGCTCAAGAGACATCAGGCTTTACCGATCTCAAAGCCTATCGTCAGGACCATATTATTTTGGTTGACGGCTCGCTATGGACATCAACAGGTGGTCCCTTGCTCATGAAGGGAATTGCTGAGAATATCCGTGAGGTATTACTGACAGATTCTGCCCGGTAGATTCTCAAGGTCCCTAGAAAATAACGAGCGTTAGGTAAGAATTCGTGATGAGTCAAAACTCTCCCAAAGCTATTCGAGGGCGTCGCTACCTAGCCGCGCTTACTCTTTCATCGGGTTTGGTCCTCTGTCCTGCCCTGGTGCAACCCAGTATAGATCCCTCTGGACTAGGCTTAGGTGCTCATGCGCTGGAGGCCAGCCCGCAGGTAGAGGTCACTAGCCCCGAGGGGGCTACAGTCAAAGGGCCAGATTCCATAAAATTTGGGCAGACTATAGAGGTGACCGGTAGCGGCTGGCTACACCCAGAAGGGGGTGGTTCTACCATTACCCTCAAGGCAGACAAGAGGGGTTTGACCCGGGGCGGCAGTGATATCCTCAAAACTTTTACGGCGGAGGACGATGGTAGCTTCAAGCTCACTCTCGACTACCCCAGCCTGGCTAACGGTTTTGATCAAGAGTGGGAGCCAGGCTCTGAGCATATTTTCCATTTTCTGACAGGTTCAGGCAAGGCCGGGGATGCTATGCGAGCCCTGGTACTACCGGTAACCATTGAAGGCGAGCCTGATTCGCCGGCCCCTGCCCCTGATACCAGCCAATGGACCAAGCTAAGCGCCGGTCAGGCCTCGCTGTTCATTAAGCCCTACCAATCTGGTGAAAAAATCCGGGTGCGGGGCCAGGGCTGGGTTAAAGGCCAAGGTCAGGGCGGGTCCGTCGTAGCCCTCAAACTGGCCTCCGGTCAGGATACTTTCTATGAGAGGGCAGATAACAGTGCCCAAAACGCCTATCTGAGAACCCTGGGGCAAGCTGAGCTGGGGGAGGACCGGACTATTTGGGCACTGCTAACAGATGATGCGTCGGTGGCTAATCCTCAAGAGGGCATCTATCTCATCAGTTCAGATGGTTCCTTTGATCTAGAGCTAGAGGTGCCAGAACCCTTGCGCCAGGCCCAAGCTGGGCAGTATCTGGCAGTCCAGACCCTTTCTGGTCGCTTTGCCCCCGGAGATACCCGGCGTTCAGCTCGTTCTGAGCCGGTGCCGGTTAATGGGCTTGCCTCTCAGGAGGGGAAGAAAGATGACCAGGTCACTTGCCAGACCGAGCAGGCCTCACCTTCGGCCCGGCTGGCCCAAAAGACGGTTCAGGCAGGCGGTAGCTTGCACCTGCTGGGGCAGGGCTGGTGTAACCCCCAAGGTAAGGGAGCACCCCGTATAGCGGTTAAGATTGATGATGCCGCTATCTCGCACCGAGATACGGCGGTTCATAGCAATAAGACTATCTGGGCGATTATCGAACCTGACCCCAAAACCGGAGAAATTGATACCTGGATTCAGCTTCCTGCCGCTGATGGCAGTGACTCAGAACCGGGGCTCTCTGAGGGAGCTCACAGCTTACGGCTCTTGGCAGGTTCGCTTCAAGCTGGTGACATGAGGGTTTCCTACGGTGGAACTGGCACCCTGGACTTTATCGTCGGTAAGTATGCTCCCACCAGAATGCCTGATGTGCTTAGTGAAGAGGAGATTACCTCTAGCCCCCGCAATGAGGTCATGGTTAAGCGAGATGATCTCAAGATTTCTGTGACAGTTCCCCAAGCAGAGCCCGGCCAGTGGGTAAGGGTCAATCCCTACCTGGGTGGTTCGATTCGAGCACGCTGGGGCAGTACATGGCAACAGCTAGATCAAGACAGAAGCATCCACTACTCCATGCCTGAGAGTTTGGCAGCAGGGGATTACAAGTTTGTCGTCCAGAGCGGTGATCAAGAGAGCTTTGGCAAATTGATGGGGTGGGCCAGCCTTAAAGTAGCGCAAGAGTCCCAGGATACTGGTAAGTCAGCTACCTGGAGCAAGGTGCTAGCCGGTGGCAATGCTGTGCAGGCTACTGGACTGAGCAGGGCTAGTGTGGGAACCCAACTTGGTGTCACGAGTCAGGCTGGTGTCTTGGGCAGGGCCCAAAATCCAGCCGCTGGTGGGCTGACAGGCGCTAACAACAGTAGTTCTCAACTGAGCAGGATTGTTCGCGTGGCTCCTGCCCCAGCCCAGGTCAAGCAGGCACCTCAAGACTCTAAAAAACCCGCGCCCTCAGCTTCGGATCGGGTCCTACAGGCCCCCCAATCCGCGAGAGTTGAGCCGGCTCAGGACCCGCTCATTAGCCAAGAGACGGTCGAACCGGGTGCCGATATGTCTCTTTTCAATAATCTGCTCTTGCTCGCTGGCGCGCTCCTTGTGCTTGTTGTGGTCTTGCTACCGCGCAAGAAACAGTAGACCTCCTTGCCTAAAATTTTCGGATAGAAAGACAAAAAACATGCCTCTACAAACCTCCATGAG
The DNA here is from genome assembly GCF_048512965.1 of Rothia sp. P5764. NCBI lineage: Bacteria > Bacillati > Actinomycetota > Actinomycetes > Micrococcales > Micrococcaceae > Rothia > Rothia sp. P5764. The sequence goes on along the minus strand of NZ_JBLXXQ010000001.1, from coordinate 136,306 downwards.
AAAGCTGCTAGCAGCTACGGTTCTTGGCTCAACTCTTGTTTTCAGTGCCCCTCAGGCCCTGGCCATCCCACCGGGTGGGGCTAGCGCCAATACCCCAGGTACTTCTTCAACGGTTACTCCTGGTAGCCTGCGTGCTGGTGACACTATCAGCTTCACTGTCTCGGGTTTCCCTGCCAACGAGCAAGTCAACGTCAAAATTGATAACGGGGACGCCTGCCCCTCTGACTCCCCTCAGGGGGCCTGCGTGGTTCACCAACTAAAAACGGATTCCCAGGGCAAGGCCTCGGGCTCCTTTGTGCTGTCGCGGGAATTAGCACCCGGCCAACATACCCTACGGTTCCTGGCTACAGAGATTATCTATAACTCCGATGGACAACAAAACGGAACGAGGGGATATTCAAACCAGTCCCCGGCCTTCACCATTGAGAGCGGGGAGCAGGACTCCCAGGGTGGCTCCTCGGGTGGGCAGGCAGCTCCCGGTGATAAGGGGCAGGCAGGTCAAGGTCAGAACTCCGGGGGCCAGAATCAAGGCCAGCAGAATGCGGGCTCTAATAGCGGGACCTCTGGAACCTCCCAGGGGCGAACCGACAGCGGGCAGACAGATGGCAATGGCAGCGGCCAAGAGGATGTTATCTATCAGGATGCTGAGGGCAACCAAATTAGCAAAGAGGAGTATGATGCCCTCATGAAAGAGCAGGAGCAAGGCCAGCCTTCAGCATCGGCTTCGGGTTCTGCCTCCGCTTCGGCTTCAAGCTCCGCTTCTGCTTCGCCTGATCCCTCTGCTTCGGCCAGTTCGGTAGCCCAGGACCAGCCAGCTAGCCAGAAGCAGCAAGAAGGTTCTCTTCCCTGGATCGGCATCATTGGCTTGAGCCTAGCGGCCTTGGTTGCTGGCTTTGTCCTATGGCGTCGTCGCCAGGCCTAAGCATCATCAATGGCCAATTACGCAAAAGCTATCATGGGAGATGTACAGCGGCCGGTCATCGGTAAGCGCTCTGTGTGGTGGTTCCTGTTGTTCTTGACCCTGCTTGGGATCAGTATCGCTTTATCACTTTTTTGGGGCTCGCACCAGCTAGATAGCAGTACTGTCCTCCAGGTGCTTGGGGGGCAGGGCCCAGATCAAGCTCAGAAGATTATTTGGGAACAGCGCATCCCCCGCACGGGCCTAGCCCTGGTCTGCGGAGCTGCTTTGGCTCTAGCCGGGTCCTTGATGCAGTCTTTGACTCGTAACCCCTTGGCAGAACCGGGCCTACTGGGCATCAACGCGGGAGCTTCGGTTGCCGTTGTCCTTTCTGTGGTTTTATGGGGAGCTGCCGGTATATATAGGTATATGGGAGCCGCTCTGGTGGGGGCCTGCCTGGCTACCTTAGCTGTTTATCTGCTGGGGCGGGGGGCTCGGTCCTCCATCATCAGACTGGCGCTGGCAGGGGTGGCTTTATCGGCTGCTCTGAGTGCTCTTAATCAGGCCCTGATCCTATCTAACCAAGAAGCCTATGACGAGTTTAGATTCTGGGTTGCCGGTTCTCTTCAGGGGCGGGGGAGCGATATATTCTTAGCGCTCAGTCCTTTGCTGGGCCTGGGTTTTCTCCTTGCTTTCTGGGTTACCCCGGCTATCAATGCACTGGCTATGGGTGAGGAGAGCGCTATATCTTTGGGGGTCAACCTGAAGAAAACTTATTTCCTGACTCTGGTTGTTGTGACACTGCTGGCAGGTTTGGTGACGGCTGCTATTGGTCCTATAGCTTTTGTCGGTCTAGCCGTTCCCTATATGGTGAGATATTTCGTAGGTAATGATCTTCGGTGGGTTAACTTAGGCTCCATGATTTTGGGTCCCTGCTGGCTTCTGAGTGCAGATGTTCTGGCTCGCCTGATCTTCGCGCCCCAGGAGACCCATGTGGGCATCATAGCTACCCTGGTCGGGGCCCCCTTTTTTGTGATCATGATGAGCCGCCGTAAAGAGGTGGTCCTATGAGTCTGACCCAGCAACGCGGTCTACATATCAGCAGAGCGCGGGATCTGGCGGGCAGGCCGGTCCTGGCCGTATCTGGCCTGATGAACTTTCAGCTGCCCCTGCGGCTGGCTTTCTACAACCTCTGCCTCTACCTACTGATTCTCGCCCTTGGCCTTTGGGCTTTGACTCAGGGAGATTATGACCTGTCTCCCGCTCAGGTTCTTCAGGCCCTCAAAGGTGGTTCTGATGATGCCTTAGCTAGCTATTTTGTGAGAGAAGTAAGAGCTCCCCGAATTGTTGCTGCTCTCTTAGTAGGCCTAGCCCTGGGAGTTTCCGGCGCTATCTTTCAGATTATTTCCGGTAACTCGCTGGGCTCCCCAGATATCATTGGTTTTACCTATGGTGCGGCTACAGGCGCACTGATCAACATCATTATTTTTGATGCTGGCCCCTTAGGGATAGCCTGTGGCGCTATTAGCGGTGGCTTGGTCAGCTCTCTCATCGTTTGGTTTTTGACACGTCAAACAGGGCTTCGCGGTACCCGTCTGGTCTTGATTGGGCTGGGTTTAGGGGCCACTCTTTCGGCCTTGAATGCTCTCTTGGTGGTAGGGGCCTCCCTCACTCAGGCTCAAACTGCTGCCTCATGGATGGCGGGGAGCCTCAACACCATGAATTGGGGAAAAATCAGTTTCTTGGCTCTGGGACTGGTCATTTTGCTTCCCCTGAGCTGGAGCCTGAGCAGGCCCCTGGGCTCTCTTACCTTTGGCGGGCAGATTGCGGTAGGGCTGGGTGTTCCTCTGACAAAGGTCAGGGTTACAGCACTTTTCGTAGGAGTTTTGCTTGTCTCCCTTGCTACGGCAGTGACTGGTCCTTTGGCATTTGTGGCCTTGGCGGCACCGCACCTTGCCCGAAAAATTACTAGAGTCCAGGGTGCCGGGCTGGCAAGTGCAGCAGCTACTGGGGCTTGCCTGGTACTCCTATCGGATCTTATCGGTCAATACGCCTTCAGGGCCCCTCTACAGGTGGGGGTCGTTACCGGTGCCTTAGGCGGTATATATTTGGTCTACCTGATTGCTATGGAAGGAAAGCGCTGATGGTGCTAGCTCAGCCCGAATCGAGACTTCAGGCTCGGGACCTCTGCCTTGGCTACGGGGCTCAGGCTGTTCTTGAAGGTGTGGACTTGGATGTTCTCGAAGGAGAGCTTACGGTCATTCTTGGCCCTAATGCCTGCGGAAAATCTACCCTTCTCAAAGCACTGTCAAGAGTCTTGATACCTCAAGGAGGGCAGGTTCTCTTAGACCAGGAACTGATGCAATCGCTCAAATCGAAAGATATTGCCCGGGTTCTAGCTATGTTGCCGCAAACACCGGATATTCCTGCAGGTGCGACTGTTGCGGATATTGTGGCTAGGGGCCGTTACCCCCACCAGGGTTTTCTGAAAACCTGGTCCGCTCAAGACCAAGAAATATGTACTCAAGCTATGGCCTCAGCTCAGGTTTTAGATTTGGCTGAGCGCAGTATCGAAGAGCTTTCTGGGGGGCAACGCCAGCGGGTCTGGATTGCTATGACCCTGGCTCAGCAGACCCCCCTGGTCCTCCTCGATGAGCCAACTACCTATCTTGATATCACCCATCAAATAGAGGTGCTTAATCTGACTCGGGAACTGTACCGGCAGGGGAGTACTGTGGTGGTGGTTCTTCACGACCTTAATCTAGCTTTTCGGTACGCTACACACGTAGTCTTGATGCGTTCCGGTAAAATTCTTGCCCAAGGGGACCCTCGCCAGATTGTGACTGAGAGCCTTATCAAAGAAGTGTACGGTCTAGATTCCCTGGTCATTGAAGACCCCTGCTCCGGTACGCCCCTGGTTATTCCTACCTTCTCTCAGGGGGCCTAGCCCATGAAGAGTCATCCCACTCCGCCCAAGATACCCCGTCCTCTGCCAGCACCGCGGGTCAGCTCGCCCTTGCTAGGTGCCCTCCTGGACCGGTTAGGGCCAGCAGATACTGCAAGCCTGAATCATGAGCTTGAAGCGCTGACGGCTCAAGGAACACCTCTGGTAGAGACACCTCCTGCCGAAGCCACAGCAGCTGATGAACAGATAGTTACCTTCCTGTACAAGCACCCTTCTGCTCAGCGAGTGCTGATCTTTATCAATCGCTTGACCGATGAACGGAATCTAGCTGATTCTCTGATGGAACCGGTGGGCCAGTCATCATACTTTGCCATTAGCTTTCGTATGAAGAAGGATTGGCGGGCCTCCTATTGTTTTATCGTTCAGGAGCTTGATCATGCAGCTCCTTGGGAAGCTGCTTTCAATCAGTGGCAGCTCCGGCAGGCTCTGGATGAAGGGGTTACTGATCCCCACAACCCCCTACGCTGTCTAAATAGTCGTGGCCGGGAACTCTCGGTTGTACAACTAGAGCAGGCGCCCTTACAACCCTACCTCTCTGACTCCCAGCCGCATGAGTCTGCCTGGTTGAGGACCAGTGGAGGCCGTCAATATTTTCTATGTAGGTTGGGCCAACTTGAGCCCGGATCGCCTATTGTCTGCCTTCTGGATGGGGAACAATGGTTGTCTATGGGGCTTAAGGGAATGCTGATGGCAGCCCACCAGGATAAGTACCTGCCCTCCTGCCTGTTCATTTTTGTCCACTCAGGGGGGCGGGAGCAACGTTGGCAAGAGCAGGCCGGTGATTTCCCATTTGCTGACTTCCTGGCTGATGAGTTACTTGTTGAGGCACTTGAAGGCACAGCACAGAAACTGGGGGAGCAAGAGATTGTCGTGGTGGGCCAGTCCCTAGGTGGCCTTTCTGCGCTTTTGGCGGTACTTAAACGCCCTGATGTTTTCACTGCGGCATGCGCCCAGTCGGCCTCGCTCTGGCAGGAGATAGCCTTTAGTCAGCTGGAGGATGCCAGTCAAGACCAAGCCCTTTCTCCTAGACATCGCTTATTCCTTGAGGTGGGGGAGCAAGAGTGGGTGCTATTACCAGCCCACGAACGTTTTGTCACTCGTGCCCGTGAACTGGGTGTCATGGTGGACTATCAGACCTATAACGGAGGGCATGATTATGCCTGCTGGCGAGGTTCGCTGATCCCGGCTTTGCGCCGCCTGCTCCATGAAGGGTTGAAATAGTACAGTATTTTCTTTCCTAATTCAATCAGGATTAAAAGGTTACCCTGATTTTTAAATCAGGTTGAAATAAGTTAGAAATTAGGTAATCCTTAATTGGGGCTCGACGGGTGAAGAATGCCAAACTCGATGCCCTGTCAATGCACAGTACATGAGGCCTCCGGCCTTAGTCTCCTAAGGAGAAAATCTTATGAACAGCCCCCACCCCAAGCGCACCCTAAGCTCAGCCCTGGTTGGAGTGTGCGCCCTGAGCCTTTTGGGCTCTTCCTTTATGGTGCCCGCACAGGCAGCCGATGCCCCCGCCCGTGATATCAGCGTACAGGCCCAGCAAACCGCCGGTATCCCCGGTCAGTACCAGGCATCCTACTCCGCCAAGAACAACAAGATGTGGGTCACCGGCTCATTCGGCCGTAATATGACCGTTTCATCTTTGGCGCGAGTCAATCCTGAAACCATGAAAATTGAAGCAGTCGCCGAGCTTCCGACCGTCCGCTTTGGTAGCGGTAAGAGCTCAGGCTACAGCTACATGGGCGTTTACGGCGTAGCGGTAGACGATGTCAACAACAAGGTTTGGGTAACCAATACTCGTAACGACTCGATTTCTGTCTACGACCAGGACAGCATGGAGCTGGTCTGGACCAGCTACGACTATTTTGCGACCGACACTGACGTTGAGCACCCCCGGTCAATCATTATTGATAACAAGCGCAATAAGGCCTATGTCACCGGTCGCTACAATGTTTGGTCGATTGATTTGACCTCACACGAGGTCAAGAACCTGGCCATCAAGCCAGAAAGTGATGTCCGCGTTCTGACCATGAACCCCACCATCGATGAGACGACCGGTAAGCTCTACGTTCCTGAGCGCTCTAGCGGTACTGTTCAGATTGTAGACCTGGACACTTTCAGCCTGGAATCTGAATTTACTGTTCACGCAGATGACCCTGCAGCAGACACCCTGCCTTCAGCGGTTGCTATCGATCACTCTCTGAATGAAATCTTCATCTCCTCCCAGGGCAAGGACGGCGCTAACTCTGGCGTGACTGTTTACGATCTAAACACTCACGAATACAAGAAGAGCATCCCCTTCGGTACTCGTTCACTGGGTATTGTCAACGACGAGGACCGTGACCTGGTCTACGTAGCTGACTTCGGTCAGGGATCAGTGGGTGTTATTGACGCGGCCGCCGGTCAGCTGGTTGCCGAAGTTAACACCGGTGACTCCAAGACTAACGACCTAGCTATGGCTGCCGACGGTTCTGTCTTCGCCGTTGATAAGAACCCCTACAAGACCGGCCTGAGCGTTCCTTTTGCTCTTGACTTCGCTACCGGCCAGAATGCCCCCGGCACAACCACTCTTTCCAAGGGTAAGCAAGTCGACATTGAGGTCAACTCCTTTACTCGCCTGACTGTTGACGCCAAGGATGCCACACTGCCCGAGGCAGAAAAGTCAACTGAGACCACCGACGGTGTCACCGTGACCGGTGTTAAGGCTGTACAGGAAGGCCAGGCTCTAGAATTTAGTGGAACCGGTTGGACCACCGAAGACGGCAAGGGCTCTGTCATTGTTGCAAAGCTGGATGACGGTGGTGTCAGCGTCAATGAGCCGGTCAAGAACCCCGTAACCGGCGACCCCATTAAGAACAAGACCGTCTACGGTGCAGTTGCCGCAGATGAGCAGGGTAATTGGACTCTCACCATGCCCTTCCCCACTCAGGACAATTCAAGTGTTGAGCCTCAGGAATGGGCAGCTGGCACTGAGCACAACGTGCGCTTCCTGACCGGGTCAATGGCTGAGAATGACAAGCGCCGGGCTGTAGGTTTCAAGTTTACTGTTGCAGCACCGCAGGCTACTACCCCTGTCAGCCCCAAGAAGATCGACCCTGCCCAGGTGGATTTCCAGGGCTACCCTGAGCTGACTAAGACCACAGATCAAGACTTCGTCACTGTGATCTTCAAGGACGTGCCGGAATCCCTCATGTTCCAGCAGGAGATTATGTGGGTTGCTGAGCACGGTGTAGCCAAGGGCTGGCCTGATAATACCTATAGGCCTTTTGAAAACATCGAACGTGGAGCTATGGCAGCCTACATGTACCGCCTGGCTGGCTCACCCCGCTACCACGCACCCGAGGTATCACCCTTTAGCGATGTTTCCACCGACCACCCCTTCTACAAGGAGATCGCCTGGTTGCAGCAGGCCGGAATCACCACCGGCTGGCCCGATGGGACCTTCCGTCCTAGTGAAAGCATCAACCGTGATGCTATGGCCGCTTTCTTCTACCGGGCTGCTGGTTCACCCGACTACACCCCCTCAGGTGATGGTGCCTTCAAGGATGTCCAGTCAAGCACTGCATTCTACAAGGAGATTTCCTGGCTCAAGGACCAGGGTATTACCACCGGCTGGCCCGATGAGACCTTCCGCCCGCTGACCCCCATCAAGCGCGATGCTATGGCAGCTTTCGTCTACCGCTACCAGGACAAGCTAGATGTGGAAGCATCTGCTAAGTAGTAGACACTTGCTCTAAGGCAGGACTCCTTACACTTCTGGCCCCTCCACATCCCGGTGGAGGGGCCAGAAGTTTTTAGAGGCAGCTATCAAGGGTAGCCAGGGAGCAAAGAGGGCCCTGCCCCGAATCTATGCTTATCATGTCCAGTCCGGGCGGTTGCTGGTCAGGATATTCCCAGCCTAGGTAGTCTAGGCTCAGAGAACGGGCCAAGCCCTGCCCCCGGGCTTTGAGGTAGGCTTCCTTCCTGGTCCACAGCCAGGTTAATCTTTCGGTGAGTTCGGCCCCGGAAAGGTCCCCCAGCTCTTCCTTTTCTGCGGGGTGTAAATAGGGTAGGAGCCAGTCACCTGCTCTGCTAGTGGCCAGACATTCCAGATCTACTCCGACAGGGGTGTGGGCCTGCCGAGCTAGGGCAATGGCAAGCCACTGGTTGCTGTGAGAGAGTGAAAAGCTAGCTCCGGGGCACAGGGGCTTGCCCCAGGGGCCATAGCTAATCTCTACCTGACCGGGGCTTAGGCCCAAAGGCTGACAAAGGCTAAGCCGCAGGAGTATCCGGGTGAGCGCCCAGTGCTTGCCACGACAGCCCTGGGGGTCTAAAAGGTCCAGTCTGCTGGCTTTTTCCTGTTCGGCCTGTGCCAATGAAGTCCAAAAGCTTTCCAGGCCGGGGTGGTTGGCTGTGCACCAAAAATCAAGCCGGTAGATACTGACCTGGGCCCTGGTGAAGTGATAGCTCCGGTAGGGCTTAAGAGGAAAAGGTCGCAAGAGATGGCACCTAGTCTGGTGGGCTAAAAACAGACCTTGTGGCGGACAAACCAGCGCCTAGCTCTTGGCCGCGGGCACACTGTCCTTGAGGGCTGCAAGAACCGTTTGCATTTTTGCCTGGGTCTCGGCTAGTTCTTTGGCAGGATCAGAGCCGGAGACAATACCGGCTCCAGCAAAAACATTAACCTTAGACGAGACTCTTTGCAGGCAACGAAGCACCAGCGACCAGCGCCCGTTACCCTGACTATCTGCCCAGCCCACAATCCCACTGTAGTAGCCTCTTGGGTAAGACTCCAGCTGGCTAATGCGGTGCTGAGCGAGAGCTTGGGGAGCACCACAAACTGCTGGGGTTGGGTGAAGCGAAGCTGCTAGATCTAGCGAGCTAATACCTGGAGGGACCTGAGCCCTAATAGGAGTACCAAGGTGCCACATTGAATCCGTAGACATGACCTCAGGGCCACTGGGCCTAGAAATCTCTATTCCATCAAAAAGCTCAAGTTGCTTGAGGATGTGCTCCACTACCAGGGAATGTTCAAAGAGGTCCTTGGGGGAGTGGAGCAAAATCTTTTGAGCCTCTTGCAGATCTTTGGCCTGATGGGCTGCAATTGATCCAGCCAAGGGATGGGTAGTGAAACTTCCCGAGTTTAAATCGACCAGGACTTCTGGGGAAGCACCAATCCATGTTTCATGGCCTGATAGGGGGATACGGAAGACGTCGGCGTGAGGATTGTTCCGGTACAAACGGTCAAAGACAAGGTGATCGAATGCCGCTATATTCTCTGGGGCAGTAGCTAGGTCGAGGGTTTTTTTCCAGGAAAGAACAATCTTTTGATAATCTCCTGAGCTAATCTCGGTCAGTGCTTCCTCTACAGCCTGCCGGAAGCTCAGAGCACTTGCCCTATTAATCTGGTTGTCATCCTCAGTGGCAAGTATGAAATCCAGGTCTGGCTCAGGAACAGATACAGTTTTCTGGTGGGGAGTAAAGGAATAATCTGTGCTGTGAATGAGCGTGGAGGGGCTTTTCGGATCAAAGGGAATGATGCCGCAAATGATTGCGTCCTGATCACCGTAGGTAGAGAAAAGATCATCTAATGAACATTGAGCCAGGGGTAGGCTTAGACAGGTACCTGATGGGACGCTGAGATGTTTACCTTGGCTTACAAAGTCGAAGAGCGGGAGCTTATTTTTAGCATTCATCGTTGTGTAGCACCTCCATCGGCGGTCAACTCGGCAAGTGTGATGTGGGAGGAAGCTGATGAGAGTAAAAAGTGTACTACTGAAGCGATTTCCTCGGGCCGAGCAATTTTTTTGAGAGGAATGCCATTTCTATAATGCTCTGGTGAACCAGCAATTGTTTCTTGACTCAAATCCTGTCCCTGCCATATGGGCTCTAGCATGGGTGTGAGCGTTGTTCCAGGGCATATGACATTCGCCCGGATGCCGTACTGGCCGATTTCTAGGCCCAGAGAACGGGTGTAATGGGAGGCAAAAGCCTTGCTGGCCCCATAGGCGCTAAAGAGGGATCGTGGGCCGGTAGCTGCATTGGAGGCAAGCGTTACGATTGAGCGCTGTCGATAGAGACTGGGATCCTGATTGTCAGCTACCATGTGGCGGGCTGCCGCATTAGAGGTGTTGAAGACTCCTAGAGCATTGACAGCTAGAACTTTTTCAAGGTCTTGTGCACTACATTCTAAGGCCGGCCCATGGTGAAGCAACCCTGCGGCATTGACCAATCCCAGGATGGTGTAGCTTTCGTTGATCTGAGAAAATATTTTATCAATGCTTTCAGCCTGGGATACATCTGCCTGAATTGTGATAACTCCAGCGCCCTCAGATAGTTTTTTATCTCCTGCCTCCAGGCTAAGCCCTATGAGTGTGCAGTCCTTAAACTCGGGGCTTTGGGCGAGTATATCTAGGGTGGCAGATCCTATTCCTCCACTAGAACCAGTCACGATGATGCAGGGCGGACGAGATGATTGGGCAGTCATAGCGGTTCTTACGAAGTCCTTAGGTAGGGTCGGGCGGGGGCTGTGGTCAGCTCTTGAGAATTCTTGCGCTCTGGATGGTTTGCCCACACCGCTGAGCTACGTAGGAGAGGGCCATCAGGTGCTCTTCCCGGGAGAAATCAGCTTGGGCATCGCCGATAAAGAAGACCTTGTAGCCCTTCATGAAGGCTGTAAGCGCTGTTGTGAGGCACCCGATATGTGAGTATATCCCGGTAATCCAGAGTTGATCTTTGCCGTAGTTGCGCAGCCGATGATCAAGGTCGGTTCGGTAGAAGGCACAGTAGCGCCACTTGGTCAGCACCGTATCCTCTGGTTTTGGGGCTAACTGCTGGATGATCTGTGCTCCCTGGACAGATTGCATGCCTGAACCCCAAAAATCATTGAGTAACTGCCTATCTTGGGGTTGCTGAGCGGGGGGCTGAGCGGTGTATATCAGGGGCATATCTTCTTGCCGGGCAAACTGGCTGAGTAGGTCAATGTTGCCAATTGCCCGCTTAATTTGGCTTTCAGGGTGGGGATCGAAAGCATCCACGAAGTGGTTCTGCATATCGTGAACCAGCAAGGCTGCTCGGCTGGGGTCGGGGAGCCATTCTGTGCTGTTGGTTGGAAAGGCATCAGTATCGAGCGTATAGCTGGCGATCCTGGGAAGCATATTTAGGCTATCCTAATTCTCTGATAAGGCAAACATGATATTTTTATGAAGACCACCTTAAAATTAGCTGATATATGCCTTGCTTGCAAACAAGGTTGCCCTGGTATTCTTGCTAAGGTTAGGGAAGGCTGAGCTGTAGCGTAATCTGCGGCTATCAGTTCCTGAGCTAGTCAGATCTAGCTAGGATAAACCAATGAACTGTTTGGGATGAGAGTGTATGAGCCATAGAGACCTTGCTAGCCCCTTTGATGAGCTCAAGCCGGTTACTAGGAGCCCCCTAGAATTCCAGGGTTTTGTCCCCGAGGAGCGGCTCAAGGACTATTACCTCAAAGGCTACTATCAGCCTCAAACCATAGCTCAGTTCCTGCAAGAGAGCCTGAGTAAGTACGCTGATCAGCCCGCGGCCATTGGTCTAACTCATCAGAGTCAGGGTGAGGGCTCCGGCTCCCAGGAACAAAAATGGACCTACAAACAGTTGGCCGCACAAGCGGAGCTAGCCGCTCAGCGTCTGCAGTCTCTGGGGGCTAGAAAGGGCGATAGGGTTCTGCTGCAACTTCCGAACTGTCTGGAGTTTCTCTCCTACATGGTGGGTTCTTTTCAGCTGGGTCTTGTCCCTGTTTTCTGCCTTCCTAAGCACAGGGAACGCGAGCTAGAGCATTTTGCGCGACAGGTGGATCCTGCAATCCATATCTTTGCCCAGGGCGCCGAAAACTGCGACTATTGGTCCCTTTACCGGGCATACTCGCAGCGCATGCTAGCAGCAGATCTAAGGCCCCCTCTGGCCTTGGACATTACCGAGCCGGGGCAAGGACTTGAACCCCAGGCGGGGTTGCCTGGGTGTCCAGATGCAGAGGAGACAGCGGATAAGTGCGCGAAACCCTGGGAATCGGTAGCGCTCTTTCAGCTTTCGGGGGGCACTACCGGCAGGTCCAAGATGATTCCCCGAACCCATATGGACTACCTCTACTCCGTGCGAGAGTCAGCCCATATTTGCCAGCTAAGTCCCCAGACCAAAATGCTGGTTGTGCTACCAGCTGCCCACAATTTCACTATGAGTTCGCCAGGCATACTGGGGGTTTTATACTCGGGCGGAACCCTTATTATGGCCGGTGATCCAAGCCCTCAAACCGCATTTGGCCTGATCCAGCGGCACGGTGCAACCATGGCCTCTCTGGTCCCGGCACTTGCCAGGGCTTGGGCTTTACTGGCTGAAAGAGGCGGGCTGTCCTTTCCAAGCCTAGAGTTGGTTCAGGTCGGTGGGGCAAAATTTAGCCCCAGCGCTGCCCGCCATCTGGTTGAGGTTCTGGGTGTCAAACTGCAACAAGTCTTTGGCATGGCTGAAGGGCTAGTCAATTACACGCGTTTGGATGATCCCCTGGAGATAGTATTGACCACCCAGGGAAGACCAATCAGCCCCGATGACGAGATTCTGATCCTTGATGACCAGGACAAGATCCTTCCAGCAGGTCAAGCCGGGCACCTTCTAACTAGAGGTCCCTACACGATTGGTGCCTACTACCGGGAGGAAAAAGCCAATAGGGAGAGTTTTACCGACCAGGGCTTCTACAGGACTGGTGACCTGGTAGTAGCCCACCCGAGCGGCCATCTAGAGGTAGTGGGCAGAGCTAAAGATCAGATAAATCGCGCCGGCGAAAAAATCTCGGTTGATGAGATCGAAGATTTTGCCTTGCAGCTCCCTGCAGTCCAGGATGCAGTAGCAGTTGGGCTACCTGATCCAGATGTTGGTGAGCGTATCTGTTTAGTGCTCTTGGCAGGCGACCTCAAGGCTTTCGGGCCCAGCCCCCTAGATTATGTTCGTCGTGCCTACCGTCAAGCGGGTTTTGCTACCTATAAGTTGCCTGAGAGGGTTGAGCTTCTGAGCCAATTCCCCTTGACCAAGGTGGGAAAGATTTCCCGCAAGGAACTTAGAGAGCGCATCGGAAAAATCATCAGTAGCCCCCAGTAAAAACAGTTACCGGAGCAAAACAGGAAGAGGGAAATTTGCTAGTTGGCCAAGAGGTGCTCTGCCCAGGTAAGGGTCCTCGTGCCCACCTCCTCTGAGCGCCAATAGAGTTCCCGGCCTTCCTGCGCCCTTGAAATATTAACAGCTAATCATAGAAAGGTTACCCTCATGACCCAAGAAGAACTCCTGGAACTGCTCCACAAGCAGATGGGAGACAAGCTAAATCAGGCAAGTATCAAAGAACAGCCGCAGGCAGACCTCTTGGAGGCCGGTTTGGACTCTATGGGGGTCTTTTTCCTGCTCGATGACCTGGCCCAAAAGGGGTACCAGCTTGAATTTACCGACTTTATAGCTCAGCCAACCTTGGCTTACCTCATGGAGGCGACGCAGGGTGAGAGCTGAGCGGTGGCATGACCTACCTGCCTCAATGGTCGGCATCTACTGCGCCACGGCGGCAGAACCGCAGAATCCCAGATACAACACCGCTGAGCTCATTGAAATCAGTGGTAGCTTGGACTACCAGGTTTTGGAAGCAGCCCTGCATGATGCTTATTCTGAACATGAGGCTTTAGGGGCAGAGTTTTGCCAGGAAGAGATAAAACAAGCCCCCCAGGGTTTAAAAAGTAAACAGGGCACTCCTCAGTGGAGAGCGCGGACTACACCTGAGGATCAAGAGCAGAGAGAGCTTATAGAGCGCTGCCGCTTACCAGAACAGCAGAATCAGTTTGAGGCAGTCAGCCAGTGGTGTTATCAGCGAGCTCAGCAACCCCTAGACGTGTTTAACGGTAAGGGGGTAGATGCTGTACTCATCGAGATGGGTCAGAGAACCTGGCTCTACCACGCAGCCCATCACCTGATAGCTGACGGCTATGCCGTGCACACACTTTTGGGCCGCTGGGCCCAACTGTACCGGGAAGGTCTGCACGGGCAGAGCACAGTCGGTAAGCGCTCATCGCTAGCGGAATTGGCTATTCAGAGCCAAGAACAAGCTGATCGGGCACTCCAAGATAGGCAGGCCTGGATCAAGAAACTGGCAGAAGAGGATCTCAGCGCCGATACCTCAGTTGCCCAGGCCACGGCACCGGCAAGCTTCAGGCCTTACCGCTCACGCCACACTGTCAGCCAGCAGCTCCAGGCTAGCCTCCTTAAAGCCAGTAAGGATTTCGGGGTGGGTTGGTCTCAGCTACTGACCGCTGCTTTAGGCTCTTATCTAGCCAGGGCAGCTCGGAGCGAGGTGAGCCGCCTTGCGGTGCCTCTGATGAACCGTACCCTTGCCGGTTCCAAGGCTAGCGCGCTTACCCTTTGTAGTGCTGTCAACCTCCTGCCTCTTGCGGTCCCAGCGAGCGGTGATGTTAAGGAGCATGCCCAGAAAGTTGCTCAGGAAATGGCCTTTGCCCAGGGGCACCCCCTGGCACGCTATGAGGACCTGGAAAGAATAACTGCTAGTAGGGGTCGTCTGACCGGGGCTCAGATCAATATTGTTCCTTTTGAATCAGCGCTCGATTTTGGTGGTGGCACCACAGGCCGGATCCATAATCTGCTTGCAGGGCCGGTTGAGAATATAACTGTCTGCCTAAGGGGAATGCCAAGACCCGGGGCGGACTTAAGCCTGGAAGTAGACTGTAACCCAGCTCTCTACAGCCTGGAAGAAAGTCACTTGCATGGTGAGCGTATCCTTAGCTGGCTTGAACAGTACGCTCAGCTGTGTGGGCGTGGAGGTGAGCTCGATCAATTAAAGCAGGCAACGGCCAGTGAAAGAACTGCCCTGGAAGAGTTTAACAGGACCGCCCATGATGTGAACTACCAGCCCTTGGCTGCCCGTTTTCTTGAATTTAGCCGGCGACAGCCAGAAGATTTTGCGGTCATTGAGGCGGCCCCCTATGATTCCTACGGCTCCTCTGAGACCGAATTTGGTCACCGTACTTTGACCTACCAGCAGCTAGCGGACCTGAGCCTTCGCTACGCAGGGGCTCTCCAAAGCTACGGTGTCAGCAGGCAGGATACCGTTGGCTTGCGGGTTGAGCGTGGCCTGGAGCAGTTCATCTTGCTTTATGCTCTCTTGCATCTGGGGGCAGTTTACCTCCCCCTGGACCCGGCCCTACCCGCTGGTAGGATCAGCTCCATGTGCCAGGACGCCCAAGCCAGTCTTATCTGCCAGGGACCTGGCGTGGCCCCTTTGGAAGGGCAAATGGTACCTGAGCTGGTGAGCTGGCAAGAGCTCACCGAACGAGCAGTAGCTTTAGGCCCGGAAGAACTGATAGAGGCAGGGGCGGGCAGTAGCCTTCAAGCTCATGAAAATATTTACGCCCTCTTTACCTCTGGCTCTACCGGCCGCCCCAAGGGAGTCATCACCAGCGCGGGAGCTCTAGCCAACCGGCTTGCCTGGCAACAAGACCTGCTCAGGCTGGAGGAAGGTGAGCGGGTACTGCATAAGACCCCAATCTCTTTTGACGTGCATATCTGGGAACTCTATTGGCCTCTGACTCAGGGGGCCACTGTAGTGGTTGCTGCCCCTGGCGGGCATAGAGACCCCCAGTACCTAGCCGGTATCTTGGAGCAAGGCGGTGCCGACCTTGTGCATTTTGTTCCCAGCATGCTAGCAGCCTATCTGGATTCTCTGGCACTCCTGGATAGCCCTCAAGCCGGCAAGCAAGGCCCTAGAGCTTTTATTTGCTCTGGTGAGCAGCTCCCAGCTTCAAGTGTCCTGCAGGTTCATAGGCGTTATCAGGCTCCGGTCCATAACTTTTACGGCCCGACCGAAGCAGCTATTGATGTGACAGCTTTTTCTGCTTTGCCCGGGAGTTCATACAGCCAGGTGCCTATTGGCAGACCGGTGTGGAATACCGGCCTCTCTATCCGCGACCTGGCCGGGCAAGAGTGCCCCCCTGGGGTAGTGGGGGAATTGCACCTGCACGGTGTGCAGGTGGCAAGCGGCTATCTGCAAAGACCGGAGCTAAGTCAGGCCTCTTTCTACCTGGACTGCGCCGGAGAGCCTTCCTACCGCACCGGAGACCTTGCCTACTGGGATAGCCAGGGCAATGTTTACTACCGGGGCAGGGCAGATAACCAGGTCAAGATCAGGGGCCAACGGGTGGATCTAGGCGAGATTGAGACGGTGCTGGCAGGACACCCGAATGTCTCTAATGTTGCTGTTCTCTACCTCCCCGAACGCCTTGATACCCTGGTGGCTTTTGTGGAACTGAGGCAGGGGTGCACGGATACCAACCCTGCTGATTACGCGGCCTACACCGGCCAAGAGCTCCCCGATTATATGATTCCCAACCAGTGGATCTTTGGCCAAGAATTGCCTTTGACCCCTAACGGCAAGATAGATCGTAAATCCCTGCGAAACTATTACCTTGAGCAGGCCGAGCACGGTCAGCCGTCACCGACGATTAGTCATCAGGTCAAGAGCCTTCTGGAGGAAGAAATCTGTGCTATTTATAGCACCCTACTGGGCTTCCAGGCTGGCCCCGATACTGATTTTTTTGCGCAGGGCGGTAATTCACTAGCAGCCTTAAACCTCTTGGCAAGCCTTGAGCGACAGACAGGGAAGAAAGGCTCATTCTCGCAAATCTTTACAAACCCCACCCCCCGCCTACTTGCCCAAGCCTTGGAGAGCAACGAAGCTGATGACTTCGTACCGCTTTTGAGCCTACGTCAGAGCCAGGACAGAGAGCAGAAAAACCATATTGTTTTTGTCCCCCCGGCTGGCGGGCTGGGCTGGTGCTATCACACCTACCTGCCCTATCTACCTGTCCGAAAGCCAATCTGGGCCCTGCAAGCAGCGGCCTACAGAGACCCGCAGGCCCCTGCTGCCGGCAGTATTGAACAACTAGCTAGAGACTATATTGGGGTGCTTCATGAGGCCGGTATAGAACTAGAAGGGCTCACCCTACTGGGCTGGTCACTGGGCGGGATGGTAGCCCAGGAGATGGTCTACCAGCTAGAGCAGGCGGCTCTGGCACCTGGGCGGCTTATCCTCCTCGATGCCTACCCGCAGGAACTGTGGCGTAGGCAGAAGCCACCAACAGAAGATCAAAAATGGCAGGCTTTAGTCCGAATGGGCGGTCTAGAAACTGCAGAAACAGGTCTCACCAGAAGCAGGGTAGTTGAACTACTTGAGGGAACCAATACAGCGCTGGGATCCTTGGGGGATGCTGAACTGAACGTCTGTATCGACCAGGTCCACAGGGCCATGGAACTCGTTCGTTTGGGGGATCCTTCTCCTATCGTTACTTCTACTACTCTCTTATCAGCTCTGCGCTCCCAGGAGAAGGGGCTAGAGCCGGAAAGCTGGGCTAGATACTGCGCTAACTATGGGTGGGTTCAGGTTGCCCAAGAACATGTTGACTTGGTCAAACCCCAAAGCTTCGGTGGAGTCTTGCAAAAAATTTTCGACCAGGCTTGAGTGAAGGAGTGCAGGCTGACTACAGCCTAAATCACTCGCACTGCCCTAAGTGCGGGCTGTTCAGTGCTGATTAACTGTGGTAAAGTTGATAACCTATGTGGCTACCTATAGCTACATAACCACGGTTTCTTTCGTGCCACAGCATAATGCCGCTCACACAGCGGGGTTCGCCCGCTCACCACGCGGGTCCAGATGCTCGGGGCATGACTGATTCCTAGGCGTGTCCGCCAACTCTCTACCCTGTTTCAGGTATGAGAGACCGGCGCGTCAACATCCCGTAGAAATGTTCCGCAAGGCTGGCTCGCAACCTATACCGCGTGTCGGAACCGGCGAGACGACAGGAGAAATATGATTCAGCAGGAGTCACGACTCAAGGTTGCTGACAACACCGGTGCGAAGGAAATCCTAACCATCCGTGTTCTCGGCGGCTCAAAGCGTCGTTACGCAGGCATTGGCGACATCATCGTCGCAACCGTCAAGGACGCAATCCCCGGCGGTACCGTAAAGAAGGGCGACGTTGTTAAGGCAGTTGTCGTCCGCACCAAGAAGGAAGTTCGTCGTCCCGACGGCTCCTACATCAAGTTCGACGAGAATTCAGCAGTAATTCTCAAGAACACCGATGGTGACCCCCGTGGCACCCGTATCTTCGGACCTGTTGGCCGCGAACTGCGCGACAAGAAGTTCATGAAGATCATTTCACTTGCTCCGGAGGTGCTCTAACTCATGGCTAAAATCAAGTCTGGTGACCTGGTACAGGTTATTTCAGGTGCAGATAAGGGTAAGCAGGGCAAGGTTCTTAAGGTATTCCCTAAGACCGAGCGCGTGCTGGTTGAAGGCGTAAAAATCATCACCAAGCACAACAAGGCTAACCCCATGACCGGCGAAGCTGGTGGCATCGAAAAGGTTGAGGCTCCGATTCACGTTTCTAACGTTGCAATCGTTGATCCCGAGACCAAGAAGCCGACCCGCGTTGGTTACCGCCTCGAGACCGTAGAGCGCAATGGCAAGGAGCGCACTGTTCGCGTTCGCGTTGCCAAGAGCTCGGGTAAGGACATCTAATGACCGAAGCAAAGATTACCCCTCGTTTCAAGACGAAGTTCAACGAAGTAGTCACCCCCGCCCTGCAAGAAGAGTTCAAGTACGAGAACGTCATGCAGGCACCGAAGATCGTTAAGGTCGTCGTTAACATGGGTGTTGGTGAAGCTGCCAAGGACGCGAAGCTCATGGATGGTGCTATCCGCGACCTCACCGCAATCACCGGTCAGAAGCCTCTCGTTACCCGCGCGAAGAAGTCCATCGCACAGTTCAAGCTGCGCGAAGGCCAGCCCATCGGTGCGCACGTCACTCTCCGTGGCGACCGCATGTGGGAATTCCTCGACCGCCTGGTCACCCTGGCTCTTCCCCGTATCCGCGACTTCCGCGGCCTCTCGGATCGCCAGTTCGACGGTAACGGTAACTACACCTTCGGTTTGACCGAACAGTCAATGTTCCACGAAATCGACCAGGATTCCATTGACCGTGTACGCGGCATGGACATCACCGTGGTTACCACCGCAAAGACCGACGATGAAGGCCGTGCGCTTCTCAAAGCACTCGGTTTCCCGTTCAAGACTCAGTAACGACTACGTTATAGGTCCGCACCTGTACTCAGGTGAGGAAACCATAACGAGGAAGGGCCTAGCCCACCATGACTATGACAGATCCTGTCGCAGATATGCTGACCCGTTTGCGCAACGCAAACTCAGCACATCACGACTCCGTTTCAATGCCTTACTCTAAGCTGAAGGCTCGCATCGCCGAGATCCTCAAAGCTGAAGGCTACATCGCTGACTTCAAGGAAGAGGAAGCACGAGTCGGTAAGACTCTGACCCTCGAACTGAAATTCGGCCCCTCACGCGAGCGTTCCATTGTTGGCGTTCGCCGTATTTCCAAGCCGGGTCTGCGTGTATACGCAAAGTCCACCAACCTTCCTCAGGTACACGGTGGCCTCGGTATCGCAATCCTGTCAACCTCTTCAGGTCTGCTTACTGACAAGCAGGCTGCGAAGAAGGGTGTTGGCGGCGAAGTCGTCGCTTACATCTGGTAGTCGGTAAGAAGAGAAAGGAAGAAGAATGTCACGTATTGGACGTCTCCCCATCTCGGTTCCTGCCGGCGTTGAGGTAAAAATCGACGGCAACCTTGTTGCCGTTAAGGGTTCAAAGGGCGAGCTGACTCACGAAGTCGCAGCCCCCATCGAGGTCACTCTCGAAGACGGTGTACTCACCGTCACCCGCCCGAACGATGAGCGCGATTCACGCTCTCTGCACGGCCTGACCCGCACCCTGATTCAGAACATGATCATCGGTGTCACCGAAGGCTACACCAAGAAGCTCGAAATCGTTGGTACCGGTTACCGTGTAACCGCAAAGGGTTCCGACCTCGAGTTCGCACTTGGCTACTCACACCCCATCACCGTTAAGGCACCTGAAGGTATCTCATTCGCTGTTGAGGGCGCTAACAAGCTGACCGTTTCCGGTATCAGCAAGCAGCAGGTTGGCCAGGTTGCAGCTAACATTCGCGGTCTGCGTAAGCCCGATCCCTACAAGGGTAAGGGTGTTCGCTACGAAGGCGAGCAGATCCGTCGCAAGGTCGGAAAGGCTGGTAAGTAACAATGGCTGTAAAGACTAAGTCAGCACAGCGCGCACGCCGTCACGCACGCGTTCGCAAGTACGTTTCAGGTACCGCAGCACGTCCTCGTCTGTCTGTTACCCGCTCAGCTCGTCACATGTTCGTTCAGGTCATTGACGACACCAAGGGCGTAACCCTTGCATCAGCATCCACCATGGAAGCTGAGCTGCGCGCCGCAGAGCTAGACAAGACCGCTAAGGCAAAGCGCGTGGGCGAACTCGTCGCCGAGCGTGCCAAGGCGGCAGGCATCGAGGCAGTTGTCTTCGACCGCGGTGGTAACAAGTACCACGGCCGTGTCGCAGCAGTTGCAGAAGGCGCACGCGAAGGAGGTCTGGCACTCTAATGAGCGAGCAGACTGTAAATGAAAAGGAAACTCAGGTGACTGAAGCAAGCGCAGAAGCTACCGCTGAAACTTCCGAGAAGCGCGAAGCCCGCCGTAACGAGCGTGGCGACCGCCGCGGTAACCGTGGTGATCGCCGTGGCAACCGCGGCCGCGAAGAAGAGAAGGACAAGTTCATCGAGCGCGTTGTCACCATCAACCGCGTCTCCAAGGTCGTCAAGGGTGGTCGTCGCTTCAGCTTCACCGCACTTGTCGTTGTTGGTGACGGTAACGGTATGGTTGGCGTCGGCTACGGTAAGGCTAAGGAAGTTCCCGCCGCCATCTCTAAGGGTGTTGAAGAAGCTAAGAAGAACTTCTTCCGCGTACCCCGTATTGAAGGCCGCACTATTCCTCACCGCGTTCAGGGTGAAGCAGCAGCAGGCGTAGTTATGCTCCGCCCCGCTACCGCTGGTACCGGTATTATCGCTGGTGGTCCCGTTCGTGCCGTACTTGAGGCAGCAGGCATCCACGATGTTCTGTCCAAGTCACTCGGTTCCTCGAACCAGATCAACATTGTCCACGCGACCATCGATGCACTGCGTCAGCTCGAAGAGCCCGTTGCAGTTGCAGCACGCCGTGGTCTTCCCCAGGACGAGGTTATCCCCGGCTTCTTGCGTGTCGCTCAGTCTGAAAAGGCAGGTGCCTAATGTCCGGCAAGCGTATTCAGCCCAGCGATGCAAAGCTGGAAATCACCCAGATCAAGTCCTACGTTGGCGAAAAGCAGAACATGCGCGACACCCTTCGTTCCTTGGGCCTCAAGCGCCCCGGTAACATGGTTGTTCGCACTGCTGACCCCGTCACCTGCGGCATGGTCAACACCGTAGCTCACCTGGTTCAGGTTGAGGAGGTCAAGTAAAGATGGCAGTAGAAAATAACGACGCTATCAAGATTCACGATCTGCGCCCGGCTCCGGGTGCCCATAAGGCAAAGACCCGCGTAGGCCGCGGTGAAGGCTCAAAGGGTAAGACCGCAGGTCGCGGTACCAAGGGTACCAAGGCTCGTTACCAGGTCCGTGCGGGCTTTGAAGGTGGTCAGCTTCCGCTGCACATGCGCCTTCCCAAGCTCCGCGGCTTCAAGAACCCCTTCCGTACCGAGTACCAGGTTGTTAACCTGGACCGTATTGCGGAACTGTTCCCTCAGGGCGGCGACATCACCGTTGACGCACTGGTAGCAGCTGGCGCCGTTCGCAAGAACGAGCTGGTTAAGGTTCTGGGTACCGGCGAAGTTTCAGTAGCCTACAAGGTAACCGTTGATAAGGTTTCCGAATCAGCTAAGGCTAAGATCGAAGCTGCTGGCGGTTCTGTAACCGTCAAGTAGTCTTTGGACTCACCGGGTTAACCGGTAGGGCTCCTCTCACGTCACCGTGAGGGGAGCCCTTCTTTTGATGCCATCTACAGGGGCCGGTCTCATCTGCTGGAAAGCTGGGGTGGGGGAGTGAAGCCAGAATATCAACACTGAAAAGCCTGGGTATAGGGCTGGCCACACAGTGTGACCGCGAAATAATTAAGATTAAGCGCTAAACTGTAGAAGATTGTGTAAAAGCTCCGTCTTCTGGCTTCGGCCAGGAAAGAAGGGCTACCAAAACTTTTGTCTCACAGGAGGACATGTGCTGACCGCTTTCGGACGGGCCTTTAAGACGCCTGACCTGCGTAACAAGCTGCTGTTCACCCTGGGAATTATCGTGATTTACCGGTTGGGCGTCTTTATCCCCGCCCCCGGTGTTTCCTACGGAAACGTCCAGCAGTGCCTCAATACCATCACCGCAAGCGGTGGTATCTACGACATGATTAACCTCTTTAGCGGTGGCGCGCTGCTTCAGCTCTCGATTTTTGCCCTGGGTGTTATGCCATACATTACCGCCAGTATTATTGTGCAGCTGCTGCGCGTGGTGATTCCCCGGTTCCAGCAACTCCATGAGGAAGGCGCGCAGGGGCAGACTAAACTCACCCAGTACACTCGCTATCTGACTATCTTGCTGGCTCTGCTGAACGCCACAACCATCGTTTCACTGGCTCGTTCGGGCATGCTGCTGCAAGGGTGCGCCCTGCCGGTAATTCCCGAGGACGGTTTTCTCAACATTCTTCTGATTATCACCACCCTGACAGCCGGTACCGGCGTCGTCATGTGGCTGGGCGAACAGATCACCGAGAAGGGCGTGGGTAACGGTATGTCCCTGCTGATCTTTACATCTATTGCTGCTTCCTTCCCCGGTGCATTTGGCGCTATTTTACAGGCGCAAGGTTGGGGCATCTTCTCAGCTGTCATTGCAGTTGGCCTGGTCCTGATCGTTGCTGTGGTCTTTGTAGAACAGTCCCAGCGTCGTATCCCGGTTCAGTATGCTAAGCGTATGATTGGTCGCCGCACTATCGGGGGAACAACCACCTATATTCCCCTTAAAGTCAATATGGCCGGTGTTATCCCCATCATCTTTGCATCATCCATGCTGATGGTTCCCGGTTTGCTCGCTCAGTTCAATACTCCTTCCGATGGCTCTGCACCACCGGAATGGGTCAACTGGGTCAAGGCCAACCTAACCATGGGGGACAAACCGCTTTACATGGTTCTCTACTTCCTGATGATCCTTGGCTTCGCCTATTTCTATGTCTCAATCACCTTTGACACCGAGGAAGTAGCAGACAATATGAAGAAGTACGGCGGCTTCATTCCCGGTATCCGTGCAGGCCGACCAACCCAGGAGTACCTGAGCTACGTCCTGAATCGCATCACTCTACCGGGCGCTATCTATGTAGCATTCTTGGCCTTGATTCCACTGATTGCATTTGTGCTCTTTGGTGCCAACCAAAATTTCCCGCTCGGCGGTGCCTCACTGCTGATCGTTATCGGCGTTGGTCTTGATACTATCAAGCAGATCGACGCCCAGCTCCAACAACGCAACTACGAAGGACTGCTCCGATGAACCGCTTGCTCATCATCGGCCCTCCCGGTGCCGGCAAAGGCACTCAGGCCGTCAAAATCGCTGAAAAACTGAACATTCCCGCTATCTCTACCGGCGACATCTTCCGCAAGAATATTAAGGAAGCTACCGACCTGGGCCAAGAAGCAAAGAGCTACATTGACTCAGGCAACCTGGTTCCAGACTCGGTAACCAACCGTATGGTACGCGCTCGTCTGGCTGAAGACGATACCGCCCAGGGCTTCCTGCTGGACGGCTACCCCCGAAATACCGCTCAGGTTGCTGAACTCGACTCAATTCTTGCTGACATGGGCCAGAAAATTGACCGTGTTCTGCTCCTGGTTGCAGATAACGACGAACTGGTTCAGCGTCTGCTGGGTCGGGCCGCTAAAGAAGGTCGCTCAGATGATAACGAAGAGGTCATCCGCCACCGCCTGAAGGTCTACCAAGAAGAAACAGCTCCGCTGCTTGAAATCTACACCGAGCGTCAGCTGGTTTCAGAAGTCAACGGTTTGGGCGAGATCGATGAGGTTACCGCCCGCATCATGGATGCTCTTAAGTAGAGCTTACCGACCCACCTGTGCCCCCGGTCATTGCGGGGGCACAGCACTTTAACGCACACTGGTGTAGCCTTGGCATTTACCACAAGCCCCATACAGCCCTGAAAGAGACACATGCGCCGCATAGAGTACAAAACCGACCGTCAACTAGCTGAGATGGCCCGAGCCGGTGTTATCACCTCCCGCGCCTTAGATGCTGCCGTTGCCGCAGCCCTACCCGGTGTGACCACCGCAGAGCTTGACCGGGTCTTCCGGAAGGTACTCGCCGAACACGGGGCTGGGTCTAACTTCCTGGGCTACTACGACTACCCGGCAACTATCTGTACCTCCGTCAACGACCAAGTGGTCCACGGGATCCCCGGTGACCGGGTCTTAGCTGAAGGTGACATTATCTCTATTGACGGTGGCGCAACCGTTCAGGACGACCGTGGAACCACCTGGCACGGCGACTCCGCCCGAACCGTGCTGGTCGGGAAAACCGTATCCGATGCCCGCCGCGAGCTCTCCGAGATCACCCGCGCGGCTCTCTGGCAGGGCATTGCCGCTGCCGCAAGAGCCAAAAAAGTCGGTGAAATTGGTTTCGCCATTGAAAACTTTGTCCGCCAAGAAACCGGCGACAAGTACGGGATCATCGAAGACTTTGTAGGCCACGGAATTGGCACTTCCATGCACATGGCCCCAGACGTACTCAATTACGCCGCTCGTGACCTGGGCCCCCGCCTCAAAAAAGGAATGGCCCTAGCGATTGAGCCCATGCTGGTCACCGGCGGCATTGAAACCGTCACCCTCGAAGATGACTGGACCATCAAAACTCTTGATGGGGGAGATGCCTGCCAATGGGAGCACTCCGTGGCGATCCACTCAGACGGTATTTGGGTCCTTACCGCCGAAGACGGCGGAGCCTCCGAACTCTCCAAGCTCGGTGTTACGGTAAAGCCCATTCCTGCCTAAGAATTCATCCCGAAGGCGCGGCACCCTCAGAACCTTTGGATTACCCGCCGCTCCGGCCATCAGAAACGAACCATTTCACCGGGGAAAGGCCGCTAGCCCCCACCCCTCACCGAAAGCATAGACTTTATGACTGAAACGATTAGCGTCCCCCTGGAAATCTCCAGCGCCAGACCAGAGCCGGGGCAAATCATCCTCAAGGCCCCTCGCCGCGGCAAGCCCCCGCGCCACATCGCTGACTTCGACATGGCAGGCCGCCGCGCCTTTCTGGAAGAACTGGGCTACAAGCCCTTCCGCGCCGCCCAACTCTCCAAGCACTACTTTGAACGCCTGGTTACTGACCCCGAGCAGATGACCGACCTACCCGCCGCCGAACGCAATACAATGGTCGCAGAAGCCATGCCCCAGCTTCTGACCACCGTGCGTACTCTCGAAGCAGATGGCGGTGACACCCTCAAAGTAGTTCACCGCCTCTTTGACGGAGCACTGGTCGAGTCTGTGATCATGCGCTACGAAAACCGCGTTACCATGTGTATCTCATCGCAGGCAGGCTGCGGTATGAACTGCCCCTTCTGCGCCACCGGCCAGCAGGGTCTCACCCGCAACCTTTCCACCGCCGAAATCGTGGAGCAGGTTGTAGCCGGTGCCCGTTACCTGAAAAAAATGAAGGGCCTTGAAGAGGCCGAAGGCGGATCCGAAAACACCCGCCCCCTGCGCGTCTCCAACATCGTCTTCATGGGCATGGGCGAAGCCCTCGCCAACTATAAGGCAACCATGGGGGCCGTTCACCGCCTCATCGATCCGGCCCCCGAAGGCCTAGGAATCTCAGCACGGGGCATCACCATGTCTACCGTTGGACTAGTCCCCGGTATCCGCAAATTTGAACTCGAAAAACTCCCCATCACCCTGGCGCTGTCTCTGCACGCCCCAGATGATGAACTTCGTGATGAACTGATCCCCATCAACCAGCGCTGGAAAGTCGACGAAACCCTCGACGCGGCCTACGACTACTACCGGACCACCGGCCGCCGTATCTCCATCGAGTACGCACTTATTCGCGACATCAACGACCAGGGCTGGCGCGCGGACCTCCTCGGTAAGAAACTGGCCCAGCGCGGCCGGGGCTGGGTCCACGTCAACCCCATCCCCCTCAACCCCACCCCCGGCTCCAAATGGACAGCCTCACGCAAGGGCGTTGAACAGAACTTTGTTGAGCGCCTCCGCGCCCATGGGATTCCCACCACCGTGCGCGACACACGCGGTAGCGATATCGACGGAGCATGCGGCCAGCTAGCCGCCAAAGAGGACTAAGAGTATATAAGTTCCTCTTTTTGCTTGTGCGCCCCGTCTGCCCCCTAAACGCCAGCCCAAGCCAGCAGACGGGGCAGGCCACCAGCAGAATAAATCCCAGCCAGCATAGGAGTATGCCCAAGCTAATAAGTTGAAGGCATACGGGGACTGTTCCTCCATCATCTTGTGTCCGCTTCACGCAAGAACCGCAACAGCAACAAAGCCCCAGCGAGTTAATGTGAACCTCATTATGTTTTGAGGAAACCGTTAACTTTCTGGGGCATTTGCCGTATATTAGATTGTTGGTTGTCTGTGCCAAGCGTTTGCGCGCATGCGGAGCCAAGCTCACCCCTTGAGAACAAGCCCCGAACGCAGAAAAAATACTACCAACTGCCCACACAAAAATGGGCACGAACGTAAAGCGGAGGATATGGCCAAGAAAGACGGCGTCATCGAGATCGAAGGTACCGTGGTCGAAGCACTGCCCAACGCATCATTCCGCGTTGAGCTGGACAACGGACACAAAGTACTGGCACACATCTCAGGCAAGATGCGTCAGCACTACATTCGAATCCTGCCTGAGGACCGAGTAGTAGTGGAGCTGAGCCCCTACGACCTCTCACGCGGTCGTATCGTCTACCGCTACAAGTAAACACAAAGGCAAACGTCGCACTATGCGGCGTTTACGCCGTGTAAAAGGGGTAAACAGTTCTACCACCGGGCAACCGGACACAGAACCTCTTACCCCGCCCGTCCAAAGCATTAGCTGAAACATCAACGCAAAGGAATGCGATGAAGGTCAAGCCGAGCGTTAAGCCGATCTGCGACAAGTGCAAAGTGATCCGCCGTCACGGTGTGGTCATGGTGATCTGCGAAAACCCGCGCCACAAGCAGCGCCAGGGCTAACACCCAGGACAGCTGAGAAAAGTCCACCCTCACCGGTGGCAGACAGAAAATGGCACCGCTCCTGAGCAATCAGGATACCCTCGGGCACAGAGGCCGGGGACCGGAACAACCGGGCAGTGATGTCACAGACCTCTGCGAAAACAAGGAGAACGCCCCATGGCACGTCTCGCTGGAGTCGATATTCCCCGCGAAAAGCGCGTGGAAATTGCTCTTACTTACATCTACGGCGTGGGCAAGACCCGTGCAAAAGAAGCGCTAGCTGCAACCGGTGTTGACCCCAACACCCGCGTCAAGGACCTTGACGACTCACAGCTCGTAGCACTTCGTGACTTCATCGAAGGCAACTACAAGGTTGAAGGTGACCTTCGCCGCGAGGTTGCTGCTGATATCCGCCGCAAGGTAGAAATCGGTAGCTACCAGGGTCTGCGTCACCGCCGTGGCCTTCCCGTACACGGCCAGCGCACCAAGACCAACGCTCGTACCCGCAAGGGCCCCAAGCGTACCGTCGCCGGTAAGAAGAAGTAAACAGTGTTGTCTCAGTCTTACACATCGCGTAAGGCCAACACTTCCACCAAAACTTTGTAGGAGAATCAAAAATGCCTCCCAAGACTCGCGCAGCGGCCAAACGAACCGGCCGCCGCAAGGTTTCCAAGAACATTGTTGCCGGTCAGGCACACATCAAGTCAACCTTTAACAACACCATCGTATCGATCACCGATCCTTCAGGTGCGGTTATCTCCTGGTCATCCGCAGGTGAAATGGGCTTCAAGGGTTCACGTAAGTCAACCCCCTACGCAGCTCAGATGGCCGCTGAGACCGCTGCAAAGCGCGCTCAGGAGCACGGTGTCCGCAAGGTAGACGTTTTCGTTAAGGGCCCCGGCCCCGGTCGCGAAACCGCTATCCGCTCACTCCAGGCTACCGGCCTCGAGGTTGGCTCCATCCAGGACGTCACCCCCGTTGCCCACAACGGTTGCCGTCCCCCGAAGCGCCGCCACGTCTAAACCTCGCTGTCTAGACGCGTCCCGAACATCGGGCGATTGGCCACCTCACGGTAGCCGATCAATGAACAGACTGCTTCGTCTGCTTCCTCACTCGTTTTTCCCAACCTGTGAGCTCATATAGCGGATGCTCACCGAAAGGAAACATAGTGCTCATTGCACAGCGCCCCATCCTACGTGAAGAACATGTATCGGAAAACCGTTCACGCTTCACCATCGAGCCCCTCGAACCCGGCTTCGGCTACACCCTGGGTAACTCCCTCCGTCGCACCCTTCTCTCATCAATCCCCGGTGCCGCTGTAACCAGCATCCGCATCGACGGTGTGCTGCACGAATTCAGCACCGTAGAAGGTGTGACCGAGGACGTCACCGAGATCATCTTGAACATCAAGAAGCTCTCCATCTCATCTGAGAACGACGAACCCGTTATCGCTTACCTGCGCAAGCAGGGCGAAGGTGAACTCACCGCAGCCGACATTGAGGTGCCCGCAGGCGTCGAGATCCACAACCCGGATCTGCACATCGCAACCCTCAACAACCGCGCAAACTTCAACGCAGAACTGACCATCGAACGCGGCCGTGGCTACGTCTCGGCAGCCCAGAACAAGTCAGGTGATGCAGAGATCGGCCGTATCCCGGTTGACTCCATCTACTCACCCGTCCTGAAGGTCACCTTCCGCGTTAGCGCAACCCGTGTTGAGCAGCGCACCGACTTCGACTCCCTTACCCTGGACGTCGAAACCAAGGAAGCAATTGCTCCCCGCGACGCAGTCGCATCAGCAGGTAACACCCTCGTTGAGCTCTTCGGCCTTGCCCGTGAACTCAACACTGCCGCTGAAGGTATCGAAGTTGGCCCGTCACCCGCTGACGAGTCAATGGCCGCAGACCTGGCTCTGCCCATCGAAGACCTGGACATGACCGTCCGCTCCTACAACTGCCTCAAGCGCGAGGGCATCCACACCGTGGGTGAGCTCGTGACCCGCAGCGAAGCTGACCTCATGGACATCCGTAACTTCGGTGCCAAGTCCATCGACGAAGTCAAGGCAAAGCTCACCGAGCTCGGCCTGTCCCTCAAGGACTCACCCGCCGGTATGGATCTCTCAGCCCGCCTGCAGGACGACGACAGCTACGGCAGCGACTACTAAGACACCGGCAGTCAACGCACCCGCGTTACACCAGTCAAACATCTTTGGTTCCACTAGCCTGACGGCTTGAGGAACGGCTTACCAGGAGAAATTAATATGCCTACTCCCACTAAGGGTCCCCGCCTCGGCGGATCACCGACCCACGAGCGCATCATGCTGAACAACCTGTCTCAGCAGCTCTTCGAGCACAAGCGCATCACCACGACCGTTACCAAGGCCAAGCGCATGCGTCCGGTCGCTGAGCGCCTGATTACCTTCGCTAAGAAGGGTGATCTCGCCGCTCGCCGTCGCGTCCTGCGCTCCATCGGTAACAAGTCAGTTGTCCACGAACTGTTCACCGTCATTGCACCCGCAATGGCAGAACGCCCCGGTGGCTACACCCGCATCACCAAGATCGGTAACCGCAAGGGCGATAACGCTCCTATGGCCGTTATCGAACTGGTCATGGAGCCTGTAGCAACCGCAGCAGCTGTTTCCGAAGCAACCAAGGTTGCAGATAGTGCAGCAGCTCAGGAAGAGACCCCTGCTCCCGCAGCAGCTGCCGCTCCCGTAGCAGAAGAAGCTCAGGCTTCTGACCTGCCCGCAGGCGCACACGCTCCTCTGGAATCCGGTGAAGCTCCCGAGGGCTTCGAGATCAAGGGCAACGCTGACTCCATGAAGTACCACGTACCCGGCTCACGCTGGTATGCAAACACCCAGGCTGAGATTTGGTTCGACACCAAGGAATCAGCTGAAGCAGCAGGTTACGCACCTGCTGGTGGTGCTGCAGCACAGACCATCTCCGAATAATTTTCGGTGTCTGCGGTGGCCTTCCCTCAGGGGGAGGCCACCGCTGTTTTAAGCTAAGGTTCTGTTTGCCGCTACAGTGGAAGAAATACATGCAGGACGCTGGGAAGGAAAGACATGACTGAACACCCCCTGGGCGCTGTGCTATCTGCGGATGAGGAAGAGACCGCTGACTCCACGGTGCGCGTGCGGATAGATTTTTCCTATGACGGTGGCCCCTTTGCAGGTTGGGCTAAACAGCCCGGGTTGATTACTGTACAGGGTGTCCTGGAAGAAGCGCTTGCCCTCATTTTTCGGGTGCCCATATATACTACTGTGGCTGGTAGAACCGACGCCGGTGTCCACGCCCTGCACCAGGTAGTGCACTTCGACGTCTCGCGTTCTGCCTGGGAAAGAATGCCGGGTAAGAACCTAAATCTTGACCCCGGTAAGGCACTAGGCCGTAAACTGCGGGGGGCCTTGAGCCGGGCGCTGGCCGATGCAGAGGCTGAGCTCGGGCTACCCACCCGCTTGCAGGGCTATCTCCAGAAAGCAATCACTGTGACAGAGTGCCGTGAGGTGCCTGCCGACTTCGATGCCCGCTTTTCTGCCCTAGAGCGGTCCTACCGTTACCTGATTGAAGATCACCAGGAGGAACGGGGTAGTAATCCGCTCAACAGGCACCTTGCCTGGCAGGTTAATGCTGGGCTTGACCTGCAGCTAATGAACAGGGCAGCAGAAGAACTGCTGGGCCTTAAGGACTTCCTTTCTTTCTGCAAGCCCAGGGCCGGTTCCACAACAATTCGCGAGCTTCGGGAACTGAGCTTTGAACGCAGAGAAGACGGCCTCATCGAGGCAACTATCAGGGCAGATGCTTTTTGTCACAATATGGTCAGAACCCTGATAGCTTCTTTGGTCATGGTAGGGGAGGGTGCCCGCGATATTGCCTGGTTGCAGAGCCGCATCAGCACGCCGGTACGTGATTCTCAGGTTCGTCTGGCCGCCCCACGAGGCTTAGCTCTGGCACGGATTAGCTACCCAGAGGCCTCCGGATACGCCAGGCAGGCCAATAGGGCAAGGAATCTAAGAACTCTTTAAATAACATTCGTGTGATTTAAAGGTGAGGTCAGTCAAACAAGCCTATTTAAGGGAGCTTAGCTCTGGCTTAAAGCTAGAAGATTGGGTATAGTTTCATACGTTGTGCGTATACCGCCCTAATTTCGTACCCTGTTCTTCGGTCTAGTTGCAGGACAATAACGGGGAATAAGTGGTCTTAGGAGCTTGGTAGGCAGTTGTGTTTGGCCCTCACCCGAACCCTGCCCCACGCACTCACAGTAATCTAGCGCGATACCCAACTAGCGCTACCCGAAACGAGAAAAGGCGAAATTTTGCGCACTTACACTCCGAAGTCAGGCGATAACAACCGCCAGTGGCACATCATTGATGCCTCTGACGTTGTTCTCGGCCGTCTCGCAAGCCAGACCGCAATCCTGCTGCGCGGCAAGCACAAGCCCACCTTCGCACCTCACGTTGACATGGGTGACTCTGTCATCATCATCAACGCAGAAAAGGTTGCACTGACCGGTGCAAAGCTTGAGCAGAAGCGTGCCTACCGCCACTCGGGCTACCCCGGTGGTCTCAAGTCCGTCAACTACGCTGAACTGCTGGAAACCAACCCTGTTCGCGCCGTAGAGAAGGCCGTCAAGGGCATGCTCCCCAAGAACAAGCTGGCTGCACAGCAGCTCAAGAACCTCAAGGTTTACGCTGGTTCTGAGCACCCCCACGCAGCTCAGCAGCCCAAGACCTACGAATTCAACCAGGTTGCCCAGTAATTCGGGCCTACGAAAGAACTATTAAAGGAGACATCGTGGCTCAGAACGAAGAGTACACCACCGAAGAAGAGCTCACTAGCTACACTTCCGAATCCTCAGCTCCTGTAGCTGAGAAGGTTGCCCGCCCCGCACTGACCGTTGGTGGTCAGGCTGTTGGTCGCCGTAAGGAAGCTGTTGCTCGCGTTCGCCTGGTACCCGGTACCGGCAAGTGGACCGTTAACGGTCGCGAGCTTGACAACTACTTCCCCAACAAACTGCACCAGCAGGAAGTAAACGATCCTTTCAAGCTTCTTGAGCTTGAAGGCGCTTACGACGTCTTCGCCCGTATCTCAGGTGGCGGACCCTCCGGCCAGGCCGGCGCACTGCGTCTTGGCGTTGCTCGTGCACTGAACGAGATTGATGCCGAGAACAACCGCCCCGCCCTCAAGAAGGCAGGCTTCCTGACCCGCGACGCTCGTGTTATCGAGCGTAAGAAGGCTGGTCTTAAGAAGGCACGTAAGGCTTCACAGTTCTCCAAGCGTTAAGCTTTACTGGAATCCTTTCAGCCTCAGCTGTTTGAGAAGTGCCCTCTCCCTTTTGGGAGGGGGCACTTTTGTATTTCCTGGTCAGCCTAGTAAGAGAGCTTTGCTCCCGGTTAGGGTCAAAAGTTCTGTAACAGTGGGTTTACTCCCAGAGGCGTTCTAAGATAGTGGTGGAAACTACACCGAGAGAAAGGATGCCCATGGCATCTGCTAATGACGCGCGTGCAACCGGTCAGAACCCCACACCAGGCAAAAAAGCCGCAGCGGAAGAGGACACACAGACTACACCCCCGGTTACTGAGGGCAAAGAGGCCCACGCCGGCAGACCTGAGGACACTAAGAAACAAGCTGTCAAGGCCGCCTTAGCTAAAACAACTCGTCGGGTCTCTGTCGTTGAAGACTACAGTGCAGAGCTCGATGAGATTGCATCATTGACCAAGAAACTCAAGGGGGGAGAGGAGGGCCTCTCTGATGCCTGGAAGGTAGGCTACCCCTACGATAAGAAACTAGGACGTAAAGAGTACGAAAAAGAGAAGCGTGCCTTGCAGATTGAGCTTCTCAAACTGCAGCTATGGATTAAAGAAACCGGCCAGAAGGTACTCATTATCTTCGAGGGCCGCGATGCCGCAGGCAAGGGTGGCGCCATCAAACGCTTTATGGAGCATCTTAATCCCCGTGGCGCTCGTGTTGTGGCCCTGGAGAAGCCCACCGATATTGAGCAGACCCAGTGGTACTTTCAGCGTTATATCCAGCACCTTCCTTCAGGCGGCGAGATCGTGCTCATGGACCGTTCTTGGTACAACCGTGCCGGTGTTGAGCGCGTCATGGGCTACTGCACCTCCCAGCAGTACTACGAGTTCATGCGTGAGGTTCCTGAGCTAGAACGTATGCTGGTGAACTCCGGAGTTAGGCTCATCAAGTTCTGGTTCTCTGTCACCCGTGCAGAGCAGCTGGCCCGTTTCAATTCACGACGTACCGACCCTGTGCGCCAGTGGAAGCTTTCACCTACCGACCTAGCATCGCTGGATAAGTGGGACGACTACACCGCAGCCAAGGAAGCCATGTTCTTCTACACTGACACCGGTGATGCTCCCTGGACCGTGGTCAAATCAAACGACAAGAAGCGTGCTCGCCTAGAAGCTATGCGCCATGTGCTCAGCCAGTTTGAGTACCCCAATAAGGACCACGCCCTGGTCGGGGCCACAGACTCCTTGATTGTTGGTAAGGGCTCGGACGTTCTGGAGGATGACGACGATAGCATCGAAAATCCAGAGGGTTTCCCCGTCCTGCGTGAAGAAAAGTAGCTCTGAGAGCGTAGAATAGTCTGTAATGACTAGATTATTCGGAACCGACGGTGTTCGCGGCCTCGCTAACGATCTCATCACTCCTGCGCTTGCTATGGAGCTAGCGCAGGCCGCGTCCATCGTCCTAGGGTTCAATACGGTTGAAGAAGGTACTCGCCCCAAGGCTGTCATCGCTCATGACTCCCGTATTTCCGGTGAGTTTATTGGTGCAGCTATGACCGCTGGTTTCGCGGCTTCTGGCGTTGATGTCCTTGACGCGGGTATGGTACCCACGCCTGCAGCTGCCTACCTGGTAGCAAGCACCGGCGCAGACTTTGGTGTCATGATTTCCGCGTCGCACAACGCCGCAGAAGACAACGGCATTAAGTTTTTGGCCCGGGGCGGTAAGAAACTGGATGATGAGATTGAGAACGCCATTGAGGCTCTCTACCGTTCCAAAGACTTCCGTTACCCCACTCACGGTGATGTTGGGCGAGTTCGTCTGTTAACAGACGGCGAAGACCGCTACGTGACACACCTGATGTCGACCATGCCAGAACACCGCCGTCTCAACGGCCTCAAAGTGGTTTTGGACTGCGCCAATGGCGCTTCCTCAGGTGTTTCCCCAGACGCTTTCCACGCCCTGGGCGCCAAAGTCTTCCTTATTGGCGCCGAGCCCGATGGCAACAACATCAATGACGGTGTGGGTTCTACTCACCCCGAGCTCCTGCAAGAAGCCGTTGTTAAGCACAGCGCTGACCTGGGCATTGCCCATGACGGTGATGCTGACCGCTGTATGGCGGTAGACGAGCAGGGCAACCTGGTAGATGGTGATCAGATTATGGCCATTCTTGCTCTTTCCATGAAAGAAGCAGGAAGGCTCAAAGACGATACCCTGGTCGCAACCGTCATGAGTTCTTTGGGCTTGGAGCATTTCCTCAGGGATCATGACATCAAGCTTGTGCGTACCAAGGTGGGGGATCGCTATGTTCTTGAAGCCATGAACAAGCACGGCTACAACCTGGGGGGTGAACAGTCAGGTCACGTGATTATGAGCGATCATGCCACGACCGGCGACGGTGTTCTCACCGGCTTGCATCTTGCCGCTGAGGTTGCCCGAACAGGTCTGCCTCTCTCCGAGTTGGCTAACCGTATGCAAGCAACCCCCCAGAAGCTCATCAACGTCAAGGGTGTTGACCGTTCCGGCGTTGCTACCTGCCAGCCCCTCCAGGAAGCTATTGCACAGGCAGAAGCTGAACTTGGTGATAGTGGCCGTGTACTGCTTCGGGCCTCGGGCACAGAGCCTCTGGTGCGCGTCATGGTTGAGGCCCAGACTCAGGAAGTCGCCGATGCCACTGCTCAGGCTCTTGCCGATGTGGTCTCTCGTGAGTTAGCTCTGTAGAGCGCGTTTGGGCCTAAAGACTTACAGCGGGTCTCTCCACTAGGGGAGGCCCGCCTTCTCTTTGCAGGAATTTTGTGGCTTCTCTGCAGGGGGGGGGAGATAGCTCCTGTTAGGCGCAAGGGGGGTAGGGAATCATTGGCCTTGTGCCAGAGTTAGCTTTGTCTCTCTTTGCGGAGGGACTTAAGGCCTTTCTATCGACTGGGACCGATAGCTGATGAAGGTGGGAGAGAAAAAGCAGGGCCCCGGTAGCTTGTGCTACCGGGGCCCTGGTGATTTATAGGAGTTTTATATGAGATTACTTGGCGCTCAGGGCGTCACGGATCTCCTTGAGAAGAGCAACCTGGGGATCCTCTTCTTCAGCTTCTTCTTCGAGGCCGAGCTTGGCAGCGCGACGTTCGTTGAGCTTGTTGATGGGTGTTACGATGCAGAAGTAAACAGCTGCTGCGACGAGCAGGAAGTTAACAACTGCGGTCAGGAAAACGCCGACCTTGATGTCCCCGAAAGCCAGGAACTGGTCAAAGCTCTGAGCGCCGACAAGAGCGGCGATAGCCGGCATAAGAACCGACTCAACCAGGGCAGTGATAACGGCGGTGAAGGCGGTGCCAATAATCAGACCAACTGCCAGGTCGATGACGTTACCGCGGGTGATGAAATCTTTAAATCCACTAAGCATAAGTCCAACACTAGCGCCTTAAAGGGCAAGTGAACACACAAAAAGCCACCATTTCGGATATAGTCCTAGTGCACTTACTCACACTAGGGCTAAAACCTACCGTGAGAGGTAGGTGTGGAAAACCCGAGTGGTGGCTGAAAGCTAGTAGGAGGGTGCTGCCGATAGTCCGTAGAACTCTTCGAGAGTTTTCGCCCCTGATTCTTTGTAGGCTTTGGCTTGCTCTTTTCCGATGTAGCGCAGGTGCCAAGACTCGTACCAATAGCCGGTGGTTTCGTGTTCCATCCAGGGGTAGCGAACAATAAAGCCGTACTCGTGGGCGTGCTCAGCTGCCCAGAGAGCCGTGGCGGTGTCCCTGAAGCAGGGCTGAAGATCGCAGTCACTGCCACTACCAATATCAAGGGCAAGACCGGTTTGGTGTTCCGAGTAACCTGGGCGGGCGGAGGCAACATCGGCCCCTTCCCGGCCGTACTGGGCGACCCAGCCTGCGTAGGTTGCCTGCTGGGTCTCATAAGAGCGGTAGCCACTGAGTGCAGTCATCGGTGCACCGGCTGCTGCCGCATCAGCGAACATTTTTTGGGCCGCCTGGCTGGCTTGGGCCCGCAGATAGACACCACCGATGGGTTGCAGATCGGCTGGTGCGTAAGTTGAGGGGTTGAGAGGGTTCTGCTTGTTGACCACCACATTCAGTGAAGAAGCTCTTGAAGTGTCCGCAAAGTAGGTGGGCCCAGGCTGAGCTGGCTCTGACCCCTGGGGGGTAGCTTTAGCCGGGCTGGTGCTGGCCTGCTCTGAAGCCGGGCTGACTGAAGTACCGGCTGATGCTTCAGCAGATGTTGCTGACGCTACATAAGTGGCTTGGGCAGAGACCTCCTCTCCTTGAGTAGGCGAAAACTTTACAGTGTCCTCTCCTGTAGAAGAGCAAGCTGTTAAGGCCATGGTGATGATTCCCGCGATAGCAAGCGGGGTGTGTCTTAGCTCTTGCACGTCAGTTCTTTCTCAGGAGTACGCGACGAATTTTGTGGTCATGTGATTTTTTGAGAATAAGTTGTGCCCGGCCCCGCGTTGGTCGGACATTCTCTCGAAGATTGGGCTCATTGATAGAACGCCAAATACTTAAAGCAAGCTCACGCGCGGCCTCCTCAGAAAGGTTGGCGTACCGCTTGAAGTAGGATTCCGGGTTGGTAAAGGCAGAACGCTGGAGTTTAAGGAACCTTTGTACGTACCAGGACTCGATATCGCTGGTCCGGGCATCCACATAGATGGAGAAGTCAAAGAAATCAGCCAGGCTCAGAGCCGAGCTTTCATGGGCCCCCAGCTTGGCAGGAGCTAGCACGTTCAGGCCCTCAACGATGAGTACATCGGGGCTGGTAACCTCAATATGCTCCCCGGGAATAATGTCGTAGTACAGGTGCGAATACTTAGGCGCTGTCACTGAGGGGGAGCCTGATTTGACGTCCGAGACGAAGCGCAGGAGAGCCCGCCGGTCATAGGATTCGGGAAATCCCTTTCTGCCCATCAGCCCGCGCCGCTCTAACTCAGCGTTGGGGTAGAGGAAACCATCGGTGGTCACAAGCTGGACGTTGGGGGTTGAGGGCCACCTGCGGAGGAGCTCCTGCAGTACACGGGCGGTAGTTGACTTACCAACAGCTACAGAGCCAGCCACACCAATAATAAAAGGAACCTTTTGACCCCGAATACCCAGAAAATCATTGGTCATATGGTTAGTACTGGCTGCTGCATTGACGTAGAGGTTGAGCAACCTGGAGATAGGGAGATAAACCTGGCTGACCTCGTCCAGGTCAATTGTTTCCCCAAGCCCCTGAAGCTGTTCTAACTCGTCTTCACTCAGGGGAACCTCAATTTCGCTCGCTAACCGAGACCAGGTTTCCCGGTCCAGCTCAATAAAGGGAGAGTGCCTGAGGTAGAGAGGTGGGTTGCTCATTCTCTATAGTCTACGGCCACAGCCTCTACCTGACTGAATATGACAGCGCGGTAACCTCGGCGTTTATAAGGTCAAACTGTGTCGTAGTGATCAGTCAGTAAATCATCAGAGGCGCGTGATAGGCAATGTAGTATGAGAGTATGTGTGGAATCGTAGGATATGTAAGTCTGGGCACTGCCGCAGACGGTAAGAAATTTGACCATAGCGCGTACGACGTAGTTCTTGAAGGCTTGCGTCGCCAGGAATACCGTGGCTATGACTCGGCCGGTGTAGCACTCATCGGCGAAGACGGAATTGAATTCCGTAAAAAGTCAGGCAAACTGGTTAACCTGGAGGCTGAGGTAGCGGCAAGCCCCCTTCCCTCAACCACGATCGGTATCGGCCATACCCGTTGGGCAACCCACGGCGGCCCCACCGACACCAACGCGCATCCCCATGTTGTTGACAATGGGCGGCTAGCAGTCGTTCACAACGGTATTATCGAAAACTTCGCTGAGCTTCGCGCTGAGCTGCTGGCAGAAGGCGTGGAATTCAAGTCGCAGACTGACACTGAAATCGCCGCTAACCTCATCGCCAGCATTTACAACAAACTGGAAAACAAAGACCTGACAGAGGCCGTGCGCCGGGCATCCAACCGCCTGGAAGGTGCCTTCACCATTCTGGCTATCCACGTTGATTTTCCGGATCGCGTTGTGGCAACCCGCCGCAACTCACCCCTGGTTATTGGCCTGGGTGATAACGAAAACTTCCTGGGCTCAGACGTTTCAGGTTTCATCGACTACACCAAGCGTGCAGTCGAAATGGGGCAGGACCAGATCGTTACCATCACCGGTGGCGAATACTCCATCATCGACTTTGAGGGCTTCCCCGCTGAGGGTAAAGAATTTGCCATTGAATGGGACACCGCCGCTGTTGAAAAGGGCGGCTTCTCTTCCTTCATGGAGAAGGAAATCCACGAGCAGCCTGCAGCTGTCCGCGACACCCTGCTTGGCCGTCTGGACGAAAAGGGCAACCTCACCCTCGATGAACTCAAGATTGACGATGTAACCCTGCGAAGCATCAACAAAATTATCGTGGTCGCATGTGGAACCGCCGCTTACGCAGGCCAGGTCGCCCGTTACGCCATCGAGCACTGGTGTCGTATCCCCACCGAGGTAGAACTCGCTCACGAGTTCCGCTACCGTGACCCGATTGTTGACGAGAAGACCCTGGTTGTGGCTCTGTCACAGTCCGGCGAAACCATGGACACTCTCATGGCCGTCCGCCACGCCCAGGAACAGGGCGCTAAGGTTGTCTCCATCTGCAACACCAATGGCTCGACCCTGCCCCGCGAATCAGACGCCGCTCTGTACACCCACGCAGGCCCCGAAATCGCTGTTGCATCCACCAAAGCCTTCCTGTCACAAATCGCTGCAGCCTACCTGCTGGGCCTCTACCTGGCTCAGCTACGTGGCAACATGTTCAAGGACGAAATCCGCTCAATCCTTGAAGAACTGCAGAAGATGCCCGAAAAGATTCAGGCTGTCATCGACGCAGAAGACCAGGTCAAGGACCTTGGCAAGTCCATGAAGGACGCCAAGTCGGTTCTCTTCCTGGGCCGCCACGTGGGCTTCCCCGTAGCGCTCGAAGGTGCACTCAAGCTCAAGGAAATCGCCTACCTACACGCCGAAGGCTTCGCCGCTGGTGAGCTCAAGCACGGCCCCATCGCCCTGGTTGAAGAAGGCCAGCCGATCTTCGTGATTGTTCCTTCACCTAGCGGCCGCGATTCACTGCACTCCAAGGTTGTTTCTAACATCCAGGAAGTGCGCGCTCGCGGCGCGGTGACCATCGTTATCGCAGAAGAGGGCGACACCGCTGTTGAGGAGCACGCTGATCACATCATCCGCATCCCCTCCGCACCCAGCCTGCTTCAGCCCCTGCTCTCTACCGTTCCGCTGCAGATCTTTGCATGCTCGGTAGCCCACGCAAAGGGCTACGACGTTGACCAGCCTCGTAACCTGGCCAAGTCGGTGACCGTTGAGTAAAGGCTCTCGTTAGGTTGTTTATACGCCCCCGTATCCTCGCAAGGATACGGGGGCTTCTATTTCCCCACTCAAACCACGACTAGAATGGGGCAAGGATTATAAACACCTACCTGGAAGGTGCAGGCATGATTATGGGAACCGGCGTCGATGTAGTGAACATTGACCGTTTTGCTGAGCTCCTCAAACGAACACCGGGCCTGAAAGAGCGCCTCTTTGTGCCTTCAGAACGCGGCAAACCAGTCCGTTCCCTAGCTGCCCGCTTTGCGGCAAAAGAAGCTACAGCCAAAGCTCTCGGAGCGCCTGCCGGACTGGTCTGGCACCACTGCTGGGTTGAGAACGACACCAACGGTGCGCCCTATCTCACCATCCAAGGAACCGTGGCCCAAAGAGCACATGAGCTGGGAATTAACCGTCTGCACCTGACCATCAGCCACGATGAACCCGTAGCGACCGCTACTGTCATGGCAGAACGGCTCAGCCCAGAAGAAATGGCCTATCTAGCTGAACACGACCCCTCGGCCCGCGGAATCCTACCACCCAGCACATCACAGTAGTAGTAAGAAAGTAAGCTATGACTCATGGACCTCAGCCACTGACTCTTGAGCAATGCGCACAGGTGCTTACCGCCCCTACAGGCACCTCACACAAGTACACCAGAGGTGTGCTGGGGCTACTCACCGGAAGCGATAGCTACCCCGGTGCGGCGCTCATGTCGGCCCGTGCCGCAGTTAATACCGGTGCCGGTATGGTCAGATTCCTGGGAACTTCCTCCCTCAACCTCCTGATGCACCTGTCCGTTCCAGAAGCCGTTTGCACAGTAACCAGCACCCCGGAGAAGACCCGGGTCGATGCCTGGGCGCTGGGCAGCGGTGTCAGCGGTCAAGACCGCGAAAACCAGCTACGGCAGATCCTGCAGGCCAGAGAACCCGGGGTTATTGATGCCGGTGCGGTAGCACTCGCAAGCCAACTGGTTGCAGTTGACGGTCTAGAACTGGCCGCCCACCACATCATCACCCCGCATGCAGGTGAAGCCGCCGATGCCTTGACCTGGCTAGCTACCCTTAAACCCCAGCTGCTCCCGGAGCTTACTGAAGTACCTAGCCGCCATGAGATTGAGAACGAACCAGCCCGCTACGCCAGAATTCTTGCTGGCGCTCTCGGCGTCACAGTACTGCTCAAAGGCGGTTCAACAACCATCAGTGAACCATCGGGGCAGACCTACACCGTCACGGGCAACAGCCCCTGGCTGGCAACTGCCGGTAGCGGAGACACCCTCGCCGGCATTCTGGGCGCGCTCCTAGCCCGCTACCAGGCAGAGACACCCGCTGAGGCCCGGAAATCAAAAGACTACGCACTGCTGTCCGCCGCCGCTGTCCTGATCCACGGAAAAGCCGCCGAACATGTACACCCAGCCGGTATGCCAGGCCCGCTACCGCCTACCCTGGTGGCTGAACACATACCCGGTGCAGTGGCCCAAACCCTAGCCTCACATCCCGCATAAAACAGAAAAAAAGATGCGCCCCGTAGCAGAAATGCACGGGGCGCCTTGGTTCAGACCAGAGAACAAGGCTTCTAGTATGCGCCCTCCTTGGCAAAAACAGCTCGGACGGTGCGGAATAGAATCACGAAGTCACCAATAACAGACCAGTTCTCAACGTAGTAGA
This sequence comes from Rothia sp. P5764, assembly GCF_048512965.1. Taxonomy (NCBI): domain Bacteria; kingdom Bacillati; phylum Actinomycetota; class Actinomycetes; order Micrococcales; family Micrococcaceae; genus Rothia; species Rothia sp. P5764. The sequence continues at coordinate 95,017 of NZ_JBLXXQ010000001.1, read as the reverse complement.
GATCAAGCCGAATGGACTCTTCCCAGGAGAGGTTAGAACGGCCAGAAACCTGCCACAGACCCGTGATACCTGGCTTAACCAGTAGCCGACGGTAGGCGTCCTCCTCATACTGCTCAACCTCAGCGGGCAGCGGTGGGCGAGGACCGACCAGCGACATATCGCCGATGAGCACGTTCCAGAGCTGGGGGAGCTCATCGATAGAGTACTTGCGAATGAACTTACCGATCTTGGTGATGCGGGGGTCATCGGCCATCTTAAAGAGCACACCGTTTCCCTCGTTCTTATCGATGAGTTGATCTTTGAGCTCTTCAGCATTGGGAACCATAGAACGGAACTTAATCATGTGAAAGCTGGTTCCCTTGATGCCCACGCGCTCCTGCAGGAAGAAAATCGGTCCGCCGTCGGACTTCACGAGCAGGGCAATGGAGACAAGCAGAGGGGCTAAGACAATCAAGCCGAAAGCCGAAGCAAAAACGTCAATACTCCTTTTAACAATTGCCTTTGCCCCGTCGATCCTGGGAGTGTGGACGTGGATGAGCGGAACCCCGTTCAGCGGCTGGGTATGGATACGGGGGCCTGCTATATCGGTCAGGGCCGGAGCCATAATGAGCGCGACATGAGCGGCCGCTAGAGCCCAGCCCAGTCGCCTAAGCTCGGTAGGGTTCAGGCCGTGCCCGGTCGATACTGCTACGGCATGGATATTATTGTCACGCACCACCTGTAAGACCTCTGCAGGGTCGGGCGAATAGCCAAGAACAGGTAGGTTCTCGTCATCTAAACGGGTCCCAGGACTCAGGCGTGGAAGGTAGGCCGCAACAGGACTTAAGCCTGAGGTTCTTGCGCCTTCTAAGGTCTTGAGGAGGTGATTGCCAGAGGCGACATCCCCAATAATCATTACTCGGGACAAGGCCCTACCCCGGTTGCGCCAATGAACCAGCCAGCGACGGACGCTCCACCGGGCACAGAGAAGAAGTAAGAGGCCAATAGGATAGGCCAAGATAACGTAGGTGCGGGCAAAATCTATTTTGGTCAGGTAAGAAAAAATCGCAATGAGTGCAAAGAAATAGCTGGTAGCCTTTGTCACTAAGCGATATTCGTCGTTGCCCTGGCCCAGGTAGCGGATGTTGCGGCTATTGGCCACAGACAGGGCAAGAAACCAGATAATCCCAAATACTACGCCGGTTGCAATATAGCCCCAGGGCAGTTCCTTACGCCCCATAACCCCGGAATTAGCAAAACCAAAACTTGCGACATGTGCTATGGCAAAGGTGATTGAAATAGCCACAATATCTGCTAGATAAAGGGCGATTCGAATTTTTGGATGCCAGGTACGGCGGTTTCTGGTTTCTTCCCACCGTGCCTCGATGCGCTGATCATTCACTATTGCGATATCCCCTAAAGTGTTGGCTGTACCCGGTGCGAGCGGTGGTACAAGCCTGTGCGACTGGATTCTTAATACTATCAGGATGAACTAATAAGGGGATCGCTCAAAGAGGCAGAACCCTCACAGCTTCTCGGTGAGAAGCAGATGATATCCCCCACAGGTTCTCGGATTTTCCTTTTTATAGTCTAAGACAGCCCGGAAGAAATTTTTAGGGAGTTTCAGCACATGGCAGGCAATTTATCGGTCCAGACCGGCAGTGCTCAAGATGAAGTCAATGACCGGTTCATAAAGATGCGGAAGGACATTGTCATCCATAGGTACAGCTACCAGGATCTGCCCTTGCTCGGCAGAGACAAACAGGCCAGGATCGTTGCAGTCGGCGATACCAATAGTGGGTAGACCTGCCGATGCCGCATAGCCAGCCATACCGTGATCGGCTACAACGAGCTGGGGGAGGGTCCCCAGCTTTTCCAACTGGGTCAAAGCCAACTGCATGGGGCCGGGAAAATGGGTGTGCTGTAGATTGCCGTACTGCTGGAACATAACCACATCAAAGATTTGGCGGATATCCCCGTCAAGGAAAGAATCGCCTTCATCAATACCCAGGACTGTTGCACCGTGAGCGCGTGCCGCCTGAGCCATAGCAACATAGATGGGGAAAAGGCCAGCGGGGTGACCTGTCGCAAAAAGAATAGACTGCTTCTCTCTAACGGCCTGCCCAAAGATACGGGCATAGACGGTGAGCGCGTCAATGCAGAGCTCTGCGCTGATGGTGTCCTGGCCCTCAGTATGGGCGGGGTCTGGGCTGGTGCCTACCCGGCGGGCCATCAGCTCAAAGACGTCCTGGTAGGTCCAATCGCGCGTCCAGCTGACTCCGAAGTCCAGGTGCTCGTTGCCATCCACAAAACCCTGGAAATGGGACAGGTTGTTTTCGCGCGGAGTTGCGACCTGCCCGGTAATGCGAGCCCGGTTCAGGTAGGTGGAAAACTCTGAGCGACTCATGTTAAATGCCACGGTGAATCCTTAGGGTTGTGCTAGTGAAAGCTGACGGTAGATGCGGTCAAGGGCGCGGGCTGTCTGCTCCCAGGTCATGCGGCCTGCCCGCGCTGCGCCCGCTGCCCCTAAGCCCAGGCGGAAATCGGGGTTCCGTACCAATGATTCTATCGCCTGCGCCCAGGCGTGAGGGGTTCGCTCGGTAACCAGGATACCTGTAAGACCATCGGCGACAGCCTCTACTAGTCCGTCTACTTTGCTGGCGATTACCGCAGTTCCGCAAGCCTGAGCTTCAAGGGCCACCAGACCAAAGGTCTCAGAGGACGAAGGGCAGGCAACGATATCGGCCCTGCGGAAGACATCAGCCAGCTCAACCGCTGACACCGAAGAGCCAAGCGTGACAGCCTGGCCCAGACCCAGCTGGTGCGCTCGCTCCAGTAAGTCCTGCTCGTAGGTGCCTCCCGACCTGCCCATAATATCGAGACTGACCTGCAAATCCTCAGGGAGAAGGGCAAGAGCTTCCACCAAGAGATGAGGGCCTTTGAGGGGCTGGGGGCGGCCAGCAAAGACCAGATGAGCGGTGGTGTCGCTCCCGGTGTTCAAGGCTGATACCCGAGTAGACGGGTAGAAAATAGAAGTATCGACACCGGGGTTAATCACGCAGAGCCTGTCATCGGTTGCACCATAGTAGCGGCGCATCTGGTCAGCCTCAAACTTGGTATTGACCACCAGCGTCGCGGCTTCTTCTACTAGTTGCTTCTCGCCCTCCCACCGCTCGGCAGGTTCGGGAGACTCGCCCTCACCCAGCCGGGCATTTTTAGCCGCGGCGGTGGTGTGCATGGTCTGAACCAGGGGTATATGAGGGTAAGCCTCACGCGCGGCCAGCCCAGAAAGCCAATAGTGGCCGTGAAGAACACTGGGCTCACGGGTAGCTTTTTCACGTACTGCACGAGCAAAATCGGGGATAAAAGCCGGAAGATCAGCCTTGGCAAGACCAACCGCACGGGGAAGAACCAGACTGTGAACCTGCGCCCGCTCACCTAGAGTATCTGTGCCAGAGGGGCCACCATCGGTACGAAGTGTAAAGACCTCCACTGTGAGCGCGGGGTCAAGAGCTAAGAGCGCTTGCAGAGAACGGTCAATATAAACATTCATACCACCGGCATCCCCCCTGCCAGGCTGGGCTAGGGGGGAGGTATGCATGGAAAAGACATGCAGATGCAGAGAATCTGAGGGTTGCTGTGCCACCCTACCTACTGTACCTGAGCACTCACCCGCACCGATGGCCCAGCCCTCAGATCTGCCACCCACCGGACGCTGGCGGCCCGCGTGGTTTATGGTAGGAATATAAACCCTCACACCTTGGCTCAGAGCAGGAGCAAAGCATGACCCTTGAAAGCGCCTACCGCCAGTACGGCTATGTACCCACCGACGCGCCCGGTGATGCTGAACGCCTAGCCATCATTGACCTGGATGCGGTGGAACACAACGTGCGCCGTATCAAAGAAATCATCGGGGACCGCGACCTCATTGCCGTGATTAAGGCTGATGCCTACGGGCACGGTGCAGTGGATGTTTCCCGCTCAGCCTTGGCCGCCGGTGCCGACTACCTGGGGGTGGTTCACCTTAAAGAAGCCCACGCCCTGAGGCAGGCGGGAATTGATGCGCCGCTCATTGCCTGGCTCCACACCCCCCGAACGAACTTTGAACAGGCTCTGGCCGACGGAATCGAGCTCGGAGTCTCTAGCCGCTGGGAGCTGGAAAAAATTGCCCTGGCCCACCGCGCCAGAGGCCAAGAACAGCCCGTGCCTGTTCACCTTAAAGTGGATACGGGGCTGGGGCGTAACGGCGTCACCCTGCAGGAGCTACCTGCGCTGGCAGGCTATGCCAGGGAGCTTGAAAAAGCCGGGCTTATTAGCGTCTACGGACTCTTTTCGCACCTAGCGGTTGCCGATGAGCCTCAGCGCCCTGAAACCGCCGACCAGTCGGAAGCCTTTGACCGGGCCCTTGCGATTGTGCAGGCCGCGGGGCTTGAACCCCGGCTCCGTCACCTGGCTAATACCCCAGCAACGCTTACCGCCCCTGAGAAGGAAAACCCCGGCAGCCTGCTTCGAGATGCTGTACGCGTTGGGCTGGGCCTTTACGGCCTCTCGCCTCTGGACGGTCACAGCCCCGAAGATCTGGGCCTCAAACCGGTCATGCACTTACAAACCTTCATTAACGTAGTCAAAGAAGTGCCTGCCGGTCAGGGCGTCTCCTACGGGCTGAACTACATCACCGATCAACCCACCACCCTGGCCCTCATACCGGTGGGTTACGCAGACGGTGTGCCTCGGGTCGCCACCGGCGGTCCGGTACGTATCTACCCTGCCGGTCAGGCCGCCCGCACCTACCGGGAAGTCGGACGAATTGCCATGGACCAGATGGTAGTAGATTTGGGCGCTCCCGGCCTCGCAGACCCCGCCGCAGGCTACCTGGGCGCTCCCGCCGTCCTTTTTGGTACCGGGCAGAATCCTGCTGTCACTGAGTGGGCCCAGGCTGCCGGAACCATCAACTACGAAATTGTCACCCGCATCTCCCCTCGTATCCAGCGGGTGAGCATTGGCGGTTCATGGCGGACCGCGCCCCAGAAATAAGACCCCGCAAGCCTACGAAAGTAACCATGAGTAAGCCCCTCCTGCTTGACCTTGAAATCACCGGTCCCGAACATACCCGTGCGCTGGCTCTAGCTCTAGCCCCCTACCTCCACGCCGGCGATGTGCTCATTCTGACCGGCGAGCTAGGCGCAGGTAAAACCACCTTTACCCGCTCGCTCGGTGAGGGCCTAGGAGTACGCCAAGGCGTCATCTCACCCACCTTTGTGCTCTCACGCGTCCACCCCAACCTGCCCAATGGACCCCGCCCCGGCGGGCCCGACCTGGTGCATGTGGATGCCTACCGACTGGCCTCAGCCGAAGAACTCGATGACCTGGACCTGGAATACTCCCTAGATACCTCCGTGACCGTTATTGAGTGGGGCAGAGATAAGGCAGAGCACCTGAGCGAGAACCTGCTGGACCTAGAGTTTTCACGGGTCACCGGGGCAGACCTGGCAGAGACCGACCCCTACCAGCTCTACGCCCCCGGCCAAGAAACGGAGCGCGAGGATGAGGACGGGCACCCCGAACCGCGCCGCCTTCGTCTGCTGGGGACCGGGCTCCGCTGGGAGGCCACCTGGAAGCAGCTCACAGACACCCTCACCTCAGTGGGGCTAGACTAGGGGAGTGCTTTTACTCGCTCTTGATTCATCTGCAACCGCCTCTGTAGCCCTGGGCTCCTATCAGGGCGGTACCCTGACCGTCCTGGCTCACCGGGCTACCACCGATACCCGCTCACACGCTGAGGTCATGTCGCCCTTCGTGGAGCAGGTTCTGGCTGAAGCTGGCTACCGGGGAAGAGACCTGGATGCCCTGATCACAGGTACCGGCCCCGGCCCCTTCACTGGTTTGCGCGCCGGTATCGTTACGGCCCGCACGCTGGCTTTTGCCTGGGATAAGCCCCTCTATGGCCTGATGAGCTTGCAGGCTCTGGCAGAAGCTGCTGCGGATACCGCCCGCGCCCGGGGGCACCAGAAGTTCTTGGTTGCTAGCGATGCCCGCCGCCGTGAGGTCTACACCGCCGTCTACGAGCTGACCGGCACCGGCTATACCCTGCTGGATGGTCCCACCGTGGGCTCTGCTTCGCAGGCTCCCCACTTACCTTCCTACGGTTTTGGTGCTGGCCTCTACCCTCAGGACCTTGAGAGACAGGAGGGCTTTGAAAGCCTCCAGCCCGATGCCCCTAGCTTACTTGCTGCCGCCTGCCGCTTAGGAATGGAGAACCTGAGCCAGGACACCTCTGCGCTCTACCTGCGTGAATCCGATGCCAAGGTTCCTCTTGCTCGCAAGAAGGCGCTGGGCTCATGAGTCTAGCTGCCCTGCCCACCGGTCTAGCGGGCGGAGTTACCGCCCGGCCCATGACCCTGCACGACGTCCCTGCCGTTCACACCCTAGAGCTTGCGCTTTTCCCCGCCGATGCCTGGCCCCTGGACATGTTTCTGGCTGAAATCACCCACCCCAGCCGGGCCTACATCCTGCTTGAAGCTCCGGCCAGTGATACCGGCCCTGCCCAGGTCATTGGCTACGCCGGGTGCATGAGCGTAGCCGACACCGCCGATGTGCAGACCATCGCCGTGCTACCAGCCTACCAAGGGCTCGGATACGGGCGGGCCATGCTGGACTACCTGGCCAGGGAAGCCAGCGCCCGAGGAGCCGAAAAAATCATGCTCGAAGTACGAGCCGATAACCCCCGCGCCCAGGACCTCTACCGACGCAACGGCTACCAGCACATTCACACGCGCCGCCGCTACTACCGCGACGGGGTCCATGCTCTAATTATGAGCAAAGAGCTCCCGCCTGCGATCGAAGCAGACCCCGCAGATAGTCCGGCCTCCGCCTAGCCCCGCACCCGGTCAGGCCTCATTCCGGCCCTTAGAAACCTCAACAAAGAAGACTAACCATGACAGACCAGCCCCTTGTCCTTGGCATTGAATCATCCTGCGACGAAACCGGCATCGGTATCGTACGGGGCCAGACCCTGCTGACCAACACTGTGTCTTCGTCCATGAACGAGCACGTCCGCTTTGGTGGTGTGATCCCTGAGATTGCCTCCCGCGCCCACCTAGACGCCATGATTCCGGCCCTGCGCGCAGCCCTGGATGAAGCCGGGGTGACCCTGGACGAGATTGACGCTATCGCCGTGACGGCGGGCCCTGGCCTTGCCGGTGCCCTGATGGTGGGTGTCTCAGCGGCTAAAGCTCTGGCCACCGCTACAGGCAAGCCCCTCTACGGTATTAACCACCTGGTAGCCCACGTGGGAGTTGGCCTGCTCGATGACTGCGGCATTGAAGGTCACACCGCCGACTTTCTGGACGGTCTACCCCCCAGCGGGTTAGGTGCACTGCTCGTTTCCGGTGGTCATACCGAGATTCTGGCGGTCCGGGATATCACCGGCGATGTAGAACTGCTGGGGGCGACCCTCGATGATGCCGCCGGTGAAGCCTACGACAAGGTAGCCCGGCTGATGGGGCTGCCCTACCCCGGCGGGCCTGCCATTGACCGAGCCGCCGCCGGTGGCGATGGCACCGCCTTTGCCTTCCCCCGCGGCCTATCCACCCGCAAATTTATGGGAACAGCCCAAGAACCCGGACCCCACCGCTACGACTTCTCCTTCTCCGGCCTCAAAACCGCTGTGGCCCGCGTGGTGGAAGGCTTTGAAGCTCGCGGTCAAGAAGTGCCCGTGGCCGATATTGCCGCCAGCTTCCAGGAAGCGGTGGTTGATGTGATCACTGGCAAGGCCATGCTAGCTTGTACCGAACGTGGGATTGATACCCTGCTTCTGGGTGGCGGTGTAGCGGCGAACTCACGCCTGCGCTCGCTGACTGCCCAGCGTTGTGCAGAGAACGGGGTTAAGCTGGTGATCCCTCAGCTGAGCCTGTGCACGGATAACGGGGCCATGGTCGCGGCTCTGGGTGCCCGGCTGGTATCGGAAGGGCGTGCACCCTCCGGTCTTGATTTCACCGCTGATTCTTCGCTACCTGTTACCACTATTTCCCTCTAGGGGGCAGGGGCCTAGAGTCCTTCGGTAGCCTGAGCTACCAGGTCATCGACCACCGCGCGCAGGTCGCCCCGGTTCTCGTGCGCTACTCGGCGCTGACGCTGATAGCCAGCTCCCTCACGGCAGATACGCTCAATATCGGCCAGCTCAGCCTGACAACCCAGATCAGCGGCTATGCCCTCTAGCTTGTTGAGTAGGCCCAGGACGTCCTCGGTGATGGGGCGTTCTGCATTGGCGTTATCCACAATAACTACGGCATCGGTGCCGTATCGGGCTGCCCGCCACTTGTTTTCCTGGTGGTGCCAGGGCTTGAGCGGCTCAATGCGCCTACCTGCTTCAATCTGACGGGAGAACCACTCGACCAGGCACTGGGTAAAAGCGGTGAGTGCGGTGATATCGGCAATGGAGGCCAGCCCGTCGTAGGCCCGCATCTCAACGGTGCCGTACTTGGGTACCGGGCGGACATCCCACCTGTTCTCGCTGGGGTCATCAATCACGCCGGTGGCAACGAGATCTTCTAGGTAGTCTTCATAGTTTTCCCAGCTCTCAAAGGTAAAAGGTAGGCCTGAGGTAGGGAGTTGCTGGAAAATTTGGGATCGCTGGGAGGCGAAGCCGGTGTCTTCACCCTCCCAAAAGGGGGAGCTGGCTGAGAGCGCTAGGAGGTGGGGGTAAAAGTTGGTAAGCCCGTTGAGGACGGGGAGAGCTTTGGCTCGGGAATCTACACCGGTGTGGACGTGTACCCCGTAGATGATTTGGCGGCGGCCCCAGTATTGGGAGCGGTCAAGCACCCGTAGGTAGCGTTCTTTGCCCACTACCACCTGTTCTAAAGCCTGAGAGAAAGGGTGGGTTCCTGCGGAGAAAAAGGCTAGTCCGAGCCGGTCGGTAATTTCCTTGAGTTTTGCTGTTGCTTGGGCCAGCTGGTCGGCAGCTTCTGCGGGGGTGCGGCAGATGCCGGTCACAACTTCAACCGTGTTATTGAGGAATTCACCGGTAATGTGCGCGCCCGGCCCCGGCACTAGTAGGTCGGGGTTTTGCTCTTGAATCAGTGCCAGAACCTCATCAGCCCTACCCGCTAGTTCACGGCTAACGGGGTCAACCAGGGCAAGTTCCCATTCCACGCCAAGGGTGGACTGGGCTGAGGATGCAAACTGCATGGTGGTGCTCCTGGGGACGGGTGCTGTCGCTGATTCTATCTTAGGGCCAGTGGGCCCTCTCCATGAATTGGGTGTCACCGTGTGACGGGGGGCGGGTCGGGGGTGTTTCTTACTTTGTATTTGCCCGGTGCTGATCTTATCAACTGGCTTGGGGGCTGGCCTTTAAGGGTGTTGATGACAATAGCACCGGGCAGAGGAGAAGGCTCCTTGAGTCATCTCCCGCCCTTGGTCAGCGGCACCTGTACAGGTTCAGCCCAGATTGCAAGCCGCTGAGAATCCAGCCCCTGACCCAGCCGGGTGAGAATGAGGGTTGCCTCCTTGCGAGCTTGCCCCTTTTTCTTTTTAGCACCGGCGAGGAGCTTGGCTCGAAGCTGTTCTGGAACGATATCTACCCCGCGTTTTTTGACGGTAAGGGCGGTGATGCCGTTTTCCTTGACCCAGCGTTTGAGGGCTTTCTCATGCAGGGGAAGTATCTGCCGGACTTCAAAGTACTGGGCGAGCGCGGTGGGTTCTAGAGTGTCTGTGGTCAGGTAGGCGATTCGCTCGTCGATGAGGTGGGCGCCCAGTTTGTGCGCTAGGTCGGAGACAAGGTGGGACCGTACTACGGCTCCATCGGGTTCAGCCAGGTAGGTGGCTAGTTCACCGATGGTGGGTTCGTATTGGTGGGTGCCGGTGCTTTCGGGGGAGTCGAGAGCCGAGGTGATGTCTTCCAGAAGTTCTGGTTCTTGTGGGTTTTTGGAGAGTAGGCTGGCTGCTCTACGCACCCTCTTGCGGGCCAGGGCGTTGAACCAGAGCACTACTTCTACAACGGAGCCACCGTGGGATACCCATTCGGCTTCGCAGTTGGCGGGAATGTGTTCGTGGGGTAGGCCCGGGCCCATTTTGACGCCCATGGGGATGCCGGTTGCCGCCAGTTTTTCGATCAAGGAGAGGGGAGGGGAGAAGGCTTCGGGGTCAAAGAGTCGGGAGGTGGTTGCGCCATCCTCAACTTCGCGGCGGGCCGGGTCGAGCCAGAGTGCTTGAATCGCTTGACCGTTTGCGGTGGTGAGGGTCTGAACGTCAATGTTTTCGACATTGCCGACGAGCACCTGCGAGTTGGGGTAGTGGGCAAGATTGTGGGCTGTGAAAGCGGCGGTTGCGGGGTCTAGTTCTACGGCGGTGATGGCAAGGCCTGCGGCAGCAAAGGCTAGGGAATCAGCGCCGATGCCGCACCCTAAGTCGGCTACAGAGGTGATCCCTGCGTCCTTGAAACGTTGGGCGTGACCTTTAGCGACGGCGGCCCGGGTGGCCTGCTCGTAGCCTGCTTCGGTCAGGAGCATACTGTGGGCCTTATCCCCGAACTTATCTGCTCCCTGGGTGCGGAGCTTTGCCTGGGTGAGTATGGCTGAACTGTCTTCTGGGCTGAAGCCGCGTGAGCGCAGGGTGCTGGCTGCTGCCAGAGCGCGGTCGGTGAAGTAGGGGGTGAATTCGTCGATAGCGGCAAGCTGTTCGTGCGTGAATGGGTGGGCTGGGGCAGGGGTCAGGCTAGTCATTGCCTACCATTCTAGTGCCGGTGGGGAGTATGGCACCGCCAACTGGCACGGTACAGAAGAGTAGAGCAAAGACACCTGCAACCGCTACTAACGAGCTTGCTAAGGCGGGAGAAGCCCCGAGCCTGATCGTTGCCAGAATCTGAATGGGAACGATAGCACCTAGCCCCATTGAAAAGAGGACGGTAGGAACTAGAACAGGCCAGAAAATCAGTTTGAGCACGGGTACCTCCACATCACCAGAAAGTAGTCTATAACACACAAAAAGGTGCGCTGTGTGCGAAACCTGCGCCGTATCTTGCTCCCTGAGCCATTACCGGCCTAAAGTTTTAGTTAGCACTTGACCGCTTACAGTGCTAAAGATGCCCGGTAGGTAAGACCGCGACGATACCAGCACCGGGCGCTGCAGCACCGGTCACCCCATAATTTCTATTTTTAAGCCTTCTCACAAGGAGTACCTCGTGGCAAACATCAAGCCCCTCGAAGACCGCATTGTCGTCCAGATCGTCGAAGCAGAGCAGACCACCGCATCCGGCCTGGTTATTCCCGACACCGCCAAGGAAAAGCCCCAGGAGGCCAAGGTTATCGCTGTAGGCCCCGGCCGCATCGACGACAAGGGCAACCGCATCCCCGTAGATGTAGCAGAAGGCGACCTCGTCATCTTCTCCAAGTACGGCGGTACCGAAGTTAAGTTCGGTGGCGCTGAATACCTGATCCTCTCAGCCCGCGACGTTCTGGCTGTTGTCTCCTAAGTTCTAGCGGAACCCACCACACCCGTTAGTACCCAAAGAAAGAAGTAAGGATTCATGGCAAAACAGCTTGAATTCAACGATGAGGCGCGTAAGCACCTACAGGCCGGTGTTGATAAACTGGCCAACGCTGTCAAGGTAACCCTGGGCCCTCGCGGCCGTAACGTGGTTCTTGATAAGCAGTGGGGCGCGCCCATCATCACCAACGACGGTGTCTCCATCGCCCGCGAAATCGAGCTGGAGGACCCCTACGAGAACCTCGGCGCTCAGCTGGCTAAAGAGGTAGCAACCCGCACCAACGACGTTGCTGGTGACGGCACCACCACCGCAACCGTTCTGGCTCAGGCACTGGTTGCCGAAGGCTTGCGGAACGTTGCCGCTGGTGCCGCCCCCGGTGAGATTAAGCGGGGAATTGAGCAGGCAGCCAAGCTGGTTGCTGAGCGCCTTCTGGCGAATGCCCGCGAAGTTAAGGGCGAAGAAGTGGCTCACGTTGCCGCTATCTCTGCCCAGTCACCTCAAATTGGTCAACTGCTGTCCGAGGCTTTCTCTAAGGTCGGCCAGGATGGCGTTATCACCATTGAAGACGGCTCAACCACCGAGATTGAGCTTGAGGTCACCGAAGGCATGCAGTTCGATAAGGGCTACCTGTCACCCTCCTTCGTGACCGACCCCGAGCGTGCCGAAGCTGTCTTGGAAAACACCGCTATTCTGCTCTACCAGGGCAAGATCTCAACCGTTGCCGAGATTATGCCCGTCCTGGAAAAGATTGTTCAGGCCAAAAAGCCCCTGACTATCATTGCCGAGGACGTAGACGGTGAAGCCCTCTCCACCCTGGTGGTCAATAAGCTCCGCGGCAACCTGGATGTTGTGGCCCTCAAAGCTCCTGGCTTTGGCGACCGCCGCAAGGCAATCTTCCAGGACCTTGCCGTTCTGACCGGTGCTACTGTCATCACCGGTGAACTGGGTATCTCCCTGGACGCTGTCACCCTGGAACAGCTCGGTTCAGCGCGACGCGTAACAGTTACCAAGAACAACACCACCATCGTTGACGGCGGTGGCACCTCCGAGGCTGTTGCTGACCGCGTCGCCCAGATTCGCAGTGAAATTGAGCGCGTGGACTCCGAATGGGACCGCGAAAAGCTCAAGGAGCGCCTAGCCAAGCTGGCCGGCGGCGTTGGCGTTATTAAGGTAGGTGCGGCAACTGAGGTCGAAGCCAAGGAGCGCAAGCACCGCATCGAGGACGCTGTGTCATCCACTCGCGCAGCTCTTGAAGAGGGCATCGTAGCCGGTGGCGGTACCGCCCTTGTTCACGCGCTTGCTGCCCTGGATGGCGTCAAGCTCGACTCTCAGGAGGCCCAGGTCGGTATCGACATTGTGCGCCGTGCCCTGGTTCAGCCTCTACGCTGGATTGCTGAGAACGCAGGTCAAGACGGCTACGTCGTTGTCTCTCGCGTCGCTGAGTTGCCCATCGGTCACGGCTTTAACGCCGCAACCGGCGAGTATGAGGATCTCATCGCTCGCGGTGTCATTGACCCCGTCAAGGTAACCCGTTCAGCACTAGAAAATGCAGCCTCCATTGCTGCGCTGGTTCTGACCACCGAGACCCTGGTCGTTGAGAAGCCCGCTGAGGACGAGAACGAACAGGCTCAATAAAATAGCTGTCCGCTAGGTATACCAGCCGCCTCAAGTTCTGCCCGCTATGGTGACCAACACCGTAGCGGGCAGAACTATTTGTATTAACAAAACACCTGAAAGTGGCGGTAGGATGCAAGAGCTAGAAAGATTGGACCTGGCTAGCAGGTCGCAGGCCAGAGCACCAGTAGGCTGAAAGGAGGAAGCCCACAGCACTACGCGGCGCTAGAAGCTATGAATGATTCTCAACTCCGCCAGCACCGGGCGCCCTCTACCGGAACCATACGAACTGTCACCCTCCAGGCAGAACGAGCCTGGCGCCCCGAAATTCAGGGGCTGCGGGCACTGGCTCTGCTCCTGGTGGCCGCCTACCACCTGTGGTTTGGGCGGGTATCAGGTGGCGTGGATGTCTTCCTGCTCGTCTCTGCATTTTTGCTAACTGGCTCGTTCACCCGAAAGCTGGAAGAGGGTAAAATCCTTGAGCCGGGGAGCTGGTGGGGCGCTAAAACTCTGCTGGCCTACTGGGTTCATGTCTTTAAACGCCTGCTTCCACTTGCTTCTATTACGGTTCTGCTGACCCTTCTGGGCACCTATTTTTTTATTCCGGCTGAGCGTTGGCTACCCATTATTGATGAAGCTAAATCTGTGGTCCTCTACCAGCACAACTACTGGTCAATCGAGAACGCCGTGGACTACTATGCGGCGGATTCATCGCAGGCTTCACCCTTCCGGCATTTCTGGTCGCTCTCAGTCCAAGGGCAAATGTATGTGCTCTGGCCGCTGATTTTCCTGCTCCTTGCCCTGCCCCTGGGTAAGCACCGACGCAGGGCGCGCTGGCTGTTGACCCTTGCTTTCGGCTTGATTTTTGCCCTGTCGCTGTCCTATTCCATTGACGAGACTGCCGCCCACCAGACCACCGCCTACTTTAATACCCAGGCCCGGCTGTGGGAGTTTGCGCTGGGGTCCCTGGTCGCGCTCTGGCTACCTGCGCTCAAACTGCCCCGGCACTTGCGCGCTCTGATGGGGTGGGCAGGTCTTGCGGGCTTGGTGAGTTGTGGGTTTGTACTCGATGTGAACGGTACATTCCCCGGCTATGTTGCGCTCTGGCCTACCCTCTGCGCGGCTCTGGTGATCATGGCGGGGGATACCGGCACGCTCTGGGGCCCCGAAAAGCTACTTACCTGGCGCCCCCTCTTGGCTTTGGGCGGTTTCTCCTATGCCCTGTACCTGGTGCACTGGCCAATCCTCATTTTCTACCTCTCCCAGACCAAAGAGGCCAAGGCTGGCTTCGTCGCGGGACTGCTTCTCCTCCTCATTTCTGGTTTACTAGCTTGGGCCTTGACTAAAGCCGTCGAGCAGCCGCTTCGGGACTGGGCATGGCCCAACCGTTCCATCGTCGCCGGGTTTGTCACAGCTACCCTCTTCGCGGGCCTGGCTCTGGCTCCCTCCTACGCATGGACCTCATCCATCTACCGGCAGGCGGTAGCCGCTGAAGAACACCGGGCAACGAATAACGTCGGGGCCGCTATGCTGGACTCCACTTACGAGTACACAGGGGACGAGGACGCCACCGTAATCCCTATTCGGGCCGTACTGGATGCCGACTGGGCTGATTTAGGCCCCTCCTGCACCGAGGCCGCACCCGAACTGGACCTACCCGAATACCTGGAGCGGGACTGCAACTTCGTGGTGCAGACACCCAATCCCACCGGGACGGTGGTTGCCTGGGGCAACTCCCACACCCAGATGTGGATTACGGCCCTGCGCCCCCTGGCAGCGGAAGAGGGCTGGAACTTGATTGCCCTGACCCGCCCCGGTTGCTTCCTGGGGCAAGAAGATAACGAGGCCTACTCCAACGGCTTTGAATGCCAAGAATGGGCCGAAGAAAGCTCCAACTACATACAGCAACTACACCCGGATATCGTCATACTCCAGGGCACCAAATCGGAGGCAGAACTGCCCGATACCGTCCTTGCCAATGCTGAACAGCGTATAGATGAGCTAACGCATTCGGATATCAGAGTTATCGGGGTTCGTGACACGCCCCGCATGGAAACCATGCACAAGGACTGCCTTGACTCCTTTGGCACATTCGATGAGTGCACCATGGAACCAGGCCAGGACGTATTCGAGAGCCCTTTAACCGCGTTGGAAGGGCGTTACCCAGGGTTTGCGGCTCTCAACCTTTCAGACTTGGTCTGCCCCAACAACGAATGTCCTGTCAGTATCGGTAACATCTATACCTACTTTGACTATGACCACCTCACCGCTACCTATATAGAAACTCTGGGCCCCTACTTTGACCCTCGCCTCTTGGAGGCTGTGCATCGTGCTGATCAAAGCGCACAGACTGCCGCAGATGATTCAGCTTTCTAAGATGAGCTGACCGGATATACCTAGAGCGGGAATGGGTGGGCTAGTCTGGTAGCTATGGGCTTTGAGGCTTCCTACCTGCCGGTGCAGAGCTGTTGCAAGGGGCCGGGGCGTCCGCTCGCACAAGCCAGCCAAGCAGACTAAGATTAAAGATAGTGTCGCCCGCGCTAGATGACCCCCTTCGAAAGGTAGCAACCCCTCCATGACCACTCCTACTGCTCTGAGCGAAGACCCCTTCGGCTTTACCGGACTTACCTACGACGACGTTCTCCTGCTACCTGGCAACACCGATGTCATTCCCTCCGAGGCAGATACCACAACGCGCCTAACCCGCCGTATCTCTATCGGTTCACCCATTATTTCTGCGGCCATGGACACCGTCACCGAAGCTAACCTGGCAATTGCTATGGCTCGCATGGGTGGCATGGGCGTTATCCACCGTAACCTTTCAATCCAGGATCAGGCCGACCACGTGGACCGCGTCAAGCGGAGCGAATCGGGCATGATTACCAACCCCGTGACCGTCGGCCCCGATGCCACTATTGCTGAACTTGATGCGCTCTGCGGGCACTACAAGGTCTCGGGTCTTCCCGTGGTGGATGATTCCGGTGTTCTGGTCGGTATTATCACCAACCGCGACATCCGTTACCTACCCGAGTCCACCTTTGAGACCACCAAGGTCCGTGACATCATGACCAAGATGCCCCTGATTACGGGTCATGAGGGCATGAGCAAGGACGAAGCCTTCGACCTGCTGGCAAGTAACAAAATCGAGAAACTGCCCCTGATTGACGAAGCAGGTAAGCTCACCGGTCTGATTACGGTCAAGGACTTCACCAAGAGCGAGCAGTACCCCCGAGCCACTAAGGACGAGGACGGTCGCCTGCGCGTCGGTGCCGCTATCGGATTCTTTGGTGATGGCTACGAGCGCGCCATGACCCTGATCGAAGCCGGTGTTGACGCCCTGTTCGTGGATACCGCCAACGGTCACTCCCAGGGCGTACTCGACATGATTGCCCGCCTCAAGAAAGACAGCGCAGCCGCCCACGTTGATGTTGTGGGTGGCCAGGCCGCTACACGGGCCGGTGCCCAGGCCATTATCGATGCCGGTGCCGATGCCGTGAAGGTGGGCGTTGGCCCCGGTTCTATCTGCACCACCCGCATTATCGCCGGCGTTGGTGTGCCCCAGATTACCGCTATCAATGAATCGGCTAAAGCCGCTATCCCTGCCGGTGTTCCGCTGATCGCGGACGGCGGTATGCAGCACTCCGGTGAAATTGGTAAGGCCCTGGTCGCAGGTGCTGACTCCGTGATGCTTGGCTCCCTGCTGGCCGGTACCGCAGAATCACCCGGCGACCTAATTTTTGTCAACGGCAAGCAGTTCAAGGCCTACCGTGGCATGGGCTCACTGGGGGCAATGCAGTCCCGCGGGGGTAAGAAGTCTTTCTCTAAGGACCGCTACTTCCAGGCCGATGTGTCCTCAGAGGAGAAGCTGATTCCCGAGGGAATCGAAGGTCAGGTGCCCTACCGTGGCCCCCTGTCCTCTGTACTGCACCAGCTCGAAGGCGGCCTGCGCCAGACCATGTTCTATGTGGGTGCCCACACTATCGACGAACTCAAGCACAAGGGCCAGTTTGTGCGGATCACTTCGGCAGGTCTGAAGGAATCACACCCGCACGACATCATGATGACGGTAGAAGCCCCCAACTACCGCCGCTAAGCGCAGATTGTTAGCACCGCCTGCCCCTAGAATTGGGCGGGCCTGAGCAGAAAGCCACCAACCGGCTAGGCCGGTGAAAGGAAAAGCTATGAACGACATCCAAATTGGTATGTCCAAGCGCGCTCGCCGCACCTACTCGCTCGATGAAATTGCCCTGGTTCCTACCCGCAGGACCCGGGATACCAACGATGTGAACGTCACCTGGCAGATTGATGCCTTCGCGTTCGACACCCCCATCATCGGTGCTCCTATGGACTCGGTGATGTCACCGGCTACCGCTATCGCTCTGGGTAAGCTCGGTGGCCTGGGTGTTCTTAACCTGGAAGGGTTATGGACTCGTTATGAGGATCCCCAGCCCCTACTCGATGAAATCACTGCACTGGATGCAGAGGATGCCCCAGCCGCGACCCGCCGCATGCAGCAGATATATTCGGAACCCATTAAGGCTGAGCTGATAACGGCTCGCCTTGCTGAGATTCGTGAGTCCGGTGTCATTGTGGCAGGTTCGCTGACCCCGCAGAACACCCAAGAGTTCTATGAGACTGTGGTGAAAGCTGGTGTTGATATCTTTGTGATTCGCGGTGCAGCTGTTTCTGCCCAGCACGTTTCGACTAGCCGTGAGCCTCTAGACCTCAAAAAGTTTATTTACGAGCTCGATGTCCCTGTGATGGTGGGCGGTGTAACCGGTTATACCCCCGCCATGCACCTGATGCGCACCGGTGCCGCTGGTGTCCTGGTTGGCTTTGGGGGCGGTGCGGCCCTCACTACCCGCCGGGGCCTGGGTATCCAGGCCGCTATGGCAACTGCTATCTCCGATGTAGCAGCCGCCCGCTCGGACTACCTGGACGAATCGGGTGGCCGCTACGTCCATGTGATCGCTGACGGTTCACTAGGCCGCTCCGGTGATATGGTCAAGGCTCTGGCTATGGGGGCCGATGCTGTCATGATTGGTGCGCCTCTGGCTCGTGCCCTTGAGGCCCCTGGTGCCGGCTGGTACTGGGGTAACGAAGCCCATTCCAAAGATTTCCCGCGCGGTGTACGCACCTACCAGGGTACCGTGGGAACCCTCAAGGAGGTTCTCTACGGCCCCTCGGCTCACACCGACGGTAGTTCTAACCTGGTAGGTGCCCTCAAACGGGCGCTGGCTACCTGCGGGTACACCGACCTGAAATCTTTCCAGCGTATCGATGTGAATTTCACCCCCTACGTCAAGTAGCGTCGACGGCCTCGCTCTTGCTGCTCACATGCAGGGGAGCGGGGCCTGCGCGCTGTCACCCATGTTTGTAAGAGGTCTCTGAGTTGCTGAAAACTGCCCTAACCCCACGCTGGTTGCTGGGCTTGCTCCTGGTGCTGGCTCTGTCCAGCGGCTTTGTCATGCTCAGTAAGTGGCAGCTTAACTCATCGACCATGGGGCAGCTTACCGCTGACCCGGCCAAGGATAGGGTAGGCCCCTACACCGAAGTTCTCCAACCACACAGTGCTCAGCTCGCTAGCACTGTAGATACTGTAGTTGAAGCGCGAGGTACCTATACTCCAGGCTCCTCCTACCTGGTAGAAAACAGGCTTAAAGATGGTGTCCAAGGCTACTGGGTAATTGCTCTATTCACCCCGGAAGATAGCCAGAACGTGGAAACCAGTATGGGATCTAGCCCCCGGGGTATCGCTGTGGTGCGCGGCTGGTCTAAGGAGCCCCTTGTGCCTCCGGAACCTCAAGGGCCGGTGACGGTAGCCGGTCGTATCGTGGCTAATGACCCACCGGTCAATAGTAACCAGAGACACTCCCAGCTTGAGAACAAGGACCGTTTACTGGGGTCAGCCAGCCCTGCCTACCTCACGAATGTGTGGAACGCCCCGCTCTATGACGGAATCCTGACCCTTGATTCTGAGAGCACAGAGGGGACACCGCTGGCTGATGACGGAACTATAGCTATAAACGCCACCATCATCGGGCAGACCGATAACTTCCTGCCGGTGCGGGCGCCTCAGGTCACCGATGAGAATGTTGACTGGCTTAACATCTTCTACGCCCTAGAATGGCTGGTTTTTGCTGGGTTTGCGCTGTATCTGTGGTATCGGATGCTTAAGGACGCCGTTGAAAAGAAAAATGATCCGGCTCTCTACTTCGAGTATGAGGGGGAGTACTGGGTAGACGAAGAAACCGGCCGCCCCTACTACTACGACCCGGCGGATAAGACCTACTATTATTTCGATGAGGTCCAATCAACTAATAATACCGAGTCACACTAAGATTTCTCAGATAAATAAGGCCTCTGCCAGCTTAACCCTAATCCGGTAACTGGCGCAGAAGAACGAATTAACCCACGAAAGAGGGAACAAGGTGACTGAAGAACCTACCCCCCGCCCGGTCAATCGGACCGATGGCAAGAAAGTAACCCTAGCAGAGGGCAAAGCTGAGGCAAATACACGCGGTGGTTTTACCGTTCGCAAGAAGTTTGGCGGAACGGAGGCCCAGATTCGTGGTGCTCTCACCTTCTATAAGTGGTGCGCCTGGATATCGGGTATCTTCTTGTTGCTGCTGGTTGCTGAGATGATTACGCGTTACATCGTTGGTTATGACCTTATTGCGGGCGGAAGGGATGCGCAGACCGGGCAGAGCCTTGCCCTGGGCTGGCTGAATAGGGAAACCGGTAACCTGCACGGCGGTGTAAATATTTCCACCTGGGTTCTGATCGTTCACGGCTGGTTTTACGTCATTTATCTGATTTCTTGTTTCCGTCTTTGGCTGCTGATGCGCTGGGCATTGCCGCAGATGATTGTGATGGCCTTAGGTGGCGTGGTCCCCTTCCTTTCCTTCATTGTTGAGCACAAGATTCATGCGGAAACCCTCGCCCTGCTCGATTCCAACCCGCAGGCAACTAAACGGTATTAGCCCGGTAGCTACTGCAACTGTTGACAGGTTGGGGGGATGCCTGCCAGCCAGACCCCAATCTGCTTTAGAATAAGACCTATGGAATTCCCTGGGACCGGATCTTTCGGTTGCCGCTGAGCGTGTACCGTCTATCTGGTCCAAACCCACAACCGAAAAGGTAAACATCTGTGACTACTCACACCCCCAACGAGGAGCTGGATCAGCGCCCGGTATTGGTCGTTGATTATGGCGCCCAGTATGCGCAGCTGATCGCCCGCCGCGTGCGAGAAGCTGGTGTCTATTCGGAGCTGGTGCCTCACACCATGCCAACCGAGAAGATGCTTGCTAAGAACCCTGCAGCCATCATTCTTTCTGGTGGCCCCTCATCTGTTTATGAGGAAGGTGCACCCAAGGGTGACATTGCCCTCTTTGAAGCTGGCGTACCCGTATTTGGTATCTGCTATGGTTTCCAGGTCATGGCCCAGACGCTGGGTGGCAAGGTCGCCCAGACCGGTTTACGTGAATATGGCGCAACCGACGCTGTCCTGTGCGCGCAGAACTCTTCTTTCTTGACCGGTACCCCTGCCACCCAGAACGTGTGGATGAGCCACGGCGACTCTGTGGCTGAAGCCCCCGAAGGTTTTGAGGTTCTGGCTAAGACCCCGGGCGCGACTGTTGCCGCGTTTGTGGACGAGAAGCGTAAGCTCGGTGGCGTGCAGTGGCACCCCGAGGTTAAGCACTCGGACTACGGACAGCTTGCTCTTGAGAACTTCCTGTTTGAGGTTGCGGGTCTGGAGAAGTCCTGGTCAACCGGCAACATCATTGATGAGCAGGTTGCCAAGATCCGGGAGCAGGTAGGCGATGACCAGGTTATCTGTGCTCTGTCTGGCGGCGTTGATTCCTCTGTTGCGGCCGCTCTGGTGCACAAGGCTGTGGGTGATCAGTTGACCTGTTTCTTTATCGACCACGGTCTGCTCCGTGAGGGTGAGCGTGAGCAGGTGGAGCAGGATTACGCCTCCACCATGGGTATCAAGGTTGTAACTATTGATGAGTCTGAGCGGTTCCTTGGTGCCTTGGCAGGTATCACTGAGCCTGAGGCTAAGCGTAAGGCTATTGGCCGCGAGTTTATCCGGTCCTTTGAGGCTGCTCAGCGCAAGCTGATTGAAGAGGCTGGCGCTGAGGGCGGGGACATCAAGTTCTTGGTGCAGGGCACCCTTTACCCCGATGTGGTGGAGTCCGGTGGCGGCGAGGGCGCGGCGAATATCAAGTCGCATCACAATGTGGGTGGCCTCCCCGATGATTTGCAGTTTGAGCTGGTTGAGCCTCTGCGTACGCTGTTCAAGGATGAGGTTCGTGCTATTGGCCGCGAGCTGGGTGTTCCCGAGAAGATTGTTGCGCGTCAGCCTTTCCCCGGCCCCGGTTTGGGTATCCGTGTGATTGGTGAGGTGAACAAGCATAACCTGGATATTCTGCGTGCGGCCGATGCGATCGTGCGTCAAGAGCTGACCGCTGCGGGTATGGATGAGCAGATTTGGCAGTGCCCTGTGGTTCTGTTGGCTGATGTGCGTTCTGTGGGTGTGCAGGGTGATGGCCGTACTTATGGACATCCGATTGTGTTGCGCCCGGTGTCATCTGAGGACGCTATGACCGCAGATTGGTCACGTTTGCCCTATGACCTGTTGGCCAAGATTTCTAACCGGATTACTAATGAG
Organism: Rothia sp. P5764; assembly: GCF_048512965.1. NCBI lineage: Bacteria > Bacillati > Actinomycetota > Actinomycetes > Micrococcales > Micrococcaceae > Rothia > Rothia sp. P5764. The sequence goes on along the minus strand of NZ_JBLXXQ010000001.1, from coordinate 73,268 downwards.
GTGGCTGAGGTCAATCGAGTGGTTCTGGATGTGACTTCAAAGCCTCCGGGAACAATTGAGTGGGAATAACAAAAATTTTCCCCACCTGGGGAAAATAAAATTTTTGTTATTCGCCGAGCATAGCGAAGCGGTGAGGCGGGAAACAGCACAAGCGTAGCGGGTTCCTCTACTTCAATTTTTCGCCCAAGGGTGGGAAATAATGATTGATGTATGCCGAGGTCTTAGCACAGTGTTGAGCCGGTGTCTGTGTGATTCTGGCAAGCAGTTTCAGCCTGGATTCTTGAATTGTGAGAGTTTTCGTCTCATCTAGTGAATGGGTAGGTGCCTGGAAGGTTCCTACCCATTCTTTTATGCGCAGGGGGTTACAAATTGGGGGAGAGCAGTTAGTTTATTAAGGGAGCTGTTTACCACCCCCCTCGGGTAGGCAGCCCTTCTTCCTGCATATTTCCCCCTAACTGGAAAACGACACACACATGTACCCTTTAACCTTGAGCGGGCCACCCCCACGGCCCGTGAACAGTAGTTTTCTTAAGATAGCTCTTGCGAGTATTGTGCTGGCTCTTGGCAACTGCTTGCCAGCGGCTCATGCCTTGGAGGCTCCGGAGCCCGATGCGGCGTCTTTGCCTGCTAGCGCTTACCAAAGTGATTCAGCGCCACCTGAGCCTGGGAGTAAGAGCCCTGGCGCCCAGATGGGCCAGGGCTTGAAGAAAGCCCAGAGCTGGCGTGCTGAGCAACTGGGAAGGGACACAGGTGATGACGTTCAGTCCCAGACCCCTCAGTCCCAGACCCCTCAGGCTGATGCGCTAGGGGTGTACGGCCTGGACGTATCGGGCTGGCAACCTTATATTGACTGGCAAATGGAGTATGCCAAGGGTGCTCGTTTTGCTTATGTCAAGGTGTCGGAGGGCAACTACTATACGTCTCCTACTTTCTCCTCCCAATATGGGGGTGCCCAATCAGTTGGTATGCCGCGAGGCGGCTACCATTTTGCCCTGCCGACTCAGTCGAGCGGTGCTGAACAGGCCCGTTTCTTTGTGGCAAATGGTGGTGGATGGAGCCCCGATGGTAGGACTCTGCCCGGCCTGTTGGATATTGAGTACAACCCTTATAGCCAATTCGGTAACATCTGTTTCAATATGACTCAGGCACAGATGGTTGCTTGGATCGATGATTTTGTTCAGACCTACAAAGCCTTGACCGGCCGTTACCCTGCTGTTTATTCAACCACTGACTGGTGGCGAACCTGTACGGGGGATACTCCCCGTTTTAACTACCTGCCCTTGCACCTGGCCAGTTACAGTAGCCTCCCGGGGGCTATGCCCTCGGGCTGGTGGACCTACGATATCTGGCAGTACTCATCGACCGGCCCCTTTGCTGGGGACTCTAACTATTTCAACGGGTCAGTGCGCGATTTAAGGGCTTTCGCAACATTCTTTAATTACAAGCCGGTGGGTGGTGTTTCGCCCTATCAGAGCCCTGCTGCCTTCCGGGACGTCTCGGCTAGCCACGTTTTCGCTGGTGAAATTAATTGGTTGGCTTCTGCAGGCCTTACGCGGGGCTGGCCTGATGGTACTTTCCGACCTGAGGCGAGTATCTCGCGTGAGGCCATGGCCGCCTTTATCTACCGTATGGCTGGTTCGCCTGCTTATACGCCGCCGCAGGCTTCTCGTTTCCGTGATGTTCCTGTGACTCACCCCTTCTATAAAGAAATTAACTGGTTGGCTGACCGCGGCATTAGCCAGGGCTGGCCCGATGGAACTTACCGGCCTGGTGAGAGTATCTCGCGTGAGGCTATGGCGGCTTTCTTCTACCGCTTAGCTGGTGAGCCTGCTACCAGTGCTGGTTCGGTCTTCTCCGATGTCTCTGCCCAGCATGCTTTTGCTCGTGAGATTAGGTGGTTCGCTGATCAGGGTATTACTCAGGGCTGGGCCGATGGTACGTTCCGCCCACAGGCACCAACGACTAGGGCAGCTATGGCGGCTTTCATGTACCGCTACACTTACCGTCCCTAGTATGTGATCTATCCATTTCCGAGTGGCTCACAGCTACAAAGAGCCCCGCCCCCGTGATAGGGGCGGGGCTCTGACTCTGCGGAGACCTTTGAGGTGCTGGTAGAATCACAAAGCTTGAGGTGCTTGAGCCGAAGCTGAAACAGGGGCTCAAATCAGCAGTCAGGGGCTTGTGCACCCAAAATATCTAGCGAATATAAATGATGGTGCGCTCCTGGAAACTAAGCAACTACTCGATAGATCTTTGCCTCGTAGGGGCGCAGGGCGCTCCCGGCATCATCTGCATAGTTGCTCAGTACTAGCTCTACCCCCGGTAGTGCTGCCAGCTCAAATTCGCGAGTCAGCTCACGGTCGGTAAAGTTAGCGACCACGAGCAGTTTCTCCCCTTCACCGTGACGTTCGTAGGCGTAAACTTCGGTGTCCTCAGGGGCAAGAGGAACAAAAGTGCCGTAGACCAGCAGGTCTTTAAGCTCACCTCGGCGCAGGGCTAGGAGCTGACGGTAATGGTGCCAGAGTGAGTCGGGGCGGCTCATTGCTTCTTCAGCGTTGATGTCCACATAGTTGGGGTTCAGCCCAATCCAGGGTTCAGCGGTACTGAAGCCGGCCTTGTGCCCAGCTGACCACTGCATGGGGGTGCGGGCATTATCTCGACCCTTGAGATGTATGAGAGCCATAGCCTCATCGGCGCTGATCTGCTGGCGCTGGGTGACAAGATCGTCGTAGAAGTTGATGGAGTCGAGGTCCTTGTAATCCTCAATCGACTCGAACTTCACGTTGGTCATGCCCATTTCTTCGCCCTGGTAGATATAGGGAGTACCCTGCATGCCGTGAAGTACTGTTGCCAGCATCTTGCCGGATCGCTCCCGGTATTCGGGGCTGTCGTTCCCAAAACGGGAGACGATGCGGGGCTGGTCGTGGTTGTTCCAGTAGAGTGAACCCCAGGCCTTGCCTGCCAGCTCAAGCTGCCAGGTGTTGAGAACCTGTTTGAGGGCGGTCAGTTCAAGGGGCTGATATGACCATTTGCCCTCACCGGGGGCGTTATCCAGGCCGACGTGCTCAAAGTGGAAAATCATGTGGAGCTCATCGGAGGTGAAGCCCGAGAACTGAACTGCATCCTGGGGGCTGGTGCAGCTCATCTCACCCACGGTCATGCAGTCGTAATGGTCAAAGGTTGCCATATTCAGCTCGTGCATCCATTCGTGAACGCGGGTGCCGTTTTTGATAACAAAGGGGATAGATGAGCTGTGCTTGTCGGGCACAACCGACGGGTCATCGGGTAAGCCCTCGGGCTTGGAGATAATGTTGATAGCGTCCAAGCGGAAACCGTCAACACCCTTATCGAGCCAGAAGTTCACCAGGTCGAAGATTTCCTGGCGCACGGCGGGGTTCTCCCAGTTCAGGTCGGGCTGCTTAACCGAGAACATGTGCAGGTACCACTGGTCTGTATGTTCGTCGTACTTCCAGGCGGGCCCGCCAAATTCGCTACCCCAGTTGTTGGGGGGTAGGGGCTTACCTTCAGCATCCACACCGGAGGAGTCGCGCCAGATGTAGTAGTTGCGGTAGGGGTTATCCCGGCTTGAGCGGGCCTGCTTGAACCACTCATGCTCGTCGGAGGAATGGTTGACGACCAGATCCATGAGAATTTTGATGCCCAGTGAATGGGCGGTCTCCAGCATGGTGTCGAAATCTTCCATGGTGCCGAACTCGGGCATAATGGCTCGGTAATCGCTGATGTCATAGCCCATGTCGTCGTTGGGTGAAGCAAAGACCGGGGAAAGCCAGATGACGTTGATACCTAGCTCTGCTAGATAGGGCAGGCGGGCTGTGATACCCGGGATATCGCCGACACCGTTGCCGGTGGAATCCTGGAAGCTACGGGGCCAAATCTGGTAGACGACCGCTTCTTTCCACCATTTTTTACCTGAATTATCTGCCATGGGTGCTCCTTGTTGTGCGTGCTTAGATCTTATGGGATAGGGGTTAAGGCCAGCTTACCGTCAGGCTTGGTAGAGATAGACTTTGGCCTCGTAGGGTCGCAGGGTGTTTTGGGTGTCATCGGGGTAGTTAGATGTCAGCAGAGTATGTTCTCCTGCGGGTTCTTGATAGGTGCGCTCCAGGGTGCTATCGGTGAAGTTGGCAATGACCAATAGAGTCTCTTGCTCCGATGCGCCGGTACCGTGCCGGTAGTAGGCGTAGACCTGCTCATCCTTGGGGTCTAGGAGCTCATAGGTCCCGTTGACCATGATCGGGTGCTGGCGGCGGAGGGCAATGAGCTGCTGGTAGTGGTAGAAGACCGAACCGGGGTCAGCGAGTGCCTCTTCCGCGTTGATTTCGGTGTAGCGGGGGTTGAGTTTGAGCCAGGGTTTTCCGCCTGTAAACCCTGCGTGGGCTTCTGCCTTCCACTGGATAGGGGTGCGGGCATTATCGCGCCCGGACTGAGAAATGTAGCGGAGCATATCTTCGTGGCTGACCAGCCCGGAGCCAACCAGCTTGCGGTAGGCATCGTGAATCTCGATGTCCTTGTAGTCCTCGATGTTTTCAAAGTAGACGTTGGTCATGCCGAGTTCTTCACCCTGGTAGATGTAGGGGGTGCCCTGTAAACAGTGGAGTACGGTGCCGAGCATCTTGGCTGAGAGTACCCGGTATTCGGGCGAGTCGTTGCCAAAGCGGGAGACCGCGCGGGGCTGGTCGTGGTTGTTCCAGTAGAGGGCGTTCCATGCTTTACCGGACAGGTCGTTTTGCCAGCGGCTGAGGGTGTCTTTGAGGTCTACGAGCTTGAAGCGGGTGTCGTTCCACTTACCCAGGGCCGGGTTAGGGTTGCCGTCCAGGCCCATGTGCTCAAACTGGAAGAGGGTTTGGAGTTCGCCCCGGTCAAAGCCGGTGTAGAGCAAGCCATCTGCGGTATCGACGTGTGGAGTTTCGCCCACGGTAATCACGGGGTACTTGCTAAGAACTTCACGGTTCATCTCTTGAAGGAACTCGTGGACGCGGGGACCGTTGGCCACCATACCCAGCGAATCGGTCTTAGACCCAGCGGCCACAGCCGGGTCATCGGGGTAGGCAGGGTCCTTGGAAATGAGGTTAATGACATCCATGCGGAAGCCGTCTACGCCCTTATCCAGCCAGAAACGCATAAGGTCATAGACCTCCTGGCGGACGGTGGGGTTCTCCCAGTTCAGGTCTGGTTGTTTGACTGAGAACATGTGTAGGTAGAACTGTTCTGTAGTCGGTTCCCATTCCCAGGTGGACGGTGAAAAAGCGGCAATCCAGTTGGTGGGCGGGATTGGCTCTCCCCGTTCGGTATACCCGGCGGGGTCTTTCCAGATGTAGTAGTCGCGGTAGGGGTTATCCTTACTGCTCTTGGCCTGGATGAACCACTCGTGTTCATCGGAGGTGTGGTTGACAACCAAGTCCATCATGATTTTGATACCCGCTTGGTGAGCGGCGGCCAGTAGGGTATCGAAGTCGTCCATGGTGCCAAACTCAGGCATAATGGCCCGGTAATCGGAAATGTCGTAGCCGTTATCATGGTTGGGTGACTTGTAGATGGGGGAGAGCCAGATAAGGTCTACCCCCAGCCTGGCCAGGTAGGGAATCTTCTCGGTGATACCGGGTAGGTCACCGATGCCGTCGCCGTTGGAGTCTTTGAAACTGCGTGGGTAAATCTGGTAGACAACGGGTTCCTGCCACCAGGCTGTTTCGCGGTGAGATGGGGCGGTCATGGGGTACCTTCCTCAGACTGTAGGAGAGAAACGATTTAGAGGTTGAGAGTGAGCAAAAGCCCGGAGTGGTCCGAGATAGCCTGATCTGATGTATCGGGAAACACCACGCTGTGCTGGGCCACGTCAAGAGGCTGGTTGGCTAAGACCAGGTCAATCCGGAGGGCTTGGGTGAAGTTAGTCCAGCCGTGGATAGCCTTATGCACAGTATGCTCCCCTTGAATCTGGCTTGCGGTCAGATAGGTATCGTGCCAGCCCAAAGACCGCATGAGCGCGTACCCCTCATCGGTTACCTCTGCCGCATTATTGAAGTCACCGGCAAGTAATACTGTCTCAGAGCCAGCAAGCTCTCTGAGAGACCTATTGAGAATCTCAAATTCCTGTGCAAAGAGCGAGGCCCCCTCTACTTCCCACCAGCTCATGTGGGCGCTTGTAACCCACAGGCCACCGTGCTCAGCGCCCAGCTTGGCAGCAATGACGACCCTGCGCGCAACGTCCTGATCCGTGTAAGTAGGGGACACATCGATACACTCAAGCCTTTGCATCGGCGCGCGAGTGAGCAGCGCGACCCCCTCGTCATAGCGCTCAAAACCGAGATGGGAGACCGCCCAGGCCCAGTGGTAGGGGCGATCTAGCTCTGCCAGGAATTGGTTGAGCAGTAGCGCAAAATTGTCCTGACGCACGGGGCGGTCAGCCCCGCCCGCATACCCCAGCGGATGCTCAAGGATGGGGGAGTGGATAAACTGGTTAACCTCCTGCAAGGCCACGGCATCAATTTTTTGTTGGACGATAAACTGCGCCAGCTCATAGATTTTGGAAACCTGGTGAATCTCAAGCCAACTGTGGGTATTGAGGGTTAGGAGCTTCATAGCGGCCTCGGCTCATTCTTTCGTGCCCTGACATTTTCTCTGCTCCATTTATCCTAGGTAAAACCCCGCCATAGCGCCCCCGGTAGTAGGGGCCCCGGGGCCGGTATTTTTACCGGCTCCCGTAAAACGTGCCAGTTCGTGGCATTAATTCCAAAGTGAGTACAAGCGGGGGACTAATAGAACAGAGGGTGATTAGATAGGCCTAGTACTTACACGGTCAGCACTTGACAGATCCCGCTTGCCCCAGAGGCAAAGGGACAGGTGCGACCTACACACGAAAGGTTCTTATCCGATGATGGAGAAGATTCAGAGGTTCGGCTCGGCCATGTTAGCCCCCGTCCTCATCTTTGCATTCGCCGGTCTTGCCGTTGGTATCGCTATCATCTGCAAGAACGAGCAGCTTCTAGGCGGTATTGCCGCTGAGGGTACCGGCTGGTATAACTTCTGGTCAGTCTGGGAGTCAGGAGCCTGGACCGTCTTTAACCAGATGGAATTCCTCTTTGTTCTGGGTCTTCCTATTGCCTTGGCGAAGACCGCTCAGGCCCGCGCGGTTCTTGAAGCGGGTATGGTTTACCTGACCTTCAACTACTTCGTTGCTTCAATCCTGAGCATCTGGGGCGAGAACTTTGGCGTTGACTACAGCGTAGATCTTTCAGAAGGTGCTGCCGGTACCGGTCTGAAGATGATTGCCGGTATCAAGACTCTGGACACCGGTATCTTCGGTGCTATTATCATCTCCGCCATCGTGGTCTGGCTGCATAACCGCTACTTCGGCACTAAACTTCCCGATTTCCTGGGTATCTTCCAGGGTACCCAGTACGTCTACGGTCTGGGCTTCTTCCTCATGATGCCTGTAGCTCTTGCCTTTGTCATGGTCTGGCCTACCATTCAGACCGGTATCGGGTCTCTCCAGGGCTTCTTCATGAACTCTGGTGTGTTCGGTGTTTGGCTCTACACCTTCCTAGAGCGCATCCTGATCCCCACCGGCCTGCATCACTTCATCTATACACCTTTCGTCTTCGGCCCGGCTGTTGTTCCCGATGGCATCACCAAGTACTGGGTTGCTAACCTGGATACCTTTGCTAACAGCACCACTCCCGTCAAGGAACTCTTCCCCGGTGGCGGTTTTGCCCTGCACGGTAACTCCAAGGTCTTCGGCCCTCTGGGTATTGCAGCGGCTTTCTTCACCACCGCTCGCCCCGAGAAGCGCAAGGAAACCCTGGCACTGCTAATACCGGTTTGCTTGACCGCAATGCTGATTGGTATTACCGAGCCCCTGGAATTTACCTTCCTCTTCCTTGCACCTCCGCTCTTCGCCGTACACGCGGTTCTCGCGGCAACAATGTCCGCTACCATGTATGGCTTCGGCGTTGTGGGCAACATGGGCGGCGGTCTGATTGACTTCCTCTTCCAAAACTGGATCCCCATGTGGCCCAACCACTCAGGTATGGTGCTGACCCAGATTGCTATCGGCCTCTGCTTCACTCTTATCTACTTTGTGGTCTTCCGCTTCCTCATCCTCAAATTTGATTTCAAGACCCCCGGGCGTGAAGCCGATGGCGGCCAAACCAAGCTCTACACCAAGGCTGAATACAAGGAAGCCAAAAAGAAGGGTGCGATGGGGGCTGAGGACGCCGCTGCGGGTCTTGCTACCGCAGAAGCAACCGACCCCTACACCCAGCGAGCAAGCGACTTCCTGGCTCTCTTGGGCGGCCCTGAAAATATCGCCCAAGTCAATAACTGCGCGACCCGCCTGCGAATCTCCGTTGATAACCCCGAGCTGGTGGGAACCGAAGCTGACTTTAAGTCAGCAGGCGCGCTTGGCCTGGTCAATAAGGGTAAGGCCCTGCAAGTCATTGTGGGTATGGACGTGCCCCAGGTCCGTGACAAGTTCGAGGAACTGGTCAATAACGGTAAATAAGGCCTAGCCATTTATTTTTCCCATCGAGGGCTTCTGAGAAAACACCTATACTGTAATCAACGCAGTGACCGTGAAAGACTCAGGAGCCCTTGGTGGATTTACAAGAACTTGTCAACGCGCACCAAAGCCGTTTGAGCGACACCGAACGCGAGATACTCGCTTTCATGTTGAACAACGAAGAGTTTGTCGCCGATTCCACTATTAGCGCCCTGGCGCACAGGACTTTCACTTCAACCTCCAGCATCATCAGGTTGACCAAGAAACTGGGTTTCTCGGGTTTTGCCGAGCTAAAGTTCTTTGTCAAGAACTCCCTAGCTGGGCCCACGACTCCTCCTATTGATTTTCTGGAAAGCGGGCGCAACGACATCCTCACAACCTATGAGGGGTTGATGGCTACCGACTTCACGCCTATTGTGCAGAAGATTGACACCGCACGAACTATTTACTGCTACGGCACCGGGTTCGCCCAGCGGACCGCGATTCAGGAGTTCTCCAAATCGTTGCTAACCTGCGGAAAATTTACACACGTTATCCCTGCTTCGAGTGAGTTCAGGGGCAGCATCGGGGTGATGAAACCAGAAGACCTGGTGATTATTGCTTCCCTGTCCGGTGAAACCGAGAGTGCCCTACCCACAGTTCGGGCATTGGCCTCGCGGAAGGTGCCCATGATCGCTATCACGGCTCTGGGTGTTAACTCTATTTCGGCAGTGGCTGAGCACGCCCTTCACTATGAGAGCACCCCGACCGTGACCAGCATCCATACGGAGCCCTTCCACTCTTTTGTGACCTTGAGCGTGCTCTTGGACTATATCGTTCGCCAGTACATCCAGTACCTTGACCTTAAAGAAAAAGATTCATGAATTCCATCTTCTACGCCCTGCGTAATACCCAAAAACTGCGAACCTTTATGTTCTGGTACTGGATCGTTAGCCCCTTTATCTACTTTTCCTACCAGTATGCAGTGTCCCAAAGTGCGCAGGTGAGTATCAGAGAAATGCTCAACCAACCTGCTATTGCTCTAGCATTTATCACCAGCTGTATTTCAATTATTATGGCCGGTCTGCTTAGGGGTGCTGAGGTCGAGAACGAAAGCACAGAGCGTATTTTTGGCATTTTTGCCCTGGCGCAACAATTACTGGTCGGTAATATTCCCGGATTTTTGTTGAGCTATTTTTATACTCGTTCCCTCTGGGACGCCACTGGCGAGCCCTTCGCCCCCCGCATGAAGTGGGTGCTCCTGGGCGGCATGGCACTTATTGGCTTTCTCTCTTTGCTCGTTTTGGTCGCAAATTTTAACCTCTATATTGCAGGCTAGATAGGTTCCTAACCATCCCGGGGATTCTGCTCTCATCAGGAAAAGCTTGCCGCGTGAAGTCTTATTAAGTCATGGTCACACTTTCTCGAGTACAGCGGAAAGATAAGCCGCAACCAGTCTTTACTGCAGTAGTAGCTTGAAGGAGCAACTATGATAGTAGAGACATAAAAACGTGCAGAAAGCCAGAGTATTTCAGTGAACGAGCAGGTTGCACCCAAACCAGCCTTGGGACATGACTATGCCCAGCCCCCTACCCCCCAATCAACCCGGGGGGATACTGGCGTTGGCACCGTAGCTGAGCACGCCCCAGATTCCTCCCCTGCGGTCACTGACGACCAGACCACCGCCCAGATCCAGGCTGGCCTTGAGGCCTGGGCTGAGCAGATGGAAATCTACACCGGCCCCGATGCCATGCTTGACTTCAATCAGGTTGACTATGTGCATATTGATTTGACTGAGGCAAATTCGTCGGGTGTTGCTCAGATGTTCATGGGGCGCAAGACCCGCCTATCGACCATTCTGCGCGATAAAGCAAGACTAGAAAGCGGCATGGTTGCCGCCCGGGCCTTACGCACTAAAATCTTTGAGCTGGCCACCAGCCACGGGCTAGACGCCGGCTACTTCGTAGCGGGTACAGCCTCCTGGCTCTCCCACGACATTCGTGAGGGCCGCATGATAGGGGAGAAACGTTTTATTGCCCCTATTCTGATGGCACCGCTCAGCCTGACCCCGCACCCCACCAGCGATGACTTTGAGGTTCAGATAACCGGCCCCGCCCAGCTGAACCCCGCTATGGTACGTCAAATCAAAAAAGAGTACGGGATTAACCTGGGCACCATGGACGTTGCTCAGCTAGCAAACTCCATGAGCAAGCTGGACCCAGAGCCCGTGATTGAGAGAATGAGGGCAACTACCGGGAATATCCCCGGCATGACCATTCAGTCCAACTATTTCATCTCAACATTTGCTGACCTGAAAGAAAGCACGGGTGAACTGCCGGCTGATGCCCACACCGATCTGGTGCGTGATATAGCCCAGCTCAAGCTCAACCCGCTTGAGAAGCCTTTTGTGGCACCGATTTATAACAACCGGCCCTCACTGGATACCCGTGACCCCGACACCGACATGCTGGTGCTTGACGCCGATGCCAGAGCTCAGGAAATCGTTGACTTAGCGCACCAGGGCCACTCCATGACCGTAACAGCGGCACCGGGCACCGATCAGCTGGGTACCGCAGTCAATATAGCGGCGGCCCTTATCCACCAGGGTAAGTCTGTTCTGGTGGTCGGTGAGAAGCGCTCAACCCTGGCAGATTTTAGCCGGGTACTCAACCGGGTTCACATGACTGATTTGGCCTTCACACTATTGGTTGAGCGGAGTCCAGAAGAGTACCGCCAGGAGTTTATTCAGGCGATTATTCGCGATGAGAAAGCACCCGCCCCAAACGTCAGCGAGATTCACCGGGAGCTTGTCGAAACCCGCAATAAATTACGCGGCCACACTGAGTCATTGCGCTTTACCGAGTCGCGCTGGGGTTGCTCAGTTTACGATGCCCTACAGACCCTAGCGGCTCTCACCGCGCAGGAAGAGCCCCCCGCCACCCGTGTGCGCCTACCCCGCAAGACTATGGACGCTCTGGTGTCCCGTAGCGCTACCGTTCAGCGCCTGCAGAGGTACGCGGAACTGGGAGGTTTTCGCCCCTCGACCCGTGTCTCGGCCTGGTATAAGGCTAAGCTGGCCAGCGCCGAAGATACCGCTGCGGCTCACAACCTGGTTAAGAGTCTGAGTGCCTCGCTGGCAAATGTTTCGGCCAAGATGCGGCTGATGGCTGATGAGACCGGTATGGAACAGGCCACCACCATGGACGACTGGGGCCTGCAACTTGATTTACTGGAGAGAATTTCGGAGACGCTGACCTACTTCAGGGCAGATATTTTTGACCGCCCGGTCACCGATTTAATTGCGGCAACCGCCAGCAGCACCTGGCGGCGCGAGCACGGCATCGAGATGTCAAGCATTCAGCGTACCCGCCTGCGTAAGACCGCTAAGGAACATATTGTCCCTGGTGAGTCTGTTCTAGACCTTCACGAGAGCCTTTTCATTGTTCAGGGCCAGCGGGAGGAATGGATTACCTGGGTTAAGGACCAGCGCCTTCCTCTAATTCCCCGGAACCTGGCTGAGTTGCGTGCTGATTACATGCGCCTGCTCGATGAGTTTACCGGTCTAGCTATCGTGCTAGAGGATTCACCGGCTGGTACCCGTTTCGCTCAGACCCGTTTGAGTGCACTTGAGAATCGCCTAAATTCTCTGGTGGAGGATCAGTGGTTGCTCCAGACCTTGCCAGAACGCGAAAGCCTCTACCGCCAGCTGTCCGAGATGGGGCTCTCGGAACTGCTTGCCGACTTTTATGAGCGCCAGCTTGATGCTGGGGCTGTCCCAGCTGAACTTGAGTTGGCCTGGTGGCAGACTGCTTTGGAAATGATGCTGGCTTCGCAAGAGCTTGAGATTCTCAACGGTGATGCCCTACGTGCCCTCGAGACCCGGTTCCGCAGGGCTGACTACTCCCATGTCTCATCGGGGCCCGCGCGCCTGCACGCCGCTGTAGCTGATACCTGGCGACGTCGGATCCAGGAAGAAGAACAACAGACGGCTTACCTGCGGAGCCAGCTCAAGGCACACGAGTTTAACCTGGGACAGGTGCTGACACACTCACCTAAGATGGCAACCACGCTGCTACCCTTATGGATTGCAAGCCCCTTCTCGCTATCGGGCAAGGTACCAACCAGCATGCGTTTTGATGCGGTAATCCTCCTCGATGCTGAGTCCACTCCGCTCGCGGCAAACCTGCCTGCTCTCATTCGCGCTGAACAGGTTATTGCCTTGGGTGACCCGCACAGCGGTTTCCCTGCACCCTTTATGGTCTCTGCTGTTGCACGGAACGCACCCCCTGTCCGTGACCAGAAGATTGTCAGCACCTTTGAGGCGCTGTCACGGATACTACCGGGGCGTAGCCTCTCTACCGTAAACCGTGCTGTGGATTCGGCACTCTTTGCTTATCTCAACGAGCACTTCTATCGGGGCGAGCTATCAAGCTACCCCTGGGGCGAAGAGATCACCGATGACACTCCGGCCCTAACCGTGGAGTATGTCAACGTCACCGGCAAGGTTTCTGAGAACGCCAGCCTTGATTCGCCCAGCCCGGAGGTGCAAAAAGTCGCCGAGATGGTGATTGAGCACGCTTACCGTACCCCCAGGCAGACCCTGGCGGTTGTGACCGCTACAGCTCGCCATGCCCAGCGTATCGCTGAGGCTGTGCGTCAGATGCTGGTACGCTACCCGCAGTTCACACCCTTCTTCGCTGCTGGTGATGAGTCCTTCCGTGTGGTCGATGTGTCTCGCGCGGTTGATATGGAACGCGACGTCATTATCTTCGCTTTGGGGGCTGGAAAACTTGCCCAGGGAGCGGCCCACCACTTTGGGCATCTATCTGAGCGGTACGGTCGTGAGAGCTTTGTGCTAGCTATGACCCGGGCTCGTCACCTCACCCGTTTTGTCACCTGTCTAAGCCCGGAAGACCTAGACCCCCAACGCCTCGAGTACGGTGCCTTCGATGTCTACCGCCTACTTCTTGCCTACCGCAAAGAGCAGGAAGCCAAGGCTCAGCGGCAGATGGCTGGCCCGATTACCGATCAGTTGCCGGTCAATGAGTTCCTCACTAACGATCACCTCGAAGCAATTGATATGGGGGACTGGCTGCTCAATGATCTCTTGCGCCGGTTGAACCCTCAGTCCACGACCTTGCACCAGTCGCCGGTTCCGCTGCTGTCGCTGGTGATGACCAGTGATCAGGATTCACTGCTTGCCGGTGCGATGGCTAGCCCACGTACACGTAAGCTGATGAGCGGTCAGGAACATGTCATTCCTGCTCGGGTGCCTTTGGCTCTTATCTCCGATGGTTCTGACGCCTATGCGGCTTTGAGCGTGCGTGAACGGTCCCGCCTGATTCCTGAGCTTTTAGCCCGTACTGGCTGGAATCATATGACCTGCTGGACCATTGAGGCCTTCTCTGACCCCGAAGCTGTTGTCCGCCGAATCAACAGCTACCTGGGCCTGGGGAAAGACAGCTAGCGCATGACTGCCTCAGAGAGCGCTCCGGAAGAGAGCAAGGATAATACTCGGTTCAGTCCGGTTCCTCGGCCTAGACGGGGCAACCGTCGCGCAAGGGGGGGCTCCCCCATCGGGGGGAAAGAACCCCGCCTTGCAGGTCTAGAGCCTCCTGTACGTCAGCTAGCACCTGAAAATGACGCTCTAGCAACCTGGCTCAAAGAGCAACGCCCACCGCACTACGAATAGGCACAAACACAAGAAGGCTCCCTCACCCCTATAGTGGGGGAGCCTTCATCCGTTTATGGCCTTTTTACTTGCTTTTATCGTTGGCGTAGAAGCCTGAGCCTTTAAAGACCACACCGACCTGGCCAAATTTCTTGCGGAGGGTGTCCTGCCCGCAGGACGGGCAGGTGGTGAGAGCTTGATCGCTAAAAGACTGGTGCTGTTCAAATAGGTGGTCGCAATTCTTGCACTGGTAGACGTAAACCGGCACAGTCGCTCCATTTCGGTGAGGTAAGTGTTATAACCGGGTGCTATTGTACTCTGTTCTTGCTGCCAGTACCCAGTTGCCGTAGTCCCTGCTCCGTCAGCGCGTAGTTGAGGGTTGCGTCCCACTCAGCGTGGGGGAGCCCATCGAGTATCTCGCGGGAGAAGACAAGACCGAGTGTTGAAGCATCCATTGCCTGGGCCGGCAGTAGCTTGAGAAGCCGGTCATAGTAGCCGCCTCCCTGGCCTAGCCGGTTGCCGTGCATATCGTAGGCTAGGGCCGGCACTAGCCGGATATCAGCCTCAAGAAAAGCCTCTGCCCCCAGCCTCTGACCTAGCGGCTCGGATATCCCTAAGGCATTGGTCACTAAGGGTGCCACCGGGCTCCAAAGAACCCAGGCCAGCTGACCTTGAGGGAGAACAACGGGGACGAAAACACGGTGCCCGGCGCGGTGAGCGTAGGCTAGGCCATCGAGGATAGGTGGCTCAGTGGGTAGGGGCAGAAAAGCTGCTATGGTCGAGCCTTCAGGCAAAGATTCCCAGAGACTGCGTAGGTGACCGGTAAAGGCTTGGCTCACAAGGTTTAGCTGGCCAGTTTCCCGTCGCCGGTGCCTCAGATAAGCGCGTGCAAATGTCTTGTACTGGCTGGTAGCTGGAGACATGTTGATAATCTTTCGAGCCTAATGACGCAATTAATGGTGCACAATTTATCTAGCATATAAGCAGGTTATGCAGTGTTTTTAGGTATTCTGATGATTATGACAGAAAATAAATCACTTCCCGTGACCAAGGCGGTTATCCCCGCTGCAGGTCTCGGCACTCGCTTCCTTCCTGCAACAAAGGCAACCCCCAAGGAAATGTTGCCTGTTGTTGACCGCCCCGCAATTCAATACGTGGTCGAAGAGTCGATTCGTGCTGGCCTGAACGATGTTTTGATGATTACCGGCCGCAATAAGCGCGCCCTTGAAGATCATTTTGACCGCGTTCCTGTTCTGGAACAGCAGCTTGAAGAGCAGGGTAAAGATGCCTTGCTTCAGAGTGTCCTAGATTCCAACGACCTGGGTGAGATTCACTATGTCCGCCAGGGCGACCCCAAGGGGCTTGGCCACGCAGTTCTGCGCGGTAAGGTGCATGTGGGCAATGAACCATTCGCTGTCCTTCTGGGCGACGATCTCATCGATGAGAAAGAAGACCTGCTCTCAGAGATGGTTGCCGTTCAGCAGAAGACCGGTGGCTCCGTCGTCGCTCTGATGGAGGTACCCGAGGAACAGATTTCTGCTTACGGTTGCGCCGCTGTTGAAGCTGTTGAAGGTGAAGATGGCTTCGTCAAGGTAACCGGCCTGGTCGAGAAGCCCGCAGCTGAAGAGGCACCCTCCAACCTTGCTGTGATTGGTCGTTACGTCCTTTCCCCCAAGGTATTTGAGGTGCTGGAAAATACCGCCCCTGGCCGTGGTGACGAAATTCAGCTCACCGACGCTCTACAGACTCTTGCACAGGGCTCAGGCCAGGGCGAAGGTGTCTATGGCCTTGTCTTCAAGGGCCGCCGCTTTGACACCGGTGACAAGCTCTCCTACCTCAAAGCCAATGTCATTCTGGCCTCCGAACGTGATGATCTTGGCCCCGAGCTACGGAGCTGGATTAAAGAATTCGCTGCAGAGCTCTAAAGACAATTTAGAGCGCTAATTTTGATGCACGATCTGCGCCATGCAGGGTATCTACTTGGATGTCAAGTAGATACCCTGTTTTCTTACCTGAACCCGCCCCCGCAAAGCAGGGTCAGCGGGTGTGCTCTGCGGTAGAATAGGTGAGTTACGTTTATACTTTTCTGCTATTGAGATGGGGGCTGTCTATGGAGCTGCTAAGCACCTCAGGCATTGTCTTGCTTGTTTGTGTACTTGCGGGGCTCTATCTGGTCAGCCGCCGCACAAAACCGCAGGGAACTGCGACGATTGGCGCCGAGAAATACGCTGCTGACGTCATGGAAGAGGCCCCTGAGCCCACTAGCCCAGAGCGTTCACTCGAATCTGTGCAGACCCTTACCGCTAGATCAGAAGGATCCCCTTGGACCGGTTTCGTACCGCGTTGGGGCCGTCTGGCAATCTTCTCGCTAGCCTGCCTGGCCCTTTTCCTTGCACTGGTCACAGGTCTTATGAGCCTGTGGGCAAGCGCATCTTTCGCCTTCCCCCTGTTCTGTCTGCTTGTTGCTACCGGTTCTCTTACCTTCTTGCGTGTACTTGCAGTTCGAGACAGGGACCGCCGTCGTGCCCGTACCGCCCTGACCGTTGAGAAAGCTCGCAAGGCCCATCGTCCTTCGGGAAGACAGGGCGCTGAAAGTAGCGTGAACCCGCTTTCCCACCCCGAAACCTCATCCATTGAACTGCGGCCTGCACCTGAGCGCCCTGCCCGCGCTCGTCAGCAGATGCCGGTTAGTCACGCAGCTAAAGCACTACGCAAAGCACGTACCCAGACCCCTGCGACCGCCCTGAGGCCCTCTCTGGCTCCTGCGGCTCAAAGGGACACCGAGCTCACCCCTCGCCTGAGAATGGACGAGGCTCTGCCCGATACTAGCTGGCAGATTACAGAGGTTCCCCGCCCGACCTATCTTGATGCACCCACAGCGCATAGGGAACTACCTACCGTGAATGAGTCAGAGCCTGAGCAACTGAGCCAGACTAAGACTCTTGCGGAGGCCGCTTCGCTCAATCTTGACGATGTCCTCAGGCGTCGGCGGGCCTAGACAAATCTGTGAGCCGCAGAGCTCATCGAAAGAACTGAATCAAGCGCCTGCCCTGAACCTAGGGCAGGCGTTTTTGCATGGGGCGGTTTAGCCGCTACCGCTGATCACCACAGTGAAGGATTCCTTATGGTTGCTCACCACCTAGAAGTTGAACGTAAATACGAGCTTGCAGACCTAGGCGGGCAGGCTCCGGTTATCGCCTGGCAGTTTGAGAGCTGGATAGCTGATACCCCTGTTGTAGAAGAGCTCTATGCAACTTACTTTGATACGCCGCAAGGTCAGCTCGCTGCCCACAGCCTTGCCCTCCGCCGGAGGCTAGGCGGGTATGACGAGGGCTGGCACATCAAATTTGATGTTTCCGGTGACCGCCATGAGGTATCTTTCAGCCTGGCTGAGAACCCCGAAGATATGCCCGAAGACATTCGACGTTTTGTGCGGGTGCTGACCGCTGGCAGTGCACTTGAACCGCGAGTTGGTTTAGCTACCCACAGGAGCAGGACTGTTATCCGTAGTTCAGATGGCCAGGCATTGGCGGAAATCTGTGATGACCGTGTCCAGGCCCTTGACTACGCCACCGGAGTTGAGCGTGCCTGGCAGGAGTGGGAAATAGAACTTTTAGAGCCGGCGCAATCGGATGCCAACCTTGCTCACAAGGTATTCTCCACGGTCGAGGAGCTACTTCTAGCGGCAGGGGCAGGCCCTTCATCCTCTCCGGCCAAAATTACGCGAGCGCTCGGAAAGGACGCTGAATTTGAGCGCCGCCGAGAGGCTCACCTCAAACAGTCGGAAGGCTTGCCCGAACAAGGGGTTGAGCTATCCCCGGTTGCCTCTGCGGATGCCGTTTGGCGGGATCCGGCTACCTCGGCCGACATGCTGGCAGAGATTGTGAACCGGTACAGCATTGAACTGGGGCAGGCTGATTTGCTGGTCCGGGCAGGACTACCTGATTCCAGTCACCAGGGGAGGGTCATTGCCCGTCAGCTACGGAGCGTGCTTGCTTTCATGGCGGTTCCCTATGCCAAAGATGAGCAGGCTAAGGCGCAGCTTCAGACGATTTTAGGTGGTCTTAAAACCTATGCATCTGAGCTTGAACAGCATCGGAACGGCGAGCTTATCCTGCCTATGGCTCAGTTAGGCCTTGCACGGACGCAGCTGCTAGGTGATAAGGACCTGGCTGAACTTGCTCATCTGGAGCAGGAACAGACACAGGAAGGCCTGGTGTCTGCTATGACCTACCTTAATTCGTCCCAGAGGTTGAACCTCCAGCAGTCTCTGCGTGATCTGCAAAAAGATTTGGATAGGTTTGTAGATTTACCTGCACAGCGTGAAAAGTACAGTGCTAAGGTCGCTCGGCGCTTACAAAAGAAGATGGTTAAGCAGGGACTTAAAGCGGTGAAAGCCTGGCCTGACTCTGCAGGGGACTTCGCGGTCACCACCGCTTACGATGATGGTGTTCATGACCTGCGTAAGCTGGCTAAAGCTACCCGCTACTGCCTGACTGCCTGCGCCGATGCAGGCATCTCTTTGAGCGAGGGGCAGGAGACCTTGCTCAAGAGCGCTCGCTTACTTCAAGCTGAGCTGGGCAAGCTCACCGATGAGTTGACTTTTCTTGACTGGCTTAAGGGCTTGAATGAGTCCTCCACTGCGGGGCTAAGCCCCTTTACTGTGGGTTGCCTTGCTGGGCGTAGTGAGCATGTAGCCCAGAAGCTGCGGGAAAGTATCCATTCCTCTGTTCCCCCAGTCCTGCAGAAGATTAGGTCTATTGACCTTTAGAAGAGGCCCTCTGAAGCGGAGAACCTGGCGCGGTCAAAGAGAAAGGCGGAGGTGCTGGTTGCACCTCCGCCTTGCATCACACACAGGAAGAAAAGTTATCTTGTTGACCTCCTAGCAGGCCTTCCCACAAGGCCCTGAGCTATTTGGTAATAAAAATATAACCTAATTCTGTGGCCTATGGCTAGGGGGTCCCTGTAATTTTTTTAGATTTACCTATTCTTAAAGATAGGATAGCCTAAATTTTAAACTATTAGGCCATGTCAGGGCTCTATTTGCCAATAAATTGTGAGCTTGCTCTCACCTTCTGGAAGGCTGTTGCCAGGCCATGCCGTTAGACTGGGGGAATGAGGGAATGGCTAGAAGGCTTGCACTGGAGCGCCGCAATAGGATTCATGTGGCTGGTAGGCATAGTGCGAACAAGCATCGTCTTTTCCCTAGGCTGGCTGGCCTCGACCGGTAGCAGTCGCTTCCACAAAATTCGCTACCTGATGGACCACCCCCTCTACCGCAGAGCCCAGTTTTTTGTGAACCGCTGGGGTGTCTTGGCAGTTCCCGCCTGTTTTGTGACGGTTGGCTTTCAGACCGCAGTTATCCTCACGACTGGCTTTACCCGCATGCCACTTACCCGATGGGTACCAGCCATGCTCGTCGGCACTTTCTTCTGGGGAACAATTTACGCAACGGTCGGTATGTCGGTGATTTGGCTCTGGCTAGAAAACCCGGCTGTTGCCCTCTCACTGGTGCTTATATTCCTGATCCTTGTGCTGCTCATCCGGTGGCACGGTGCACGGCGTTCAATGCCCCAACTGCCGAAAGGTAAATAGCGTGATACTCAGCCAAGCTATCCTCGCCCATACAGATTTGTTAGTAGATGGACACACGGATCGCTATGAGCAGGTTGGTAAAGTGCCAGGCCTGTGCGTGGGCTTTGTGCCCGGTGTGATGCCGGGTAAGTGGTTCAACCGTTGGCGCGATCGCTATTCGGCACTGGCCCCGCTGACCGATGTGGCACTTGGGGAGAGCAAAGGGCTTGCCGCCCTCGATGCCTTTGCCGATATGGTGCTTGTGCGAGCCGAGGATGAACCTGCAGCGCGCGATAAGAACCTCTACCACGCTATTGAGCTCTACCGCGAAGTGCCCGTTGTCGTTCTGCCCAAAGACCATCTGTTCACCCTCCTAGAGGCGATCCCGGTGGCTGATCTGGCTGAGGAGTTCCTACTTCAAGATCCTAGGGAGATAGCGGGCTGGGAACACACCGAGCAGACTCGTATCGTGCAGGAATCCCGCCCGCTACCTTCCATGAGGCACCGGGCCGATGCCGTAGAGCTGGTCGCCGCTGGTCTGGGCTTGCTGGTGGTGCCTATGTCTCTTGCCCGCTTCTACCACCGCAAGGACGTCACCTACCGCCCTGTTGAAGGACTAGAAGAGTACCAGGTCTTGCTGGTCTGGAAGCGCCAGGCACGCCCAGAAGAGCGGGAAGCTGTGATTCAGGATTTTGTGGGTATTACCAGGGGCAGAACAGCCGCCTCTCAGAGGGGCAGTGACACCCGCGAAACCGCCTTAGAGAAGCAAGGCCGTGAAAAAGAGGAAGCCAAGCGTAAACGTCAGGCCGCCAATAAACGGCGTGAAGCCGAGGACCGTAAGAGACGCAATGCGCAAAAGAGCGGTAACCTGCGGCAGTTCCAGGCCCAAAAGGGTGCTAAGCCCGCCCCCAAGGGGAGCGGGCGCGGTAGCCGAGGCAAAAAGCGCTAACCCCTCCGGTGTCCTCCGTAGGGTGCACCTATGCTAGACGCTGACTTTACTTCTTGTCGAAGGCGGAAGCGTCGGTAAATTTTTGGGGTGTGGTGCTAGCGCTAGCGACAGAACCATTACCGTGCACTTGGCTGTGAATTACCGACTGCTGAGCAAGCGGGATACGAATTCCTTGCTTATCCATAGCCTTTTTGAGTTCGGCGCGGAGTTTACGGCCCACAGCAAACTGCTCGGACGGGACAGTAGTCACCGTCAAACGTAGAATCACGGATTCGCCGGTCACCGACTGGACACCTAGATACTGGGGTTGGCCTGACACATTGCCCTTAATCCCGGGTAGTTCAATAGCCTCCTGGGTGGATTTGACCAGGAAATCAGCCATTTCGTCGATATCTGCCTCGTAGGGGATAGGCAGGTCAATAACGATTCGTGCCCAGCCCTGGGACGAGTTGCCCACTCTTAGGATTTCACCGTTGCGCACATGCCACAGGGTGCCCTGGACGTCTCGTACCTGGGTCGTACGTAGGCCTACAGCTTCAACTTCCCCTTCTGTATCGCCTAGATTAACCCAGTCACCGATACCTAGCTGATCTTCAGCCACAATAAAGATGCCCGAAAGGAAGTCCTTGACTAGGGACTGCGCGCCGAAGGACAGCGCCACACCCACAACACCGGCAGATGCGATAACCGGTGCAATATTGAAACCGAGCTCAGCGATAACCATGACGATGGTGACGGTCCAGATCATGATGGCTGAAACTGACCGGAGAACGGAGCCTACGGTGTGAGCGCGCTGGGCCTGCCGGGCGGAGGCCAGGGACGTATCTGAGGACCAGCGTTTAGCGAGCAAGCCTTTCTTATCTTCGCTGGCTACGATTCGGCTTCGAGTCCCGCGTGCAATGGAATCAGCGACATGCCTGATAACCACCCGTACGAGTATGTGCAAAATACCCCCGATGGTAAGAATCAGAAGGATGCGAAGCGGTGCACCCATCCAGAAATCTATGCTGGTCATCCGCGCCATGATACTTTCTGCTGCAGCGGTTCCCTGCTCAAGTGAAGAATTCTCTGCTAGTACATTCCCTGAAAAACTCATACCCAAGAGCCTAATACCTTTTCTTCTGTAAAGCTGAAGACAAACCAGGTAGATGAGCGGTAGCTGAATATGGTGGTGGGGCTGGCAAATGACACCGGCGCAGGTCGCTAAACTGGTGGAAGAGAATCGATAGTAAAGGAAACCCTTGCATGCCTCTGCCGAAAATGGAAACCCGCCCGGCCGCCTATGCAGTAGTTATTGAAGACGAGCAGATTCTGCTAGCACGGTGGGTTCCTCACATTCCGGGCTTCAAACCCGGCCTGACCCTACCTGGGGGAGGCATGGAACCGGGCGAACAGCCAGCAGATACTGCCCGGCGTGAGGTGCTGGAAGAAACAGGTTACACAGTGGAACTTGATGGTCTGCTGGGCGTGCATGCCGGCTACTTTGGCCCTAACCAGGGAAGTGACCTACCTTTTTGTGCACTTCGTACTATCTACCGGGCTCATAGGACAGGCGGGGAACTGCGCTCAGAAACTGGAGGCTCAACTGACCTTGCCCTGTGGGTTCCTTTAGCCGAATTGGAAAACCATGTCTATTACTCCCTGGTTGATGAAGCCGCCCGCATGATGGGCTACCCTGACGCCCTTGCTCTGAGCCGGGTCTACCAGAAGAAAGGCGCTAAGTGACTATGCCGATTAAAGCTTTGCGCTGGCAAGTGATGGGGCTGGGGGCGGTGGCAGCCTTAGCTTTTACCTCATGTGGAGCCTCTGGGGCAGGAACAACCCATAGTTCCCCGGCAGTAGTTTCAAGCGCTACCATCCGCATCGGAACCGGACTTACACCTGAAACCAGGCACGCAGCCTACATCTATCAGGTGGCTTTGCAAGAGGCTGGTTACAGCGCGGAGGTTGTGGAAACCGGGAGGGATCGTTCTGCTATTTTCGAGCAGATGCACATCGATATGAACAGTTCAGCAACTGCCCAACCTACCTCAACATCCCCCGACGGGGACGCTGTTCATATCACCCCTGACCTCTCAGGTGACCTCTTGCTCTACCTGACCGACAACGGTTCGACAAGCCCCAGCATCATCAATGATCAGCGCACCCAGGCTCAGTCAAGAGTGCAGGCCACTGAGCAGTCTAGCCAACCGGCAACAAGCTCCGCTTGGCTAGCCTCAGCCACAGCTAGCCCCAGCCCCACAAACCTTAACGTTCGGGGTCTGAGCAGCAACGATATCGTCAGCTACGTTGACCTTGCGCTCCCCGACACCCTTGAATTGCTCAACCCCTCAGCCGCCACAAACCGTTACGGCTACGTGGTAACCGCCGCTACCGCCCAAAAATACGGTTTAGGTAGCATGAGTGACCTTGGCGAAAAATGCGCCCAGCTTAGCCTAGTAGCCCCCGATACCTACACCGCAAACCCAAGCGGCGAAAACTCACTGCGAGAATATTATGGCTGTATGCCCGACCAAGTCCGTACCACCGATGAACGGACCGAACAGGCCAAGCAGCTCATTAGGGGGCAGACGGACCTGGCCTACATGTTTTCGGCTAGTGCCGATATATCGGCCAATAATCTGACACTGCTCGATGATCCGGAAAGGACACAGCTGGCCCAGAATATCGTGCCGCTGGTGCGTGCGGGGGAAATACCACAAGAAGCCCGGGACATCATCGACGGTGTATCTGCTCAGCTCAACACCGACTCACTTATTCGTCTCAACAGCTTAACCAGCGGTGATAATGCCGTCTCAGAAACTGATGCCGCACATTTCTGGTTGAGCACCCTCAGGGGGTAATCTAAGTCTCATGGCATTCAAGCAAACAAAAAAACTTCAAAACGTCCTCTACGACATTCGTGGGCCTATCTTAGAAGAGGCCCACCGTATGGAGGCCCGCGGTCACCGTATTCTTAAGCTAAATATCGGCAACCCCGCGCCCTTCGGTTTTGAAGCGCCTGAAACCATCATGATGGATATCATCGAGCACCTGCCCTACACCCAGGGCTACTCGGATTCCCGTGGCCTCTACTCGGCCCGTACCGCCATTGTGCAGTACTACCAGAACGAGGGCATCATGAACATCACCACCGACGACGTTTACCTGGGTAATGGTGTCTCTGAGCTTATCCCCATGACACTGCAGGCCTTGCTAGATGATGGGGAAGAGATTCTGGTCCCCAGTCCCGACTACCCTCTGTGGACTGCCGCTACCCAGCTGGCTGGCGGCAAGCCGGTGCACTACCTCTGTAAGGAGGAAGACAACTGGTTCCCGGATATAGAAGATATCAAGTCCAAAATTACTTCTAAGACACGCGGCATTGTGGTAATCAACCCCAATAATCCGACCGGCGCCGTCTACTCACCTCAGCTTCTGAGGCAGATTGTAGAGATTGCTCGGGAACATGAGTTGGTCATTTTCGCTGATGAAATCTACGAGAAGATTCTCTACGACGGTGCCACCATGACGCACGTAGCTTCTATCGCCGATGATGACGTGCTGACCCTGACTTTCTCCGGTCTTTCCAAGGCCTACCGGGTCTGCGGTTACCGTGCCGGCTGGGTCGCTATTTCCGGCCCCAAGCTCGCGGCCGCCCCCTTCATTGAGGGCATTAACCTGCTGGCTAACATGCGTCTGTGCGCTAACGTACCTGCCCAGCACGCCGTACAAACAGCGCTGGGCGGCTACCAGTCCATCAAGGATTTGATTCTGCCCGGTGGCCGTCTTAAAGAGCAACGTGACCTGTCGTACCAGATGCTCAGTCAGATGGAGGGCGTGAGCGTCAAGCAGGCTGAAGGTGCGCTCTACCTCTTCCCCAAGCTCGATATTGATAAGTTCAACATCACCAGCGATGAGCAGTTCATGCTTGATTTGCTCAGGGAGCAGAAGATTCTGCTCAGCCACGGAACGGCCTTTAACTGGGGGCAACCCGACCACTTCCGACTGGTCTTCCTCCCGGATGTTCACACCCTGGCTGATGCGCTGGAACGCCTGGGCAACTTCCTGAGCGACTACAAACAGAATTAGTTGTAAAGGCCGACATATAGGCATATAGAGGCGCGCAGGCGCAGAGAAAGTGATGCCATTTTCTCTGCGCCTGCGTTCTTGCAGATTTGCGAGGCCCGGCCTAGCTAGTGGCCTGCTTGGCGGCATCTAAGCGCGCCTGGGCACCGTCAAGCCAGGCCTCACAACGAGCTGCCAAGGCCTCGCCGCGCTCCCAGAGGGCAATGGATTCTTCGAGGGTGGAAGCCCCGGACTCCATGCGGGTTACGACCTGCATGAGCTCTTCGCGGGCTTGTTCGTAGGAAAGCTCATCCACGGGGCGGGCATTAAGCTCGGTTGCAAATTCGATATTGTCGCTCACGATAATTCCTTCTATTAGTGTTTGGGTCTAAGTCGTTCTACAGGGCGGGGGAGAGATGGGGCTAGAGAGCACTATCTGAAACTGAGGTCACGGTGGCCTTCAGGCTACCCTGTGCCACACGCACTTTAAGAGCCTGCCCCTCTTCAAGGGTGCTACTGTCGCGGACTAGGGCTCCCGACGCTGTTTGTACCAGGGAATAGCCCCGTTCAAGCGTCTGCTGGGGGGAGAGCGCCGTGACCCGTGCCCTGAGCTGGCTCACCTGCTCACGGTCGCGTACCAGCCGGTTGGTGGCCGCTGTTAATGCTCGGGCTCGGAGACGCTCAATATCCTCAGCCCGCGCCAGCATGGTTGAAGCTGGGGCGGCAAGGGCCGGGCGGGAACGGACCTGGGTTAGCCCCATGCGCTCACGCTGAATCAGCAGCTCAAGAGAGCGCATCAGCTGGTAGCGGGCTGCCCGGAAGAACTCACGCTCATCGGCGACATCGGGCACGATACGCTTACCAGCGTCGGTGGGTGTTGAAGCGCGCACATCGGCCACATGATCAAGGAGAGGTGAATCGGCCTCATGCCCGATAGCAGAGACCACAGGGGTGCGGGCCGCCGCAACGGCGCGAACCATGGCTTCTTCTGAGAAGGGCAGTAGATCCTCGAAGGAGCCACCACCGCGTGCAATTACAATCAGGTCAATGGAGGGATCCGCATCAAGCTCAGCCAGGGCCGCTGTTACCTGGGCTACCGCATGAACACCTTGAACAGCTACCTCCCGCACCGCAAAGTTAACAGCAGGCCAGCGGAGACTGGCATTACGAATCACATCTTTGAGGGCATCTGAATCGCGCCCGGTAATCAAGCCGATGGTGTGGGGCAGTAGCGGGAGCGGTTTTTTGCGGCCGGCATCGAACAGGCCCTGGGCCTGGAGCTTGGCACGGAGCTGCTCAATACGTTCGAGCATGGAGCCCACACCCACCGGCTTAATGTTGGAACCTTGCATGGAGAGCCGACCGGTTTTAACCCAGAAATCTGGCTTAAGTTGCAGGACGATGCGTGAACCTCGTTCTACCTGCCCCTGGATTTTTGCCATCTCTGAACCCCAGACCGTCACCGACACTGAGACTTCCTGGTCAATATCGCGCAGGGTCAGGTAAGAGACTCGGCCCCGGTGGTTGAGCTCAATTACCTGGCCTTCGACCCAGGTTGGCACACACCGGGCTATATACTCGTGCATCTTATGGGAGAGCAGATGAAGTGGCCAAGGGTTATCGGGTGTGGTCTGGCCGGCCCGTTGGGCATGTTGCCGGGGCTCCCGCCCTTCCTCTTGTTGCTGCTGGAGTTCAGCGAGCGTAGGTTCGCCAAAAGTATTCATATACCACTACTACCACCGGGGGCTGACACTTTTAGCCTCTTAACGAGGGTCGGTCGTACTTTTTATAGCATCGAAGGGGCTTCTACAGGTTAAAACACCCCAAAAGCTAGATAAACAAGCTACTATTCAAGGACTATGGGCACACAAAGTAGGCATGATTTTAATGAGCACGGTGACGGCAACTGGACTAACCCTCAGGTCCAGGCCGAGAACCAACGTGTCATCTACCAAGAAACTCAGGGGCAATCTGCTTCCGCTGTTAGAGCCGTAGCCTACGGCACAGCAGCTGCTTACCAGCACACGCTTCCCCAGGGGCAGGGGCAGGGGCAGGGGCAGGGGCAGGGGCGTGTGCCCCAGGCACAGACGGTTCCTGCTTCTTCCTACCCGGTTCCTGTAAATCCTGCGCCCCTACCTGCCTACCCCTACCCGGCCAAACCTCCTTATCGGATCTTTCGCCGCTTCTTCTGTAGTCTGCTAGCCCTATTCACCCTCTTGTGTGGGCTAGCCGGTGCTACGGCCTACTGGGCCCAGAGCGCCATCGTCGATACCGATAACTTCACGGCTATGGCCCAGGGACTGGCGACAGACCAGGACTTCCAGAACAGCCTGGCCTCAGCGGTCACCGATGACATCATGGCTTCACCTACCATCAGCACCTACCTGGGGGACGGGAACAGTGAGACCTGGTACGGGGGCGCCCAGAACTGGTTATACGACCAGACCTATACCCTGGTTAACCAGGCCACAGGCACCGTCGTTGCCTCGGAAGACTACCCGGAGTTGTGGGCGAAAGCTATGAGTGACTCCCACCGCTATAACTTTTCGGGGGAGACCAGGCCCGCCATGCTCGACTTTTCAGCTATCTACGATAAAGCTAGTGATTCCCTGCGAGCCACAACTGGTATCTCACTTGATACCAGCGCCCTTCCCGGGCGAACCCTTATGCTCGATACCGGCGAGAGTATCTGGCCGGTTAACACAAGTATTAACACCCTGATAGGGTTCGCGGGCCTCTGGCCGATTCTTCTAGCCGGTTGCGCTGGCTCCGCCCTGCTGGGCTTTCTGCTGTGGCCCGGTTCTAAATGTGCTCACCTGGCTTGCGTGGCTTTCATGGGTGCAGGACTTCTCTGGGCAACCGCCCTGATCGGTGGCGGAGCCTCATGGCTCTCGGGCCTTGGGCAGGGCGCAAGTAGCTCCGGTGTGCTCTTTTTCCAGAAACTCTCACAGTTAATTGCTGAATCCTTTGCCAGCTACCTGAACGGACTGGCCTTTGAGGTGCTGATTGCGGCGGTCGTCCTGACCCTGCTGGCAATTCTCATAGCGGTGCTCCGCGTAACTGCGAGACCCGCCACTGCACGCTTTCGCTAGAACAACGTAGGATAGAGACTATGTCCACTGCCGAAAAGACCATTGAACTGGGCCTGCCCACCGTGCCACGTGTGCGCCGGACCCGCCAAGAAATTGAGGCCGCCGCACCAACCGGCCCCAAAAAAGTACTTCTGGCCGCCCCGCGCGGCTACTGCGCTGGCGTTGACCGCGCGGTTATCGCCGTTGAACGTGCTCTAGAGCACTACGGTGCTCCGGTGTACGTGCGCAAACAGATTGTGCACAATCGACACGTTGTTGAGACTCTAGAAGCTCAGGGCGCAATCTTTGTGGACGAGGTAGAGGAAGTTCCCGAGGGCGCCGTCACCGTATTCTCAGCCCACGGTGTTTCTCCTGCCGTTGTCGATTCTGCCGCTGAACGCCAGCTTAACACTATTGATGCGACCTGCCCACTGGTATCCAAGGTGCACCGGGAAGCGGTCCGCTTTGCTAAGCAGGACTATGACATTCTGCTGATTGGCCACACCGGCCACGAAGAGGTCGAGGGCACAGCAGGCGAAGCCCCCGAACATATCCAGATTGTTAACTCGCCCGACGAAGTTGACCGGGTAACTGTGCGCGACCCCGAAAAGGTCGTGTGGATTTCTCAGACAACCCTGTCGGTGGACGAAACCCTTGAGACCGTTGCCCGCCTGCGCGAGCGTTTCCCCACCCTCCAGGACCCGCCCTCAGACGATATCTGCTACGCAACCTCAAACCGTCAGGGTGCTATCAAGGAAATTGCTCCCAAGAGCGACCTCGTGATTGTTGTGGGTTCTTCTAACTCATCAAACTCGGTGCGCCTCAAGGAGGTCGCTGAGGAATACGGTGCTCAGCGTGCCGAGCGCGTTGATTTTGCTCACCAGGTCGATGAAGCCTGGTTTGAGGGCGTAACCACAGTGGGGCTGACCTCCGGTGCATCGGTTCCCGAGGTACTGGTGCAAGAGGTCCTGCACCTGCTCGCTGACTACGGCTACACCGATGTTGAGGAACACGAAACCGCTAAGGAAGACATCCTCTTTTCCCTCCCCAAAGAACTGCGTGCTGCGCTGAAGAACGACACCGGTGCTCCCGCTATGCGGCTGGGCGGACGAGGTTCAAAGCCCACCCGCTAAGCCTTATTCATCAAAAAGAGGTTCATCGGTCCACGAGTCGTAAGGCTCAGGGCCGATGTTCTCTTTTCTCTGGGTACTCTCCGCATGGTACTGGGGGAGGGAGGTCATGAACTCCGGTGCCGTCAGCGGTTTAAGGCTAGCTTCCGAAGGGGTGGGGCTCAGGTGACCGGTAGCGTCCTGCACCCCGGAGAGAGCCGTCATCTTGCGGGCGGTCACAAACACACGGGTCTCTAAGGAACCCACCAGCGCGTTATACGAATCAACAGTGCGCGCCAAGGACTTACCCATACCCGCAAGATGGGACCCCGCGGTACCGAGTCGCTCATAGAGCTGCTGTGAAAGGTTAAAGAGCTCCCGGGCGTTATCGGTCAGAGCATCCTGCCGCCAGGAGAAGGAAATAGCCTTAAGCGCGGCCAACAGCGATACAGGCGATACCAGTGCTACGTTCTTGGCCGCGGCGTAGTCCAAGAGCTTAGCGTCTGCGGTCAGTGCCGCCGAAAGGGCTGACTCTACCGGGATAAAGCAGAGCACCAATTCCGGTGAAGCCCCAAAACCGGCCCAATATTGCTTAGAGGCCAGGGCATCAAGGTGAGCGCGAACAGCCTTAGCGTGACGGCCCAATAGCTCAGCCTGCACCGGCCCCTCAGCCTCCTGGGCATCAAGGTAGGAACTCAAGGGTACCTTAGCATCGAGTACCACCGTTTTACCGCCGGGTAGATGAACCACCATATCCGGTCGAATCTGTCGCTCCTGACCCCTGCTATCGGTAGCTACTGTGGTGTTCTGCTCGCTAAAGGTCACATGCCGGAGCATGCCGGCGGCCTCTACCACACGGCGTAGCTGGGCCTCACCCCAGCTACCCCGGGCACTGGTGGAGCGCAAAGCGGAAGAAAGCAGGCCCGTGACCTCGCGGAGCTGGTGGCTGGTCTTATTCGTCTCATTCAGAGCCTGAGCCAGGCCCCCGTACTGCTGGGCGCGCTGGGTCTCCATGGTACGCACTGACTTTTCCATGGTTGCCAGCTGGGTCTTGACCGGGGCTAGCGCCAGTAGGACGTCTTCATCGGCCTCCGCCCGGGCCTGAAGCTCCCTGACCCGCTCACTTAGCAGAGTCTCAGCCCGCTGGGCGGCAGCAAGATCCGCAGTGAGCTGAGCATTTTTTTCGCGGAGCGCATCGGTAGAACCGCTGCCCGCCCGCCCCCAGAAGAAACCGGCCAGGGTGCCCAAAACCAGGGCAAGAATGATCGCAAGAAGAACCGTTGGTGTAGCCATAATCTCTACTCTAACCCGGCCCCCAGCACATGGCCGCGCTGGGGTGGGCTGGGTCTCTGGCCTTTTAGAGCTTTGATGGGCACAATAGGTGACTATGCCCTACCTCTTTTTGACCATAGCAATTATCGCTGAACTGCTAGCAACCAGCCTGCTTAAATACACCGAAGGCTTCACCCGCTGGGGTTTTACTCTGGGGTGCCTCACCAGCTATGGCCTAGCTTTTTATATGCTCTCTATCGCCGTGCGTGATATCCCCGTGGGGGTGGCCTACGCCCTGTGGTCGGGCCTGGGAACAGCGGCCATCGTAGGAATCGGCGCAATCTTCTTAGGGGAACCCGTCACAGTCACCAAAGTAGTGGGAATCGCCCTCATCATCGCCGGAGTTTTGGTGCTTAACCTGACCGGGGCCTCTCACTAAAGCAAGTCCTCTAAAGCCAGCCACGTTCGCGGGCTAGACGGGCGGCATCAAACCTGTTGGAGGCTTCTAACTTGGTGATGGCGCTCGATAGATGATTACGCACCGTCCCCTGGGAGAGATGCAAGTTCTGGGCAATAGCTGATACAGAGGCCCCTCTCTCCGCACCTACAAGGACCTGACGTTCGCGGTCGGTCAAAGGCGAACTCCCTACCGAGAAACTTTCGGCAGCCAGAGCCGGGTCAACCACTCGCAGGCCGGCATGGACCTTGCGGATAGTCTCCGCCAGCTGGGCTGCCGGCGTGTCTTTGACCACGAAGCCACAGGCCCCCGCCTCCAGTGCTCGGCTCAGGTAACCCGGCCTGCCAAAGGTTGTCACGATTAAAGAGCGGCAAGCTACTTTACGCTCTTTGAGCTGGGCAGCTACCTCAATACCGTTCATTGCTGGCATCTCAATGTCTAGGAGGACGACATCGGGTGAGCTCTGTTCAACAAGGGGGAAGACCTCGTCTCCCCGCCCGCAGGTGCCAACTAGTTCCAGGTCAGGCTGCAAGGACAGCAGCGCCCCCAAGGCTTCACGGACTAGTTGCTGATCATCAGCAATCAGAATCTTAATCATGCACTCCCTCCTGGGCCGGTCAGGGGTGAGGTATCCCCGTTCATCGTAGCCAGTAGACGGGTGGAGCTACCGTGGGCTATGAGCAAATCTCCGCCTGCTTCCTGCACTCTAGCCTGTAAGCCCAGCAGCCCGTTACCGGGTTTAAAGGGGCCCTTGGTGCCGTCGTCAATGATTTCGATTCGTTCGGCATCTAGGTTTACCCAGCAGTTACGGGCCGATGAATGGCGTAGGACATTGGTGATGGCTTCGCGCAGTACCCAGCTAAAAAGAGTGGCATTATTCCCGGCTATCGCTACCCTAGCCGGTTCTGGCAGATGAGCCCTAATCTGGGCGGTTTCCAGAGCCCTACGAGCGGCTTCAAGCTGCCCAGCGAGATCGGGGCTCTTCATTCGGGTCACGGTAGCCCGTACTTCCGCTAGAGCGGTGCGCGATAGAACCGCTACCTCTTGCATCTGATCACGGGCTTTCTCCGGCTGGGCCGTGGCAAGTGCCGCGGCAAGTTCAGCTTTAAGGTTGATAACGGTCAGTGAATGCCCCAAAATATCGTGGACGTCCCGGGCTATGTGCTCAGCCTGTTGAGCCCGAGCCAGTTCTTCCTCCCGCTCCCTGCGCAGATCCGCCCAGTAACTTAGCGTTGCCATGACCAGCACAAAAATGGAACCGGTAATGAATCCGTAGCCACCCCGGAACAAGATATCCCGGTAAAAGAAAACTAAGCAGGCCGACATCACCAGGGCTATCACAGCCCCGACGATGATCCCAACCCTTTGCGGCGCATGAAAAGCCCAGAGAGCCACGCAGAAAGAGGAAAGGTAGAAGCCCCATCCTCCTAGCATCGAAGATAGCCCAATAGCGGGAAGAAGGAGCAACAGGTTCCAGTAGAGGGTCTTGAAAACGGGGCGAGGCTCGGTCAGCAAATCGTAGGCCCCAAAAGAGAGCAGGTAGATCAGGGAGAACAGGAGGAAGCAGATAAGTCCGACTACCTTCTGAGTGAACGTAAAAGAGCTGTTGTTCAGGAGGTAGCTCAGCGGGTAGAGCAGGAAGACCAGCCAAATCCCTGAGAAACCCGCTGCTACTCTGTCAAAGTTCTTGAGTGCGGAGAAGTTCACGGTTCTATTGTCTCACTCTAGCGGGAATGTACGCGCTTGCGGAGTAACCAGTTTCCCACCATGAAGACTGCTCCCCAGAAAGCCAGGTTTAGTAGGGCGTAGCTGACTGGCTCGGTGACAAACCAGGTGTTGGGGTCGGTGGTGACGGTATCACCCCGGGTGAAGAAGTAACGGGAGAGCTGGGTAACCCCGTAGAGCGGGGTGAAACGTGCAACCGCCAAGAGGTCCGTGGAGAGCGGGCTGAAGGTGGTGCCAAAGAAGGAGAAGAAGACCAACAGACCGGAAGCTACAGAGACGGCACGGGCGTTTTTGAAGAGTCTGGCAATGAGGCTCCCGTAGGCAACGAAGATAGCGGAGACGGCTAGGGTGACTAAGGCACAGGCTACCTGCTGGCCTAGAGGTATGCTGGCTTGAGTCAGCAGGGCGGTTAGATTGACGCAGAGCACCGGCAGAGCTGTTGTCACCAGTGCGTTGACAGTCTTAGTGGCCAAGAGCTGGCGAGAGGTTATTGGCGTCAGGGCCAGCTGGCGGCCCCAGCCTGACTCAATTTCAATCACCGCATTGCCGGCAGATGATACCGCGCCCACGACGGCACCGTAGACCGCCATACCCAGCATGACGTAGGCGGCAGCATCACCGTCCCTGAAGGCCATATGGCTGTAGTCCTGCATCGCCCCAAAGAGTAAGTAGAAGCCCACCGGCATCAGAAGCAGGTAGAAGAAAGACGAAAAGTTCATGAGGGAGTGCTTAAGGTCGTAGCCCATAAAGCGGAGAAGTTGCATAGCTGAATCCTTAGCGTGTGTGGTTAGTTGGTGCGGGCGAGGATACTAAAAGCCTCAGCCAGTGTTGGCTGGGTCACCTCTAGCTGGGTTAGGGGGTACTCAGCAAGCACGAAAGCCAGGAAGCGCTCGACCTCGACACAGCTCAGGGTGTACCTGCCCTTCTGGGCTGGACTGAGCTGGACACCCCATTCTTCTTGTTGCTGGGCAGTCAGTGCTAGCTCGCTACCACCGTCCAGGCGGAAACGTACGGTGCGCACACCTGCCTGTGCCCTTATCTGTTCGGTGGTGGCATCGGCAACCACTGAACCGTGGGACAGCATGATGATACGGTCGGCAAAGTCCTGGGCTTCTTCCAGGTAGTGTGTGGCAAAAAGAATGGTTTTGCCCCGGGCGGCCTGGGCGTGCATGGACTCCCAGAAGGCCGCGCGGGCTTTGACGTCCATGCCGGTAGTGGGTTCATCAAGCATAAGGATTGCTGGGTCACCCAAAAGGGCGATAGCGAACCTGACTTTTTGTTGCTGGCCGCCTGAGCACTTGGCGATCTTGCGATTGGCGATATCGGCTATACCTGCGGCTTCGAGAGCTGCCCAGACCTTGGGTGCAGTGGGGTAGGTTGCGGCGACCATGGCTACCTGGTCTTTGACGGTGAGGTCTTTGAGCAGGCCACCGCTCTGGAGGACGGCAGCTACCCGGGATGCTCTGACTGCCTGCGCCGGTTCGGTTCCACAGATTTTAACGGACCCCGCCGTGGGGGAGGCCAGCCCTAGGAGCATATCGAGCAGGGTCGATTTACCGGCCCCGTTTTCACCAAGGAGGGCAACAACTTCACCGGGAGCCAGGGTGAAGCTAACGTCTTTGACTGCCTCAACGGTACCGGTGTGGCTGGTAAAGGTCTGGGTGAGGTGAGAGGCTGCAACTGCGGTTTTCATACTTCTAGCTTGCCGCTGGCCCGCCCTAGCGCCCGATGCTAAACGTCACGACTTACCCCTGATATTTGTCACGGTACAGGGGTACAGGGGTACAGGGCGGGGATACAGGGCAGGGACACGGGGCAGGGGATAGGACGCTCGGGGGCTAGCCCCCTGGCGCAGGTAGCTGATTACCGCCCTCTAACTAAGTTTGTGGCTTCTCACGCACCTCCGGCACCCTACCGCTTGTGCTCACCTAGTAGACTAGGGAGCAAAAGATTCTTCACAACAAAAGGCTTATATCTCCGTGGCTCTTACTATTGGTATTGTCGGTCTGCCTAACGTCGGCAAATCTACCCTCTTTAACGCACTGACTAAAAACAACATCCTGGCGGCAAACTACCCTTTCGCCACCATTGAACCGAACATTGGCGTAGTGAACCTGCCGGATGAGCGTCTTGCCCGCCTGGCAGAGATCTACGGTTCTGAACGTATCCTGCCTGCAACAGTGTCTTTCGTAGATATTGCCGGTATTGTACGTGGTGCGTCCGAGGGCGAAGGCTTGGGTAACCAGTTCCTGGCTAACATCCGTGAGGCGCACGCCATCGCCCAGGTTGTTCGGGCTTTTGACGACCCCGATGTTATCCACGTGGATGGCAAGGTAGACCCTGCCTCTGACATGGAAACCATCAACACCGAACTGGTGCTGGCGGATTTGCAGACCCTGGAGAACGCTATCCCGCGCCTGGAAAAGGCCGTCAAAATCAAGAAGGGCGACCCCGCCCAGCTTGAGGAGTACAAGAAGGCTCAGGCCATACTGGAACAGGGCGACACCCTGATTTCCAAGTACAAGGAAGCCAAGATCGACATGGCTTTGCTCAAGGAGCTGAACCTGCTGACTTCTAAGCCCTTCATCTACGTCTTTAACTCGGACGAGGGCGTGTTGGCTTCTGAGGAAAAGCAGCAGGAACTGCGTGAGCTGGTGGCACCTGCCGAGGCTGTCTTCCTGGACGCCAAGCTTGAGGCTGACATGGTGGAGCTCTCTGAGGAAGAAGCTCGCGAGATGCTAGAACTGAACGGTCAGGACGAATCTGGCCTGGACCAGCTAGCCCGTGTTGGCTTCTCTACCCTGGGCTTGCAGACCTACCTGACCGCTGGCCCTAAGGAGACCCGCGCCTGGACTATCTCCCAGGGCGACACCGCACCCCAGGCTGCCGGCGTGATTCACACTGATTTTGAGCGGGGCTTCATTAAAGCTGAGATTGTCTCCTTTGAGGACCTGGACGCCGCAGGCTCCATGGCTGAGGCTAAGGCCAAGGGCAAGGTCCGTATGGAAGGTAAGGACTACATCATGCAGGACGGCGACGTGGTGGAGTTCCGCTTCAACGTCTAGTCAGTCTCTGATTGTTTTGAGTTTATAAAAACCTCCCGGTACCTGTACTAAACAGGGCCGGGAGGTTTTATTTGATGAGACAACAATACCTTATTCCCTTGTCCTAGGGGGACCATAGGATACTAAGAGTATGACAGGACCAGCGAGCCTTGACACCCAGGCACTGTAGGAGGCCGCCACTCGGTTTTCATTTTTTAGGTCTGTAACGGCTGAAGGGCTTTGGCGAAGAGAACGATTTAGACTTCTGGTTGTTTTCACGCCCCGGTATGAGCACCTTTTTGAAGATTTTTGTGGGGTCAAGCAGAAGCCGCAAGCAACTACCCACAGGGACGCAGATTTGGTTATCGCTGGAGCGAAGAGAAGCCCTTTATAAAGAACCGGCTTTTGCCCGGGGTAAGAGTATTTGTATTACCGATTTCTAGAGCCTACCGCTGGGACGTATAGCAGACGGGGCCATTTGCTAACGATATCGAAGGGAGCGGTTCACCAGAGAAACCTATTCGTTATTTTAGGCTAAAAGTACTTTCTAGCGTGTCTTTTCCATTATCCCTGCGTTTTGTTCACTGGCTAGGTATAAGACGCTATCCAGGGGAAGCTAAACGGCTACGTTGGAACGAGGCTAACCAGCTATGCCCTACATATCGATACTTTGTACTCTAAAATCAGCTTAGACCAACAGAAAAGGGGATAATAATGAGTCTTGCAAACGTAGACATCTCGGCAATGAATAAGTTTGACCGGCAGAACTGGGATGACATCATTAAATGGCAGGCTAAGAAAGACAAAACACCTAAGCTTCCTACATCACTTGAAAAAGCAAAGGACAAAGCAAGCGAATTTGCTACTTCGGCCAAGGAGAAAGCTACTGAAGTGCCTGGTGTGGAGCATCTAGGCACAACTCTCAAGGAATCAGTTGAGGGCGTCCTCAATTTTTTGAGTGATACCGGCGCAGCAACAGTTACCGAATCTGCTGTTCTGAAGAAATACGAGAAAAAGGGAGTTCTACTTGACTCGCTAGAAGATATCGCAGAGCTAGAACTCAAACAGATTCTTAAGGTCAAGCCCAGGCTTGACCTAGGGTACACGGCCGTTGCCACTGCAGAGGGTGCGGCAGTTGGATTTGCAACTACCGGAGGAACAACAGGTGCCCTGGCAGGGGTAGGAATAGGGGGTGTGGGCGCACTCCCTGGTGCAGCTCTTACTGCCAGCGCAATAGCAAGTGACGTGGCCGCGGTTCTCACAATGGCGAGTAGAGTTATTGCAGAAACTGCTACATATTATGGCTACGATACTACGTATCCTAATGAGAAGGTCTTCATGTCTTCCGTCTTGAGTATGGCTCTGTCTGGCGGAAGTAATGCCCAGAAGCAGTCGGCATTTCTAGCAATGAATAAGCTCATCGGCGATATTGCCCGTAGAAATACCTGGGATCAGCTGAATAAAAGCGCTGTAACTTCCCTCATCCGAAAAATCTATCAAGCGCTTGGCGTGAAGATGACTAAGAATAAACTTGCACAAGCTGTCCCCGTGCTGGGAATTGTGGTGGGGGCTGGTATGAACGCAAAAATGTTGAACAAGGTGGCGACCACTGCTGATTACATGTATCGTCAGCGTTTCTTGACAGAGAAGTATAACCTTGTGCTCACTTTTGATAGTGCCGAGAACGTTTCGGATGAAAATCTTGAGCAGGATGTGGAAAACGTCCTTGAGGCAGTTATTGATATCGAGGATACAGAATAAGTAAAGGAATAACTCCTTTAGCCGTAAGTCTCATCTCCTTTTGACAAGGGGACTCGCAGCCGAACGCTTATAAGCAATACCAAGGCTAGCTTCAGTAGCGAACAATATATTGGTAATCACCTCACAGCGCGGATTGATATAAATTATCTGTTGAGAATTAGCTTGGTAAGGTGCCCTATAGAGTTATCACCCTCTGATGATGCTCTTGTGTGAGCTGTGTACGATAATGGTGGGTATGCGTCGATACTCTCAGCACTTTGTGCGCCTGCTTCTGGGCTCTTTCATGCTTTTGGCTGGTACCGCCCACCTGAGCTACGCCCGCCAGTCCTTCCTGGCCCAGGTGCCTGTCTGGCTACCACTTGATCCAGACTTGGTTGTGGTGGCCTCCGGGCTGGTGGAGCTAGGCTTCGGTCTGGGCTTACTCTTTGCCCCGCAAAGCTCCCGTAGGGCAGTAGCCCTAGCGCTAGCTCTCTTCTACGTCCTCATCTTCCCCGGCAACATCAACCAGTACCTTCAAGGGATTGATGCCTTCGGGCTAGATACTGATGCCAAGCGCTTTGTCCGTCTGCTCTTCCAGCCCCTGCTCGTCCTTGCCGCTCTCTGGGCCGGAGGGATCCTGCCCAGAGGTAAAAAACTAGAGCCCTAATCCCTTGCTGAGGTCCAGGCCAGCAGACGGGCCAAACGATGTGCGAGCCCTATACTGGCTTAAACAGGAACAGAAAAAGAGACAACACTCAAGGGACCTGCAGGAGGATAAATGTCCGCCAAAAAAATTTCTCTCCTACTGTGCAGTGGCCTACTAGTGCTAAGCGCTTGCGGCGGCCCTGAGCCGGGAACTGACAGTAACCCATCAGCCAGTTCCCCCATGAGCCTCTCACCAAGCTCAACCGAAAGCCCTAGACCGTCTAGCTCACCCACCGTCACTGTCTCACCAGCTACCGCTAGTACCTCCGCTAGCCCAACAGCTCCTGCAAGCTCATCCACCCCTGCGACAGCAAACCCCACCAACCAGCAGCCGGGGGCCGCCCATCAAACTACCGCCCCACCGCTGACTGAAAGAAAAGGCTACATCCCGCAGGGTGCGGTTCCTGTCACCTCCTTCTACCCGGTCAGCGAGAACTGGAATGTTGGTATTCTCGTGAGCCCCTCAGGCAATATCGGGTGCGATGTTAGAGGCACTACCACAGCCGTCTGCGGGGTGGTCTCCTACGCGGAGGAAAGGAAGTACACAGAACCCTCAGCACTGCTTGCCCGGTGGATTTTCCCGCTGGATGATTCGGTCCAGCAGGTGGAGCTAGGGGCACGGGGTGATGCCCTCTTCTTCATGATGAACCAGTCTAACCCTTCTGGTGGTTCTGCCCAGGTGGTGCCTTATGGGACCAGCGTTTACTCCCAGCACCTGGCCTGTGAGTCGGCACAAGAGGCCATGACCTGCTGGAACACTAAGACCGGCAGGGGAGTTGTAATGAGTAGAGAGGGCTACAGTACTTTTTAGCTCTGCTAACCGCTGTGTCAGCGTCCCTGTGCCTGTGGCCCGGCGTGCGGGGCGCGCCCTGTGTATCTGCCATAATGAGGGGTGAAGTAGTCTCTTGACCCGTTCGAAGGAAGCGTCATGTCTGAAGAATACACGCCAGCTTGCCCAGTGTGCGCTGAGGAATACTCCTACCAGCAGGGGCAGCTGTGGGTTTGCCCCATGTGCGGCCACGAGTGGATTGAGGCTGAAAAGGGCGCTGAGCCTGATGAAGCCGGCAGCAAGGTCCTGGACTCGGTAGGTAATGAGCTAACCGACGGTGACGCAGTGACCATTACTAAGGGCCTAAAAGTTAAAGGTGGCGCGGATATTAAAGCTGGCACCAAGGTGCGCGGTATCCGCCTACTGGAGAGCCCTATCAACGGCCATGACCTTGAGGCCAAGGTTCCCGGCGCTGGCCAGATCTACCTCAAATCTTCTGTGGTAAAAAAGATTAACTAATGCTTGGCAGAGGCGTAAAAGCTAAGGGAACGGCTTCTCAGTTTGATGATTCATATTTAGTAGCAATCTACGATGAGGACAACCCTGACGGGGAAGACCACGATTTCTTTCGCCGTCTAGCTACAGCGACACAGGCCCAGTCCATTGTCGATTTGGGCTGTGGCACCGGAATCCTTACTGTTACCCTCACCGGGTCTGGTCGATCTGTCATAGGAATAGACCCAGCTCCGGCCATGATTAAGTATGCCCAACATCGCCCGGGCGCACATTGCGTAGAGTGGCAGGTGGGAACAAGCGATCAGATCATGCCACACTCCGCTGACCTGGTGATAATGAGTGGCAATGTAGCTATGCATATGATTGGGGATCAGTGGTACAAGGCTCTCAAACATATTGCACATGGACTGAAACTTGGCGGGCGGCTAGCCTTCGAGACCCGCAATCCCGAAAATCGTGCCTGGGAACGATGGAGTCACGAGCAGACTACACGTAAGACAGTTATTGGCCGCTTGAATGAAACCACAGTGATTGAGCCACCGGACCAACAGGGAGTTGTGGTTATGCGCTCGCACAGAGAATTTCTGGAGAGTGGCTACACGGTTGATACCGTTCAGCGGCTTCAGTTTAGAAGCTATGAGCAGATTACTGAAGCCTTAGAGCAAGCTGGTCTAAGGGTGGAGCACTGTTACCGTTCCTGGAGTTGTGAGCCTTTTACTGGGGGAGAGGACCAGCCCCTAATGATTTTCACCGCAGCAAAATACTAAAACTTACAAGTAAAGTTGGAATACCAATAGAGTTGAGACTCAACCAGAAAACCTACAAGCTCACTGATAATTATGGCTGGAGAGGCTTTCCCCCTTGTGGCAATTTAGGGTTTGGGCGTACTGTGTAGATACTGCTTATAGAACTATATGAAGGTGGATATTATGAAAGCACGTTTAGCTCTGCTTGCGGGTATCGGTGTGGGTTATGTTTTGGGCGCCCGCGCCGGTCGCGAGAGCTATGAAAAGATCACGAGTCAGGCTAACAAAGCTCTGCATGATCCTACTGTTCAAGAGAATGTGAAGGCCGCAGGGGAAACTATTCGCCATAAAGCTCCTCTGGTTGCCGAGAAAACCAAAGAAGTAGCTTCAACGGCTGTAGAAAAAACCAAAGAAAAAGTAGAAGAAATCAAAGAGACCCGCATCGAAACCAAGGCAGAGAAAGCCGCCGATGAAGCAGTCGAGCAAGCACCTGCAGATGTTATCTCAGATCCAGTCACCGCCCCCGAGGACGAAGGCCCGCTAGCTACTGCCTAGGGACCTCAGCAACTCCAGCCCGTCGACCGTTTAGAGCTCTATACGGTAGGCGGGCTTTTTACTGCCTCTTCCACTGGTGTTCTCTGCAAACCGTAAGAGCCTTAAGAGGGATAGGGCCACCGTAGATATGTGGGAACAGCTCAAAAATTGCTCTAACCGGTGTACCGGCCAAGACTATGAGCGGAAGGCGCCAACGCCTTCAGAAAGCCGAATAAATTCATCGATGTCCTCTTGGGTGGCATAGGCAACCGGGGTAACCAGTATCTCGTTCATGCAGGAACGGAAAATCCTGCTGATGTTGACGGGCTCTGACCCCCGCCCACCAATCACAGCCTTAGTTGAGAGCCCATAGCTAAGGGTAGTCAGCTTATTAGCCTGAACCTTCAGATGAGTGCCAGTTTTAATCTGACCAGTACTATCAAGGTAGACCAGCATGTTATAAAAATATGAGCGAATCCGTTCAAGGCTTTTGATCGAAATATCCTTGATACCGGGGACTGGGCGTAGTTCGGAAACCATGCTGAGAGTAATACGGGAGATTGCCTGCGAACGCGGGGTGATGGGGAGAAAATGCTCCAGAATTTTAACCGTGTTGAGAACATCCTGGCCTTCGACAGAAACAGCTTTCATACTGGCTTCTGTTTCCTGCCCAATAAGGTCAAAGGCGAAGGTGAGAAGCTCCACCCTGTTATTAAAAGAGTGACGCAGCGATCCCATGGAGATCCCGGCCTCGGCTGCAACATTCCTGACGGTAACGGCACTAACACCGCGCTCATTGAGCAGTTTCCATAGAGCCTGGGCAATTACCCGGTTCCGGGCTTCGTGGTCGATGAGTTTAGGCACGGACAAACTCCTGAGGGTCAGCAGAGGCATCCTGGCAGACAGGGGAGATAAAGATGTTCAGGAGTGTCTCGAACTGCACAATAATAGGTTCGGTAAGTTCCTGCGTGCTGATCTCACCATCTGTGAGAGCGTAAAGCGCGTTAATGCCCCAGAGCAAGGCAACGAGCTTCTCCACCTCCAGGTCAATATCTAGCCCCGGCTTGAGGAAGCCATGAGCTCGAAGCTGGCTCAACAAGAACCCATAGGCATATATAAAGTCCGCCTCATGTTCTTGGAGTATTTTTGCAATATCAGGGAAAATTCGCATGTCTGCCAGCATGCCTGCTATGACTGTCGTGAATCGTTGTCCGTCTTCTGAAACCGGCGAAAGGTAGGTGTAAAGTTCTTCCAAATTGTCAAGTAGCTGGCCTTCAAACTGCCGGTTGGTGAGGGAACGGATAAACTTTTTTCCTGCAAAGTCCAGGGAAAAAAGCATCATCTCCTCAAAAGAGGGGAAGACATGGCGCAAAGAGCCGGTAGAGATCCCGGCTTGGGCGGCAACGGTCCGTACCGAGACACCTCGTACTCCCTCACGCGTCAGCACCTGCCAGACTGCGTGAGCGATCTCCTGTTTTCGTTCCTCATGGTCTATTAGTTTTGGCACAGAATCCACTTTAGAACATCTTCTAAACCCGACACCTTTTTGGCTACAAGATGTCACGAAAGTGTCGACACGCCCCAAGGATGACTGCCCTAAAGCTCCAGTGGGCTAGAGCATAACTGCACGCCCACAGCGCAACCTCTTGCATAGCCTGGTTAAGCAGGACACAATGGATTCTATGGCTACTACACATTTAGAAGGCACCGCCGTTCAGACCGTCGGCGAACTGCCCACCCTTGACTCACAGGCTCCCAGCTTTACCCTGGTCAAGACCGATTTGAGTGAGATTTCATCCGCCGATTTTGCCGGTAAAAAGGTAATCCTCAATATCTTCCCCTCCATCGATACCGGCGTTTGCGCCAGCTCGGTGCGCACCTTCAACCAGCAGGCAGCTGCTTTGGAGAACACCGTGGTTCTGTGTGTTTCCCAGGATCTTCCTTTTGCCCTGGGTCGCTTCTGTGGTGCAGAAGGCATCGAAAACGTCGTGACTGCTTCTGCCTTCCGTTCATCATTTGGTAAAGACTTTGGCCTAACCCTCGCTGATGGCCCGCTGGCCGGTCTCTTGGCCCGATCCGTGCTTATTCTGGACACCGAAGGCCAGGTCATCTATACCCAGCTGGTCGATGAAATTAGCAGCGAACCCGATTATCAAGCCGCACTTGCTGCTCTTTAAGCCTTGACCGCTTGTATCATGTGGCCCCCGTTCCTGCCAGTGCTGGCAGGAACGGGGGCCTTATCTATGATGGCTGTTACCTAGCTTAGAAAACCCAGTTAGCCAGAATAACGCAGGTTGCTGTTCCCGCCAGGAGGCTAAGGGCGAGGTTTCCGCGCCAAAGATGTAGGGCGGCGGTCACAAGGGTTCCGGCCAAGTAGGGGGTAGCTGTTTGCCAGGAAGAATAGTCAATGTCTGCAATCACATAAAAACCCAGGCAGATAATAGCCCCTAAGGGTACCCAGCGGGCCAAATCAGTGACGAGGGCTGAGTCTTTGAGCGCATTTTTGATGCCAAAAGGAAGCAGCCGCAGGGCAAAGGTGATGCCTGCGGAGAGAAAAATAGCGGAGAGGATGTAACTGGTGCTAGGCACGGGGCAGCTCCTGTAGGGCTGTTTTAGGCTGGGCATAATGGCGGATCGTCAGCAAGGCGACAAGGCCCAGGAGAGAGAGAAGCAAGATGGAATGGGGGAAGAACACTATGGCAGTTATCGAGGAGAGGGCTGCCAGCGCCGCCGTTGTTTTATCCCTGACTGCTTTATAGGCGTTGATAGAGAGCAGAATAAACATACCGGTCATCACAAAGTCCACGCCTTTGAGATGCGATAGGAAAGTGGCGCCTACAAGAGCGCCTAGAGTTGACCCGCCCCACCAGCTCACCCAGAGACCCACAGATACGGTTAAAATGCGACTCCCGCGAAAGCCCTGGGAGCCCGGTGCGGTATTGACTGCGTAGGCTTCATCGCAGAGCAGATATACGGCGACCGCTTTAGCTAGGTTCCCCTGAACATTCTGTAGCGGGTAAGAGATACCGTAGACCAGGTGGCGGGCATTCATGAGTAGGGTAGTTGAGGCGATCAGTGAGAGGGGCGCTACCGAGGCAATGAGCCCAACCAACAGAAATTCCACCGAGCCGGCGAAGACGATCGCTGAGAGTGCAGGCGCAACCCACCAGGGTAAGCCAACCGAAGCGACCAGTACGCCTAAGCCCATACCCATGACCATAAACCCTATGCACAAAATACCCGCTACTCGCATGCCTTCTTTAAAGCCGCTTTCACCGGGTAGGGTAGCGACATGCTCACCGACAATATCGGGTGTGGTTGAGGTTTCTTTCGTGATGTGCATACGGCCAGTTTAAAGAAAAACGAGAGCAAGGTGTTTGCGAATAATTGCTGAGAGTGCTATGTGCTGGCAATATATGTATATGGATTCTTTAGATAGGGCAATAATCAATGAGCTCACCCGCAATGGTCGGCTGACTAACCAGGAACTTGCGGCGCGCGTAGGCCTCACTGCGGCCCCCTGCCTCCGCAGGGTACGCAGGCTCGAAGAACAAGGAATTATCGAAGGCTACAGCGCTCGCATCAACTATGAGGCCATGGACGAGGGGTTTGAAGTCCTGGTTTTTGCTGACCTATCTCGCAACGATGTTGCGAGCATTGAGGATTTTGAGAACACCATTATGGCCAGCGAGAACGTGGTTGAGTTCCGCCGCATGTACGGGCTACCTGATTACTACATTAAGGTTAGAGTCAAAGACTCAGCTGCCTACGAACGCTGGTTTTCAGAGGTCGCCGCCCGGCACGACTCTGTTATCAGGGTGGACTCCCGTATCACAATGAAGCTTCTCAAAGCCCCTTAACCTACCCTTGGGCCGCAGGGAATAAACTCTGTCTCTGCCCAGTTGAAACTGCAACCACGCTTAGGACAATTACCCAGGAGAAACCATGAGTGAGAATACCGCTAACCAACGCACCCAAGACCCCAACTACCGGGCCGTCACGGTAGAGCGGACTGCCTCCCGCCACTACCGCGCAACCAACGCCAAGGGCGACAGCCTTGAATTCGGTCAGGGGGAGGGGCTACTGACCCCTGTTGAGCTTCTGTTAGCCGCTATTGCCGGTTGCTCAGCTATCGACGTGGACGTTGTCACCGGCCGCCGCGCAGAAGCAGAGGAATTTAGCGTCACCTCTTCCGGCATCCGCCAGGTTGACGAAAACGGCGCCGTCCGAATGGACGATATTGAAGTCAGCTTTAAGGTCCGCTTCGCCGCAACCGAAGCTGGGGAAAAAGCTCAGTCAATGGTGGACCGACTCATCCGACTATCTGCTGAGAAGGACTGCACCGTATCTCGCACGGTCGAGCACGGCTCAAAAATCACCTTCATCAACGA
Source organism: Rothia sp. P5764 (assembly GCF_048512965.1). NCBI lineage: Bacteria > Bacillati > Actinomycetota > Actinomycetes > Micrococcales > Micrococcaceae > Rothia > Rothia sp. P5764. The sequence goes on along the minus strand of NZ_JBLXXQ010000001.1, from coordinate 28,454 downwards.
AAATGCCTAGGACATTTGCCGGGTAAAGCTATATCACGTGATACCCGGTGGTATGTGGCCTGCGCGGTTGGTAGTCTAAAGTTTGTCTTAAACCCCCTAAGCAAAACTGTTGGGGACTCATTACCAGCGAAAGTAGCAGCACACTATGTCTCCTGAAGCACACCCTGCACCTACCGGGCAGGTTAAAGAAGAGCTTAAAAGAGGGCTAGCTAGCCGGCACCTCTCTATGATCGCAATCGGCGGTGCTATCGGTACCGGTCTGTTTGTGGCATCAGGTTCCACTATTGCAGAAGCCGGTCCGGGTGGTGCCCTAGTGGCTTATATCCTGATTGGCTTTATGGTGCTGCTCCTGATGCAGTCCCTGGGCGAAATGGCAGCGCACCTGCCGGTAGCGGGCTCCTTCCAAACTTTTGCCTCCCGCTATGTTTCAAGCTCCTTTGGCTTTGCTATGGGCTGGAACTACTGGTTTAACTGGGCAATTACCGTAGCCGCGGAGCTGGTCGCTGCGGGCGTCATCATGTCCTACTGGTTGCCGGGTGTCCCCGGCTGGGTATGGGCAGGTGTCTTCCTCGCTCTCATCCTGGGTATCAATGTGCTTTCGGCCCGCTCCTACGGTGAATCTGAGTTCTGGCTGGCCACCATTAAGGTCATTACCGTTATCGTCTTCCTTATTGCCGGCATTGCAATGATTTTTGGCATTCTGGGCAACCACAACAACGGCTTTGCTAACTGGACGAACGGCGAGGCCCCTTTCAAGGGCGGCTTCGTCTCGATTATGGCGATCTTCATGGTTGCGGGTTTCTCCTTCCAGGGCACCGAGATGATCGGTGTTGCCGCAGGCGAATCCCAGAACCCTCGCCGCGATGTGCCCCGGGCGCTTAAGAGCGTATTCTGGCGGATTATGCTCTTCTACATTGGAGCGATTGCCGTAATCGGTACCCTCATTCCCTACACCAACCCCAACTTGTTGCGCACCGGTGAAACCGATATCGCCTATTCACCCTTCACTATGGTTTTTGAGAACCTGGGTATTGCTTTTGCAGCTTCGGTCATGAACGCGGTTATTCTGACTGCTATCCTGTCAGCCGGTAACTCAGGTCTCTACGTCTCATCCCGTATGCTCTACGCTCTTGCCCTTGAAGGCCGCGCACCCCGTATCTTCACCCGGGTCAACGCCCGAGGCATCCCCATGCCTGCGCTGCTGATGACTGCCGCTATTGGCCTGTTTGGCTTCGCCTCAGCGGTTATTGGTGAGGGCTCTGCCTACACCTGGCTTATTAATATTTCAGGTTTGTCAGGCTTTATCACCTGGGTGGGTGTGGCTATTTGTCACTACCGTTTCCGCCGGGCTTATGTTGCTCAGGGTAACGACGTCAATGACCTGCCCTATAAGGCCCCTCTCTTCCCCCTGGGCCCCATCGTAGCCTTGCTTATGTGCCTTATGGTGATTGCTGGTCAGAACTACAACGCAATCTTTGAAGGTCTGTGGCTCCAAGTGGTCTCCGCCTACATCGGCCTGCCTATTATCATTGGTGTCTGGCTGGTTCATAAGCTGGTTACCGGTTCTAAGAGGATCCCTCTGGAACAGGTGGATGTTTCTGGTATTGAGGTGGGCCAAGCCCAATAAACGCCCACGCCGCTGGCTGTTTGCAGACCCCGCTACTGCCCCCTCCGTCAGGTTGGAGAGGGCGGTAGCGGGGTGTTTATCTATTGGATGCGCTGACTCATCAGATGCGGCCGTGAAAGGCTAGAATAAGGTGGTTTGTACATATTAGGAGCTGGGAGGGCCACCGTGGCTAAGCTGTATTTCCGTTTTGGGGCGATGAACTCTGGTAAGTCCACTGCGCTCTTACAGGCGGCCCATAACTATGAGGAGCGCGGTCAAAGGGTTCTGCTTGCTAAGCCACAGCTCGACACTAAGGGGGACACTGCCATTGTTTCCCGCCTGGGGGTTACTCGCGCCGCGGATTTCCTCGTGGGTGATCAGGACTCTGTGCGTGAGCTCTTCCATGCGGCGGCTGAACCTCACGCCCGGCAGGAACAGCTTCACGGGCACCTGCCTGTCTCCTGCCTGCTAGTCGACGAAGCCCAGTTCCTGACCACTGCCCAGGTTGATGACCTGATGCGGATCGCGGTGGAGGAGAATGTTCCCGTCATGTGCTACGGCATTCGCACGGACTTCCAGACGCGGGCCTTTCCCGGTTCAGCCCGTCTGCTGGAAATCGCGCACAGCCTTGAAGAACTTAAAACTATTTGCCGCTGCGGCCGCAAGGCTCTCTTTAATGGGCGCACTGTAGACGGTCGTTTTGTGTTTGCCGGTGACCAGGTGGCTATTGACGGGGTTCATGTGGGCTATGAGTCTCTCTGCCCTTCCTGCTATTTGCAGGAATCCGGTGGCAAGCTCTACCAATAGCTGGCAGGATCCCATGGCTATCCGTAGTGTCCAGAATCTTGGCTAGGGCTTTTTTTATCCCCTTTTTAGTGGTTTATGTCATGCCGAAGCGCCGAGGTGTGCCCAAACCAGCCTATAATCGTAGTGCCCAGTCCTTTTTTGAGAAAGAGAAAAATCTATGGCTGTATCACCCAAAACCCGCCTGCTGGCTGTACCCACCGTCGCGCTGATGTCCCTAGCCCTTCTGGCTGGTTGTGGCTCATCCGATAAAAAAGAGAGCGCAGCAGCGGAGACTTCTAGCTCAGCTAGCGCCTCAGCTGAGCAGTCCCAGGCAGCGGAGGAGACCAGCTCAGCTGCCGCTGATGAGGCTAAGGTAGAGGCAGTTATTCCTGACGGCTTCAAGAAGGTAACAGCACCTAACAACAAGATCAGCTTTGCTGTTCCTGAGGGCTGGATGGAGATGGACAGTGAGGCCATTGCCAACACCGATGCTCTTCAGGAGTACCTGGATCAGGCCGCCCAGGGAACTAACTTCACCCCCGAGGAGCTTAAGTCTCAGATGGCTCAGCTTGATCTGATGGCTACCTCTGTGACCCCTAACGAAGATGGTTTCGCTGAGAATGTGAACGTCAACGCTGAACCCGTCTTGGTTACTTCCCTGCCTGATCAGGCCGAGATGGAATCACTGGCTAAGGGTATCAACGCTACTCCGGGCGAGTACAAGAAGATCTCCACCCCTCTGGGTGAGGGCACTCAGCTGAGCTACACTCTTGACGTTACCGGTGTGTCCGTACACGGCGTGTTTGTGGTTGTGCCTTCTGGTACCGGTACCGGCTTCAGCGTTCTTACTGTTTCAAGTAGCAATGCTGACAGCGCGGCCAAGCTAGCCGAGCAGATGGCTGGATCCCTGTCCAAGGCCTCCTAGTTTCTTAGAGGCTTATGAGCTGACAGCTCGCGCTAAGGCCCCGCACCCTCTTGGGTGCGGGGCCTTAGCGCTTCCTGAGCGGTCTTTGTCAGATAGTGAAGTGTATAAAGCTTGTGAACTTCCATTTATTTTGTTAAGTTGGTGTCACGATTCAGAAGCCCAACGGTAAGCCCTTTGACTTGTTGGCTGGCAACCGCCTGACGCAGACGGTGCTCTCAAAGGAAAATCGGTCGCTACCCACAAGGCGTAGCGAAAGTGGCGTTTGTTTTAAGGAGGCCCACAGTGGGTCGTATTTTTTCGTGGACATCAGCTATCCGTTCTGCACTGTGTAGGAACAAGCCAGAGGACTTTTCTGACCCGGTTCAGGCACAAGAGCAAGAATCGCCGTCTATCCCTATTTCGCGCTGTACTATCCACGCACCTGGCCACCGGGTTACGCCCTCACTGGGGCTTAACGCTTCGAATATGACCTGGCAGAGGGTATCTATGACGGAGCTACGGGGGACTAGGGTGCGCTTATCTATCGGTGGGGAAAATAGGCTCTTTTGGAGCCATGATGCTGAGCGGCTGAGCGTTTTCCTCAGAAAAACTGATGAGTCAGTTCAGGGGGATTCTGCCTTACCCTTGCTCTGGAACCCTGGCAATAATTTGCTGGGTGTGCGCGAGGGAAGTTCTTTCTACCTGGTTCACCTGGCGGAGCGACCACTTGATTATTGTTCCTACAATGACTCATCACCGAGCCGTAGGGAAAGCCAAGCTAGTAAATAACTAGCTAGGGGGGGGGGGGGGGGAGGGGAGAGGGAGGGAGAAACCCCTCTCCCCAAGCCAGCTTTTCAGAGTTATTGACTTATTAATCTAATATTTTCTGATAGCTAAATTAAATTTAGTGAAAATAGTTTTCTTATAAAGGTAGGTGTATATAATCATTTTTTCACCCCGCATAGTTTATGCAATTATCTTGTCTGAATTAAATTATGTATAGTGTTATTGTTTAATTTAGAACTTTTGTAAATTGGTTTAAGTTTTCAATAAAACTAAACGAAATGAATTTGCCTAGCCTCATTGCAAAGATCTTTAAGTGCTTCTAGTCCATTTTTGTGATCAGGGGATGCACTGTAAGTCAGAACGCCAACCCCGTATGAATTAATAAACATCTCCATGAATTTGCCTAGCCTCATTGCAAAGATCTTTAAGTGCTTCTAGTCCATTTTTGTGATCAGGGGATGCACTGTAAGTCAGAACGCCAACCCCGTATGAATTAATAAACATCTCCTTTTTGTAACTGTCGATATCATCAGGGGTTAGGAGGAATCTGGAGTTCTCGCTTCCCCATGATTTCGTTCTTTGCAGGAGGGGGAGGATATCTGGGTCTGAAAGAGAATATCCTAAAAACAAAAAAATTTTTGTTCGCATCAGTGACTCAATGACATTGAAATTTTCACGGTTTTTTATTTCGTTGGAAATATAATCGCTCTGGCTTAGAACAATTGTGCTGTTGTTTTCAATGGAGCCGTGAATATGGACTATAATTGGCTCTGACTTTTGTATGCAATCCTGTATGTTATTACTATCTAGGGTTAGGGAAATGAATCCTTCGCGAAATCTTCTCTCAAGTATTTTATCATAGTTTGTAGTTAGTATGATTCTTGGTAAGAGATCTGCTAAACATTCATGCCATCCATTTGGCTGAAAGTGGTATTTATTTTTCGGTGAATCAACTAATTTTTTTATTTTTTTATATATATCACCTGTTTTTGACAGCTTTTGACACTCATAGTTAATAAACTCAGCCGCAAGGAGCAGAGAGTTCTCTTTAATAAGAATCTCTGCTTGTTTTTGCTGTTTTTCTGGCAGAATCTGTGCGATTTCATGAAGCATCTTTTCCCAGGTTGGGGGGTGCGTATTCGCAATAAATAGGTCTTCTGTTTGATGCTTGGCTTTGCTTTGAGCTGAAAATCCGGAACCAATAACGAATACAATATTGTTATATGCTAATGCTTCAATAACTGATTCTGGCCAAAGATTATTCATTTTTACTTCTCCCCCATGCGAGCATTGATCAAATTAAAAATTTTATCTAGCTGCTCTGAATAATTATCTCTTTGGGCGAACTGTGCTCCATTAAGGCCATCTGTGGATTGTAGATTTGATATAGGTGCGTGTGATTGTTGTGCTAGAGCCACCATAGAAAACATGTGTGGAACTGTCCCTAAATTATATAAGGTGCTGCTGTCTAGTGTATTCGGCTCGACGCGAGCTAGTTCAGTTATCTTTTGCGGGATTTTGTCTTTAAAATATTCATAGGATTTTGTGGTTCTTACTGATCCATCCTTATTTTTTCGAGCAATGTATTCTTGAATCGTATATCCGACATACTTAACTTTTTCTTTTTCATAATCCTTGAAAGGAATCATGTCCTGCTCTGTTGATTGGCCATCCTCTATGGATCGATCAATTGACCTAATATACTGTTTTTCCCAAGAGTTCATCCACGTCGCTATATTTTCTAAAGAATACATGCTGAACATATCTGGTGCAAGAGGTGTTATAAAAAAGTCTACCCCAAGTAACATGCTTCTGTTGAGTGCCCCTAAACTGGGACCTGCGTCAAGAATGATGAAATCATAGTTTGTTAAATGCCGAACGAGATTTTTAAGCCAGCTAGTTTTGGAGAATCCAGATAGTTTCAGGGATTGTATTTCGTTCCAGGCTGTTGACAGTGTGTCTTCAATCATTGAGAGTGACGGGTGTCCTGCTAGTACATCTACATTAAATCTTTCACTTCTGTGAAACTGTAAATCTTTATGTAGTTCATCAAAAGATTCTGAGAATCCTTTTTTTATGTTTTGAAATACTTTCTGAACCGTTAAGTCTGAACTTTTATTGGGTTCTTTGTAAATTTCAAACCATTGCTCTTCATCCAAGAGTAATTGGGTTGCGTTTGCTTGTGGGTCTAGATCGATTACAAGTATTTTTTTATTTTCGTGAGATGCAAGGAAATGTGCAAAATTGCAAGCTAATGTTGTTTTTCCTACGCCACCTTTATTGTTGAAAAAGGCTATAGTTTTCAATATTTTCTCCTCGTTTGGGTATCCTGAGATTTTTTGGGATTTGAGTAGTTAAAATTATTTTAAATTACAACATTTCTCCTTTTGAATATGGGCTGTAGAATTCTTTTTGAAGGTAGCTGAACTGTTATGTAAGAGCCGCCCAGGTTTCCCTGGGCGGCCACAGCTTTATTACTTATTAAGTGACGCGATTGCTTCATTCAGCGTTGCGCTGGGGCGCATGACTGCTGAGGCTTTGGCGTCCTCGGGCTTGTAGTAGCCGCCCAGGTCGGCGGGGGAGCCCTGCGCTGCAAGCAGCTCAGCCACAATCTGCTCCTCGTTCGCCACCAGCGCCTCCGCTACCGGCGCGAACTTAGCCGCCAGAGCCTCATCCTCAGTCTGAGCCGCAAGCTCCTGAGCCCAGAACTGAGCCAAATAGAAGTGCGAGCCACGATTATCAATCTCGCCCACCTTACGCGACGGCGACTTATTCTCATTCAAGAAAGTACCGGTCGCCTTATCCAAGGTGTCAGCCAGCACCTGAGCCGAAGCGTTACCGCTGGTCTTGGCAAGGTGCTCAAACGAAGCCGCCAGAGCCAAGAACTCACCCAGCGAATCCCAACGCAGGTGGTTCTCTTCCACCAGCTGCTGAACGTGCTTAGGGGCTGAACCGCCCGCGCCGGTCTCAAAGAGGCCACCACCATTAATGAGCGGAACAATGGAGAGCATCTTGGCGCTGGTGCCCAGCTCAAGAATGGGGAAGAGGTCAGTCAGGTAGTCACGCAGGACGTTACCGGTCACAGAGATAGTGTCCTGGCCCTGGCGGATCCGGTCAATGGAGAACTGGGTGGCTTCCGCCGGCGCCAGAATACGGATATCCAGGCCCTCGGTATCGTGCTCGGGCAGGTACTTCTGAACCTTGGCAATCAGGTTAGCGTCGTGGGCGCGGTTCTTATCCAGCCAGAAAACGGCGGGGGTCTTAGAATCGCGGGCACGGGTGACAGCCAGCTTGACCCAATCCTGAACGGGGATGTCCTTGGTCTGGCAGGCTCGCCAGATGTCACCGGCAGAAACCTGGTGCTCCATCAGCACCTCACCAGCGGAGTTAAGAACCTGAACAGTGCCGTCAGCGGCAAGCTGGAAGGTCTTATCGTGGGAGCCGTACTCCTCAGCCTTCTGAGCCATCAGACCAACGTTCGGCACAGTACCCATGGTGGTGGGGTCAAAGGCACCCTTGGTGCGGCAGTCATCGATCACGGTCTGGTAGACACCTGCGTAGGAAGAATCCGGCAACACGGCCAGGGTATCAGCCTGCTGGCCAGCCTTGCCCCACATCTGCCCGGAGGTGCGGATCATGGCGGGCATGGAAGCATCCACAATAACGTCGGAGGGCACATGCAGGTTGGTGACGCCCTTATCGGAGTTCACGTAGGCCAGTTCGGGGCCCTCAGCCAGGCCCTTCTCAACCAGGGCGCGAACATCGTCCTGAATCTCGGCGGGCAGGGTCTCAATACCGCTAAGGATAGCGGCCAGGCCGTTGTTACCGTTCAGGCCAGCGGCATCAAGCTGCTCACCGTACTTGTCAAAGAGCTCAGAGAAGTAAGCACGGACCACGCGGCCAAAGAGAATGGGGTCAGAAACCTTCATCATGGTGGCCTTCAAATGGACAGAGAAGAGCACACCCTCAGCCTTAGCGCGGGCAATCTGCTCAGCTAAGAAGCGGTCCAGGGCGGCAACGTCCATGTAGGTGGCGTCAATAATCTCACCGGCCAGTACAGGGGTGGACTCCTTGAGCACGGTGACGGTGCCATCAGCCGCTACATGCTGAATCTTGAGGTTATCATCGGCCTCCATGACCACAGACTTCTCGTTGCTAAAGAAATCGTTCTGGCCCATAGTTGCCACATTGGTCTTGGAGTCAGCGCTCCAGGCACCCATGGAATGGGGGTTCTTGCGGGCATAGTTCTTGACCGACAGGGGAGCGCGGCGGTCAGAGTTACCTTCACGCAGAACGGGGTTAACCGCTGAACCCTTGACCCGGTCATAGCGGGCACGAACGTCCTGGTCGGCTTCGGTGACGAGCTCTTCGGGGTAGTCGGGAATCGCGTAGCCCTTACCCTGTAGCTCGGCAATAGCGGCCAGTAGCTGGGGCTGAGAGGCAGAAATGTTAGGAAGCTTGATGATGTTGGCTTCGGGGGTCTTAGCCAGCTGGCCCAGCTCGGTGAGGGCATCGGGCACCTGCTGGTCGGCTGGGAGAATATCGCTGAACTGAGCCAGAATACGGCCAGCCAGCGAGATGTCTCGGGTTTCCACCTCAACACCGGCGGTTGATGCGTAGGCTTCCAGAATAGGCAGGAAGGAGTAGGTCGCTAGCAGCGGAGCCTCATCGGTGTGGGTGTAAATAATCTTTGCCATGTAGGGCGTCTCCCTTGTTGCTTGTGGGCAGTGTCATTCCTAAGAATACAACCCTGTGCCCCAGCTCATAGAATTTTACACGGCTGGGTCATAAAACGTGCCAGGTATCTCCTGGAAAAGTCATCCTTAGGTAGATTGGAGAGTATGCAGCAACAAGACTCTCCGGCCGCAGAGACCACCCCTCTGCCCGCCCACGAAACCTACCTATCCCAGCTGATTGAAGCCCCCCGTATGGTGGGCCTTGCCGCCTCGCGATCGGGTGAACCCGTCCTCACCGTGCAGACCCTGAATAAAGAGGGAGCTAAGTACCGGCCCCGGCTATGGGCTCTACCCGCTCACCAGGAGGAAAAGCCCTACCCGCTGACCGCGCCGGACTCCGGGGCGGCCCTGCTCGCACTCGATGAAGAAGGCAGACCTTACCTGACCCTGGACAAGGACCTAGACCAAGCCGAGTCCAAGAGCCTCAAAGGGGTCTACCGCCTGCCAGAACGGGGTGAACCCGAACTGGTCCTCAGTTTTCCCGGCGGCATTAATGAACTGGAAGTCCGCCAGCGGGAGAAGGGCCCTCGCTACATCTTCACGGCCAAGGCCCACCGTGGCTCACTCGAAGAACAAGCCAAGACACTTGATGAACGAGAAAAGAGCGCAACCAGCGGGGTACTCTACAGTGAGTTCCCCACCCGCTTCTGGGACCACGATTTGGGCACCGGCAAGCTCAGCCTCTACCTGCAAGACGGACAGGAAGAGCCCCGCCTCATCCATGAGCTGGGGGAGGGGGCCCTGCTCTCAGGTTTTACTGTCTGCCCCGGCGGTTCCCAAGCAGCCCTTACTGTAGAAACAAAAGAAGGCGGTATCTACCAGCGCTATAGTGTCTGGCTGATAGACCTGGACGGGCAGACAGCCCCACGGGAAATTGCCGCCGCAACAGCTACTCATGACTATATAGCTGGTAGCTTCACTCCTGAAGGCACCGGCCTAGCCGTGACCCAGGTACGCCGCTGGTTGCCCGGTCAGTCCATCAAGCTCAATGCCAACCACTACAATCTGGCAACCGGCGCAATGACCGAGCTTTCCCGCGACATAGACCGCTGGGCAGATGACCTGGTCTGGCTGGATGAAGAAAACTACGTCTTTAGCAGCGATAACCTGGGTGCAAGCGCTATTTATAGGGGGAGCCTGAAGGGGACAACCGAAACCCTGGTAGACGATGGACGGTCGCATTTCTCGTCGCTTGCCTACAACGATGGTGCCCTGGTCGCCCTCAAAGACAGCCACCAGCATTCGGCCTACCCCGTGCGTATTGATACCACCAATGGTCGCGTAACCCGCATAGCCAGCCCGGTTGAAGAGCTGAAGGCGCCCGGTAAGCTAGAACGGCTGACCTCAACCGCCGCAGACGGTACCGAACTCACCAGCTTCCTGGCCTTACCAGAGAACTGCGGCACTGAGCCCCTGCCCCTGCTGGTCTTCGCCCACGGTGGGCCCTGGGGGTCCTGGAACTCCTGGAGCTACCGCTGGAACCCCTGGGTCTTTACCCAAGCAGGCTACGCTGTGCTCATGCCCGACCCCGCTATCTCCACCGGCTACGGCCAAGACATGTTAGATCGGGGTGGGGACGACCTGGGAGGGACCCCCTACAGGGATATTATGCAGGTTGTAGAAGAGGTCAGCGCCCGCCCCGATATCCAGGGCGACAACCTAGCCTTCTCCGGCGGGTCCTACGGCGGATTTATGACTAACTGGGTAGCAGGTCGGGCTGAAAAACGCTTTAAGTGCTACATCACCCACGCCTCAATCTGGGACTATAAGGCCATGTACTTTCTGACCGATAACGGTGCCTGGAATGAGTGGAAACTGAGCCAAGGCGGCGAAGGAGATGTCATTTCCCCCTACCACCGGGCCGCCCATATCGCCGCCCCCATGCTGGTCATCCACGGCGATAAGGACTACCGGGTGCCCATCGGCCAGGCCCACCACCTCTGGGCTGATCTGCAACACCACTCGCCTGAGCTGGGGCACAAGTTCCTCTACTTCCCCGACGAAGGGCACTGGATCCTTAAACCCGGCAACTCGCGCCTCTGGTACCGCGTCTTTGTGGCCTGGCTCAACCAACATTTGGGCGGTCAAGAGTTCCAGATGCCCGAGATTCTAGGTTAGGGGAAACCACACCAGCCCCGACCACCCCGAACACAGATGCCCGCCACGGTAAGAACCGGGCGGGCATCTGGCTAGACTTGCTGCCTTAGAGCTTCTCTCGCTCATTTTGTACAGCCCTGCGCCTGCGCGCCGTCAGCGTAATAGCAGGCCCGATATTGGCCGCTACCCAGAGCGGGATAAGTACCACCAAAAACATAAAGAGTGTTCGAGCAATGGACGAGGCCTGGTCCGACTCAATCAGAGTGTTGAGCCAAGATGCGAGTCCCACAATTAAGACTGTCCCCATCAGCAGGTAGCTAAGAGCCCACCAGAACTCACTGGCCGATGCCTCGCCCCGACTATTCCAGTAGTGTCGGTAGAGAAGACGAACAGCACGCAAAGGCCCTACCTGTTCAGCGCTCGCGGGAGCGCGGTATTCGTCCTCGTAGCCCTCATCATCATGAAAGCCACCCACAGCAAGAGCCTCTGGGGTATCGAGTGAGGGCGCTTCTACAGGTCTATGGCGGGTAGGCTGGTTCTCAGACATACCCCTAAGAATACCTAAGGAAAGTGGAAAGCACCCATGCCCACACTTCTGCTCACTTACTTTGGCCCCTTTAGCGGTACCCCTTCGAACCCCACCGGGCAGGTTGCCCAGCGTGTAGCCCAACTCCTGGCAGGCAGTGCGCCGGGGCTGAGTGTCCAGGTGCGAGAGTTACCCGTTGAGTTTGCGGCCTCTTCGCGGGCGCTGGCTGAAATTCTCGATGAGGTCCAACCCCAGATAGCTATTGCCCTGGGGGTTGCCGTGGGGCGGGATAAGGTCAGTCTAGAGAGGGTAGCTATTAACATGGACTCTGCCCGGATACCCGATAACGCTGGGGACCAGCGCACTGACACGCCAATTCAGCTGGATGGCCCCACCGCCTATTTTTCTACCCTGCCCACACGGGCTATTTTCGAGCGGCTGACTGCCGATGGCCTGCCCCTTGAGCTGTCCTATTCCGCTGGAACCTTTGTTTGCAACCATGTCTTCTACGAGTTAATGCACAAAACCGGCGGGTTCATACCCGCCGGTTTTATCCACATCCCGCTGAGCGATTCAGACCTGCTCAAGGCCAAGGGCCAATCAAGCTCCCCCTGCGCCGAAGCCGGAGGGCTAGAGGGCAAGACTGCCCCGACCCTGGCCCTGGACCTGATGGCACAGATCCTGGAAGGGTGCATTGTGCTCACCCTAGAGACGCTTACTCAGCCTGGGGCCTAAAGAGTGGGGGCTGTCTGGCTCATGCCGGAGGAGAAGAGCTAGCTGAAGATTGATGGGGAGGTAGGGCACAGAAAATAAGGACGACAGCTAGCCCGGGAGGAATGAAACAAGCCCAGAAGAGCCAACCGGGCATACCTACATCACGCAGGCGGCGAGAGCCAAGCCCGGCGTTGAGCACCGTGAAAAGGATCCAGAAACTAGCAAAGATAGCCACCAGTCCAAGCCAAACACGAAATTCATGCACCTGCCAGATACTATCGGGGCGGTAGTTCGCTGGGTAGCTGGCCTGGGTGATGGTATAAACCCAGAAGATCAGGGTAGAAAAACTCACCAGGGCCCAGGCAAGTGGCCACCAGAGGATAACCTTCCAGAACTCAGAGCGGCTGGCGCTTCCGCTAAAGACGAAGAGGTGTTTTTTCCAGCGGCTGATGGCATCGGACATGCTGGTGCCAGGCTGGGCCACCGTGGCAGGCTGTGTATTCATTGATACTCCCGTGAAATCGCTGAGAACATTTTTAGCTCTGGTCTTCTCCTACCGGAAAACCGGTCTTGACCTAAGCGCTTGGGTAGTAGAGGAAACTACCGGCACCAGTGCAGAATGCCGGGCTGTCACCGGTAGTTTTTCTGATCGTCGAGAAGCCAGCCGGTAAGGGCTACTTCCTTCTTCAGCTAAGAAGAGGAATGTGTGCCCCTTACCGCCTGCTTTGCTTCCTTGCCTCCCCCTTAGCTTAGGCCTGAGCTCGCTTGTTCAGGTAGAAGTCAATGAGCGAGCGGGTTGAGGAGTCCTGCTGGGCCAGAACCGCGCGGTCACCGCCTACCGCCGGAGCTAGTTCAAGGGCAAGTTGCTTGCCCAGCTCCACACCCCATTGGTCGAAGGAGTCGATGCCCCAGACAATACCCTGAACAAAGGTGATGTGTTCATAGAGTGCAATCAGCTGGCCCAAGACGGAGGGGGTCAGCTGTGAGGCCATAATGGAGGTGGTGGGGCGGTTCCCCGAGAACACACGTGCAGAGACAATTTCTTCTGCGGTGCCCTCAGCCCGGACCTCATCGGCGGTCTTGCCAAAAGCCAGAGCCTTGGTCTGAGCAAAGAAGTTTGCCAGGAAGAGCTCATGGACGTCCTGCTCACCGTCGCGGGTGGGGTGAACCGGGTTAGCAAAAGCAATGAAGTCAGCCGGGATCAGGCGGGTTCCCTGATGAATCAGCTGGTAGAAGGCGTGCTGGCCGTTGGTGCCAGGCTCACCCCAGAAAACCTCACCGGTAGCGGTAGTAACGGGGGACCCATCAGCACGCACAGACTTGCCGTTGGACTCCATGGTGAGCTGCTGCAGGTAGGCCGGGAAACGGTGCAAGTACTGGTCGTAGGGCAGAACCGCGTGGGTCTCAGCACCCAAGAAGTTAACGTTCCAGATGTTTAGTAGACCCATGAGGGCAGGAACGTTCTTGGCTAGGGGAGCGGTACGGAAGTGCTCGTCCATAGCGTGGAAGCCTGCCAGGAACTGCTCGAAAGTATCCGGACCCAGAACAATAGCAAGGGCCGTACCGATAGCTGAGTCCACGGAGTAGCGGCCACCGACCCAGTTCCAGAAACCGAAAGCATTTTCGGGGTCAATGCCGAAGGCTGCGACCTTATCTAGGGCGGTTGAAACAGCGACGAAGTGAGCGGCAACAGCCTCCTTCTCTTCCTTACCTTCTAAAGCACCTGCTTGGCGCAGCGAGTTCAACAACCATTGGCGGCAGACACGTGCGTTGGTGAGAGTCTCAAGGGTGCCAAAAGTCTTAGAGGCAACGATGAAGAGGGTGGTCTCCGGGTCGAGGTCTTTAACAGTCTCTGCGGCATCGGTGGGGTCGATATTGGAGATAAAGCGGGCTTCAAGACCAGGCTGAGCGTAGGGCTTCAGCGCCTCGTAGACCATGACGGGGCCTAGGTCTGAGCCGCCGATACCGATGTTAACAACGGTCTCAATAGCCTTACCGGTAATACCTACCCATTCGCCGGAGCGCACGCGGTCAGCAAAGTCGTAGACCTTGGCGAGAACCTCGTGGACATCGGTGTCGATGTCCTGCCCGTCAACAACCAGTGAGGGGTTAGCGCCCCTGGGGCGGCGCAGGGCGGTGTGAAGAACTGCGCGGTCTTCGGTGACGTTGATGTGCTCACCGGCGAACATGGCATCGCGGCGTTCTTCAAGACCAACCTGCTGAGCAAGCTCGGTGAGGAGGGTCAGGGTTTCCTCGGTGATCAGGTTCTTCGAAAGATCAACATAAAGATCGCCCGCGGTGTAGCTGAGCTTCTCTGCACGGGCGGGGTCTACCTGGAACCAGGTTCGCAAATCAGCCTGGGTTGAGTCCTTGTGAGCAGCGAGTTGACTCCAGGCGGAGGTGGACGTGGGATCAATGATGGGGCGAGACATAAAAGTTTTGCCTTCCTGTTGGGAATGATACCTTGTCTTCATTTTATGTGGGATTTGTAGTTTTTGGGTGGCCCTGTGGTGTGGCTTTTTATGGTATTTTTTCGATTTTTTCTGGCAGGTGTTTCCCTCAGAAGCTGCGCTGTTGCCCCTTGAAGGGCGGAAAATAGGGGGCCTTAGCCTTCTGGCTAGGCGGTGTATTAGTACAGGAGGAAAGCTAGCCTGCTGATAATAAGTGATGTTACTATTGGTCAGGTTCCTGCCTCCGGCGCGCTCTAAAAATATGACTTGTGACAGGCCTAATAAGGTACGCCGCGGGATGAAGGAACTCGATGCATTACTCAAGAGGTCGAAACGAGATACAGAAAGAAATTACTATGTCAGTTACCGAAAGTACGGCGCCACCGGGGTCAGGCCCCGACCTGCGCAAGGGCGATATCGACAAAGCAACCCGGGCTAATATGCGTGAAGGATCCCTAGCCCCCAGGGTTTTTATTCCAGCAGCCCTTATTATGGTGCTCTTTATTGGAGCAACCCTTCTCTTTCCCAGCAAAGCTAAGGGAATTTTCGATGCGCTACAGGCAGACGTTATTAACTACTTTGGTTGGTACTATGTAGCGATTGTTGCTTTCTTCGTTATTTTCGCCCTCTATCTGGGATTTTCCCGCATGGGCGACGTTAAGCTAGGCGATGACGACGACGAGCCCACCTACTCATTCATGACCTGGTTTGCCTTCCTCTTCGCCGCCGGTATGGGCATCGGCCTGGTCTTCTACGGGGCAACTGAGCCCCTCATGCACTTTGTGGATCCTCGCCCCGGCGTTGGCGGGGGCACCCAGGAGCGGGTAGCCCAAGCGGCTATGAGCCAGTCCTTCCTGCACTGGGGCCTTCACCCCTGGGCCATCTACGTCATTGTCGGTCTAGCTATCGCCTACGCTACCCACCGTCTCAAGTTGCCGCTTTCAATCCGCTATTCCCTCAAACCGCTTCTGGGCGATAGGGTCAAAGGCCTAACCGGCGATGTCATCGATGTTATCGCCCTGGTAGGCACCCTCTTTGGTGTTGCAACCTCCCTAGGCCTGGGTGTTATGCAGATCGCCGCAGGCCTGGGATACATGGATATCCCTGCCGAGGGTAACGGCTGGCTCATTGGCATCATTGTAGCCCTCATGGCTATCACCCTCTTCTCCGTGGTCACAGGCCTTGAAAAGGGCATGAAGTGGCTCTCCAACGGCAACCTCATTCTGGCTGCTATCGTCTGTCTCTTTGTTCTGGTGGTTGGCCCCAGCCTCTTCCTCTTTAGGAACTTCGTAGGCTCCATCGGTGACTACCTGCAAAACATTGTGGCAATGACCTTTGAGACCCTAGCTCTCTACGGTGTTGATGGCGAACAGTTCCAGGCAGCCTGGACTACCTTCTACTGGGGTTGGTGGATCTCCTGGTCGCCCTTCGTTGGCATGTTCATTGCCCGCGTATCCAAGGGACGTTCGGTTCGTGAATTTGTGGTCGGTGTTCTGCTGGTACCTGCCCTGACCTCCTTCTTCTGGTTCTCAGTTCTGGGTGGTACCGCACTTCATCAGCAGCTCTTTGGGGCTGGCAACCTGGTTGGGGAGGACGGCAGCGTCTCGGCGCAAAACGCCCTCTTCCAGATGTTCCACAACCTACCCGGGGGAGCAGTGCTCACCGCTGGGGCGGTACTCCTCATCACCGTATTCTTCGTTACCTCAGCTGACTCCGGTGCGCTGGTTCTGGGCATGCTCTCAACCAACGGTTCACCGGAACCCAAGACCTGGATTAGGGTCTTCTGGGTGCTGGTTGCGGCTGTCACCGCAATTTCCCTGGTAATTATTGGTGGGACCGATTCGCTCTCGGCCATTCAGACCGTTGCAATTCTGACCGCCCTTCCCTTCTCCCTGGTCATCCTTATGATGTGCCTTTCGCTCTACAAGGCTTTGAGCGTTGAGCACCGCCTCTTTGTCCGTGCTCAGAGGCGCAACGCTCGTGAGGAGATTGAAGACTCAATCCACGAAAGCATCGGCGATCGTGTCAATGAGCTTGTAGCTGAAGGTGTAGAGGATAAACTCTCAGCCGCTGTAGATCAGCACCTGGATGATGTTCTCGATAAGGCTGTGGAGGCTAGGGTAGAAGAAGCAGTCGAAAAGGCAGTTGATGAGGTCTCCCTTCAGATTGAAGCTAATACAGCTGCAATCGAGCAGATTCAAACGATTACCGGTTCCATGCCTGCTGTAGGCAAGAACACCAAGACACCCTGGAAACAGGATTAGTCAGGTCAAATATCTAGCCGCTTGAGGCTAGTATAAAACCCCACCACTGTTCAGCAGTGGTGGGGTTTCTCATTTAAAATTGCGGCTGCCCCATCTGCTCTAGCTCTCCAGCGCCGGGGCGCGCTGAACCTGTGTGTCCCAGAAGATAGCCGGACCCTGGCAAGGGGTCGCTATACTAAAAGGTAAAGCCCTGTGCCCCTAGTCCCTGTTTGGGGTCCGGGGCGCTTCCGGCGTTTTATGTAATCCCAACCATTAAGCGAGATACTTACCGCATGTCTGAAACTCAGAAGACCGCATCACGGAGCGACCTTCGCAACGTGGCAATCGTGGCCCACGTTGACCACGGCAAGACCACCATCGTTGACGCGATGCTCAAACAGACCAACGCCTTTAGCGCCCACACCGATGTCGAAGACCGAGTCATGGACTCCGGGGACCTCGAAAAGGAAAAGGGCATCACCATCCTGGCCAAGAACACCACCGTCTTCTATGCCGGCCCCTCCGCAAACGGTGAAGAAGTCACCATCAACGTCATCGACACCCCCGGCCACGCCGACTTCGGTGGTGAGGTTGAGCGCGGTCTGTCCATGGTGGACGGCGTTGTCCTGCTGGTTGACGCTTCTGAAGGGCCCCTGCCCCAGACCCGCTTCGTTCTGCGCAAGGCACTTGCCGCTAAGCTGCCGGTAATCCTCGTAGTTAACAAGGTTGACCGCCCCGACGCCCGCATCGACGAAGTGGTCAGCGAATCTATGGACCTGCTCCTGGGTCTGGCAGGCGACCTTGCCGACGAGGTCCCCGACCTTGACATCGACGCCCTGCTGACTGTTCCCATCGTTTACGCCTCCGGTAAGGCCGGTGCAGCATCACTCAACCAGCCCGCAGATGGCGCTCTGCCCGATAACGACGACCTTGAGCCGCTGTTCGCAACCATCCTTGAGCACGTCCCTGCCCCCACCTACAACCCCGATGAGGTTCTGCAGGCGCACGTCACTAACCTGGACTCATCGCCCTTCCTGGGTCGCCTTGCTCTGCTCCGTATCTTCAACGGCACCCTCAAGAAAGGCCAGACCGTAGCCTGGGTACGCCAGGACGGCCAGACCAAGAACGTCCGTATCTCCGAACTCCTTGCAACCAAGGCACTCGACCGCGTACCCACCGACCAGGCTGGCCCCGGTGAAATCGTGGCTGTTGCCGGTATTGAGGACATCACCATCGGTGAAACCCTCACCGACCCCGAGAACCCCAAGCCCCTGCCCCTGATCAAGGTCGATGACCCCGCGATCTCTGTAACCATCGGTATCAACACCTCACCCCTGGCTGGTAAGGTCAAGGGTGCTAAGGTCACCGCCCGCCAGGTCAAGGACCGCCTTGATAAAGAACTGATCGGCAACGTTTCCCTCAAGGTTCTGCCCACCGAGCGCCCCGACGCCTGGGAAGTACAGGGGCGTGGCGAACTGGCACTGGCTATCCTGGTTGAGCAGATGCGCCGCGAAGGCTTCGAACTGACCGTGGGTAAGCCCCAGGTCGTTACCAAGACCATCGACGGCAAGATCCACGAGCCAATGGAACACATGATCATTGACGTTCCCGAAGAGTACCTGGGCGCTATCACTCAGCTTATGGCTGGGCGTAAAGGTCGCATGGAACAGATGGCTAACAACGGCACCGGCTGGGTTCGCATGGAATTCTCCGTGCCTGCCCGCGGCCTCATTGGATTCCGCACCAAGTTCCTGACCGAAACCCGCGGTGCAGGTATCTCCAGCTCCTACTCCACCGGCTACGAGCCCTGGACCGGGGACATCGACTACCGCTCCAACGGTTCCATGATTTCCGACCGTGCCGGTGTCGTCACCCCCTACGCCATCATTGCCCTCCAGGAACGCGGCACCATCTTCGTTGAACCCACTTCCGAGGTCTACGAGGGCATGATCATTGGCGAGAACTCACGCGCCGACGATATGGAAGTCAACATCACCCGCGAAAAGAAACTGACCAACATGCGCTCAGCATCGGCAGATAACTTTGAAAACATGACTCCCCCCAAGAAGCTGACCCTCGAAGAGTCACTTGAATGGGCCCGCGAGGACGAATGCGTTGAGGTTACCCCCGAAGCCATCCGCATCCGCAAGGTTATTCTTGATGCCAACGAGCGCGTGCGCGAAGCACGCCGCCGTAACCGCGCCTAAACCTTAGTAGCCGGTATTGACCGTGGGCCGTACTCCTTGCGAGTACGGCCCACGGCTCGTAGCGGGCCAAACAAGCCCCTATTGCTCTGAGCAGGCAAACCCTAGCAGCAGCACCGCAACCCCGCACTGCTGCCCGGCAGGTAAACCCCAGCTACACCCCAGTGAAGCCAGATAGAATAAGGGGGTACATCATCAATGGCACCCCCACGAGAAAAATCGCACCATGAACAATGACGCTCAGCCTTATTACCCCGTAGCCGGTGAACTCATCACAGAAAACGCCGTCTTCACGCTCATTCCCGACGGGCGCGCCCCCCAAGACACCACCCTGCTCTTCGTACACGCCCACCCCGACGATGAATCCTCATCAACAGGAGCCACCATCGCCGCGCTCACCGCAGCAGGAGCCACCGTAGACCTGCTCACCATGACCCGGGGCGAAATGGGCGAAGTCATTGATCCCGCACTCAAACACCTCGAAGCAGAACACCCCGCAAATACCGACCGTGGGCGCCAACTAGGCCAGCTCCGCACAAGAGAACTCAAAGCCGCCCTCACCGAACTCGGCGTTCGTGACCACCTCTTCCTGGGGCAAGGCCCCAGCGCACTACCGGGGGAGAGAACTCACTACCGGGACTCCGGCATGGCATGGGGTAGCGACGGCCGCGCCGCAGCCAACCCACTCGCTGCAGACGACTGCCTCACCCACCTACCCCTCAAACCGCAGGCCGAAGCTGTCGCCGCAACCATACGCGCAATACGCCCCGACGTCATCGTCACCTACGACGCAGATGGCGGCTACGGCCACCCCGACCACAAGCGCACCCACGAAGTTGTTATGGCGGCCCTCGATCTGATCGCAGGCACCACCGCCGAACCCATTGCCGTCTGGGGTATCGAAGGCCAACCACAAGAAACCGACACCCGCCAACAAGCCGTCATCCGTGGCAAAATTGAAGGCAAACGCGAAGCCATGCGCGCCCACGCCACCCAAATCACCATCACCGGCCCGACCACCTTCGAATACTCCAACAAAGTGACCCAACCTATCACCGCAGTAGAAACCTACCGCAAACTACAAGGCCAAAACATCACCCCACCCCCCACAGCCAGCGCCACCGACGAAATCACAGAAGCCCCCGGCCCCATCAACTCAATTATCACCGCAAGCGCACTCGGCCTTATCTCAGGCTTTGCCGGAACCATGTACCACACCCAGATCTGGTACATCTCCAAAGGTCTCTGGCTCCCCTGGGGCTTAGCCCTGGCACTGCTCACCGTCTACTTCGCCGCCACCTGGGCCGCAATCCACACCGAAAAAAACTGGGCCGCCACACTCGTAGGGGCAGTAGCCTTCCTCCTCACCGGCACCTTCGCCTTCGCCAAAGGCAACTCTCTGTTGGTCTACATTAACCCCATCAACCCACCCGGAATCGTTGGTACCCTCTGGGCCTTCGGGATCCTAGCGGTCACAGCTCTTAGCATCATCAGCGCAAGCCGCTACCGCCAGAAGAATAAATAAACAAACCCTAAGCTATATCATCGGTCACAAAAATCTGCCCCCACTCAGTGAAACCGATACACTAGAGCACAGCTAAAAACACCCAACCGCGCAACGGAACGCCCCCACCTGAAAGGTAACAATGACCTACATTATTGCCCAGCCCTGCGTCGACGTAAAAGACCGCGCCTGCGTCGAAGAATGCCCCGTTGACTGCATCTACGAAGGCGAACGCTCCCTCTACATCCACCCCGACGAATGCGTAGACTGCGGCGCCTGCGAACCCGTCTGCCCCGTAGAAGCCATCTACTATGAAGACGACGTTCCCGAAGAATGGGAAGACTACACCGCTGCCAATGCCGACTTCTTCGACGATCTCGGCTCACCCGGTGGAGCTGCCCGCCTGGGCAAAATCGACAAGGATGTACCCTTCATCGCGGCGCTGCCGCCTCAGAACCAGGGCTAAGGCTTCGCGCTCGATTCGCGCACTTCTGCGCTAAGCTAAGGTTTTCAGCACCGTAGGCTTTCAGCACCGCAAGCTAACGCCTGCTCGGCTGACCCTCTTGCCCGGTGCGCTCCGCTCACAAGGGCAAATCACGCCAGCCCCGCGCCATCGGGTAAGCCATGATCCTGCCGTGTAAGCCATAAACCCTGGAAAACACATACCTCAAGCTGATAAAGCTCCGCAGACCGGCCACCCGCCAGGGTCTGCGGAGCTTTGTCACACCTGCCCCAACCCAAGGACGAAGCCACCCGAGCCCTGGGGCCCGCCCACAAGCCCCTAGAATAGGGTGAAGAGACCAGAACCAACCGCAACGCAAGAAAGAAGACCATGCGCACCTTCGGACTAGATCTACCCGACTACCCCTGGGACACCATGGCACCCTACCGTGCCGCCGCAGAGCAGCACCCCGACGGGCTTATCAACCTCTCCATCGGAACCCCTGTCGATCCCACCCCGGATGTCATCCGTCTAGCCCTTGCTCAGGCCACTGATGCCCACGGTTACCCCACAACCCACGGAACCCTCAGCCTGCGCCAGGCAATCGTTGACTGGTTCGACCGCCGCCGGGGCGTCCCCGGCCTCACCACCGACCAGGTCATGCCCACCATCGGCTCCAAAGAACTCGTGGCCTGGCTACCCTTTTTGCTGGGGCTGGGGGAGGGCGACATCGTTGTGCGCCCTACCGTCGCCTACCCCACCTACGACATCGGAGCCCAACTGGCAGGAGCCACCCCCGTAGCGGCAGATTCACTTGAGGAGCTGGACGAGGCCACCCGCGCCAAGGTTCGCCTGATTTGGGTCAACTCACCGGCTAACCCCACAGGGATCGTCCGCGATACCGCCCAACTGAAAAAAATCGTGGACGACGCCCGTGCCCTGGGCGCCCTTGTAGCCTCTGACGAGTGTTACGCCGAGCTAGGCTGGGGCCACTGGGATACCGCCCAGGGTGGTGAGCCCGTACCCTCAATCCTGGACCCGCGCGTCTGCGGCCAAAGCCAGGAACTGGTGCTGGCCGCTTACTCCCTGTCTAAACAGTCCAACTTTGCCGGCTACCGGGGAGCCTTCATCGCCGGTGACCCCGACATTATGGCTAACCTGGTCAACTCCCGCAAGCACGCCGGCATGATTGTGCCCGCCCCCGTCCAAGTCGCCATGACCGCCGCCCTAGCCGATGACTCCCATGTTGAGGCTCAGAAGAACCGCTACCGTGCCCGCCGCGAAATTCTACTTCCCGCCCTCGAAAAGTTCGGCCTGCGTGTTGAAAACTCCCAGGCAGGGCTCTACCTGTGGGCTACTGCCGGTCAAGATACCTGGGCCACGGTCCAGCGCTTTGCTGAACGCGGCATCTTGGTTGGTCCTGGGATTTTCTATGGAGAGGCAGGTCAAGGCTATGTTCGTGTGGCACTGACCGGCTCAGACGATGACATTACTCGTGCCGCAGGCCGTCTGGCTGAATAGCTCTAGCCAGTTCCCCATGAGTAGTCAGCGCCAGTAGTGTAATCTATCTCACCTAGCAGGGGCCAATGTGACCCGCCCATCATTCTGATGTAATGTAGACCATAACACTAGGTGCTGATGCTCAGGGCGCGGTCTCGGATTACTGGGGCCGCGCTCCGAGCTGGCAGGCACAGATTTGAGGTACTGGCTGTCCCACCACGGTCCAGGGCCTCGGATAATCAGGAGGAAAACTAATGACTGAGAACAAAGCACTGCTGAGCTATGAGGGCAAAGACCTGCCCCTGCCCGCAGTAGAAGCAACCGAAGGCAATGGTGCCTTTGAAGTTGCAGGCTTGCTCAAAGAGACAGGCCAGGTAGCCTACGATCCCGGCTTCATGAACACCGCCAGCGCCAAGTCAGCTATCACCTACATCGATGGTGATGCCGGCATTTTGCGCTACCGCGGTTACCCCATAGAAGAACTGGCAGAAAATTCCAGCTTCCTTGAGGTGGCCTACCTCCTGATTTTTGGTGAGCTACCCACCCCTGAGAGGCTCGAAGAATTTGACCTGATGGTACGCCGTCACACCATGGTGCATGAGGATTTTAAGTTCTTCTTCAATGGCTTCCCCCGTGACGCTCACCCCATGGCTGTGCTGGCTTCTAGCGTTTCGGCTATGTCCACTTTCTACGGGGACTCACTGGATCCCTTCGATCCCCGCCAGGTAGAGATTTCAACCTTCCGTCTGCTCTCCAAGGTACCGACTCTGGCAGCCTACGCTTACAAGAAGTCCAAGGGCGAGCCTCTGATCTACCCCAAGAACGACCTCAACTACACCGAGAACTTCTTGCGTATGTGTTTCGGCTTCCCCACCGAGGACTACGAGATTAACCCCCTGCATGCCAAGGCACTTGACCTGCTGCTGCTCTTGCACGCTGACCACGAGCAGAACTGCTCTACCTCTACCGTACGCCTGGTCGGCTCAGCCAACGCAAACATGTTCGCCTCCGTCTCTGCCGGTATCAACGCCCTCTACGGACCGCTTCATGGCGGTGCTAATGAGGCTGTGCTCAAGATGCTGACCCAGATCCAGAAGGAGGGCATCAGCCCCGAAGACTTCATGGAGAAAGTCAAGAACAAGGAAGACGGCGTCCGCCTGATGGGCTTTGGCCACCGCGTCTACAAGAACTACGACCCGCGTGCCCGAATCGTTAAGAAGACCGCAGACGAGATCCTTGAAAGCATCGGCGGTAACTCTGAGCTCTTTGAAATCGCTATGCGACTGGAAGAGAAGGCTCTGAACGATGACTACTTCATCGAGCGTAAGCTCTACCCCAACGTAGACTTCTACACCGGCCTGATTTACAAGGCTATGGGCTTCCCCGAGCACATGTTCACCGTCCTCTTTGCCCTGGGCCGCCTACCTGGCTGGATTGCTCAGTGGACCGAAGGTGTGCAGGACCCCGACCGTAAGATTGGTCGCCCCCGCCAGGTCTACACCGGTGAAAACGAGCGCCATTACCCGCAGCGTTAAGCTACCGGTGTGTAGCTGGTAGCAAGCCGCCCCGCGCCCCAATGCTAGGGGAGCGGGGCGGCCTTCTTTATGCCAGTTACCGTTGTTGCTCCAGGGCGGTTAGGGGGCGCTGGCCCGCTACCAGGTGGATAACCTCTTGAGGCCAACCAGCAAGATGGCGGGGGAGATCCTGTGCCAGGATCTCGGGGAAGATTTTCTTGCCTTTGTACTTGCCTAAAGAGTCGAGGGGAACCCACTCAAGATATTCATGGTTACCCGAGAGGGTTTTCTCTCCCAGGTCGATAGGCTGAGTAATATCGAGGTTCTCCGCCACATCGACCCGGTAGTAGAGGGCCAGCTCATGTGAGCAGTAGCCCGGTCTCTTCTGATGGCCTGGTAGATCAAAGTTTTCAAGCAGCGCGCAGAGCTTCACCTCCTGTGCCTGTAAGCCTGCCTCTTCGGCTACCTCACGCACTACCGCCTGGGCACTAGGCTCGCCCACACGAATACCGCCACCGAGCGTCCAGTAGTAACCCGCACCGGGTGATGAAGTCATGAGCAACTTACCGTCACGGACCAGAAGGGCACCTACCCGATAGCGGAACTTAAGGCGCTGGGTATGGTCAATCAGTTCAAAGTCTTCGGCTGCCATCGTCTCTTTTTCTCTCAGGAACCTAAGGAAGAAGCCCCTCTCTGCACAGTAGAAAGGGGCCTTCTAAGGTTTACGCACCACGAGCTAGGATCTCACCAGCTCACGGAATACTGGCTACGTTTCTGTCCCGCGCTGTGCGCGCTTTCTAAAATTGCCAAATCGTTGGCAATTTCTTCACGAAAGATACTCGCTACGCTTCGTACCCATTCGGGTTGTTCTTCTGCCAGTTCCAGTGATCGCGCACCATGGTCTCAATGTCGCGGGTAGCGCTCCAGCCTAGGTCAGCCAGGGCGGCGGACGGGTCAGCATAAGATACCGCGACATCGCCAGGGCGACGGTCCACAATCTTGTAGGGCAGTTCCTTACCAGCGGCCTTCTCAAAAGCGTGCAGAACCTCAAGTACCGAGTAGCCGTTGCCAGTACCCAGGTTCCAGGTGTGCAGGCCACCGTGACTTGTGATGTAGTCCAGCGCCTTCAGATGACCATCGGCCAGATCGACCACGTGAATGTAGTCGCGTACGCCAGTGCCATCGACGGTGGGGTAGTCATTACCAAAGACGTTCAGGTACTCGCGGCGACCCACAGCAACCTGGGCAATAAACGGTACAAGATTATTGGGAATACCAGCGGGGTCCTCACCGATACGGCCTGACTCATGGGCACCAACGGGGTTAAAGTAGCGGAGCAAGGCGATGTTCCATTTAGGGTCAGAAGCCGCCAGGTCAACCAGCATGTCCTCG
The DNA here is from genome assembly GCF_048512965.1 of Rothia sp. P5764. Classification (NCBI taxonomy): domain Bacteria; kingdom Bacillati; phylum Actinomycetota; class Actinomycetes; order Micrococcales; family Micrococcaceae; genus Rothia; species Rothia sp. P5764. The sequence goes on along the minus strand of NZ_JBLXXQ010000001.1, from coordinate 3,050 downwards.
ATGTGCTCCTTGGTCCGGCCGTAGCAGGACTGGGCATCCATATTGATTTTCTCGGTCAGCGGCATTGACTCAGGCTCACCGTACACGGTGGCGGAGGAAGAGAAGACGATGGAGTGACACCCGGCCTCCTCCATAGCGTAGAGCAGGTTGAGGGTACCTGCAACGTTGGTCTGGTAGTACCAGAGGGGCTTCTCGGCGGATTCGCCAACAGCTTTGAGACCTGCAAAGTGGATGACAGCATCGGGCTTAACCAGGTTGAAAAGCTGCTTCATCTCGGGCAGGTCAAGCAGGTCAACCTTGCGGAACTCAACGGTTTTGCCGGCCAGCTCTTCAACGCGAGCCAGCGATTCCATGGACGAGTTGGAGAGGTTGTCCATGACGGTGACCTCGTGGCCGGCTTCCAGAAGCTCAAGGACGGTGTGCGAACCGATGTAGCCTGCACCGCCGGTAACTAGAATTTTCACATTTTCCCCTAAAAGATGGATTGAGTTCAATTTCCAGCATACCTGCTATCCAGCTTCCAGCCCCCTATTTCTCCTGGTTAGACAGAAAACTGCCCTCCCCAGGGCAGCTAGCTCTAGGGAGGGCAACAGATCAGGTCACTTGCCTTTAATTAGTTGGCGTGCAGCTCAGAGTTCAGCTCAACGGTCTTGCCAGCGCGGGGCAGAACCTCAATAGCACCGGACACCGAGTTACGGCGGAAGAGCAGGCTATTGGCACCGGAGAGCTCCAAGGCCTTAACAACCCGTGGCTCATCACCGGGGTTGAGTACGGTTACGCGGGAACCTGCAGTTATATACAGGCCAGCCTCAACCACACAGTCATCGCCCAGGGCGATACCGATACCGGCCTCAGCGCCGAGTAAGGAGCGCTCGCCGATAGCAACACGCTGGGTACCGCCACCGGACAGAGTGCCCATGGTTGACGCGCCACCACCGATGTCGGTGCCGTTGCCAATGACGACGCCCTGCGAGATGCGGCCTTCAACCATAGACTCACCCAGGGTACCGGCATTGAAGTTCACAAAGCCCTCGTGCATGACGGTGGTACCGGGAGCCAGGTGAGCGCCCAGACGGACTCGGTCAGCGTCACCAATGCGAACACCGGCAGGAACAACATAGTCAATCATGCGGGGGAACTTATCAAGGTGAGTAACAACCAGGGCGCCACGGCGGCGGAGCTTCAAAGAAGCCACAGTGAATTCGCTGGCCAGGACGGGACCAAAATTAGTCCAAGCAACGTTAGCGAGCTTGCCAAACAGCCCTTCAAGATTGATGGTGTTGGGTGCTACTAGAGTGTGCGAGAGCAAGTGCAGGCGTAGGTAGGCGTCGGCTGCGTTGGCAGGAGCCTCGTCCAGGTTGATTGTGACGTTGACCAGTTCACGGACGACGTTACGGTCCTCATCGGCCTCAACCAGGGCTTCTAGCTCAGCAGCAAAGCTCTGGTCAGGGGTTTCGGTCAAGCTGGGAGCGGGGTACCAGACATCGAGGACAGTGCCTTCATTTTCGCCGGAGGCTACAACTGTAGCCAGGCCCAGGCCTGATGCTACGCGGGTGTTATTTTCAGTCATACCTCTAGTGTACGAAAAGGGCAGGTGCCCTACGTAATTTGTGCTTAGATGCTGGGACTGCTTGTAATGTAGAGGGCATGAGCACCCACACTGACACCGCCGAATCTTTTGCCCACTTTGGCCCCGCAACCCTTGACCTCACCCAGCCAGTTGAAGATCTCACCGCCGACCTACTCAACATTTTCTCGGTATCGGGCAGCGAAACGCGACTGGCAGATACAGTCGAAGCCGCCCTGAACACCTGTGAGGGACTAGAAATCACCCGCGATGGTGATGCCATCATAGCCCGCACCAACCTGGGGCGGGCCGAACGAATCGTCCTAGCCGGGCACCTGGACACCGTGCCCCTGCCAGCCACCGAGGGTTCAGCCGGTACCGTCCCCGCCACCTGGGTCAAGGAAGACGGCGAGCGCCTGCTCTACGGTCGCGGGGCGGTGGATATGAAAGGCGGGGTAGCTGTCCAGCTAGCGCTAGCCGCCAGCCTAGAGAACCCCCGCTACGACATCACCTATGTCTTCTACGACCACGAAGAAGTCGCCTCTGAACTATCTGGCCTGGCCCGGCTCATGCGGAACCACCGTCAACTGCTCACCGATGCCGCTTTTGCGGTGCTGCTGGAACCCACCGACGGAACCATCGAAGGCGGCTGTAACGGCACCATCCGCTTCTGGATCCGCACCGCAGGGTTAGCCGCCCACTCAGGCCGCTCCTGGAAGGGCGTGAACGCTATCCATAAGATGGCTGATGTGCTGGGCCGTCTTGCCGCCTACCAACCTGCCACCTACGAAGTTGAAGGCCTAGCCTACCGAGAGGGCCTGAATGCCGTTCAGATCTCAGGTGGCGTGGCAGGCAACGTTATCCCAGACCAAGCCGGTGTCCACATCAACTACCGCTTTGCCCCCAACAAGACCCTAGAGGAAGCTGTTGCCCACCTGCACCAGGTTTTTGAGGGCTACCAACTAGACTTTGTTGATCTGTCATCGGCGGCCCGCCCGGGCTTGGACGCCCCCATGTCACGCTCACTGATTGAGTCCGTTGGGCAGGAGCCCAAGCCCAAGTATGGCTGGACCGATGTAGCCCGCTTTAGCGACATCGGAATCCCAGCAGTCAACTTCGGCCCCGGCGACGCCCTACTGGCCCACACCGATAACGAGCACGTCAAAGCATCAGAGGTAAGAGCCTGCTACTTGGCCTTGCAGAAGTGGCTGAGCGCCTAGCCCGTGCTTTGGGGCGCGGACATAGCGTCGGCAAGCCTCCCTCTGACCCGGTTCGCTAGCGCCCACAGGGCGATTCGGGCCAGCCCCCAGCCAGCTTGCCTTACCGCTATGCCCGCACCTCATGGGTGGGCAGATACCCTACTAAGCACCTGACAGTGTGATACCTGCACCAGAGCAGATCTCACAGAAAGAGGCGGGGGCGGCCCACGAGCGAAGCGGGAGGGCCCGCCCCCTCACTGCCCTCCGGCCGGGCGGAGGAAAAG